>JABDIY010000074.1 GCA_013003535.1 Acidimicrobiales bacterium | reverse complement strand
GGCGACAAAAGCGCCGAGGGGGATATCGACGTCGATGTTCTTGAGGTTGTGTTCGCGCGCCCCTCGGATGGATAACACGTTGTCGCCCACCAGTCGACGTTGGTGGGGAACCGGAATGCATTTCTTGCCCGAGAGATACTGGCCGGTCAACGAACCCCGCCGTTTGAGCAACCCTTTGACGTTGCCGCTGTAAACGATGTTGCCGCCGTGCTCGCCGGCTCCCGGTCCGATGTCCACCACGTAGTCCGCGACTTTGATCGTGTCTTCGTCGTGTTCGACCACGATCACCGAGTTGCCGATGTCGCGGAGGCGTTTCAGGGTTTCGATCAGCTTGGCGTTGTCGCGCTGATGGAGACCGATCGACGGCTCGTCCAAGACGTAGAGCACGCCAACCAATCCGGACCCGATCTGGCTGGCCAAGCGGATGCGTTGGGCCTCGCCTCCCGAGAGCGTGGCGGCGCCCCGGCCGAGGCTCAGGTAGTCCAACCCCACATCGAGGAGGAAACTGAGCCTCGTATTGATCTCTTTCACCACCCGTTCGGCGATCAGGAGATCACGATCGGAAAGCTGGAGTCCGTCGAGGACCTTGGCCGCCGCGCCTATTGAGATGTTGCAGATATCGGCGATATTGTTGCCGTCCACCGTGCACGCCAAAGAGAATTTGTTGAGGCGGGCGCCATCGCATGTGGGGCATGGCACTTCCCGCATATAGCCCTCGATCTGCTCACGCTGGCTATCGGATTCGGACTCGTTCCGCCGCCGACGGAGGTAGGGCATGATGCCCTCGAACGTGGCGTTGTACGAGCGGCTCCGGCCGTAGCGATTCTTGTACTTCACAAGAACTTTGCGGTCCACTCCCCCGTTGAGAAGGAGCTCCCGTTGTTTGGGTTTCAGCTTGTTCCACGGTTCGTCTGAGGGGATTCCGAACTCTTCGCACACCGCCTCCACCAACCGAGCAAAATAGCGACTGCGGCCCCCGGCCCAAGGCTGGATTACCCCCTCATCCACCGAGAGGTCCGGATTGGGAATGACGAGGTCGGCGTCCACCTCGAATGTTGTCCCTAGACCGTCACAAGCCGAACAGGCACCGTACGGGGAGTTGAACGAAAAGCTGCGCGGGGCCAGTTCCTCGAAGCTCTTTCCGTCGCTGGGACGGGACAGGTGCTGACTGAACGTCAGGATCTGGGCTTGGGTATCGGGATCGTCCTTGCCCGGAACGATCTCGATCTCGGCAACCCCCTCAGCCAAGGCGAGGGCGGTCTCCATCGAATCGGTAAGGCGTCGTTCGATCCCGTCGCGACGAACCAGCCGATCCACAACTACTTTGATGTTGTGTTTCTCATAACGAGCCAGGTCCGGAGCATCGCCGCCTAATTCGACGGTTTCGCCGTCAACAATTGCCCGCGAGAAGCCCTTGCCGGCCAGATCGCTCAGGAGTGTTTCGTAGGTTCCCTTCCGGCCGCGAACCACTGGCGCTAGCACTTGAAAGCGAGTTTGGTCTGGCAGTTCTAGAACCTGATCGACAATCTGCTGCGGTGTCTGCTTTACAAGCCGCTCGCCCGTTTCAGGATCATGGGCCACACCGATGCGGGCGAAGAGCAGCCGGAGGTAGTCATAGACCTCCGTTACGGTTCCCACCGTTGACCGCGGATTGCGAGACGCTGACTTTTGGTCGATCGAGATCGCCGGGGAGAGTCCTTCGATGAAGTCCACGTCGGGCTTGTCCATCTGCCCCAGGAACTGCCGGGCATAGGCCGACAGCGATTCCACATACCGTCGCTGCCCCTCCGCATAGATTGTGTCGAACGCCAGCGACGACTTGCCCGAGCCGGAAAGCCCGGTGAACACCACCAGTTTCTCTCGGGGAAGATCCAGGTCGACGTTCTTCAGGTTGTGTTCTCGGGCGCCCCGAACGGTGATGGTGTTTCCCACCGGGTCAGGCTAGCGGCGAACTACCGTTCGTATAGATACCGAACCATGTGTTTCGCTTGGTTCTACGTCTCGTTCGTCACCATCGGAACCCAGGTCCACCCAGATAATGCGGTCAGCGCCCGCCAGATCCAGAAGGTCTAAGAACTCTTCTTCCTGGTCAAGAGGTACAAAGAACGAAGCGCCGCGAAGACCACGGTCATAGAGGAATCGGGCCAAGCGTTCATCGCTAACCGCTACAACCCAGTCGGATTGGCGACTTGTGTGGCGCCGAATCGTCTCTGCAACATCGTCCACCGTTGCCACGGTCTGGTCGCGTTGCATGAGATCCAGCACAACTCCGCCTTGCATCGCCGCCGCAGCTACCGCAGCGGAAACCACTACGGAACGGCCTCGCGGATCCAACCAAGCTCGCTGGACAGCGGGAAGGGCCATCGCCGCAAGAAAGGGCACAACAATGAACAAATACCGAGCGCCCCAGTCCCCGCCGCCAGCATTGTCATAGCTGGTCAGAATCACAGCGAGGGTGAAGCTGACGGTTACAACGCCGAGCACTTGATTGAATGCTGTTGTGAAGGTCGCCCACGGCAACGCGACGACCAAAAGTGGCACCGTCACAAGAAGAGCTGGCGACGGCCCTTCCGCGAAAGCGAGCACGAAGCCGGCCGCGCCCAACAGGGCGAGTAGCCGGAGGCGGTCGGCTGAAATTGCGCGGCGCAGAGCCGCGCCGGAAGCAATAACGAGCAGGATAAGCCCGACAAGCCTCAGGCTGCCCAACGCGCTCCCACTCAGCGACGGCTGGATCAACATGATCCGAGCGACGCTGAGACGAGATGCAAGAGTCAACCCATCGCCAGTCGATGGGCCCAATGGCGACGGACTACCGCCGATCAACCATTCCCTTAGAACGGGTTCACCAAGGTAGACACCGATTGCTGCTGCAAACGGGAGCGGAGACAGCGCCGCGAGGTACCGATTCGCCTTGGAGACTGCCGCGATGACAATGAAAGCGAGCCCAACAGCTGCCCCAAGAAGCAGGCCTTCGCTTCTCATGAGCGATGCCCCGACAATACCCGCAACGAGGCTGACGGCACCAACTGCATCGGGCGCCCGCCGTCTGCAGACGCGGTGGACGCCATACAGCGCCAGTGTCGAGAATCCAAGTGCGTGAGCGTGTCCCCAAAGCACCGTGACGTGGAACAGCAGCGGGCTGCTGAGTCCGACGAGCCAGAAGCCCAGTCGCGACCACCCACTCGAAGCCGAAACGAAAAGGGCGGCCGCCAGAGCGGCGAGGACGGCCGGGAGATACCGTCCAGGATTTCCTGCCATCCGCTCGAAAACGCTGAGCGTGGCTGGAAGCGCCGGATGTTTTCCGTAAGGAACAATCTCTGTCCCGGCACTGTCGGAACGAGCCAGAAGGACGAACTGACGGTCCGGATCAATCGCATCAGCAGCCGTGTTGCCTGGCACAACCCAGGACCCTGTCGAGGCCAACGCTGTGCTTTGCTGGCGCATGACAACCTCATCGGCGGAGAACCACCCCGTGGTCGTGAACGCTGCAGCGAGCAGGAGGACCGACATTACGAGAACATCTCCGCACAGGTTCCGAATGGATCGTGACGGCTCTGGCGTCGTTACCTCAGCGGGAGGCTCAGCGAGAAGCACGGACATACCGCTGATCCTCAATCACGAACGCGCCATAGGAGACTTCGCGGGTGGACCCGACCGGCGAGTACCCGATGAACTCGGCGGTGGCTTCGCCCTCGTGACGAAGAAAGGTGAACTCGTCCACCTCGTTTGCCGCGAGGATCCTCGACACCATGAGACGGTCGGCGGCGTCGGTGGCGCTCAGCCAATTGGCATCCCAGCCCAGTGGGGCGGCCTCTCTGGCCAGGAAGTCATCCGAGAAGACCACGACATCGGTTGTGAGTTCGGTCAATGAGCGATTCGCTTCGCCGAATTCGTTGGTTCTCCGGATGACGTAGGCGATTCCGATGAGCGAGAAAGCGACGTTTGCTGCCAAGAAGCCGGCCACGACTCGGGGGCGCTGGGAAACAGCCAACCCCACCCCGATGGTGACGAGTAACAATCCCGAGGTCAAGATGTACCGGCCCGCCCACTGTGCTTCTGCGGCGCCGGCATACTGCGTGGCCCACACCAAAGGAATCGGTAGCGCGGCGAGGACGAGTAGCGTGTGCTGCCGATAATAAAGAGCTGCACCAATGCCAAGGCCAGCTGCCGGGACGGCCGCCAACATCCCCGGGATGAAGGTTGGTCCGAATACCACCAGCCGGAGGAAGACCAGCAAGATGATCAAGGCACACAGAACGAACGGACGCGACACGTCGACGGAGCGAAGCAGCGCGACGGCGGTCCACACGACTCCAACTGCCACAAGACCAGCCATTGCGAGCGAAAGCGGATGGACGAGATTAATCGGGCTCGCCGTGATCACGATCCCCTCCTGAATCCTCTGTCCTAGATCTGTTCCAGAAACGGAAACAACCCCAACCGCTCGGTCAGTCCGGGCGCTCGCGCCAATCACCGCCCGCTCGAGCATCGCATTGGCGGCCAACGGGACGAGCGCACCTGCCGCCATTGCGCCGCCGCGCAGGAAACGTTGCGAAACCCGGCCGGCTGAGGAACCGAATACACAGACCAAACCAGTCACCGCTCCATAGATCAACGCCTCTTGACGCATCGTTGCGGCAGCTCCAAACAGTGAACCGCTGATCAGCGCCAGCGCTATTCCGTGGAGCGGGCTGGTCTCTCGAGACTTGAGAAAGAAGACCGTAGCCCACAGCATCAGCGCTAAGCCGATGGAGTGCTCCCAGAAATCGAGTCCGTAGACAACTACCGGAGACGAAGAAGCGGCCGCGAGAAATCCCGGCCGCCACGACAAAGCCCCGAAGAAGCGTGCTAATTCGCCAGCGGCCAAACAAGTGAGTACGGCGCCGAGAATCGGCACTACCAGGAGTGCTTGTTCTCCGAGACCACCGACCAGAAAGCGAGTCACCAGAATCATTGGCAGCGTTGTAACGTTTACCCAACCAGCCTCCGTACGGCGAGTACCAAAGAACGGGTGAGCCACGCCGTCAGGGTCAACGTCATCGGCCCAGTAGCCGATCGTTGGACTCCAATCCCCCCGCTCAACCATGGCGTCGATTGTTGCCACCTTGCCGCCGGTGTCGGTGCCCAGTGACCCATCGCGGTCGAGTGCCAAGCTCAGCCCGAGCAACAGGGCAAGGAGGAGGGCGGCTGCACTCCAACGAGAGAAATGTAGTCCTCGAGCCAGCACGGGGAGACCGGGGATCGACCCCACAGAGGCGCCGGATTCGGAGGGAAAACTCACATTGATTCAATCGGCAGCAATGACCGGCGGTGAAGGTGACCGTTGTGGCAGGTGCGGCACCCGCAAAAAGCAAAGAACCCCGCACCGTGGTGCGGGGTTCTTTGGCGTTACTTCATCAGCGCAACGGCCCACTGACCGAGGACAACTGCGTTGAAACAGATGACCCCAGAAGTGTCACGGCCGAGATGCAAACTAGGAAGATCAGGGACACGAGGAGTGCATACTCCACGAGTGACGCCCCCCTTTCCCTAGGTTGCCGCTCAGTCTCGAGAAGCCGGAGAGCTGCGAGCTGCAAATACAGCATCGGCGCCTCCTTCACGAGACAGCCAGGAACCTCACCGGCAACCGCCGGCGAGGTACCCGAACTGAATTAGTTGATGGTGTCAGCGACAGAGCTGAACTTGGTGGAGGCAGCCGAACCCAGGAGGGTCACGGCGGCGATGCAGACCACGGCGATGAGGGCCACGAGGAGGGCGTACTCGACGAGGGTTGCACCCTTTTCGCTCTTGGTCTGAGCCTGGAGCCAGGCGGAGATGAATTCGAAGTGAAGCATTTTTGTTCCTTAGAGGTTAAATAATTGTTCCCATTTGGGCTTACAGATAAGTGATCGGATCCGGCGGCACCTGCCTGAATGGGTCACATGCACTATTCGTGGCAGCACCAGTGCCTACTTGAGCGTGACGATGCCCATCCGAACCGCTTGCAGCACCGCTTGGGTGCGGTCGCGAGCGTCCAGCTTCTGATAGATGGAGGCGAGATGGTTCTTCACCGTCTTCTGACTGATGAAAAGTTGCTCGGCAACCTCGGGGGTTGAGCATCCGTCAGCGATCAGCTGTAAGACTTCCTCTTCACGCTTGGTGATTACCTTCTCGGTCTCATTCTGAGCTTCGCCTCGACGGACCTCTGCGAGCATGGATGCCGCCAAACGAGGCGATAGGGCCGTCTCACCGAGAGCCACGCTCTCGATCGCAGATGCGATCTCGTCGGTACTGCAGTCCTTGACCAAGTAGCCGTTGGCACCCGCACGGATCGCTTCGGCCAGCACATCCTGATCGGCGTGCATCGTGAGCATGATGACTTTGATGTTGGGGTACCGCTCCCGAATTACCCGGGCCGCTTCCACTCCATCCAGCTCGGGCATGGTGACGTCCATCAAGATCACGTCGGGCTGGAGGGCGGCCGCAAGGTCTACAGCTTCGGCACCGTCACGAGCTTCGCCCACTACGTCGAAGCCACGCTCTGACATCGACCGCCGGAGACCTTCCCGAAGCATACGATGGTCGTCGGCCAACATCAGGCGAATGGCGCCGCTGGACTCGACCTTGGTTCCCACTGTCTGTGGGCTATTGATTACTAGCTTCGTGCGAGGATGCACCGTACTGTTGTCCCTTCTCCGGGGGCTGATGTGATTTCGAACGTTGCTCCAACGCTGGAAGCCCGTTCCCTCATGCCACGGATGCCGTAGCTGTCAACTCGGCCGGCGCGGACTGGCGTGAAGCCTCTCCCGTTGTCGGTAACTTCGAGTTGCGCACCTATGGCGGCGCAGTGCCATGTGATATCCACTCTCTCTGCATCGGCGTGACGCTCGCAGTTAATGAGCGCTTCCTGGGCAATTCTCCACATCTCCCTCTCCTGAAGGATTGGGAGACGAGTGCTGTTGTCCGCAGATACGTGTATTGCAATCTCCATACCGGTTCGTTCTGCAACACGGCCGGCGAACTCACCCATGGTCTCGGCGAAGTCCTTGTCGGCTCCTACGTCGGTTCGCAAGTCGTAGAGCGTGTCTCGTACCTCTCCGACCACCCCCCGAAGATCCCGCCGCAGATCCTCCAACTGGTCTGAGATCGGTTCGCCCTCGTCTTCTCGTTTGACGATGCGATCAACCTCGAATCCGAGATAGGCCAACGACTGACCGATGCTGTCATGCAGGTCCCTGGCGATCCGGGTCCGTTCTTCATCGGCCGAAACCGTCTTGATCCGTGCAAACCAACGAGCGTTGTCGATCGCTAAGGACACTGGTTCGATGAAACCTTGCAGCACTTCGCGGTCACGTTCGGTGAACTCCTCGGCGTTGCGGCTTTCGACTCCAAGCAGCCCAACCAGGCTTCCTCGAGCGATCAACGGTGCATAGATCGCCGCTTGGGAACCGGCATTGAAGCCGGGGCCGACGGTCGATAGATCAGGGTGACGCAAGACGCGACGACCGGTCAACGCCGCCTGGGCGGGTCGTGGGAGCTGCTCGGTGAGAAGCGATCCGGTTACCGCCATCGCCTGTTTCCTGGCGACGGTCCACGTCCCGTCGGTGTCTTCACGAGTAAGGATGATTGCTGAGTCCGTTTTCACCAAGCCCCGCAGTCGAGCGAGCGTCGAGTCCAACACCTCGTTCAGATCCAACGAGGCGGGGAGCGTCTGAGCAACCCGGTGAAGGTTGGAAAGAAGGGCGTTGGCGTCGGCGAGGCGGCTGAGCCGATCGAGTGCGAGAGTATGTTGACGGTTCGCCTCGCCTGAGATCCTGCGGGCGTAACCAGCCACGATTCCAATCAGTATCAGCACGGTGCTCCACCGAGCGCAGATCAAGAGAGCCGCTTCATCCCACGAGTCCGCATACAGATTGGTGAGCGAGACTGTTATCGCGGACGCTGAGGAAACGCGGATCCCAAAGGCGAAGCCGCGGGCAAACCCGGCGATGATCGCCGCAACCAAGAGAGTGAAGACCAACGGTGAAGCCCAGAACCCCGTAAGACAAACAGCCAAGACCGTGAGGCCGACCTCCAGGAGAAGATCCAGCAGGCTTCGTGTGGTGCCCGTATAACTCAGCGGGCTGAACGTCCGCACCACTGTGTTTGCCACCATGCCCATCACCCATGGGATCACGGTGTAGTCACGCTCGATGAACGCCGTTGCAGAGAGCGTGACGCAGACCATCGTCGTTGCCCACCGGACCGCGAGAACTGCAGGGTTGAACGGCAACAGCCGGTCGGTCTCGCCCAACAGCGCCAACGTACTCGTGCCGACGGACAGGTCCGTGCTCGAAGCCGAGGGGGAAGTTCTAGGTATGGCGGTAGCGGTCATCAGCTGAGTGAGAGAAAGGGAGTCATTGATGACGCAGCCGACGCGGCTGCCCCACCTTTGTTTCTGTCGGCTTCAACGAAGAAGGAATGAGCCAAACGGACCACCTAACCTGCTCATATGCGCCTCGTTGGACTTACCGGTGGAATCGGTTCTGGGAAGTCAACCGTCTCTGAGCAGCTGCGGGACAACGGGGCTGTGGTCATTGACGCGGACGCGATCGTTCGAGAACTCCAACGGCCGGGCGAACCGGTCTTTGCAGCGATGGTCCAGCGGTGGGGTAGGGATGTGGTCGCCGAGGACGGCACGTTGGACCGAGCGGCTGTGGCAGCAATCGTTTTCAACGATAAGGACGAGCTCAAGGCGCTGGAATCGATCGTCCATCCGGTGTTGCGAACCGAGATCGAACGCAGGATCGCCGAACAACGCTCAACCGAGAACGTCGTTGTCCTGGACATGGCGTTGTTGACGGAGAAGGCCAATCCCTACGAAGTCACAGAAATCATCGTGGTGGATCTGGCCCCGGAAACTGCAGTGGACCGCCTGGTGCGTTTTCGTGGGTTCTCCGAAGACGATGCCGCCAAACGAATAGCGGCCCAGGCAAACCGCGAAGAACGCCTCGCCGTCGCCACCCACGTCATCGACAACAACGGCGACTTGACCGCCCTCAAGCAACAAGTAGACGCCCTCTGGCAAAGGCTCAACTAGCCCGCCCCCGGAGGGACAACCCAACCCTGCCGCGTAAACTGAGTCATGGCGAAGCGCTTCAAGATGGTGTCGGATTACGAGCCCGCCGGCGATCAGCCTGCCGCCATCGCGGCGCTGACCAAAGGACTGGAGCGGGGTGACCGCTATCAAACTCTTCTAGGAATAACCGGCTCGGGCAAGAGCGCCACCATGGCCTGGACGATCGAACAGGCGCAGCGACCGGCGCTGGTGATCGCCCCCAACAAGTCACTCGCCGCCCAGTTGGCGAACGAGTTTCGGGAGTTCTTCCCCGACAATCGCGTGGAGTACTTCGTCAGTTACTACGACTACTACCAGCCTGAGGCTTACATCCCAAGCTCCGACACCTACATCGAGAAAGACAGCTCGGTCAACGACGAGATTGACCGTCTACGGCATGCCGCTACCAGCGCCTTGTTGACGCGACGAGACACGATCGTGGTGGCTTCGGTCAGCTGCATCTACGGCCTGGGATCACCCGAGGAATACCGATCCCGGATCCTGGTGGTGGAGGAGGGAAAAGAGATCGACCAGCGCAGGATGCTCGGCGAGTTGGTGGACATGCGTTACGAACGCAACGACATGAACCTCGTGCGCGGGAAGTTCAGAGTACGGGGCGACACGATCGAGGTTCATCCGGCATACGAAGAGTCTGCGGTCAGGATCGAGTTGTTCGGAGACGAGGTCGAGCGGATCATTCGTTTCGACCCGATCACCGGCGAAGTAATCGAACAACTCAGCGAGATCGTGATTTGGCCTGCTACGCACTACTCCGCCTCGGACGACAAGATGAAACGAGCGATCATCAGCATCGAAGACGAGCTCCGTGACCAGCTGCAAGTCTTCGAAAAAGAGAAGAAATTGTTGGAGGCGCAGCGGCTCAGAATGCGGACTCAGTACGACCTCGAGATGATTCAGGAGATGGGGTTCTGCAACGGCATCGAGAACTACAGCCGGCACATCGATGGTCGCTCGCCCGGCGAGGCTCCGTACACACTCCTCGACTTCTTCCCAGACGACTACCTCACGATCATCGACGAAAGTCATGTTGCGGTCCCCCAGCTCAACGGTCAGTACGCCGGCGACCGATCTCGCAAAGACATGCTGATCGAGCACGGTTTTCGTCTGCCATCGGCAGCCGACAATCGACCCCTTCGATTCGATGAGTGGGCCGAGCGAGCGGGTCAGGTGGTCTTCCTTTCCGCCACACCTGGGCCGTTTGAGTTGGAGCACTCCTCTCAGGTGGCCGAACAGATCGTCCGGCCAACTGGGCTCGTGGATCCGGAGGTTTCGATCCGACCGACCAAGGGTCAGATCGACGACTTGATGGAAGAGGTGACCAGGGTGATCAAAGAGGACGGCCGAATCCTCATCACCACCCTCACGAAGAAGATGTCGGAGGATCTTACCGATTACCTTCTCGAGCAAGGTCTGCGCGTCCGATACCTCCATTCTGAGGTCGACACGATTCAGCGAATAGAGCTGTTGCGGGGGTTGCGCCTCGGGGATTTCGACGTTTTGGTGGGGATCAACCTTCTTCGGGAGGGGCTCGATCTCCCGGAGGTTCAGTTGGTCTGCATTCTCGATGCTGACAAAGAGGGGTTTCTGAGATCTGAGACAGCGCTCATCCAAACGATCGGCCGGGCCGCCCGGAATGTGGATGGCCGGGTCATCATGTATGCCGACAAGGTCACCAACTCGATGACTCGCGCAATGTCAGAAACCAACCGTCGACGGGCGCTTCAGCAGGCCTACAACGAGGAGCACGGGATCGATCCGCAAACGATCCGCAAGGCCGTGACCGACATCCTGGCCATGCTCAGACCGGCCGGGAGCGAGACCGCGCCAATCCCGGGCGAAGGAAAGCGTTCGAGACGTCCGGGGGAAGAGAAGCGGCTGAAGGAAATGGCCGACCTACCCGAAGACGAGCTGCGCCGACTCATCCTCACCTTGGAAGACGAGATGAAGGAGGCGTCGGTAGACCTTCGCTTCGAGTATGCCGCCCGGATCCGTGACGAAATCAGGGATTTGAAGCGAGAACTTCGGGAGATGGTGTAGCCGAAGACCGGCGGGCGATGAACCACTCGCTCTCCTTGGCGGGCTCACCCGGAACAGCGGCCTCCACCATCAACGGTTCGGCCACGGCCCACTCGGATCGTTCCTCGAGCCACGCCTCGAATCCTCCGCCGGTACTCCAGAGAATCGCATCGGGTTGATACCGGTCGATCACCGCGGAGTAATCGCCGCCGTAGAGCATCACCTCCAGGTCATCGATGACCTGCTGGGGATAGAAATCAAAACGATCGTCGATGAAAACGTTGGCATCTGCACCTTGTTTGAGACTCAGGTAGTTGCCAACGATCTCGGGATGGATAACTCGAGAGTCCCCTTCCAGCAAACCTTCAATGGCCAGCATCCGGATCTCCTCTTCGGGGTAGCTGGCGAAGTCCACAGGACTCGACACGGCCGTAGAAAGGGCCGCGACGCATCCAAAGAGAATCGATCCGACCAGCGTGAACCGAACGATTGGGCCAGTGTCACTGGTACGGATCTGGCCGTAGGCCAACACCAGGCCCGGTGCGCTGACAACAGCCAACACCACGCTGGCCAAGACAACATTCCGCACCGCGAGCAGCGCTGCCAGAGTGAAGACCGAACCGGGGACGATCATCCGCCACGAGGGTTGCTGAACGAGCGCGGTCACGAAGGCCACAACCAGCCCGACGAAGATCCATGCGCTCACCCCGGAGAGGGTGAACGGTCGCCATTCCACAACGTTTTGCAGAGCCTCACCGCGGCGCAGCAGCTGCACCGGGAACCACAGCAGCTTGGGTCCCAAGGGATTGATGCCACCAACGAGAATTCCGGCGCCGACCCAGCCCAGTATCCTGGCCTCGTGATCGGGGAACTTGCGGTCTTCGAGCCAAGCTCCGAGGCCGAGAGAGCCAACGAGGACGCCGGCCATGGGGAACGACCCGTGGGAGTTCACCCATATCCACATAACCGGGATGAGCCACGCGGGTGCGATCATCCCATCGACGACAGCAAGAACCAGGGCAAAACCGAGCAGACCGAAGAGCAGCGGCCGCGGCGACCACATCGTGGCACCGATCGTGAGCACCGCGCCAGTGAGTCCTAGCGGAACAAAAATCTGCTCGGACCGGCGGGAGGTGAGCTTCCACACGATCGCGGCAGTAGCGGAGCAAAGCGCACCGTTCAGCAGACGAATCCCAACACCGCCAAACAGAGAATCAAAGGAGGCGTACAGCACGCTTGCCAGCCAACTCTGCACAACCCACGGGTCACCGGCGGCGGTGAAACTGTAGGGGTCGGAACTGGGGATGGAACGGGTCTCGAGGATGAGCTGCCCGGTGGCAAAGTGCGTAAGGAACGAGTTATCACCGATCGCTCGCCGCCCGATCAGGAGTCCTATGGCCGCAAAGAACACGGTGAAGGCAGTTCCTAGCGGGACGCCCGCCCGCGGCAGGGCTGGTGTTTGCTCCCCCTTCGCTGAAACGGCCGACATCGAAGTTAGGTGAAGTTGGCGACGATGGAAATCATGGCGGGCCCGATTACCACAACGAAGAGCGCCGGGAAGATGCAGAACACCATAGGGATCATCATCTTGACGGGGGCCTTCTGGGCCGATTCCTGGGCTCGTTGACGCCGCTTGATACGCATCTCGTCGGCCTGGCTGCGCAACACTCGACCGATGCTGACACCAAAGGTGTCCGCCTGGATCATGGACATCACGAAGGAACGGATCTCCGGTACCTGCACCCTCTCGTCCATAGATCGCAACGCATCGGATCGCGAGGCGCCGGCCCGGGTCTCACCCAGAACTCGGGCGAACTCGTCTGAAAGGTTGCCGGGGACGTTCTTGATCACGCGATCGACTGCCTGTTCAAAGCCAAGACCGGCTTCCACCGAGATGACGAGGAGGTCCAGGGTGTCCGGAAGCTGCCGCACGATAGCGAGCTGGCGAGCCTGCACTTTCTTCTTGAGCGAGTTTGACGGCCCGAGTGCACCGATCATGACTCCCAGCCCGGTGGCGGCGAGTTGCAGCATGCCGCCGAGCGCAAACGGATTCCAGATCAGCATGACGATCAGCCAAACCGGGATGAACACGAACCCGAGAACTCGCAATGCGAGGAACCGCTCCACCTTGTCAGGGTCGGTGATGCCAGCCTGAAGGTGTTTCCGGCGAACCGACTCCACATACTCCGGTGGGTTGAAGCGCCCACCGAATTTACCCAGCAGCGCAACGAACGGGGCGACCAGGCGTTCCTGCAGTGGGGCCAAGAGTTCCTGGTCCCGGATACTCTCCACCTCGTAGTCATCCAACTGGCGGAGGGTGTTGCGCACGGCGGCGCGCTCTTCAAGCCCACCGACCACGGAGAATATGACAAGACCCACCGAAAGGGCCAGCCCACCGATGTAGGCCTCCAAGGGCACGGTTGAAAGAATCTCAAACATTGATCGTGATTACCTTTCTCATCCAGGCGAGGCCAATGCCGCCGGAGAGGATTCCGAGTCCCACCAAGACGTTCCCGAGCGTGCTGGTGAACAGTGTTTCGATGTAGGCGGGATTCATGATCCACATGACCAGGCCGAGGCCAGGGGGGAGTCCACCGAGGATGGCAGCTGAGAGCTTGCCTTCTGCAGTCAGCGCTCGCACTTCACCGGCGAGGCGTTCGCGTGCCACCATCGTGTCCGAAACGGTCATGAGCAGCTCGTTGAGATTGCCGCCGACCTCTCGCTGGATACTGATCGCCATGACGGCCCAGGCAAAGTCCGGGCTGGCCAAGCGGTCGGCGACGCCGCCGAGAGCATCTTCGATATCCCGACCCAACCGAGCTTCGGTCATAGCACGGGTGAGCTCGTAGCCCATCGGCTCGGCGATCTCGTGCGAAACCGCTTCAAGCCCTTGAGGTAAGGAGTAACCGGCCCGGAGCGTGCCAGCCAGCAGCTGAAGCATGTCGGGCAACTGTTGTTCGAACTGCCGAACCCGGCGACGCGCCCGGAACTGCACGCCGGCGCTGAGACCGAAAGCCACGATCACCGCAACGACCAACGCACTCACGATGCCGCCCGTGAACACGAAGCCAACGATGAAGCCGGCCATTGTCCCCAAAGCGAAGAGGCCCATCGCTTCACCGGCCCGCAACGGGATGCGGCCCTGTTCGAGAATCTCCTCGATCCGAACGAGGAAGCCTCGGTCTTCAGCGAAGGACTCGCTGAGTTCCACGGCCCGCTTTACGAGGGCCGTCTGGACGATTGCGGTCTCCTCCTCATCGAGCGGTTGATCCTCTTCACCGGAATACCGGCGCAGCATGCCTTCGAGTGTTGACTCGCCTGAGGCGAAGATGTTGCCGAGCGCCCACACGGCCGCAAGCACACCCAGTCCGGCGAATACTGCAGTGGCCAACAAGCCCATCTGGGTGCGAACGAAGCCAAGTGCGCCGGGCTCAGGGTCGATGATGGGGGTGAGGGCTAGCGGTTGATTGGTGAACCGACCGCCGGGATAGGAAATGGAGACCGACGCCTGACCGATGGTCAGGGTGAGATCTCCCCGAAGGGTTCGGTCGGTTTCACCGTCGTAAGACACGAGAAGTCGATCTGAACCGATCTTGGTGGCGAACTCTACCGCAGTAGCCAGTTCTGCCGGGGTGGTGGCGTCGAACATCGCTCCGCCGGTCACGCTGGCGAGTCCGCCGAGTCGACGTTCACCAATCGTGCCGTTTTCGGCACCCCGGTAACGAGCGCCCAGTACCTGTACGTTCTGACGAACCAGCTCCGAACGGACCTGAACCGTTGAGGCGACCGACACTTCATCGGTGAATGCCGAGAAGACGATCATGGAACGATGGACGGTGGGGTCAGCGGTGAACTGCTCGGCGCCGCGAGCCATAGCGTTCAGGAGTGCGGAACCGTTGGACCCCTTCATCTTGCGAACCGCTCGCGCCACCGCTGCCTTGTCGGCGGTCAGCACGGATTGAATCTGGTCACGTTCGCCCGCCGAGACGACCGCTACGGAGACGTTGTCGGGCAGCTCTTCGATCAGCGAGGCCAGCCGTTCGTTGTTCTGGTTGAAGAGGTCGCCCTTGCTGAGATCTTTATTCGCATCGAGAACGAAAACGATCTCCATCGGTTGGCCCTTGGCACTAGCCGATGACACAGCGGTCGCCTGGCTCTCATTGCCTTCTGCAATCAGCGTGATATCGCTTACGCCAACGTCATACGAGCCGCTGAGAATGGTCAGCTCAACGGGATCCTCGGTGGCATCAACCTCGTGGACCACCAGAAACTCCGGTGCATCGTCCTGCGCTCCCGCAGGCGCCAGGCCTGCGAGCAGCGTCAGCGCCATCAAGGCACTTAGCACTGCGGCCGAAAGCACCCGCAGGGTGCGGAATCCTAGGTTCATCGCCGACCCTTCGTCGGGGCGGCCTCGCCGCCGTTGGGGCTGAACATTTCTGGGCCCAGACGAATACCGTGATCGGCGAGCTTCTGAGCGAACTTGGGACGCACGCCAGTGGATTTGAGCTGACCCTTGAACCGTCCCTGCTCATCGACGCCGGCGGCGAAGTCGAACAGGAAGACGTCCTGGAGGGTGACAACTTCGCCTTCCATACCTGCCACCTCGGTGATGTGGGTGATACGACGAGAACCGTCACGCAGACGCTGCAGCTGCACGATCATGTCCACAGCCGAGGCGATCTGCTCTCGAATGGCTCGCACAGGTAGGTCGTAGCCGGCCATGAGGACAAGCGTCTCGAGTCGGGAGAGGGTGTCTCGGGGGTTGTTGGCGTGAAGGGTGGTGAGTGAGCCGTCGTGTCCGGTGTTCATGGCCTGGAGCATGTCCAACGCCTCCCCGGAGCGGCACTCCCCTACAACGATTCGGTCGGGTCGCATACGGAGCGTGTTCTTGACCAGGTCCCGAATGCTGACTTCGCCTTTGCCTTCCACGTTGGCGGGCCGGGTCTCGAGTGAGAGCACATGGTCCTGGTGGAGTTGGAGTTCCTTGGCGTCTTCCACCGTGATGATTCGCTCATCGCTGGGGATGAAGGAGGAGAGCACGTTGAGAGTGGTGGTTTTCCCGGTGCCGGTACCACCCGATACGAGAACGTTGAGCTTGCCGACAATGCAGGCCTGAAGGAACCGGGCTGAGTGGACGCTGAGCGTGCCGAAGCGAATGAGGTCGTCGATTCGCAGAGGGTCGGCGGCAAACTTCCGGATCGTCAGGAACGGTCCGCCAACTGCCAAAGGCGAAATCACCGCGTTTACCCGGGATCCGTCGGGCAGGCGGGCGTCACATAGCGGTGAAGACTCATCGATACGGCGACCGATCTGGGCCACGATCTTGTCGATGATTCGACGGAGGTGAAGTTCATCAACGAAGGACACGTCAGCAAGAGTTAGCTTGCCGCTTTTCTCCACATAGATGTTCTTGGGACCGTTGCACATGATCTCGGAGATGTCATCGTCTCGGAGCAACTTGTCGATCGGACCGTAGCCCAGGATGTCGTCGGAGACGTCCTGGATCAGTTGGGCCTTGTCGGCCGCGGAGAGCGGAGTCCGCTCCATTGCGAGGGCGTTGTGAAGAGCCTCGTGGACCTTCTTGCGTAGCTCGTCCTCGGTAAGGCGCTTGTCATACAGGATCGGACCAAGCTCTTCGATAAGCGAGCTGTGGACGCGATGCCGGAGTTCGTCCAGGGCGGGGTCCCGCCGTCCCATCACGCGAGCCTGCGGGGCTGTACCGCCCTGTGCTCCCTCCTGGGTATTCGCCTCGTGTAGTCGCTTGTAAAGAGACATGTGCCCCTGCCTTGAGTTTGTCTGGCTTGACGACCGGTGACGACCACCGGTCCCTTATGTATCGGCCGGTAGATGACCGAATTGAAATAACTTGTTACGACCAGCCCGGCTAACCGAAGAACCGCCGCTTACTGGAGGTTTGAGCTTTCAACGCTGCGCCATCGAGGAATCGCATCGCAAGCTCCTCGAACGCTCGGGCTACCGAAGACTTTGCGGCCGACACGACCACGGGTGAACCCTTGTTCACCGAGATCGGCACGACCACGTCGCTGGGCACGCGGGCGGCGGCATGCACTTGAAGTGTTCGTTCCACCTCGTTCACGTCCAGCTTCACCTTGGAATCGGACCGGTTGAGAACCAGGTGCAGACGTTCTTTTGGAATATCCAGCAGCGCCAGGGTCGTGAGACCGATCTTCACGTTCTTGATGTTCGGGATATCGAGCCCGGCGACCATGATCACTTCGTCGCTGGCCTCAATGAGGCTGAGCACGACATCGTTGAAGTAGGCCGGCAGATCGATGATCACGTGACCAGCAAATCGCTTGATGATTTCACACAGACGAACCATCTGCTCGCCGGTGATCTGATCCGCAAACGTGGGCTCCATCGGTGCCGGTAGCACTCGGAGTCCGGTGTCTTCGTGGGTGGTCATCAGCTGTTGCATCAAACCGGCATCGAGCTTGTCGAGCTGGGTCACCGCATCCACAACTGTGTGGGTGGGTTGAAGTTTCAGCATCACGGCAACGTCACCGAACTGCAGGTGACCGTCGATGAGAACGACCGGTCGATCCGATCGCATCGCCAAAGAACACGCGATATTCGTAGCGGTAACCGACTTGCCGGATCCCCCCTTGGTGGAGAACACGGTGATGATCATGCCCGGGTCGCCCTCGAGCTCGTTCAACACATCCTCGCCATCGCCGGGGGCTACAGCCATCGACTTGCCGGATCCGCTTCCCACGAGACCTTCGGCCACGCGTTCCACAGTGTCCTGCAGCTGCATCTGGTCGATCGGCGCCGAGAGCACATCTCGAACACCAGCCCGCATTGCGCTTTGAAGCAACGCTGTGGATACTTCGCTGGTCACCAGAATGGAGCCGACCTCGGGATGGGTGCGTGTCCAGGTCTGGATGGTGGCCAGGTCGCTGGGGTCGGCACATGACGGGCCGAGGATCACAACGACTGGACCCATGCCGAGCCGACCCTCCAACTCGGTCAGGCTGGATGCGGTTCCCGCACCCTCACCAAACTGAGCTGCCAGGTAGTCCCGGACCGCCTGATCGGCGTCGACGACGGCCACCGCAGCCCCGTTGGACATCTGGGGCCGAAGCCCCGGCACCGACGAGTCGGGCTCTTCAGTTGTCTCGGGCTCGGGCTCTACTCCGAAGTCGGAGAAGTCATCAAGCCCGAACGATAGGTCCAGGTCTTCCATTAGGGCCTCGCATTAGTGATCAAGGACTGCTGGAGCAGGTCCTCCTCGTAGCGTTCGCATACGGTCGAGTCTTCTTCGGTCTCGGGCGTCGGAGCGCCGTAGGGGGTCAGCAGGTCACAACGCTCGCCCGGGAATTCCTCAATATTGAGGTCGAGTGCTGGCAACGGCCATGGCTCGTAGTCCGGGGAGACCAGGGTGAGGTAGAAGTCGTCGATGGAGTACATGATCTGAGCGACTTCGGGTGGCACGGCCAGCGTGATGAGTCCGCCACCGGTGACGACAACTTCGTCCTCGGCCGAATCCACGGTCGCCGGGAGACGGGTGTCGATCGCCAGGATCTCGGCCTTCTGGTACACGTAGCGGGCGTCGGTGTTGTACACGCTTCCGGTCCGGACGAGCTCAGGGTCAGATTCAGTGGCGGCGACGGGCGCCGAAGCGGGGTCGACCGGATCACCGTTCTCGTCGGTAGCGGTTCCCGGTACGGCGGGAAGCGGACGGGCCGTCATGATGTTGACGAAGTCACCCGGTTCCAGCAGGCCTGCCACACCGTTGGTCTGACCGACGTTGAAGGTGAACGTGGTCATGTCACGGCGGCGAGCGTTCTCTTCGTCGTCCACCCGCTCGTCGAGGCGATCGGTGACGCCGGTCTGGACGATCGCCGGTGCGGCGAACATACCCTTGACGATTGTCTGGTTGGCGGGAATGTTGTTGACAGCGACGAGACCAACGATCTCTTCACGGGGCACGTTGATCTTCAGATCTGGAGCGAACTCCGTGGGGATCTGCTTCTCAACGATGAGACCGCGCTCTTCGAGATCGCTACCGCTGGCGCCTTTGGGAATCTCTCCCTCAGCAACCCACACGGTTACAAGTTCCCGACCTGCATAGACATTGTCTTCAATGCCTCTGACATAGATCAGCAAACCCATAGCGGCAAGGCCAGCCATCGCAATTGCTACAACAAGGATGATCGTTCGCCGTGAGTTCACGACACTCTCCTGAAAGGTCAGGCCAGCCCTACGACTGGCGCTTATCTGCTCAGGAGAACCTGTCGGCCTGTTTGGTCCCTCGGCTTAGCAATTCTTCGGTTTTCCCCAAAACGATCTCGACCCACCGCGGTCCTGGAATGGCGCGGTGGGTCGTGATCAGTTGGAGTACCGGGGAATCAGACTAAGCGGGGTCCTCTTCGACCTCGGGAGCGGGATCCTCGGTTGCGTCTGCCGCTGGAGCTTCTTCGGATGTGGTTTCATCGGGGGCCTCAGATGTGTACACCGACGGTGTTGCCGCTTCGGCCTTGTCCTCTTCGAGCTCCTCGTAGTACTCCGCCCAAGCCGCCTCGGTAGCGGGGTCCACCTCGGTGGGCCCGATGTAGTTGCCGTCGGCATCGAAGGCGTGCTCGCCGAAATGCTCCTGGTATTCCTGAGCCACAACGCCACCTTCGGCGGCTTGCTTGATCGACAGGCTGATCCGGCGACGCTGAAGGTCGATGTCGATGATCTTGACCCACAACTCCTCGCCCGGGGTAACCACCTGTTCCGGCAGATCCACGTGGTGGGCAGACATCTCCGAGATGTGCACCAGGCCCTCGATGCCGTCGCCAACCTGGACGAAGGAACCGAACGGAACCAGCTTGGTGACCCTCCCATAGACCAGTTCGCCAACGCGGTGGCTGGTGGCAAATTCTTGCCAGGGATCCTGCTGGGTGGCCTTCAAGGAAAGGCTGATGCGCTCACGGCTGAAGTCGACCTCGAGCACCTGGACGGTGACCTCGTCGCCGACCTGTACAACCGAATTGGGATGATCGACATGCTTCCAAGACAGCTCGGAGACGTGAATGAGGCCATCCATGCCGCCGAGATCCACGAACGCACCGAAGTTGACGACCGAAGAGATCACACCGTTGCGGACCTCGCCAGGCTTGAGGTTTTCGAGGAAATCCTCGCGCTGTTCCTTTTGCGTTTCCTCGAGGTAGCCGCGTCGAGACAGAACTACGTTGTTGCGGTTCTTATCGAGTTCGATGATCTTGGCGTGGACGGTTTGCCCAACGTAGGGTTGGAGGTCCCGCACTCGTCGCAATTCGACCAGCGAGGCTGGGAGGAAGCCCCGGAGACCGATATCGACGATCAAGCCGCCCTTGACGACTTCGATCACCAATCCGGAGACGACACCGTCTGCTTCTTTGACATCTTCGATGGTGCCCCAGGCTCGCTCGTACTGCGCCCGCTTCTTGGACAGAAGAAGGCGGCCTTCTTTGTCTTCGCGCTGGAGAACCAGGGCCTCGATCTGATCGCCCACCGACACGATGCGATCGGGGTCGACGTCGTTGCGGATGGAGAGTTCGCGAGACGGAATGACACCTTCGCTCTTGAACCCAATGTCGAGAAGTACCTCGTCCTTGTCGACCCGGACAACGGTGCCGGAGACAAGTTGGCCGTCTTCGATGGAAATCATTGACTTCGTGTAGGCCTCGTCGAGTTGGTCGGCGAGGTCATTGAAGATGATTTGGCGAGGAACGTAGGCTTCTGGCTTGGGGTTGGAGGACTGGTCGCCCTCGGTTGGTGCTGCGGTGTCGGTAGAAATGTCGGTCACGGAGTAGGGAATACTTTCTAGAGGAGCTCAGCTATTGGAGCAACAGTGAGCCGCCGAGGATGTCTCAGCATGGAGCGCTTAGGCTATCAGCGGCGCACTTCCACGCGTTGCTGCGCCGGCCCGGGTGCGGCCCGCAAAGGCCAATAGAGACGCCCGCTCCGTTGAGACAGCATGGGCGGAACAACCCTCCCTTGAGCGAATGCACACCATCTATCCCTTGGCATCAGCCCAGGTGGCGCCGAAGCTCAGGTTGACCTCGAGCGGAACAGCCAACTCGAACGCAGTGGAGAGCTCGTGGCGGACCAACTGCTCCGCAACGGTCGTTTCCTCATCGGGCACCTCCAGGATCACTTCGTCATGGACTTGGAGCACCACCGCCGAGGCGATCCCGGCGTTGTCGATGGCACGGTCCAACCCAACGAGCGCCACCTTGAAAATGTCGGCTGCCAACCCCTGGATACCCGCATTCATCGCCTGCCGTTCACCGGCTTGACGGGTATTGCGGTTGTCACTCCGCAACTCGGGAATAGCGCGGCGCCGCCCGAACAGCGTCTCGGTATACCCCTTGTTTCGAGCCTCGGTGACCGTGAAATCCATATAGTCCCGGACCGCCGGGAACCCCTCGAAGTAGGCGTCGAGTATTTCTGCGGCTTCTGAAGTCTTGATTCCCAGGCGCTGGCCCAGGCCATATGCCTCCATGCCATAGGCCAGCCCGTAACTGACCATCTTTGCCTTGCTGCGCTGTTCGAAGGTCACCTCATCCATAGGTACGTCGAACACCCGGGCCGCCACTGAATTGTGAACATCAGCCCCGGAGGTGAATGCCTCCATCAGACCCGGATCTTCAGCAAGATGGGCGATGCAACGCAATTCGATCTGGTTGTAATCCGCAACCAGAAGTTGATGGCCCGGGGCAGCGGCGAACGCCTTGCGGAATGACCGACCACGCTCAGAGCGCACCGGGATGTTGTGAAGATTGGGGTGCTCGCTGGAGAGGCGGCCGGTGCGGGCCACCATCTGATTGAAGGTGGCATGAATTCGGCCGTCCGGCTTTATCTCAGCCAGCAACGACGCTCCGTAGGTTGAACGAAGTTTCTCCACTTCTCGGTAGGCGAGTAGATGCTCGATGATCGGGTGCTGGCCTTCAAGCTTCTCCAACGTTGCCTGGTCAGTGCTGAAACCGGTTTTGGTCTTCTTACCGGGGGTGAGTCCCAAGTCCTCGAACAAGACCTCTCGAAGCACTTTGGTGGAATTGACGTTGAATTCATAGCCGGCATCCTCATGGATCGCATCCCGCAGCGCCGCAACTTCAGCCGTGAGTTCAGCGTTCATCCGTTCGAGTTCGGCGCGGTCCACTCCGATCCCGCGGTGCTCCATACGGGCGAGAACGCCCACCAAAGGAACTTCCACATCGGAGTTCAGCGTTGTCAAGCCCTCCTCCTCCAGCGCGTTCTGCAGAGGCTCGATCAAAGCGGCCACAGCAACGGCCTCGAGGCCGGCCACGGTGGAAGGCGGTGGCCCCTCACCGAAATCCAGCTGCCCATCCGGCACCAAATCCAGATGGGGAAGCGTGAAAGCGGTGCGCTGGTCGATCACTGCCACGAGTGGATAGGACGAGCCGGCGGGGTCCAACAGATATGCCGCCAGAGCGGTGTCCAGCGCCAACGCTGAGCCAAAGATGCTCGGCATCGCAGAACGCGACAGCAGTGCACGAAGGAGCGGCTTTGCATCGTGGGCCGCGAACCCGGCTCGCTGGATGGCAGCCAGAACTGCGTTGAACAAGTTAGTGTCAGCAATCGGCAGCCACCAGGCTGCACCCTCCCCGGCTGCGCCGGGCCCCGCCACCGAGACCGCCAAACCGGACAGCTGGCCAGCATCCCATCCCCCGGCGATCGCTACGGGACCCGAGATGCCAATGCTCTCGACCACGGCGTCGCAGTTTCTTGCGGTGATCGTGACGATGCTCGGCGAGATCTCTACCCGGTCGCTGTCGGCCACCGTTGGGGACGAATCTGCAGCGAACACGTCGAGAAATCGAACATACATCGACCGGAATTCGAGGAAATCGAAAACCTTTCTGACCTCTTCTATGTCAAAAGGCGCCCGTTCGGCGAAGTCTGCGGCGGTCACCTCCAGCGGCACATCACGGAGCAGAACCATCATCTCGAGGTTGAGGCGAACCTGTTTCTCGTTGGCGGCCAGATTTTCCCGCAACTTGGGAGTGAGATCATCCAAGTGTTGGTAAATCCCGTCGATCCCGCCGTAGCTGTTGATGAGCTTGGCCGCCGTTTTCTCCCCAACGCCGGGCACGCCGGGGAGATTGTCCGACTTGTCACCCCGCAGCGCGGCGTACTGAACGTAGTCAGCGGGCGCCACGCCCGTGCGCTCCCTTATACCGGCCTCGTCGTAATCGGCGTAGTCGCTTACGCCTCGTTTGTTGTAGATCACCCTGATATGGGGGTCGGACACCAACTGATAGCTGTCACGATCGCCAGTGACCACCTGAACATCGATCCCCTGCTCGGCACCCTGGGTGGCGAGGGTAGCGATAATGTCATCTGCCTCGAATCCCGGGTGATCGATCATGGGTATCCGAATGGCCTCGAGAACTTCCCGTACCAATCCCATCTGCTGCTTCAGGACATCCGGAGCAGCCGCCCGACCGGCCTTGTAGGTGTCCACCATTTCGTGCCGAAATGT
Source organism: Acidimicrobiales bacterium (assembly GCA_013003535.1). GTDB lineage: Bacteria > Actinomycetota > Acidimicrobiia > Acidimicrobiales > SZUA-35 > JABDIY01. The sequence continues at coordinate 45,420 of JABDIY010000074.1, read as the reverse complement.
AGGTTCGGGACGGTCGAACGCCACCACGATGCCGTCAGGCTCATGGTCACGAACGAGATTTATCAACATGCTGGTGAACCCGAGCACGGCATTGGTGATCTGCCCCGACGCCGTAGCCAGATCGTCAGGGAGAGCGAAAAATGCCCGGTAGGTCAGCGAGTTCCCGTCGATCAGCATCAGCTTTGGCATTGGCTTGATCCTAGGAGCGACGGACGGTGGCGCGCCGTAACGGAATCTACGGGGTCAAGCTGCCGTCGATGACGTCTTGGGCCACGGCCCCTAACGACGAACGCGCCGACATCGCGGTAGATCGCAGGAATCTGAAAGCGTCAGCCTCGGACATACCGTGGTTGTCCATCAAGGCACCCTTGGCTCGATCCAGCAGTTTGCGTTCACTCAGCTTGTCTTCAGCGATAACCGCCCGGGCATCGGCCGCAGCCAGGTCGGTGAAGCGAGCGATCGCCATTTCGATGGCAGGGACCAGATCATTGCGCTCGAACGGTTTGACCACGTACGCCAGAGCACCAGCGTCTCGCGCTTGCTCGATCAGTTCTCGTTGGGAGAACGCGGTGAGGATCACCACCGCAGACAAACCGGCGGAAATGATCTGCCGCGCCGCCGCCAAACCATCGGTGCCCGGCATCTTGATGTCCAGCACCGCAACATCTGGACGCAACTCCCTAACGAGCCGAACGGCAGCGTCTCCGTCCGCCGCCTCCCCCACTACTTCATAGCCCTCCTCGGTGAGTGTCTCAATGAGGTCCAAACGGATCAGTGCCTCGTCTTCAGCAACCACTACCCGGGTCATTTTTCGGGCCCTCTCACTGGTTCTTCCGGGTGTTCAGCTCATCCAGAAGACTGTCCTGTTTCTGTTCGAGTTTTCCGAGCCGCTCCACTTTCACAACTCGATCCCGCTGAAGTGCAGCCACGGTACGCGAAGCATCACGATGTTCTCGGCCTGCGAGCGGAGTCTCACTGACCAGGGACCGCAGCCGGGCGTCGTCGGCTTCGTCGGCGAAATGAGCCAACTGCTCTTCGAGAACTCGCAGCTCATTCCGTAGCCCAATGATTTCTCCCCCAACATTGCGAAGGCGCCGCTCAATCGATGATTGGAACATCGGTTGCTTGGTCCTCCTTCGAAAAGCTGCGGTGTTCCCGCTGGTGTCGGTGCCCGGGGTGGGATTCGAACCCACACGCCCTTTCGGACAGCGGATTTTGAATCCGCCGCGTCTGCCATTCCGCCACCCGGGCCTAGCAGAAAGAGAATAACAACGTTCTGGGCTCGATGGGCACGGTTTTGACCTGAGTTGCGCTCGAATCGGGTACAACACCTGATTCGTTGCAATCCGGCCCAAATCTGGACCACTCTGTAACCCATCGGGAACTCGCGGGGTCTATCTCACTAATGGCAAGCACCCAAATCGCATTCACCTACCCCGGCCAGGGCAGTCAGGCTCCCGGGATGGGTTCATCCTGGACCGACCACCCATCGTGGGAGTTGGTCGCTGAGGCCAGCGACGTGGCTGAGCGAGACATTGCCAACCTCCTGCTGAGCGCCGATGCTGAAGAGCTCCGGCAGACCCGAAACGCCCAACTGTCCACCTTTGTACTGAGCATGGTGGTCCTCGATGCCGTGGAGCGGCTGGGAATCGAACCCACAATGCATGCTGGGCACTCCCTCGGGGAGTACTCCGCGCTGGTCGCGTCGGGAGCGGTGTCGTTTGCCGACGGTGTGAGACTCGTAACCGAACGGGGCAATGCCATGCAGGCTGCCGCCGATGCCAACCCTGGAACGATGGCGGCAGTGTTGGGCCTCGACGATGAACTCGTAGAGCTGGCATGTGAGAAGGCCAACCACGATGCGTTCGTGGCCAATTTCAATGCTCCCGGTCAGGTTGTGATCGCCGGCAGCGAAGAAGGTATCGCTGCCGCAGGCGACTTGGCCAAGAGTCTGGGAGCCAAGCGAGTGATGCCAATCAAAGTTGGCGGGGCGTTTCACACCCCATTCATGGCCTCGGCGGGCGAACGATTGGGCAAGGCATTGAAGGACGTAGAGTTTCGCATGCCCGAACGCCCCGTGGTGGCCAACGTAGACGCCCAATTCCATTCGGGTGAGGCTGAATGGCCGGAGCTTCTCAGCGCTCAGCTGATCAGTCCGGTCCAGTGGCGCCAGTCGTTGCACACGATGGAAGAATCCGGTGCCAGCCTCCTCGTTGAACTCGGGCCGGGCAGCGTCCTTTCCGGAATGGCGAAACGCACAGTCCCGTCCGTCGCCAACGCTGCCGTTTCCACCCCGGAAGGACTCGACAGACTTCTCGAGGAGTTAGCTCACTCCCCAAAAAATGATCGCTCGCCGGATGGAGAGTTCCTCTATGCCAGCGAGCGACTCGTGGTTAGTCCCGCTAGCGGGGTTTTCACTCCTCTTCCCGCCACCCAAACAGGCCATCAGGTCGGCGTCGGCGAGCTGATCGGTCACGTGGGAAAAATCGAGGTGCGAACCGCCTTCGCCGGCGAACTCCACGGCATGCTCGCCTTTCCCGGCGAACGAGTTGCTTCCTCACAACCCATTGCATGGCTTAGGGTGCAGTCATGACCACACATCAGCCGGCAGGCTTCAAGTTGTCCGGCGTCGGGTCCTCGCTTCCGGACAAGGTGCTGACCAACGTAGATCTCGAAGGTTATATGGACACCACAGACGAGTGGATCTATGAACGAACCGGTATCCGTCAGCGCCACATCGGATCCAGCACCACCGAACTCGCCACGATCGCGTGCCAAGAAGCGATGGACGCAGCAGGAGTGGGTCCCGAGGACATTGATCTTCTCCTGTTGGCGACCACGAGTCCGGAGCACATCTGCCCTGGCACTGCACCAGGAGTGGCCAATGAATTGGGCCTGGATTGTGGCGCTCTCGACATTCAGGCCGCCTGCTCAGGATGGGTCTATGGCTTGCCGATCGCCAACGGCTTCCTCATGCAGGGGATGAACCGAATCCTCCTGGTAGGAGCAGAGGCTCTGGACAAGATCACCGATTATCACGATCGCGGCACGGGAATTCTCTTCGGGAACGGTGGCGGTGCCGCCGTGATCGAACGCGATCCGTCCGGCGTCGGCGAGCTACTGGGGTGGGACCTCGGTGCCGACGGAAAGTTCGTCCACATCCTGTATGCCGAACATGGTGACGTGCTGAAGATGGACGGTAAGGAAGTATTCCGACAAGCGGTCACCGCAATCCAGCGAACCGTACAGAACACTCTGGACATGTCGGGCACCACGGTCGACGAGATCGCCCTCTTCGTCCCGCACCAAGCGAATATCCGAATCGTTGAATCGGCGTGGAAGAAACTAGGAATCCCCATGGAGAAGACGGCCATGGTGTTGGAGAACACCGGAAACACCTCGGGCGCCACCATCCCCCTCGCCCTTCATGAGGCGTTGAGAGAAGATCGCGTCCAGAACGGCGATTTGGTGATGTTCATCGGCTTCGGAGCTGGCATGACTTGGGCCAGTGCTCTGGTCCGATGGAACGGCTCGTGAGCGACCAGCCCAGCGTCGCTCTTGTGACCGGCGGATCACGCGGGATCGGAAGGGCCACCGCCAGCGCGCTCGTCGCCGCCGGCCATACCGTCGTGATCTCCAGCCGCTCTGAACCAGCTGAGGTCCCCCCGGGCATTCGCTGGTTCGAGGGAGACATTACCTCTCCCGAAAGCGTCGAATCGCTCTTCACCGCCGTTGAAGAGGCCATTGGCCCAGTAAGCGTGCTGGTAGCCAATGCCGGAATCACTCGAGACGGTCTGACGCTCCGCATGAAGGAAGAAGACTTCACCAGCGTGGTCGACGCCAACCTCACCGGTTCTTGGCGCGTTGCCAAGCGGGCGGTGAAACCGATGATGAAGGCCCGGTATGGCCGGATCATCTTCATCTCCTCCGTCGTGGGGGCGATCGGCCAGACCGGCCAGGTCAACTACGCCGCCAGCAAGGCTGGGCTCGTAGGCCTCGCGCGATCCCTGGCGCGTGAATTCGCCTCCCGAAACATCACCGTCAACATCGTGGCTCCTGGCCCCATCGGAACCGACATGTTCGATGCGGTCTCCGATGCGGCCAAAGCATCCATCACCACCGCAGTACCGTTGGGGCGCGTGGGAACGGTAGAAGAAGTAGCCGCCGCCGTCGTCTTCCTCGCATCCGACCAAGCCGGCTACATCACCGGGACCACCATCGCTGTGGATGGCGGACTTGGAATGGGTGGGGGTGTCTAGGGTGCGCAGATCCACCGGCCTACACATCGGATTCCCGCCCGAGCAACTAGTCTTTACCCTAACCATCAGCATCACGACGAAAGAGACAAATACGTGAGCGAACAAGATTATTTCAAGCGATTCACCGCCTGCGCAGTAGAGGTCCTCTCCGTTGAGGCCGACGCTGTCAAGAAAGAAGCCCGCTTCGCGGAAGACCTCGACGCCGACAGCCTCGATCTCGTCGAGCTCGTCATGGCACTCGAAGAAGAGTTCGACGTCTCCGTTGAAGAGGAAGAACTGGAAGGGGTCCAGACCGTTGGCGGGGCGTACGACCTGATCGTCGCCAAACTCTAATGTCCCGTCGGGTCGCCATCACCGGTCTCGGGGTTGTCGGCCCCTGCGGCACCGGGAAAGAAGCTTTCTGGGAGGGCCTCATCGGCCCCGCTCCAGCCGGCGAACGGAGGGTTCCCAATTGGGACCCCTCCCCCTACTTCGCCAACCCGAAAGAATCACGACGGGCTGACCGCTTCACTCAGTTCGCCATAGCCGCAGCTGCTGAAGCGGCTGAAAACGCCGGTGATCTGGGCATTGATCCAGGTCGCATCGGAACCCTCATCGGTACCGGGATCGGCGGCATCGGCACCAACGAAGAGCAGATCGTCATCCAACACGTTAAGGGCAGTAGGCGAGTGTCGCCGTTCCTGGTCCCGATGATGATGCCCAACGCGGCAGCGGCCGCAGTATCGATGCGGCACGGGTTTCAGGGTCCATGTGAAGCAACGGTCACCGCTTGTGCCGCCGGGACCCACAGCATTGGTAACGCCATGCGGATGATTGCCGACGGACGCTGCGATGCGGTGTTTGCCGGTGGTTCCGAAGCCGCGTTCACCCCCACCTCGCTGGCGGGGTTCGGCAACATGACGGCCCTTTCCTCAGCCGGCATATCTGTCCCCTTCGATGCCCGCCGGGACGGATTCATGATGGGTGAGGGGGCCGGTGTCATCGTTCTCGAAGAATGGAATCATGCGCTGGATCGAGGCGCCACGATCATCGGTGAAATGTTGGGAGCAGCATCAACCGCCGATGCTCACCACATCACCGCACCGGCACCGGGCGGATCGGGCGCCGTTCGGTCCATGGAGCTCGCCATGGAACACGCCGGTCTCCGCGCTTCGGACATCGTGCACATCAATGCCCACGGAACCAGCACACCACTCAACGACTCAGCCGAGGCCCATGCCATGGCCAAGGTCTTCGGTGAGCCCGGCCCGCTGGTGACTTCCACCAAGGGCATCACAGGTCACGCTCTCGGAGCTGCGGGGGCCCTCGAAGCGGTGGCGGTCCTTTTAGCCATGGAGCACAAACTCATTCCGCCCACGGCAGGTTTTGAGATCGTCGATCCTGAGTTGCCAGCGATCAATCTGGTAGTCGGCGAGCCCCGGCCATGGACTCCAGGGCCGTCGATGTCCAACAGCTTTGGCTTCGGTGGTCACAACGGCACCATCATCATCGGGCCACCGTCGTAGATGCCGGACGCACTCCCCGCTCCGATCCACCTTCTCCCCCACCGCCACCCATTTCTCTTCGTCGACGAATTGATCGAACTGACCCCCGGTGAACGGGTACGGGGCATCTGGCATCTCACCGGAGACGAATGGTTTTTCCCCGGCCACTTCCCCGGTGAACCGGTGGTTCCCGGTGTGTTGCAGATCGAAGCACTTGCCCAAACCGGTGCCTGTGCGGTGCTGGCTGAAGAGAAGTTTGCCGGCCGGATCCCGTTCCTGACGGGTGTGTCCGGCGCGAAGTTCCGGCGACCGGTCATTCCGGGCGACACTCTTCACATGGAGGTGACCTTCGGTCGGCTCTCGGCGCGCGGCGGCAAAGGCCACGGGATCGCAACGGTGGACGGTGAAACCACGTGTGATGTGGAACTGATGGTGGTGCTAGGACCCGCCCCGTCCTAGACACGCATACACGAGCTTCTTAGCCCGGAATGGCTTACACGGCGTTTATGCCACCGCCGGTAGCGTGATCGTGTGACCGAAACCGCAACCGTTTTCGATGTGGTCGGAGGCGAGGCGTTTTTCGTGGAACTCGTCAACGAGTTCTACGACCGAGTAAGCGCCGACCCGGTGCTGACCGCGATCTACCCCGAAGATCTCACCGAGTCTCGACGAACCACCGCAGGATTTCTCGCCCAATACTGGGGCGGTCCGCCTCACTACAGCAACGAGCGTGGCCACCCGCGGCTCCGCATGCGCCATGCCCCATTCCGGATAACCCCTCAGGCGCGGGACCACTGGTTGAAACACATGTTGGAAGCGCTCCAGATCTCCCTGGCCAGCCGGACCGCTCCTCCCGAGGTGGCGCAAATGATGAGCGATTACTTCGATGCCGGCAGTACGGCCATGATCAATACCCACTCTCCAACAGATGGACCCCGCTGATGGAAGGCGCGGGAATGCTCCAACGAACCGCTCGGTTATTCATCACGTGGTTGCCGTCATGACACGCCCCGCCAATAGGGCTCTCACACCAGACGGGCTCACACCAACGCCCAGCAGTGGGGAGCGTTTCGCACTGTACGTGCAGCCTCATATTCCCCTTCTCTTCGCCACGGCCTACTCTCTCACCCGCAGCTCGACCGATGCGGAGGACCTTGTCCAGGACACACTCCTGCGGGCATTCCGAGCCATCGACCGATTCGACGGCCGTTATCCCAAGGCATGGCTTCTCACCATTCTCCGTAATACCAACATCAATCGGGGGCAAAAGAAAAAGCCTTACCTCTTCGACGACCCCAATGATCCCGCCGCGGACAGCATCGAAGAAACCACCCCGGAAGACATCATTGTGGATCCGGTATTCGAGACGGCCGTTCAACAGGCACTCGATGACCTGCCCATCCCCTTCAGAGCGGTCGTCGATCTGGTTGATGTCAACGGCCTCAGCTACATGGAGGCTGCCGATCTGTTGAATATCCCGGTGGGAACGGTCATGAGTCGGCTGCACCGCGGCCGAAGCAGGATCCGCCTGCGACTCGCCCCGGAGACGATCGAGCAGCGACGTAGAGGGGCTGACGAAGGATGAGTTCGCTCGTGGGTGATCTCATGAACCGCCTCCGCGGCCGTTTGACCTGCGCGGAGACGTTAGAGCTTCTGCAACAATATCTCGACGGCGAGCTGAGCGCTGAGGAGGCTCGGCAGGTAGCCAGACACTTGGACTCGTGCACCATGTGCGAAACCGAGTCTGAGATATACCGCGAAATCAAGTTGGCCATCTCCCTCTCCGCCACTGAAACCGACCCCGAAGTCATCGCTAGGCTCGAGGCGTTCGGTGAAAGAGTTCGCAACGGCGATCTCGCCGAGTAACCTAAGGGGCATGCAGTCGAGTAGCCCCACCATCATCGGTGCTGGCGTCCTGTTGACCGGTCGCGGCCTTGAGCTCCGACTTCTGTGCCCGACCGCCTGAGCTTCGTCTCGGCGCGTCGGGGGGTACAACTCACAATCTCAGAAGATCAGAAAACTCAAAAGCCATTAGAAAACGACGTAAGGAACACAATGACCACGCTCAACAACCGCCCCGGCAAGATGCCCGTTCACCGGTATCAACCGTTCGCGCCAATCGACATCCCCGACCGCACGTGGCCCTCCAAGGTCATCGATACCACCCCCCTGTGGTGCAGCGTTGATCTCCGCGATGGAAATCAAGCGCTCATCGAGCCCATGGATGCCGAGCGCAAGCTCATGATGTTCCTCCATCTCGTCGACGTGGGGTTCAAAGAGATCGAAGTTGGTTTTCCGGCGGCCTCGGACACGGACTTCGATTTCGTTCGCAAAATCATCACCGAGGACTTGATTCCCGACGACGTCACCATCCAAGTTCTGACCCAAGCCCGACCGGAACTCATCAAGCGCACCTACGAGTCGCTGATTGGTGCCAAGAACGTCATCGTCCACCTCTACAACAGCACCTCTACTGTGCAGCGACGAGTTGTGTTCGGCCTCGACGAAGACGGGATCGTGGACATCGCGATCGCGGGAGCCAAGTGTTGCCGGGAGAACGAGGCGCTTCTCCCCGGCACAAACGTGCGTTATGAGTACTCGCCCGAAAGCTTCACCGGAACCGAACTCCCCTTTGCCAAGCGCATCTGCGAGGCGGTGATGGAGGAGTTCGACGCAACGCCCGACAACAAGCTGATCCTGAACCTCCCCGCCACGGTCGAGGTGAGCACGGCCAACATCTACGGAGACATGATCGAATGGATGCACCGCAATCTCAACAATCGGGATTCCATCGTGCTCAGTCTTCACCCTCACAACGACCGGGGTACGGGCGTTGCCGCTGCCGAATTCGGGATCATGGCCGGCGCCGACCGCGTGGAAGGCACCCTGTTCGGCAACGGTGAACGGACCGGAAACGTGGACATCGTCACCCTGGCTCTCAACCTGTACAGCCAAGGCGTCGATCCCGAACTGGACTTCACCGAGATCAACGAGAGCCGCCGCGTCGCCGAACACTGCAACCAGCTTCCCGTCCACCCCCGGCATCCCTATGTGGGTGACCTGGTCTACACCGCCTTCAGTGGCAGCCATCAGGATGCCATCAAGAAGGGCTTCGAAGCCATGGAAAAGACCGGGCAGACGCTGTGGGAGGTTCCCTACCTGCCAATCGATCCCGTGGATGTTGGCAGAACCTACGAAGACGTGATCCGTGTCAACAGCCAGTCTGGGAAGGGTGGTGTCGCGTACCTTCTCAAAGCCGAACAGGAACTCGACCTTCCCCGCCGGCTGCAGATCGAGTTCACCCGGGTCATTCAGCAGATCACCGACACCACCGGGAAGGAGGTCAACGGAAACGAGATCTGGCAGATTTTCAAGGGTCACTATCTCGCGGCCATGAAGCCCTACGAGCTGGTGTCCTACCGGAGTTCTCAGAATGCCGAAGGCAAGGATCGAACCGAGATATCGGCCACGATTCGAGTGGACGGTACGGAACTGGAGATCGTCGGTGAGGGCGGTGGCTCGGTAGAAGCGTTCGCCTCCGCTGTTGCCGAGCGAAGCGGACGGTCGATCCGGGTGCTCGACTACCACGAACATGGCATCGGAGCCGGCACCGACGTGCGGGCCGTCAGCTACATGGAGATCCAGGTTGATGACACCGAACTCTGGGGGGTTGGGATGCACACCGACATCACCACCGCATCACTTCGCGCCATTCTTTCCGCCGTCAACCGCTTGGCCTAGAGCAGTTCAGAACTGATCGGGCCGGCGAGCCGTGAATGGGCGCTAGCTGGCGTCCAACGCTTTGCGTAGTTCGCCTACGAATTCGATGGCGTCATCGGTCGACCCGCCGGCCAGCATTCGACGAATGATGGCGCTGGCCACCACAACACCATCGGCGATTTGGGCCACCTCGACCGCCTGGGCGGGAGTGGATATCCCTAGGCCGACCACCACCGGCTTGGAAGTGATGGCCTTGAGGCGAGTTGCGATCTCGGTGGCACTGGCGGAGAGTTCGGCGCGTTCACCCGTAATGCCCACCACTCCAACGCCGTAGACAAATCCTCGCGACCGTTCCGCCACCCGAGCGAGCCGGGCATCATCACCGGTGGGGGCTGCCAACATCACGGTGGCGACGCCCGCCCGGTCAGCCTCTTCGGCCCAATCGGCCGCCTCCTCCAAGGGCAGGTCCGGAAGGATCGCTCCGCCAACTCCAGCCGTGACAAGAGCATCGGCGAAACGCTTGTGCCCCATACGAAACGCCACGTTGTAGTACGTCATGGCGATGAGCGGAATGTCGACGTCAGCTTGCGCCACCCGATCCAAGATGGCCGGTGGATTGGCGCCGTTGGAAAGAGCGATCGACGACGCCTCCTGAATAGTGGGACCGTCCATCACCGGGTCAGAGAACGGAATGCCGATCTCTATGGCGTCGGCACCGGCCGCCGCAAAACCTTCGATCAGACGAGGCCAGTCCTTGACGGGATATCCGCCGGTGACATACGGCAGAAGAAGTTTGCGGCCCGCATCACGTCGTTCGGTGAGATGGCTTTCGAGATCCGGACGCACAGTCACGGACGCATCGTAGCGAGGGCCTCTGGGTCACCGTCGAGGATCGCCTGCACCTGGGCAACGTCTTTGTCACCCCGACCGCTCATGTTGAGCAGCACGGTTGTTCCTGCCAGTTCGCTTTTGGCTTTCACCATCCAGGCCAACCCGTGAGCCGGTTCTAGCGCCGGGATGATCCCTTCGGTTCGAGCCAACAACTGGAATGCATCGAGCACCTCGGAGTCGGTCACACTTTCGTAACGAGCCCGACCGATGTAGGCAAGGTGGGCATGCTCGGGGCCGACCCCCGGATAATCGAGGCCGGCGGAAACCGAGTGGGCCTCCTGGACCTGGCCGAACTCGTCCTGCATGAGGTAGGACTTGGAGCCGTGGACAACGCCGGGCACCGCTCTCCCTACCGCCGCTCCGCCAGCCGGTTCGGCGCCGATCAATTTGGCCCTGGTGTCGGCGAACCCGGAAAAGATCCCGGCCGCGTTTGACCCGCCACCAACGCACGCCACTACATAGTCCGGGACCCCGTCACCTGAGATCATCTCGGCGCATTGGCTCCGGGCCTCATCGCCGATGACCCGGTGAAACTCCCGCACCATCCAGGGGTAGGGATGTGGTCCCATGACCGAGCCCAGACAATAGTGGGTGGTGTTCACCGTGGCCACCCAATCTCGCATGGCCTCGTTCACCGCATCCTTCAGCGTGCGGGAGCCAGACATTGCAGTTCGAACTTCGGCGCCCAGAAGCTGCATACGGAAAACGTTCAGCGCCTGTCGCTTGATATCGACCTCGCCCATGAAAACGATGCATTCCATTCCCATGAGGGCTGCCGCCGTTGCCGTAGCCACGCCGTGCTGCCCAGCGCCCGTTTCTGCGACAAGGCGGTTCTTCCCCATCCGCTTGGCCAGCAGTGCCTGGCCGATCACATTGTTGATCTTGTGGGAGCCGGTGTGATTGAGATCCTCACGTTTCAGAAGCACTCGAAATCCCAACTCCTCCGAGAGCCGGAAGCACTCCGTGACGGGCGAGGGGCGCCCGCCATAGGTGGTGAGAAGGTTGTGAAATTCGTCCTTGAACTGGGGGTCTGCCCAAGCTTGTTTGAATGCGACCTCTAACTCTGCGCAGGCCGGTACGAGTGTTTCGGGCACGTACCGCCCGCCGAATTGCCCAAACCGACCGGTGTCGTCGGGATCCCCCATGAAACTGTCGGCGTGGTCAGCGGTGATGGTCATAGCGAGGTGTCCTCCCAGTTGTCGGACAAAGAGCGTGGAACGTCAGTCTGGGACCTTGGCACAGATCGAGCGTTCACGATGAACTGGCGGACCAAAGATGCGTCTTTCACGCCCGGTCGTTCCTCAACGCCGGTGACGGCATCCACTCCCCACGGATTCACGGCCAGTATCGCCTCGACGATATTCTCGGGGTTGAGACCACCAGCCAGAATGAACTGCCGGTTGATGGGCGTCTCCCGCAGAATGTTCCAATCGAAGGTCTCACCGGAACCCGGCGCCGGGCCATCTATCAAGAATCGAACCTTGCCGAACGACTCGTGTTCCACCATTGCTCTGGACCCAGCCGGCACTCCCCGGATGACTGCGGGGACTCGCTGGCTGATCCAATGGGTCTCTTCTGGGCTCTCGTTGCCGTGCAGCTGCACCGCCCGTATGCCGGTTCGATTGGTGATCTCTACAACGCGCTCGCGCGCCTCGTTCCGAAAAACACCAACGGGCAAGATGTTCGTAGGCATTCGCTCCACGATTGAACGAACGCGACCCGGTGTGACCTGCCGGGACGACGGCGCAAATACGAAGCCCACCGCATCGGCCCCAAGACCAGCGGCCATCAGCGCATCCTCCGCACTGGTCATACCGCAGATCTTTACAAACACCCCCAGAGCCTACTGCCCCACGAAGCCGCTCTCGTCTGAGCGCAGGCGCCGAGTGAGCGAAAGGTTCGCTGTCGCCAACGCTCCGAAGCCGGCTGCCAACAAGCCAACCAGAGAAACGGCGATGACATCGAGCCCGCTGATCCCATCATGGGAGTGACCATCGGCTATCTGTCCCTGGGCGAGTTCTCCACTGGTAACACTGTTGTTGGATTCACCGTGCATGTCCTCGAGAGCTTGCATTGGCAGATCTAGTCCTGCGTCAAGACGTGAGGGGCTGACTTCGCCGACTCCGACCGAGAGATCGTAGGTGAGGTTTTCCGCTGCCGTATTGAGCTCCAAGTGCGTGAACCAGCCGTTGTCAGGAATCCATTCCATTCCCTCTTCTGATCCCAGGTCAGACAGCAGCAGGTCGTCGGCTGGTTTGGACTGGTTCAGAACAAGGCCTTCGCCATGAAGTAGTTCCGGGCGCTCTGGCGTAAGTAGGAAGACGTCAGCCTCGATGATTTCGCTATCAGCGGCCGCACCATGAAGGATGTGCAACGGCACCCACGGACGAACAGTAGGAATGGTCACTTGGACCGGGATCCCGTCACCTGCTTGAAAGCCCGCTTCCAGAGCAGCCTCAGCATCGAATCTGGTAGCCATCCAATACGGCGAGCGGCTGCCGTAGTAGCTCAGCATGTGGTCAGTCGCGGGGCCGGGTGGCAAGTTGAAGCCATTGTCGTTCACCCAGTCGAGCACAGCTTGGCTTCCGCCCCGAAGAACCACCACGTCCAGAGATTCGATTCTCGTCTCGATAAGGATCTCGACCCCTGCCGCTTCCGCCGCATCGGATCGAGACAAGGCCAGATCTGTGGAGGGAGCGGGCGGGCGAACCTCTCGAACCAAGCGTTGCAGGGTCCAGCTTCCTGCTTTGGCTACATCGGTGGGTGCGGCCGGTAGAGGTACAAGCGAGCCGAACGATTCCAGTTCTCCCTCGAACGCAAAACTCGTTATGTAGTGTTCGAGGCCATCATCCCAGGCCACAAAAGTCGTCGTTCGGGTGAGCCGAACGCCGCCGTTGGCCGATACCAGGAACCCACAGGCCGATGCGGCCGGTGCAAATCCCATTACAGCGGCGGCCAGCACGGCAGCTCCCGCCATGAGCCTTTTCCAAAGCGAAGTCATGTTTGATCTCTTCCATGTTTCTCCCCGAGACCCGCTGCCACGGAGGTGTGGTTGTCTAGGACGATCGGACCACCACCCTGGTTCCCGTGAGCAGCCTCAAGCCCAGACCCACACCCCAATTGGTGCAGCGCCTCAGTCTCACACCAGGAGCGACTGCACCGCTTTTCGGGGGTCACCGCTGATGACGAGGGATTCACCCACCAAGATTGCGTGGTACCCCGCTGCAGCCAAAATCGCCGCGTCTTCTGGCCCCTTGATCCCACTCTCGGCCACCGCCACGGCCTCCGCCGGTATGGCGGCTCGAACCCGGACGGCCCGGTCAGTGTCAACTTCAAAGGTAAGAAGGTCTCGTTGGTTTACGCCGATCAGGGTTGCACCAGCAGCGAGAGCGCGCTCCACCTCGGCCTCATCATGGGTTTCCACAAGTGCATCAAGGCCAACGTCGGCGGCGAGTTGGCGGAACTCACTCAACTCGTCATCGTTCAGAGCAGCCACGATGAGGAGTACGCAGTCGGCTCCCATGAGCCGAGCGTCCAAGATGTCACGCCGGTCGACGGTGAAGTCTTTGCGCAGCACCGGGATCGAGACGGCGGCTCGGGCTTGCACCAGGTCCATCGTGGACCCGCCGAAGTGGTCCTCGTCTGTCAGCACCGAGAGAGCTCGAGCTCCACCCGCCTGGTATTCGGTTGCCAGATGCACCGGATCGAGGTTGGCGAGAAGGTCACCCTTGGAGGGAGAACGGCGCTTGATCTCGCTGATCACCGCTAAACCTGGATCTGCCAGCCTGGCTGCGAAACCACGCCGACCAACCGATCCGGGCGTGCTCGCTGCTTGTGACGCGATGGCTTCGTGGAGCCAGGCCTCGCTCCGTTCATCGGCGGCAGCTCGGTCCCGGTGAAAATCAAGAATCTTGTCGAGGTAGGTGACAGTCATCTCACGCCATCTCTACTTTTTGACCACTAACGACTGCGGCCGTTGTGTCCAGGCCGGCTCGTTTGATCGAGGCGAGGGCCACCCAGCCATCGGAAACGGCGGCCACGCTGGTGAGAACCCCGATCTCGCCCTCTGGCTCGGCCACTGGAGCGCCAACCTTGGGCTTCTCCCCCGACCCGATGACCACCCTGATCTGCCGTGGAGCGTTGTTCCCGCGTGAGTCCATTCGAGCAACCAGCTCCTGCCCTACATAGCAGCCTTTGGTGAAATCCGTAGACATGTTGATCACGGGCAATTCCGCGGGGATGGTTCTTTCTGTGATTTCAGAGCCATGAGCAGGGATGCCAGCGGCGATTCGAAGAGGTTCGATGAGGTGCTCAGCCGTGGTGATCGAGAGCCCCTCGATGGCGGTAGGGTCAAGCACGTCTGCCCCTGCCAGCGTTGACCAGCCCAGCGGAACGAAGCGCAACCGCCCGTCATCGACGACGGACTCCCCGAGCTCTACCCCATCCTCCGACGCCCGGACGGCGATGGCTTCAACCTCCTCCGTTGTGATCTCACACCTTGTTCGGAGTTTGAAGCGCTCAAGACGCTCGACTACAGCCGAGCCTGCGCCCCGGTCGACCACGATCGCGAACGACTCGTCACCCGTGCGAACCACACGGCACCACGCCACCATCTTGCCCTGTGGCTGAAGCAGCAATGAATGCGCCATATCACCGACGCCCAGCCCAGTGATGTTCGCCGAAAGCTGTCCGTGAAGGTACGTTGCTGCGTCCGGGCCGGCCACAGTTACCACGTCGAGCAGACGAGTTCCCCGAATGAGAAACGTTTCTTGAATTGGTGGGGTAAGGCTTCTCCAGAGTGACACGTATTCAAGTATGCTCCGGCCGCCGAGCTTTGCTTCGGCCCTCCTGTACCCATGCTCTTTCCGACCTTCACCTTCGGCGTCTTTTTTCTCTTCGTGATGCTTGGCCATACGGCTGTGCGGCGGTCGATGCTGCTCTGGAAGCCGTTCATGCTGGCCGCATCGTTCTTCTTCTACGGATGGTTCGACTATCGGCTCACGCTCCTCCTCGGCGGGTCCGTGGTCTTCAACTGGGGGCTCGGGATCGCCATTGGCAGCAATCCAAACCGTCCCCGGGAAGTTGCAGCAATCGGGGTCACGGTGAACCTGCTGTTGCTGGGGTTCTTCAAATACTTCCTCTTCTTCACGGCTTCCTTCGCCAGCATGGTCGGTCGGACCGGGCCGGCCGTGGCAATCATCCTGCCGATCGGGATTTCCTTCTTCACGTTCCAGGCCATCAGCTATCTGGTGGACATTCATCGCCGGCAGTTGCAGCCGCACAATCTGGTCGACGTAGCCCTCTATCTGGCGTTCTTCCCCCAATTGGTGGCCGGGCCGATCGTACGAGCTACTGAGTTCTTTCCTCAGCTCAAAGTCCATGCGGTTGCCGGGTCTGTTGCATCGGGGGAGGCAGCGTGGTTGATCGGTCAGGGCCTCTTCAAGAAGGTCGTAGTGGCGAACTACCTCGCCACAAGTGTGGTGGATCCCGTTTTCGAAGCTCCCAACCTGGCGAGCCGGACCGAACTTCTCATGGCGATCTATGGCTACGCCATCCAGATCTACGCCGATTTCTCCGGTTACACCGACATCGCCATCGGTATTGCTCTGCTGTTGGGTTTCTCCTTCCCACAGAACTTCAACTCGCCGTACCGAGCACTCACCATCACCGATTTCTGGCGCCGCTGGCACATGACACTCTCCCGCTGGTTGCGGGACTATCTCTACATCCCGCTGGGCGGTAATCGACAAGGCACGCTGCTGACCTATCGCAACCTGGCGCTCACCATGGTGTTGGGCGGCCTATGGCATGGCTCGCAGTGGACCTTCGTTGCCTGGGGAGCGATCCACGGTGGCTGGCTGGCTTTGGAACGGTTAACCGGCGGATTCCGCGTCCCGGCCGTGATCCAATGGCTCATCACCTTCCACGTCGTGGGGGCAGCCTGGGTGCTGTTCCGAGCGCCCACCTTTGGCCACGCAGTGGATGTCTTTTCTGGCCTGCTCACCGCGGAGGGGGGCCTGAGTGGCATCAACGCCGTTGCGGTTTCGCTTATTGTGGGCGCCATCGTGTTGCAGTTCCAGCCGCTGGGGACCGCCAAGGCCCTGTTCAACCGTTTCGTTCGGCTCGACCCGCTCGTTCAAGGAACCGCCTTCGCCGCCTGGATCCTTGTGGTCACCGCCGTAAGCCCGCCCGGCGTCCAACCCTTCATCTATTTCCAGTTCTGATGAAATCTCGAACGACGTATCGAGCAGCACCCGCGGGACCGGTCCGTCACCCAGGCCAGCTGCGCCCGGACACGATGAACAACGCCGACCCGGCCGTGGCTCGGTTTGAGCCGTTTCGGGTGTTGCTGGGGACCTTGCTCGCTCTGATCCTCTCGGCTCTATTCGCGTCCTCATCCATGGTGGACATCGCCGAAAGGATGGAATTTGGGCCCGCCCGCGACCGGTGGCTGTTGGCGGCCCAGACCGTCGACGACGCCAGCCACAATCTCTACACCGACCGTCCAGCCGATTGGCTTCGCAGCGCGCTGGGCTACGACGATGCACCCGACACCGTCATCCTCGGCGAACTCGCCGTTGCCAATGCACCCCAGGAAATGGCGGCTGCGGAAACCGACCCGGACCTGGTAGAAAATTCGGTGCCTGCGGGGTCTGACGGTGAGGGCGATGGTGCTACGCGAGAGCCAGCGGCGGAACCGGAGCCGGAACCGGAACTGCGCGAGATCACTGAAGACCAGCCGCTCAGAGTATGGATGGGGGGCGACAGCCTGGGCCAATTCATCGCCGGGCACATTGCGTATCGGGTTGCGCCGCCAGAACGCACCGACCTGAAGATCGATTACCACATCTCCACGGGCCTGGCGCGCCCTGACTACTTCGATTGGCCGGCCCATTTCACGGACCTAGCCGCCGGCGAACCGCGTCCTGAGGCATTCGTTTTCATGGTTGGTGGCAACGACGACCAAGCCATGCGCCTCCAGAGTGCGGTCTTGGATCCGGCGACACCGGAGTGGCGCGAGGAGTACCGACGCCGCGTGGGCCTCCTGATGGACGTTGTGGCCTACCCCGACGCCCGGCTCATCTGGATTCTCCTTCCTCCTATGCAAGACACCAGCCGCGAGACGATCACTCAACAGATCAACGATGTCGTTCGCTCTCAAGCGGGGCTACGTCCGTGGGTTTCGGTGATTGAACTACAGGACTTGCTCAGCAACGGCGACGGCCGGTATGCCCAGTTCGTGGAAGGGCCCCAGGGTGGACAGCACTTGGCCCGCCAGAACGACGGCGTCCACATGACCGAGGTCGGGAGCCAATGGGTGGCGGAACGGGTTTGGGCTGAGCTGAGCACTCTTTGGCCCACGGTCATGCCACCACCGGATACACCGACAGCCTCCCAGTCGACAATCTTGGTGGACCCTGACGGCGAGCCAACAACGGGAGGCTAGGACGGTTCCTGGCGGGCGACTCGGAGTTCGTTGGCAGCCAACACCGACGACAGTAATGCCCGGGCCTTGTTCTGACACTCGAGATCTTCGAGCGCCGGATCCGAATCGGCCACGACGCCGGCTCCGGCCTGTACCGATGCTTGCCCGTCGGCGCAGATCATCGTACGGATCGTGATGGCGCTGTCCAGCGAGCCGTTGAAACCGAAATACCCAACGACCCCCGCATAGGGACCACGGCGCAAGGGTTCAAGTTCGTCGATGATTTCCATCGCCCGCACCTTCGGGGCACCCGACACCGTGCCAGCTGGCAGAGTGGCCCGAAGAACGTCGACCACCGAAACGCCGTCGGCGAGATCACCCTCCACCTGGCTGGTGAGGTGCATGACGTGGCTGTACCGCTCCAAGGTCATCATTTCAGCCACCTCCAGAGATCCGAACCGAACCACGCGGCCCAGGTCATTTCGGGCCAGGTCAACCAACATCACGTGTTCCGCCCGCTCCTTGGGGTCCTCGATCAGTTCAGCGGCGAGTCGCCGATCGTGGGCATCGTCTCGACCGCGGAACCGGGTGCCGGCCACCGGCCGAGAGATCACCCGTCCATGTTGCACCTGAACCAGCGGCTCAGGGGAACAACCCACGAGGCTCAGCGAGGGGTAGCGCAACAGATACATGTATGGGCTGGGATTGATCTGACGCAGCACTCTGTACACGTCGGTGTCGTCGGCCTCGAGCGGGAAATCGAATCGTTGGGACAGAACAACTTGGAAGATGTCGCCTGCGACGATGTATTCCTTGGCGGCTCGAACAGCGTGTTGGTACAGCCCGCCGCCCAAGCTCGAGGAGACCTCGGGAACCGGCTGTTGTGCGGGAAGCTGCAACATCGGTTCGGCCAGGGGTCGAGCGCCATCGGCAGCCAGGCTGTTCAGGCGGTCGACGGCATCGTCGAAGGCCGCATCGATTTGTTCGGTGGTGGGATCCGACGGCAGGAGCGCCACCGAGGCAAGGAGTACCCGCTGGCGCCAATGGTCATACGCCGCGATATCTCCCACAACGTCGATCACAGCATCTGGGTAGTTGCGATCGTCCCGAGGTGCGTTGGGAAGGTGCTCGATCTCCCGCACCACGTCGTAGCCAATGAAGCCCACCAGCCCTGCTCCCAGCGGAGGATCATCTGGCTCGGTAGGGGAGGAAAATTCGGTGATGAGGTGGTCGACGGCGGCAAGGATGCCACGATCGGTTGGAAGACTTGCTACCGGCAGGGTTCCATCGACCTCAACGGTGAGACCCCGAGCGATCAGTCTGGCGGCGGGACGTCGTCCTACAAATGAATACCTGCTCCACCGCTCGCCATTCTCTGCGGACTCCAACAAGAAACCGGTTTCGTCACCAACGCACCGCATGAAAGCACTGACCGGGGTAGCCATGTCAGCCAAAAGCTCGGCCCGCACGGGGATCGCCCGAAAGTCCTTCGCCAGCTGCCGAAATCGGGCTCGATCAACGTCAAGTTGGAGCTTCACGGTTCGGCTGCAAACGCCGGGGCCAGTGCATTGAAGAAACAGCTGTCGGCACCGGTATGACATGCGGGACCTGCGGGTTCCACCTTGAACAGCAGCGTGTCGCCATCGCAGTCAGCGGCAGCAGAAACGATTTTCTGAACATTCCCCGATGTTGCGCCTTTGTGCCAGATCTCTGAACGGGACCGGCTCCAGAAAACGGTTTCGCCTCCCTGCAGAGAACGACGAATGGCCTCTTCGTTCATCCATGCCATCATCAGCACTTCGCCGCTGCGAGCATCCTGAACGATCGCCGGGATCAGCCCGTCGGCATCGAACACCAACTGGACGTCGAAGCCCATCAGAGATACAACCCGGTTGGCGAATCGTCGAGCCGTTCGGCTGCTACAGCGTGGATGTCTCGTTCTCGGAGCATGATGTAGTCGGTCCCGCCCACCTCGACCTCGTATCGGTCCTGTGCGTTGAAGAGCACCCGGTCATCCAGCTGCATGGAACGAACATTGGGACCAATTGCCACGACCTTGGCCCATGTGAGGCGTTTCCCCACTTGCGCCGTCGCCGGAATGAGGATGCCACCGCTGCTGCGACGATCTCCTTCTGCCCCCTCCAGCTGCACCAAAACCCGATCGTTGAGCATCTTGATCGGCAGACGTCCGTTCTCTTCCACCCGGGTGAGTCTACGGTGCTCAGCCAGCTGGCCTGACCGTGATTCCGGCTTGAGTGAGGTGGGCCTTGGCCTCAGCGATCGTGTGCTCACCAAAATGGAAGATGCTCGCGGCCAGAACGGCGTCGGCACCGGCGGTGGCGGCCCCTTCGGTGAGATGCTCCAGGGTTCCTACTCCACCCGAAGCAACTACCGGAACCGTAACCGCATCGACTACGGCAGCTGTGAGTTGGAGGTCGAAGCCGGTTTTTGTTCCATCGCGGTCCATGGATGTGAGCAGAATCTCGCCCGCTCCCCGCTCCGCTGCTTCAATTGCCCACTCGATGGCGTCAACTCCGGTGGCCCGGCGGCCACCGTGGGAGTAGACCTCGTAGCCGTTGGGGGTGACGGTAGAAGCGCGGGCATCGATTGCCACTACACAGCATTGCGACCCGAACTCAGCTGCGATCTCAGCGATCAATTGGGGCCGCGCCAATGCCGCCGACATGATCGAAACCTTGTCAGCGCCGGCCCGAAGAAGTTTTCGAGCATCATCAACTGAGCGCACCCCACCACCGATCGTGAACGGGATGAATACCGTCTCGGCGACGGCCGCAGCCATGGCGACGGTGGTGTCCCGATTCTCATGCGAGGCGGTGATGTCCAAGAAAACGAGTTCATCGGCGCCCTGAGCGTCATAGGCGGCGGCCAATTCCACCGGATCGCCAGCGTCGCGGATGTCAACGAAATTGACTCCCTTCACTACGCGTCCCTGGTCTACGTCGAGGCATGGGATGACACGCACCACCTTCATCTCTTGACCTCCGCCAGCGCTGCCAGAGCCCGACCCACTGTGAATGCGCCCTCGTAGATCGCCTTTCCGGTGATGACCCCTTCGAGGCGACGTCCGGCGCCATCGCCTTCCGAACGCAATTCGGCAAGGGTGAGGAGGTCGTCCAACGATCCCACGCCTCCGGAGGCGATCACCGGGACCTCGATTTGGCCCAGCAGCTCAGTGAGTCCAGACGTGTCTGGGCCGGTCATCGTTCCATCCCGGGCAATATCAGTGGCGACGATCGCATGGATGCCTACATCCGCGAACCGCTGCGCCGCTTCAGCAACCGAAATCCCGGTGGTCTCGGTCCAGCCGTGCGTGGCGATCATCCCATCTCGGGCGTCCAGGCCTACTGCCACCGCCTGTCTCTGAGCAACCTCGGCCACGAGATCCGGGTTTTCAACAGCAGCTGTCCCGATGACGACTCGGGCAACACCTGCTTCAGCGAGTGCCGCCGCACGAGCGACAGACCGAACACCACCGCCCACCTGCACCGGGACAGAAACGGCGGCGCATACCGCCGCGATGGCCTTGCCATTCTCTGCAGTCCCGGACCGAGCTGCGTTCAGGTCTACCATGTGAATCCATTCCGCCCCTTCCTCAGCGAACTGCACCGCCTGAGCTACGGGTTCGGAGTTATAGGTGGTGGCCTGCGAGTAATCGCCTTTGAAAAGGCGAACGCATGCCCCGTCGAGAAGATCGATAGCCGGATAAAGAATCATCTGGTGCTGGTTTCTGCCGTAGCGGGAGCGAGGGTCTTGACCCAGTTCTTCAAGAGCTCCAGCCCGGCGACCGACGACTTCTCGGGATGACACTGGGTAGCCCAGACGTTGTCTCGAGCGGTCACCGCCGTGACCGCGTCGCCATAGTCCACGGTAGCCACCGTGGTGTGGTCGACCGGAGCCCGGTACGAATGCACGAAATAGAGCCACGGCGTACCTAGACCGGCCACCGAAGGGTGATCGGGCTCGATGAGATCAAGTCTGTTCCACTGCATCTGCGGACGCTTCACCGTTGACGGCAACCGCGTGATTTGCCCGGGAAGCACGCCAAGTCCAGCGATACCAGGCGACTCCTCGCTGCCTTCATACAGCAACTGCATTCCAACACAAATTCCGATGAAGGGTCGGCCGCTGGCGGCGGCGGAAACGGCTGCCCCTGCTAAACCAACGCCGTGAAGTGCCTTCATACACGCACCAAAGGCACCGACACCGGGAAGAACTACGCCGTCGGCTTCTGCAATGAGACCGATGTCGGAGGTGAGACGGGCGTCGGATCCCACGCGAATCAGGGCTTTCTGTGCCGAACGGAGATTCCCGATTCCATAATCCAGAACCGCCACGAGAGGTTTGCTCACAGGGTTCCCTTGGTGGAGGGTATGCCAGCGCCATCCTCGATTCGCACCGCGTCCCGAAGGCATCGAGCGAGACCCTTGAAGGTGGCCTCGATGATGTGATGCACGTTTGTTCCGTAGACCAGCTCGACATGCAGCGTGATACCGGCGGCCATGGAAAAACTCTGCATCACGTGCTCAGCCAGAGAAGGATCGAAAGGCGGCGTTCCAAGCGGGATTGCCTCGGGCATCTTGGCGTTCCACACCATGAAGGGTCGGCCCGACAGATCTAAGGCAACTCGGACCAGCGCCTCGTCCAATGGATAAAAGCCGCTGGCGAAGCGCCGGACTCCGGCCTTGTTGCCGATGGCATCGGCGAAAGCCTCGCCCAGCACGATGGCAGTGTCTTCGACGGTGTGGTGTGCGTCGATGTGGAGGTCCCCTTCGGCCTGGACATTTAGATCGAAACCTCCATGACGGCCCAGCTGATCCAACATGTGGTCATAGAAGGGGAGGCCGGTAGAGATGTTGGTCGCGCCGGTCCCGTCCAGGTCGATCGAGACCTCTATGGACGTCTCGGCGGTTTTGCGGGAACGAGAAGCGGTACGCACCGTTCCATTGTGCCGGTGAATCGGCACGCTGCCGCTGAAATGGCCGCATCGTCGTCTGATCTGACGGCGTGCCGTTTACCGCCAGGTGGTTGATGAACGGATCAGCTGCGTGGCCTGAGAGTTGCATTCAAGCGTCTTGCGCAGCTGTGAAGCTGCCGTTCCACCTCGAGGAGCGCTATCGCCATTTCGTCGCTTTCGGACGCCATGGCCGTCTGGGCCTCCAAACGCGCGATCAGGTCATCCAACCCCATCGCAATTGTTCCCAGGGCCACTCGATCAAGGCTCACGGCTTGAGAGTATCGGGGCGCAAAACGGTGCTAGGGGAATCCACCCACATGAGCCAAAATTGGGTTAAGTTGCCCAGTACCAGGTTCCCGCCACCTGGTAGCAGCGATATCGGGGATCCGCCGCCCCGAATTGCGCCGCCGGCGTCTCCTTCGGGGGGCGCCGGTGATCTTTTTGGCCTCGGTTGATCACCGTCGAGGGAGGAGTCCCGGTCCTCAGACGCAACAGGTATCGTTTGGCCAGTGCTCACCATGCTTGACCTGCGAGGCCGCGGGACCTCGATCACCGGACTTCTCCCCCGGCCCGAACTCACCGGCGACAAGCCCAGCGCCGTGGTGGCAGAGATCCTGGCCGAGGTGCGTCATCGAGGCGACAACGCTGTCTGTGCCTACACCGCACATTTCGATGGCGTGGAGAATCCTCACTACCGGGTGAGCTCGGATGAAATCGCCTCCGCCCTCGCCGGCGTCTCCCCTCAACTGAAGGCCGCAATCGAGGTCGCGGTTACCAACGTCCGGAGGTTTCACGAGCACCAACTCCGACCGGAGGCGGTGGTGGAAAATTCCGGCATGACGGTACGAGCGTTCCAAAAACCGGTCCGCCGCGCCGGTCTCTACGTCCCGGGGGGCCGGGCCGCCTACCCGAGCACGGTTGTCATGACCGCCATTCCCGCCCTGGTGGCTGGCGTTGCCGAGATCGCGTTATGCGTCCCGCCCAACCGCACAACCCAGAAAGTGGCACCCGAAGTCCTGGCTGCTGCGGCCCTGTCAGGGGTCACAGAGATCTATGCAGTAGGCGGTGCGCAAGCGATCGCGGCAATGGCGTACGGGACCGAGACGATTCCCGCGGTGGACGTGATCGCAGGACCAGGAAATGTCTACGTAGCGTTGGCGAAGCAACAGGTTGCCGGTCATGTTGGAATAGCCGCAGCGTTCGCCGGTCCTTCGGAGGTGGTTGTAGTAGCAGATCAGACCGCCAATCCTTTGTTCGCTGCCATCGACGTGATCCTCCAGGCCGAGCATGGTCCCGATGGTCTTGCATGGCTCGTCACCTGGGACGAAGAGGTGGCCGAAGCTGTCTGCGCCGCCGGCGATGCTTACCTCGAGACCTCCTCACGCGCCGAAGACGTCCGCTCCACCTTGGCCGAAGGCGGATATGTGGCGCTTGTTGATGACCGTGACGCCGCCGTCGCCGTAATCGACGCCATCGCTCCAGAACATCTGGAACTACAGATTGACGATGCGGTGAGCCTTGCCCGCCGGGTCACCAATGCGGGGGCGATGTTCTGCGGCCACCTGGCTCCAGCTTCCATGGGAGATTACATCGCAGGGCCAAGTCATGTTCTGCCAACCTACGGATCGGCCCGATTCGCATCAGCGCTGACAGTCACCGATTTTCTCCGCGATCACCACATCGTCACCATCGACCAGGCGGCACTCGAGACGTTCGGTCCCCACGTGGTGGCACTCGCCGAAGTGGAGGGTCTACCCGCGCACGCCGAATCGATACGAGTCAGACTCGAGCCGCCGGCAAGCTGATTCACCTGGCGTGGCATGAGCGTCCAACCACGCCATCCTGTAAAGGTGCCGGTTTGTGTCTATGCCCCCGATGACGCCGACGGGCGCGCCAGCGCTCTGGGATTCGGTGACCGGATCCTTTGCCAACACGTGCCAACGTGGGAAGCCGACGACCGATTTCATCACGCCGACGGAGACGTGGCGTTGATCCTCTCCGACGATGGCCGCTGTACACCACTCGGTGTCGCCTCGGTCAGCACCGCCTTGCGTCGCCCCGGCAGCGCACTCCCGACGCGGTCGACCCAGGTGTACCTTCGGCCCGGTCACGAGTCTCGCCTGGGCGAACTCGTTGCCAGCCTCGTCGACACCGAGGGAACCGAACTCTGGATCCGCCCGGAGAACCAGCAGATGATCCACCTTATTCAGCGCCGCTGGCCAGCAGCATACAACTGCCGCCGCCTCCACTTGATGCTGACGGAACTGCCGGTGGATACCGAGCCACTGGCAACACGAGCACTCGACCCCTCAAACCCCGAAGACGTTGCGGCGGTGGTACGAGTGAACAACTCCGCCTTCGCCGAGCATCCAGATCAGGCCGGAATGACGGCGGAATCCGTTCAGAAGAAGCTGAGGGAACTCGGCCACAGCGCCGAAGGTGTCCGACTGGCCATAATCGACGGCGTCGTCAACGGCTTCTGCTGGACTCAAATCCACCATGATCGCTCCTTGGGTGAGATCTCGGTCATAGGACTGCACCCCGATGTGCACGGTCGCGGCCTTGGTGGTCCCATGACCGCCGCCGGTCTCCGGTGGCTCCATGATCAGGGCCTCCGTCAAGCGATCTTGTACGTCGAGGCCCATAACGAGCCGGCTGTTCGCAGCTATCACCGACTCGGTTTCGTCACGGTGCATGACGACGTTTCATGGATGATCCCCGGTGGTGCCCCAGGCGCGGAAGCCGGCCCATGATGGACACCACCGCTTCCGATCCGGCCGATCCTGGGACTCGCCAATACGATCTCGGCGCCCTGTCCGGCGCGGCTCGCGCTCCCCTGCCGGCCCGACCAGCCCTTCTCGACCTGGATCGAGGCGCGCTCGCAGCGTTCCTTGGCGACGAGCCTCGCTTCAGAACCGACCAGGTTTGGAATGCGATCAATACCAAAGGACAATCCCCGGATCAGATTTCATCCATTCCCCTCAGATTACGGTCCAGGCTGGCTGAGGAGTTCCCGCCGGCGCTCACCCCGGTCACCGAACAGCGCTCCGGCGATGGTCGCACCACCAAATGGCTATTCGAACTCAACGGCGGCGCACAGGTAGAGACGGTCCTCATGCGGTACCGGGACCGGGCCACCGTTTGTGTGTCCAGCCAGGCAGGCTGCGCGATGGCCTGCAGTTTCTGCGCCACCGGCCAAGCTGGTTTCGAACGTCATCTCACCGTGGCGGAAATCCTGGAACAGGTGCACCGAGCGAAAGACGCCGCCTCCCCACAGCGCCTGTCAAACATCGTGTTCATGGGGATGGGCGAACCGCTGGCCAACCTCGAACGGCTCTTCACCGCGATCGAGCGAATTACTACTGACATCGGCATCGGGTCGCGCAAGATCACGGTTTCAACCGTCGGACTGGTTCCCGCCATGGAACGCTTCGCCGATGCCAACGGTCAGGTGGGCCTGGCGGTCTCCCTTCATGCAGCCAACGACGACCTGCGATCCGAACTGGTTCCTCTAAATCGTCGCTACCCCATCAACGAGCTCATTCAAGCCTGCCAAATGGTCCGCGATAAAACCGGTCGACGGGTGTCGTTCGAGTGGGCCATGATCGGTGGTGTCAACGATCGCGATCGCGACGCCAACGAACTGATCGGTTTGGCTCGGAAGGCAGACGCCCACGTGAACCTGATCCCACTGAACTCCACGCCCGGATATCCAACCACTGGCTCCAGCCCTCAGCAGGTGAAGCACTTTGCCGGAGTTCTTCGGCGGGCGGGTGTCAACGTGACGATCCGTTCCACCATGGGTGACGATATCGACGCAGCCTGTGGCCAATTGGCCAACCGCGGAGCAACCACCTAAACCAACCTCAGTCGAACCAGGCTTTCATGTATTCGCGGGTCTGGCGGTGAAGGACGGCCGCCACCAGAGCCACCGGAAAAACGGTGTTGATCAGCGACTGCATGGCCCGATTGACACCTTGTTGCGTGGCCCACACCACAAGACCGAGAAAGAACAGTGCCACGACCACCGATGCTGCCGCCAGAGCGAGCCACCCGACCCTTTTGTTGTTGGCGACACCGAACGCGCCGCCGAGCGCTCCGAGGGCTGCCAACAGCATGATCGGAGCCAATGGACCACCCAATGCACTGGAGCGGAGAAGGCCGAACACCCCACTGATGTAACCCAGTATCACCGCCGCCTGCATGGTCTGAGGATGCCTTGGATTAAACCAGATCACGGGGTGCATCCTACTCCCGGCTAGTCCCTCGTAGCGGTTAGAAGCTGCGAAAGGCCACCCTGAAGCTGGTCATGAACGACGTCGACGAAGCCGGCGTCTCGCAACATTTGCATCATCACGCTGCGGTCAGGCAGGTAAGACAACGAGCGTGGCAGGTAGTTATAGGCGGAGCCGTCGGAAAGGAGGGCACCAATCTTGGGCACAACTCGGTTGAAGTACACGTCGTAGCCTGATCGTAGGAAGCGACTATCCGGGCGGGAAACATCGAGCAAACCAATTCGACCTCCGGTTCGGACAACTCGATGCAGCTCACTGAAAAATGCCGGCAGCTCCACCAGATTCCGGAGCGCATAACCGCACACGGCACCGTCGACACTTTCGTTCAGAATCGGCAAGGTCAGAAGATCGCCCTGCACTAACGGAGCCGACGTTCGGGCAGCCGCCAGCATTCCATAGGACAAGTCCACACCGACCGCCAGATGGTCCCCCTTGTGAAGTTCCCTACAGAAATCGCCCGTACCGGCAGCGAGGTCCAGAACCAAAGAATTCGGAGCGAACGCACATGTTTTCATGGTCTTTTTCCGTAAGCCCACATCGAGACGGAACGTCATGACCCGGTTGACAAGGTCATACCGGGGGGCGATCGTGTCGAACATCTCCCGTACCGCATTCCTCTTCGCTTCGCCTTCGGGGAGATGATCGGTGGGCATGGGATTCACCATCCCCACGGTAGCCGCCGCCATCTTCGCTGGTCTGACCCGCCAGGGGGACAGACCCACCAGAGACAAATTCAAAAATGAATAGTTTTTGTAGAGGAATGGGAGCCGCTGTGCTAGCCTCATCATGCGTCGTGGTTACCTCGCAGTAACGCGACTTGCTGACCCCGGGACTGCCGCCGCCCCCCGGGGTCAGCTTTGTTTTCCGGCGAGCCCAATTATTTCCTGGGGATTCAACTGCACTGAGACCGGCGATCTGCCGATAGATCATCCGTGTCGTCCGATGCCACCAAAAGCACCTTTCCCGCACCGGGTCAAGCGCGAACGCTGCCGAGAGTCGATCGCAGAAGTGCTGAACGTCGGGAGAACGCTGCACCACTGGTGAGCGTCATCATCCCGACGTTCAACGAAGCGGAGAACATTCCTCATTTGGTCCGGCGACTAGAGGATGCGTTGGCGGATCTGGATTACGAACTCATCGTCGTTGACGACGATTCTCCCGACCGAACCTGGGAAGTAGCCCAGGACATCGGCTCCCAACAGCCCCGCCTGTCGGTCATTCGTCGAACCGACGCCCGCGGCCTCTCCTCCGCAGTGATGACCGGATTCGGTGCCGCTCGGGGTCGCACCCTGGCCGTGCTCGACGCCGACCTCCAGCACGACGAGCGAATCCTCCCCGACCTCGTGAGTGCGATCATTGATGACGGGGCGGACATCGCGGTCGGATCACGAGAAGCACCTGGCGGCAGCTACGGAGAATTCGGCCCATGGCGGCGCACGGTGTCGTGGGGCGGCGCCCAACTTGCACGGTTGATGCTCCGAACTCCGGTCAATGATCCAATGAGCGGCTTCTTCGTCGTGAGCCGGGACCGCTACGAACAGGTCGCAGCTGCGGTCAACCCCAAAGGCTTCAAAATTCTTCTCGAGTTCCTCGCCACAGGTTCGCCACCGGTGGTGACCGAGGTCGGCTTTCGTTTCGGCCAACGGCTCCACGGGGCCACCAAACTCACGGGCTCGGTGGTTGTCGCCTACCTCATGGCACTCTTGGAGCTCGCCGGCGGCCGTTTCGTCACGGCTCGTTTCAGCGCTTACGCAATCGTTGGCCTCTCTGGCGTGATGGTTCGGGCAACCTTCTACATCGCCCTGGTACAGATAACCGCCCCGACCTTGTCAGCGTGGCTGGCGATCGAAGCGGCAGTCGTTTGGAACTATTGGTGGAACAACCGATTCACGTTCAACGCCTACCGGCATCACGGCAGCGCTTGGGTAGGTGGACTAGTGAAGTTTCACGGCGTCGCCGCCCACGGACTTCTCGTAGCGAGCGCCACCGAAGCGTTGATAATGGCCCGAGTCGACGAGTCCGGATGGGCGCTTCGTGGGGTGGCGATGACTGCCGGGCTGCTATTGGCGACCGTGGGCAACTACCACCTGAATCGTTCCATCACCTGGCGGACACTCCCCGCCTAAGCCCGCTACCGCTGGTCAGGCAAGGGCATCGAGCACGATTGTGACCAGAGCATCGATTTCCTCTACTGCCCTTTCGTAGGCCTTCAACCTCTTCTTGTAGGGGTCGGCCACGTCTAATTCGGTCTCAGACAAATACTTCTGCGCGTCGCGATCTGCATTCACCCGCTCCAGGAATTCCTCGATTGACTCACCGCTGCGAATGGTTTTCGCAGCCTCTTTCAGAGGCAGCGTCTTCCGGAGAGCCCGTCGATCCAACACGGTGGCATCGAGAACATGGCGCGACTCCATCGTGAGGATGAGATCGGCCGCGGTGACTGTGTCTTGATCCAGTTTGTAGCTGCGGTGATCTGCCACCGATAGGCCCCGAGCCTGGAGCACCTTTTGTAGATCGTCTGGGCAGGAACGATCCGCGGCCAGGAAGCCGGCGGAACGAAAGTGAAACTTGTCGGCTCCGTATCGAGATCGAGCGATGTACTCGGCGGTAGGGCTGCGACAGATGTTTGCTGTGCACACGAACAGCACTCTCTTGCGCTGATCAGCGTGGCTCATTGACTCTATTGTGGCCGACTCAGGCTCCGGTGCGGCGGACCAGTGCACCGACGGTGCGGAACAAAATTTTGATGTCGCTGAGCATGGAGAGGTTGATCACGTACGCCATGTCAAGATGAAGCCCCTCGGACAGATCGGCTTTGCTACGAAGACCTGATGTTTGGAACAGGCCGGTCAAACCCGGCCGCACGATATGACGGGGGTGATCGAGAATGCCGTTCCGCTTGGCCACGAAATACAACTCCGGGCGGGGTCCCACCAGGCTCATCTCACCCCTCAGCACGTTTACAAGCTGTGGAAGTTCATCGGCGCTGATACTTCGGATGAAGCGGCCCAGCGTGGTGTGGCGAGGATCTTCGTCGCTTTTGTGGGTCTGACGCCGGTCCGTGCCGTCGAAGTTCAACTCGGTGGAGCGGCGGTCGTGACGCATGGTCCGAAACTTGAGCATTCGGAACGGTCGACCGTTGCGGCCGACGCGGTCCTGGGTGAGAATCACGCCCGGTCCCAGGGTGAGACGAAGACCAAGCCATGTGAGGCAGAGCAGCGGCGAGGCCACCAACAGCACACCACCGGCAACGACGATGTCGAGCCCCCGCTTGAAAAGCCGTTCGTATGGCCCTCGCCGACGTTCGATTCGGGCGGACTCAAAGACCCCGAAGCGGTCGCCGTCTACCGCTGTTCTTAGATGTTCTCGACTAATTGGGTGTTGCGCCGTCATCATTTCGCCTTTTGCCGCGGTTCAATTGATTGAAACCTTATGGGAGCGAAGGTAGCAACTATCTGCCACCCAGGAAATAAACCAGGCATGAACTGGGAACCTCTACCTATAAGGTCCTGCGACCGACATGCCATCGGTCATAGGCTGAACTACCCCAATTGTGGGCGAGTCCGACGGTGCGGGTGGTGGACCTGAGCGAGCCGCGAGTTTCCTGCTGAGAAGCTGTCTCTTCTGAAAAAGCACTCGGTGACCATCGAGCGTGGATCGGTTTCGATCCATGAAACGTTTGGTCTCCACCAAAGCCACAACGAGCAACATCCAGTCGATCCCGCGATGGACCACCCCGGCTTCGGTGACGGAGTAAAGAAATGCATACGACAGCATCGCAACCGGAAAAAGACCGGCGAATCCCGGGCGATCACGCAAATAGTGGATAGACCGCCATAGCCCCCGGCCCATCATCACGAGCCAGAATGTCAGGCCGACGATCCCTATGGACAGGAGATACTCCAGGGCGGCATTGTGGGCCGTTGGTGGAAGCCAGTTGTTCTCGATCCAAATCTCATGAGCCGGCGAGTTCCAGCCACCCCAAAACGCATCCCATCCATGACCAAGGATCGGCCTTTCGGCAATCGGAGCTATGAGGTTTTTCCAGAGGATCGTGCGTCCAGTGAGGGTGATGTCTCGACCGAGAAGGTCGGTGATGAACGCCAGGTTGGCGGTGGCGATCAGAATACCGAAAAGGCCCGCCGTGATCTCGCTGACGATCACCGCCCCGAACAATTGCCGACGCGAGCGGAACGTGGTGAACACGATGAGAAGAACGCCGAGGAGGAGCAACGACATCAACGACGTCTTCGACTCTGTCCCGATCACCAACCAGGCCGACCCCACGAAACCGAGACCAGTCAGGAATCGATGGCGTCGTGCCTTGAATCCGAACACCATCACGAGGCATGCAAGGACGGCCTGGCTGCCGAGCGCATTCCGGTTGGTAGTTATTCCGGTGAAGTCTCCGCCGTCCACCCGACCGTACGTCGGTAGTGCATACACCCAGACAAGATTGAAAACAGTTGTGACCACAAACACCAATGACATACGGCCCAGGAGTTGTTCAAGGCTGTAGCGAGACACGAAATAGAGTCCCAGGGCGGTGGTGAGCGAGAGGGCGATCGCTCGTCGAAGAGACGTTCCGAAATCCACCGACCACAGCGGTGAGAACAAGATCAGCAAACTGAATCCCATGAGGGCCAGTTCGCAGACGACCAGGTAAAACATCGCCTTCGGTCGTTTCATGGAGAACGTCAACAGAGTCCCGGTGAAAGCCATGAAGACAACGATCACCAGCGGTCCACCGGCGTTGACGTCGGTGAGGTAGTTGACAACGAACCATTCGGTCGGGAGCCCAGCAGTGAGAAAGAGAAGCGCCAGCATCCCGATCGTCTGTTCTACCAGACGAGGCCGGGCCCGATAGGCCGGGCTTTGCCGCCACTGCGCTCGAGCATGAGCAAGGGTCTCCCGTGGATGCTCGGCATGAGGCTCGTCGACGGGCGCCCTCACCGCGATGGTCATAGCCGGTTCTACGACTGACCGGTCTCGTAGTATGCATAGGTGTCGCGGCGGCTGAAGAGCCCACGACGCCCACGAGTGCGGTTGAGAACAGCTCCCGCAATCTTCGCACCGCCTCGCTCCAGTTCATCCCGCACACGGATGAGGTCGGGCGTCTCGGTGCGGCGGCTGTCTACGATGACAACGACCCCATCTACAAATGCTGCTGCCGTCGCGGCATCAGCGGTGCTGAGCACCGGGGGACTGTCGATGATGACAAACGATGCCATCGTTCGGAGTTCCTTGATGAGCGTTTCGAATTGGACCGAGCCGAGCAACTCGCCTGGATTGGCTGGTGCTGGTCCGGAAGGCACGAACCACAGGTTCTCCACCCCCTCGACCGACTTGAGTTCCATCTCGGTGCGACCTCCGAGGAAGTCCGACAGCCCCTCGTTGTTTGGCACGCCGAGAATCCGTTCCAGGGTTGGTCGGCGCATGTCCGCCGAAACCAATGCAACGTGCTTGCCGCTCTGCGCCAGTGCCAGGGCCAAGTTCGACGCCGCCACCGACTTGCCTTCTCCCGGGAACGCGCTGGTGAATAGAAAGACTTCGGATCCTGTAGAGGCGGCGGAGAACTGAATGCTGGAGCGGAGGCGGCGAAAGGCCTCACGCGAGATCGCAAGGCGAGGCTTGCGATCTTCACTCAACATCACGGCGGCTGAAGTCCCACTGCGATTGCCAAGCGGAAAGGCCGGTATTGAGGCCAGAACTCGCGTATTGAGAGCCAGGGCCACGTCTTCCTCGTCGCGTGCGGTGGTATCGAGCCTCTCCGCCAAGAATGCGGCGGCGGTACCGAACAGCAGGCCAGCGATGAGCGATCCCACCAGAATGTATGAACGGGGGACCCCGTTGACCGACGTTGGCGTGTCAGCAGACAGGATCACGCTGGCAGCACTCTGTAACGAGGCGCGGTTGAGCTCTTGCCGATTCCGTTCAGTCTTTGCGATTGCTATGGCCCGGTTGGCGTCGTTCTTGATGTCCTGGAACTCCGCCAGCTCAATCTGGATCTGAGCTCGCCGAGCCTGGGTTGTGTTTGCTGCCGCAGCCTCCTGCACCAACTCCACCCGGGCGGTTTCGGCCGCCAAGGCCTTCTCTAGCTCCGCCTGTTCCGTGGCCAACAGCACATTGATTCGAGTCTCGTAATATTCCTCGGCCGCAGCCTTACGACGCTGCACATAGGTCTCGGCAAACGCGTTTACTACAGCCGCTGCGAACTCGGGGTCGTCACTGGTGAAAGAAAGGTCTAGTCGTTGGCTGGACGGAACGAAACTGACGTCGATGTCTTCCCGCAACTGGGCCGCAGTCACCGGGATTCCGCTAGCTTGGAACTGTCCAGCAACCGCGGTAGAGATCTCGTTGCCCTTCATCTTGGACCGTTCCAGATCGAGGTTGCCAGGTGCGGGCGAGTCGTTGGTGCTGTTGACCGGACTCAGGCCAACCTCCACTTCACCTTCGGCCGTGTAGGTTGCTACACCGCCCGATGTAGCTAAGAACGCCAGCGCGAAGACCAACGACGCAACGGCAACGACAACCCACTTCCGGTTACGGATCGCCGCAAGGTAGTCCTCGAGGGTTGTGACGTCATCCTGAACGAAGTTGTTGTCGGGAACCATGGTTGTCTTTCGGATGATTGGGCGAAGAAATCAATGCGCGAGCGTACCGAGCCCCGCTCATTCATCCTTAATGTACTTCAGCCGCGACCAACGAGGCTGAGCAGTCGTCCCAGCCCGGCCTCCAGCTGGGTTGGCCGATAGTAGGACAGGAGGAGCCCAGCCGAGGCCAGAATTCCCAGTGGCACCTCTGCGGGAGTGGGAGCCTGAGGGACCGTCACATCGTCGAATGCCAGCGGCTCCGACGCATTGCGTTCCCGGGCGCCAAAGTCCACCACCGGTTCCCCGTCGGCCGGACCGGGACCATCGCTATCGAAGATTGTGGACGGCGGGGCGAGGCTCCGCTTGACCGAACCGATCGTCGAAGCGGGCAGGCTCGTCACGCTGACCTCTTCGGGAGGTCGCGGTGGCGAGAACTGCGAGTCGTCGAAGTCGAAGCGAGGACCTTCGGGAACTCCGAAGTCGATCGTAGTTGCGGGGCCTGAGGTCGGTCCGGCGTCGCCCGGCGGGACTGCTGCAGGTGCCGGTGAAACCGCGCTCTCCTGGCTGGGTTCAACCGGGTTGCTTGAGGGCGACGTACTGGAGGTAGCGGGCGCCGACGTCGTTGATTCCGCCGGGGCTGCGGCCAGGGACGAACTGGGGGCCGCGGCGGCTGCCGTAGATGGCTTCGAGTCGACGGCGGACGCAGAGGCATCCTCACCGGCCGCAGTAGTTGTGCTCGGGCTGGCTGTAGTAGGTGGCCGCGGCACGATCGTTGGCACCAACTCGGTTGTTGCCACCGAAGTCGAGGCTTCCGGAACGGTGGTAGCCGGCTTAGGGGGCTGAGTGGTGGGAGCCGACGTCGTTACGGTAGTGGGCTCCGAGGTTGTGGGCTTCGCAGTTGTCGGAGCTGCCGTGGTTGGGGCTGCCGTGGTTGGGGCTGCCGTGGTTGGCGGTGCGGTGGTTGCTACGGGTGCAGAGCTTCCTGATTCCAGAGCTCCGATATCGGTGGCCCCGCCCGCTGGGCGTTGGGCTCCCAAATAGTCCCTGGAGACCACAGCATCAAAGGCGTTCGTCCCGGCGTTGACCGCGGGCGAGCCGCTCACGAGCTTGAAGTTCGCCGGATTCGGATTCGTACTCGGACTTGCCACAACAGCGGTGCCGGACCCGACGCGCCGGTCGCCGTTGTTGGCCGCGCCGTTGTATTGGGGATCGGTGTCACCTACATAGAGATTCTTCGTGAAACGGATGTTGCTGGCGTCGTAGGTTCGAGCCGGCATGAGACCGTTCCTTGCAAATACGAGGTTGTTGGCGAAGTGCACGTCCTCGGAATAGAACGCCCCCAACTCCCCGCCGCTGCTGGCGATCTCACCAGTCTTGAGATTCTGAAATATCGTGTTGTTCACGACATCGACGTGGCGAGACTGATACACCTGAACACCTCGACCACCGCTGTCGAGACAGAGGTTGTTGGCGATGAGCGTGCGACCGGTGTAGCTGTTGATTTTGGTGCGATCCATGATGATGCAGTTTCCATCGGTGAAGCGGCCACTTCTGTCTCGGACTTTGTTCTCCACCCGGTAGATCGTGTTACCGGTGATGTAGTTGGAGTAGCCATTACTGTCGTTCCCGAACCCCATGTTGAAACTCTCGAGGATGGAAATACCGCTGTGCTGAGTCCATTCCACCTCGGCAACATCGTGAATTACGTTATTGCGGATCTCAACATGACTGCTCCCCGTAACCGGGATACCGCCCGCCCCGAATCCCGAAATCGTGTTGTTGAGAATACGGATGTGATGGTTTTTCGCCGGGCTGTAGATCGCATCGACGTTGATCCCTGACCCGGAGTAGCTCGAGGTGCCTCCGGTCGGGTTGCCGATCAACTCCAGATTGGAGATCTCCACATAGCTGGCCCCGTCCACCTTGATCCCGTTGCTCTGGTTGCTACGAATGATCGGCGTGGCACCTGGAAATGCAGTGATGGTGATCCATGCTTGAGGAGTGCCGGAGTTGGTGATCGCCACCGCAGAGTCCGGCCGCTCGTTTTCGAAGTAGTCGCCCTCCATCACGTAGAGGGTGTCTCCGGGGGTGAGCTGTTTCACCGCATGAGCGAGCGTGCGATAGGCCTGGTCTGGAGCGTTGCCAGAATTCCCGTTGTTGCCGGTGGTCGAGACGTATTTGCCGGGAAGAGCCGAGGACGCACCAAGCACTTCGGCACCTCCATTGGCGTTGCCGCTACCCCCGGTGCCGAAAGAGCAGGCGGACCCAACCACCCCAATCGTAAGCACAAGCGTAAGAAGTCGGATAAGCGCGCCGGTACGGCGGACGGGCAATGGCATATGGGTTCATCGGCATTGTTCAAATTTGGTTGAGGTGATATTTGGGTAGCTCTACCCACCAAACCCCGACAGGTGGCGTTGCTCCTGCACAGCGCACCTAGCCTGAGCATCCCCGCTCTCCCCCACACAGAAGAATGGGTCATACGGACCATGCCTACGATTCCTTACCGAAAACTTGTCCAAGCATCTGGCACCCTTGGGATGAAGTGATGAGGGTGCTTCTCGTCGCTCACTCCTGTTCACCGAGCGGCGGCTCCGAAGCGCGCATGTCGTGGCAATGGGTTACCCACCTTGCGATGAAAGGGATCGATGTCACAGCTCTGGTGAACCGTGCCGATCCCACGTCGCCGATCGATCCAAGAACTGCACCGTTACCCGAACCGATTCCCCCAGGCAACGGCCCCAAGTTCGTCGACGTCGAACCGCCAACTCTCTCCCGTCGCCTCCCGGTGGTGGTGTACACGGCGTTGGACTACCAAGGCTGGCAACGGCGTGCGCTGCGCACGGCTAGATCACTCCATCACGACCACCCGTTCGATCTTGTCCATCACCTTTCCTGGGCCAGCATTCATCATGGAAGCTGGCTCAACCGGCTAGACGCTCCATTTGTCCTAGGTCCCGTGGGCGGCGGGACCACAGCATCGCCGGGGTACAAGTCGTGCTTTCCGAACAGCTGGCGGTATGAACAACTTCGGAACGGTTTCGTTCGGACGATCAGGTTCAATCCGTTCAGCCGCCGTCTGGTGCACTCTGCATCGTTGATACTGGCGTCCAACCCGGAGACCGAAACGGTGTTGAGGCGGCTCGGCGCAAAACACGTGGAGTTGATGCTTGACGACGGTGTTGACCCCGACGAAATGATGACCCGGCCGGTAGTCCAATCAACCTCCGGACCATTGCGAGTCCTGTGGGTCAGTCGAATAATGGAACGCAAGGCGCTTGGCATGGCACTGGATGCGGTCCAGTTGGCCTCCGCCCGCTGTGCGATCCACCTCACGCTAATGGGCGACGGCATCCCGCGGGAGATCGTGGCCGATCAACTGGAGCGGATGATCAACGACAAATTGGTGACCGATCGCGGCTGGTCTTCGCAAGCGGAGTTGGAGGACGCGTATGCCCATCACGATGTGCTGCTGTTCAACAGCGTGCGCGACAACGGCAGCGCTCCGCTTCACTCGGCCTCTGCCTACGGCATGCCCGCCGTGGTCATCAACCACCAGGGGCCGGGCATCATCACCAGCCCTGACTGGGCGGTTCAAGTGCCGCCGACAACAACGCAACAGTCAACCGAAGACATAGCGAACGCGCTTGTGGAGCTAGCCGGAAACCCGACCCGCCGCCGGGAGATGGGAACCGCAGCGTTGGCGGCCGCGCGGCGGAATACCTGGCCGACCCGGGCTGCGGCAATGACGGCCCTCTACCACCGTGTGCTTCGTTGACCCTTCGGCGTTGCTCGCCCTCGTTGCTCGACCGCCTTCGAGAAGAACTGAGGCGGCCAGGCCACCAACGACAGGGCCGCATACTTCACGAAATCAGCTCGTCGGCCATCGACCAGGGCGGCACCGGACCGTCGGAATAAATGACGCGACCGCACCATTCTTTCATGGGATTTGCGCTTGAGCCAAGGCTGCGCGGCGCGATCTGCCCGCCATTCCTCGAGCGTGGGTTCGTCCCGTCCGGCGTTCAGGGCGCGGAGACAGTCTTCAAAGTACTCGTACCTCTCGAACTGGGCTGCAAAGTTGTTCGCGCTGTCCGATCCATCATGAATCCGAAAGCCGAAACGGCGTTCGGTTTGGGTGAGGCACGGCCATTTCCGTCCGATGTAACCGGTAAGGGCGGCATCCATTGCCGAGCCAAACCGGTCCTGGAAACCGCCCTCCTCGCGGGCGACCGCGGTGTCGAGGATGACGGCGGGAAAGCAGTACTGAACCGGTGTTGAAGACTCGCGATAGGCGGCCCACTCATCCAGGGTGACCGGACCGATATCCATGCGACCTTTTCGGACCACGTTTTCTCCGTCTCCACCGATCCGTTCGCACCAGGTACCGACAACCTTCAGGTCTGGAACGGAATTGAACAT
This sequence comes from Acidimicrobiales bacterium, assembly GCA_013003535.1. GTDB lineage: Bacteria > Actinomycetota > Acidimicrobiia > Acidimicrobiales > SZUA-35 > JABDIY01. Next base: position 7,358 of record JABDIY010000074.1, on the reverse strand, counting down.
TTCGATCGCTTCGGTGAAACGGTCAGCGAACACGAGGTCGTCATCACCCATGAAATTGACCAAGCGGGTGCTGATCGCATCCAAAGCCCGTTGGTGAGATTGGGTTACCGGCAGCCGCTTGCTGATTCGGATCACGTTGACCGGACCACGCCATTCCTCCACCAGAGCCTCTATCGCAGGCCAGGTTTCCGGCGACGCCTCGTTGAGGACCAGCTGAAGAGACGGGCCTGGAGGGGTGGTGTCCAGAAGGCTCTGCAACGCCGCCCGAAGCTTCTCGGGACGATCGACGGTGCAAATATTGACGGTGAGGTCGGCCAGGGTGAACGGGCGGGTTTCGCCAGCCGGCGCGTGGGAATGCATAGTGATCAGTCTGACACCTCGCCAATCATTCCCAGCGCAATCTGTGACTCATTGCCCGCCGGTATCGTCCGATTGGACTACTTCAAGACCCGGCTCTCGCTTCCCTTGGAGTTCGATCACCGTCAACCCCCGTAAGGAACTATCGCATAATGGCGAAGATTCTCTGGCTATCAGGCGAGTACTTGTTACCCGCTGACAGCGGCCTGTACCGCTACAGCCTCGACATGCTCAACGCCTTGCGCGAAATGGGCCATAAGGTCCGAGCGATTGGGCGGGCGCGCTCCGCCGACGACTCCCAGAATGCCGATGACGATGGCACTTGGACCATCCTTCCCCACCGGAACGTACCGATGTGGAAGAAGATGGCTCATCCTGCGCCCGTGAAGGTGACCGAGGTGTGGGACCGTGACTATGCCGATGCGGTACAGGAGGCTCTCGCCAGCTACGACCCCGACATCGTTCTCTTGGATCACCTCCGTGTTGGCGCCGCGTTGGACGTCATCGACGGAACAGTTCCTTCGATTTACGTCTCCCAGAACGACGAGACTCACGTCAAGGAAAAAATGATCCCCGCCGCCAAAGGGATCCGGAAGGCCGCCTTATTCGTGGACCTCAAGAAGATGGAACGGTTCGAAAACAATCTTCTGAGCCGTTGCGATGGCGTCAGCGCCATATCCATTGCGGACATCGACACGTTCCAAGCCCGGAACCCCAAGGGCCCGATCGTCCATACCCTGCCGAGCTATCGCGGGACCCGTCGGCCCGAACGAACGATCACCAAGGAGACACCTCGGCGTGTAGCCATGATCAGCACTCTGTATTGGGGGGCCAAGATCGACAACATGGTGATGGCCTTGCGAGGGTTGAAGCCGCTTATTGACGATGGAACAGAGGTGGTGGTCTTCACAGGTGGTTATCCACCGCCCGACGAAGTATCACGTCAGTACCCCAAAGTACGGTTCGAGGGCTACGTCGACGACTTCGACAAGGCCCTCGCCGACTGCCGAGTTGGTATTGTCTTTGAACCGGTCGGGGGTGGATTCAAGATGAAGACTTTGGACTTCATCTTTCACCGCGTCCCACTCGTCACCGGTCATACATCTGCCATGAGCCTTCCACTGATCCCTGGTAAGAGCGTTGAGGAGGTCCGGTCCGAGACCGAGTTGGCCCCATTGATCTCCTCAATGCTGGATGACTTGGACCGTTTGAACGATCTCCAGAACACCGCATTCGAAACGTGCCGAGACCTCTTCACGTCCGAATCTGCTCGGCCGTTGTCAAATCTCGTCAAAGCCATTACCTCCGGCACGGAAAAGCCGAAGTAGTTTCTCCAGATGGCCTTAAATCCCAAACGCCGTGTCGATATTCTCGGAGTTCACGTCAACACGCTGGACCTTCCGACCGCGGTGAACGAAATCGACCGGTGGATCCAAGACGGCGATCGCCATTATGTCTGTGTGCGGGACGCTCACGGCGTAATGCTCGCTCAGAAGGACGAGAAATTCCGCCAAATCCAAAACAACTCAGGCCTCACGACGCCAGACGGGATGCCAATGGTCTGGTGCGGGCGCTGGGCTGGAGAAAAGGAAATGAGCCGGGTCTATGGCCCAGACCTCATCCAAGCAGTGACCGAACGCGCTAGCGAGAAACAGTGGAAGTTCTTCTATTACGGAGGAACCGAAGGAGTTGCTGAAGAACTAGCGGCCGAAATCAAACGCCGCGCTCCCGGAGTTCAAAACGTTGGCACGTTCTGCCCGCCATTTCGACCGCTCGACGGCTTGGAACGGGCTGAGGTAATCAAACTGATCAACGAAGCAGATCCGGACATCGTGTGGGTTGGACTGTCCAGCCCGAAACAGGAATTCTGGATGGACGACGTTCGTTCTGAACTGAATGCTGCGGCATTGATCGGGATCGGCGCGGCCTACGACATGCTGACTGGGCGCGTTCGTCAGGCCCCACGTTTCATTCAACGGTCGGGGTTCGAATGGCTTTTCCGGCTGGTGATGGAACCTCGGCGACTCTGGCGCCGCTACGTGCTCAATCTTCCCGCGTTTGCATTTAAACTCGCTCGCAACAAGCCCACGCTGATCGACCCGGAATAGCAGCCGGCAGGCCGCAAGGAGGCATCGGCACTTCGCCCAGCCAACCATCCTGCTGATTCGGCTATCTTGGGCACGTGGCCGCGCCCAATCACGACAGTATTCTCGATCTTTCGGACTACCTGCGGATCCTCCGTCAGCGCTGGAAGTGGGCGGCGCTCGTCTTTCTCATCGTCCTCGGGGCGGCCGTCGCGCTGCCGCTTCTTCAAGCTGACTCCTACACCGCTCAAACCCGGGTTCTCGTGGCCCAGACCGAAGCAGAGTCCGCGGTGACTGGGCAAAACCAGAACACCTCCAGTCTCTCCCGAACGCTCACCAATGAAATCAGCCTCGCCCAGGGCGACGAGGTGCGGGCCAGAGTATTCGAAGCACTGGGATTCGTGCCGGGCGTCTCGATAGCTGCTGAAGGATTCTCTGACGTTCTCCAAATCAGGGCGGTCGCTGCAACACCCGAAGATGCGGCTCGAGCAGCCAATGTCTACGCGGAGAGTTATGTCGCCGAGAAACAGAACCAGTCAGCGCAGAGCCTCGAAGCAGCTACAGCCCTCTTCACCTCACAACTCGACTCCCTGTCAGCCGAACGGGTCGAGGTCCGTAGCGAATTGGCCAGGCTCGAAGAAGCGTTGGCCACCGCCAGCACCGATGCTCGCCGCGCCACGATCGAACGGGAAATCGCTGCGGAGACCACTCGAATCGGGCCCCGCCTCAATCTCATAGATGCGCAGATCAACGCTGTCGCCAACGCAATCATCGACCTCTCTCTCCAGGGCAAGCTCGCCGGTATCGGTTCCGCCCGCATTGTGGAACGGGCGGTCCCGCCATCGGCTCCGTCCAATACCCCACTCTCGCGAACCATCGCGCTCGGCGTGGTGGCCGGCTCGATCCTCGCCGTCGCCGCCGCTCTCTTGTCCCATAACCTGGACCGGTCACTGAACACGGCTGAGGACGTCAGGGCGCTTACAACGCTGCCAGTGCTCGGCTCGGTTCCAGAGGCCGATGGTCTGGTTCGGCCCGAGTTGGATTTCCAGACGCTGGAACGACCCGAGAGTCCGGTGGGCGATGCCTATCACCGCATTCGAACGTCACTGCAATTCTCATTTCTCAGTCGCGACGTTCATTCAGTTCTGATCACCTCTCCCAACCCTACGGAAGGCAAGACCACCACCTCGGTCAATCTCGCCGGGGCTCTCGCAGCAATCGGCTCTCGAGTGATCCTGGCCGACGTCGACTTCCGCCGCCCGCGTCTCCACCAAGTTTTCAATACCGAGATGGTCCCGGGGCTCAGCGACCATCTTCTCGACGGAACACCGCTCCACGAGCTGGCGTTCACGGTGGCCAGTGCCAACAACTCCTTGGTCGTACTCCCGTCGGGCTCTGCACCACCGAGCCCGGGTGATCTCGTTTCCACGCCGGCCTTCGCCGACCTGATTCGGCTCGTCGAGAAGGAGGGGGACATCGCGGTGTTCGACGCTCCGCCAGTTCTCCCGGTCTCTGACGCAGTCAGCCTCTCCCGCCTGGTGGACGCAGTGATCATTACCGTGCGAGCCGGCTCTACCTCGCGCGACGATCTCCGCAGGACAATCGAAACATTGGAGCTTGTCGGCGCCCCGCTGTCAGGCATCGTAATGGTCGGCGTCGCTCATTCGGATCAGTACTCCCGGTATCAGTCGGACTACACCAACGAGTTGACCTAACACTCAGCGCGCGGATAAATCAGTACTCCAGCGAGGAGTCTCCAACCAAGCACTCTGAGCGCGGAGCGGCTCAGAATTGCCGCAAACAAACCGCCGGACGCGGCCAGTGGAAGCAGGTACTCTGACCTGGACAATTAGGCCTCTGTGCTTGTCCCGCGAGCAATACTGCTCTGGAAAAGACGGCTCCTGATCTGCGACCATCAAAGCCAGCGGCGTTCCGTCATGAGCGCCCAGAATCGGACACTCAATTGGCGGCAGTCACCCACCTCTTCTCTACGAAACTCCTCCCCTTACGCACGGCGCTCCTTCTTGGGATCGACATGTTCGCTTGGACGGTTGCTCTTCTCTTGGCCACGGTGGTCAGACTCGAGCTCGCCGATTCAGCGGTCGACATAGGTCGAGTTGTTCCCCTTCTCGTCGTGATGGCGGTCAGCCACTCTGTGGCGGGACTCTTCCTGGTTCCAAACTTTGCTCGATACAGGATCGGGAGTGTGGGCGACGCCGAGGCCAGCACGGTCACCGTGGCCATCGCCACGGTCCCTATCGTTTTGGCAAATGTCTTTCTGCCGACGCAGCCGGTACCGTTTGCGGCCCTCGCTCTCGCAATTCCAACGGCGCTACTCTCGATGTTTGCCATTCGCCTCCTGTGGCGACGATTCAGAGACAAATCACTCCGAGAGAACTCCACCTCTCAGCGCCGAGTTCTTGTATTCGGTGCCGGCGAAGGCGGCGAACAGATTATCCGAGCCATGAAGAATGATCCGACCAGTGAGTTCGAACCGGTCGGTATCCTCGACGACTCCAGTACGAAACAGGGCCGCGTGATCCACGGGGTGATGGTCCTGGGACGGCGGAGAGACATCGAGCGGGTCGCGAAGTCGACCGATGCCAGCGTGCTTCTCCTGGCTATTCCATCGGCCACCAGTGCCCTCATCGGCGAGCTCGACGACCTCAGTGAAGCGTGCGGGCTCGACCTGCTCGTTCTGCCCACTACGTCCGAACTGATCAATAATCTCCGGGTCTCGGACATCCGCCCGTTCACAGAGCGGGACCTGCTCGGACGGGCGGAGGTGGAAGTGGATCTCGAAGCTATCGCTCAGGTGGTGACGGGAAAACACGTGTTGGTCACCGGTGCTGGTGGCAGTATCGGATCTGAACTCTGCCGCCAGCTCTTCAATCTGGCTCCGGCACGATTGATCATGTTGGATCGGGACGAAAGCGCCCTTCATGCGGTGCAGTTGAGCATCGAAGGAAAGGCACTTCTCGACACCCCCGACCTCGTGGTGGCCGACATCAGGGACCGGGAGCGGATTGACGAGATATTTCAAATGAATCGGCCCGAGGTGGTATTCCACACGGCGGCGTTGAAACACCTTACGCTTCTAGAGCAACACCCCACCGAGGGGGTCAAGACCAACGTTGAAGGCACCCGGAATCTTCTCGATGCTGCGGAGCGCTCCGGCGTTGAACGCTTCGTGAATGTTTCCACCGACAAGGCGGCGGATCCGACATCGGTTCTGGGCCGCACCAAACAAATGGCGGAACGCCTCACCGCCACCACCGCTGCCCGCGCCGACGGCACGTTTGTTTCGGTACGGTTCGGTAACGTCCTCGGCAGCCGCGGGTCGGTTCTTCCAACGTTCCTGAACCAAATTGAGCGGGGTGGACCCTTGACGGTCACCGATCCGGACGTCACGCGCTACTTCATGACGATCCCGGAGGCCGTTCGACTGGTGCTGCAGGCCTCCGCAATCGGCGCACCCGGCGAAATCATGATCCTCGACATGGGAGAGCCGGTGAAGATCTTGGACATGGCAAGACGGCTCATCCGCCATTCCGGGAAACGAATCGAGATTGTCTTCACGGGTCTGCGTCCTGGCGAGAAGATGCACGAAGCGCTGATCGCAATGAATGAATTGGGCGTCGTTCGTGAACACGCCCGCATTTTTCACACCATCGGCCAACTCGTAGGAGAAGATCCGGCCGCGGATCGCTGGCTGGTCAGCACTGAGGAGACCACCTCGGCCTCTCAGCACGGTTAGCCAACGCCGAACTGAGGCCAGCTTCGATCCTTCTCACTCACCTCGACCTCGCCAGGCAGCGGCCACTCGACGGCGAAGAATGGATCATCCCACTGCATCCCTCGTTCGGCGCTCGCTGTGTACGGGGCGCTCGTCAGATACAAGACTTCGCTTTCGGGCTCGAGCGCTTGATATGCGTGGGCACAGCCTTCGGGGATGACAAGCGCCAGCCGATTGCGGGGGTTCAATTCGATTCCGAACCATTGTCCGAAGGTAGGAGAATCGGGGCGCACATCGGCACAAACATCAAAGACTGCGCCACGAATGCATCGAACGAATTTCTCCTCGCCATGGGGAGCTTCTTGCCAATGGAAGCCTCGAATCAGACCGGGGTCGACAGATTGACTCATGTTGATCTGGGCCACGGTGGCGGCGGCGCCAACTTTGGCGAATTCTTCGGCACACCAGGCCCGACTGAAGTACCCGCGGTCGTCCAGGATGGCGTCCAAGGTCACAACGAAACAGCCTGACACCCTCGTGGCTTGAAAATCCATACGATCCGTGTTTAGCGGCTCAGACCCCAGTGATTGGGGATGCCCACTTGACACGGCTCGTGGTCGCATCGGCCTCGTAAGCAGAAATCTGTTGCTGGGTCAGTGCCGCCGCCGCCTCACTGTCCACGGCATTCATGTACCAGCCAGCGGTGGCCGCTACCGTCTTTTCGAAATCCCAGACCGGGGACCACTGGAGAAGGTGGAACGCCTTGTCGATGGCGAGGTTCAGTTTCGACGCTTCATGAAGCGCACCGGGATCGGCCTGGTCCTCCCATGTCCCTCCGGTGTGGCGGGTCAGCTCTATCACCAGTTCAGCCACGGTTCGATTTGAGGCCAGCGCCGGCCCAAAGTTGAAGCCACCGGTGAACGGTTCACTCGTTGAGTGTCCCGCGAGTTGCGGCGAGCTTAGCACTGCCCCCAACCACAGGTAACCCGACAGCGGTTCCAGTACATGCTGCCACGGTCGGGTTGCCGTCTTGTTCCGTACCGGAATGGGACGCTCGGCGGCAACTGCCCGAATGCAGTCGGGAATGATCCGGTCCAGTGCCCAGTCACCGCCCCCGATCACGTTTCCCGCCCGACCCGAGGCCACCGCTACCGCGCTGTCATCACTAGACCAGAACGAGG
>JABDIY010000070.1 GCA_013003535.1 Acidimicrobiales bacterium | reverse complement strand
ACTTCGAGTCGTCGACGCTGATCAGCTGAGCTCGGCGAGTGCGATGACGGCGGCAATGATCGTGATGAGGGCCATCACCGCCCAGATCGCACTGAAGAGGAATCCGAGCCGCACGTTCTCCGGTGCGCCGATTCGTAGACCTTGGCGGCGCATTGCAGTCCGGCTCATGATCCCGCGGCCGCCGAAATACAGATACATGCCGCCACCGACGAGACCGAAGTACGACCAGGCGCCGCTGTCGAGGCTCAACAAGACGCCGGCGAGCACCATCGTCCACAGGGTGAATCCGTCCCATATCGCTTCGCCGCGCACGTCCGCCCAGAAGGCCGGTTCGACATCATTCTCGGCTTCCATCACCTTCCACCTGACAGCTGTCTCGGGCGACAACCACGACACGACTTGAGCGCCCCAAGCCAACAGCGACAACAGCGTAACGACGACACCCCAGAGCACATTCATGGGGCGCTCATTCGACCAGCCGGAGGAAGCAGTACACACCCTCTACGATTCCGAACGCCGGCCATATGCCCCAGATGATCACCCAGTAGTTCAATGTGTTCTCGCGGAATCCCAGGTCGCGGTCCCATATGTAGAAGAAGACTGCGGTGTACCAGAACGGAACCGATGCCATCAGAGCCAGAAGGAATCCCCAACGTTCGCCCAAGACCATGCCGATGCTGCCGGCAATCTGCAGAGGTGCCCACAAGAACGGGTCCGCCCATGCACTGCCCTGGTTGAACGCGAAGTACGCGGTCGGATCTGTGGCTTCGGGCGTGCCGCCGTAGACGTTGTCGATGGTCCACTGGCCGCGAGGACGAATCACTGCGACCAGTTGCAGCCCGCTCAAGAGCGTGACCAGGACAATCCCTAGCACTCCAACGATCCAGGTTGCGGCAGTCACCTCCATCATCGATCCTCCAAGTGATCGAGCACTGCCCGAAGCCACAAGATCGTCGCGCAGTCACCACAAATGGTTGGCGATTCCCGCACGTTGGACCAGAGGCCAACGTCCCGCCGCGGGACCAACGACTGAGAGCACCCCTTCTGGCACCCACAACCCTCAGGATCAATCGGTGTCCGCCCTGCGTCAGGTGCCTGGCGGCAGAACGGTGATCGTGCCGTGCATTCCGGCGGGTCGTCGCCCCACCGACTAGTTCGCCCTGTATCCGCGGGTGTCCCCAGGTCGGGTTCTCGTTAGCGAGTCGCACGATCAGTCGGCGCAGCTCCGCCGCTTTGGGGGCCTGCCCGGACGACGAGCGGGCGGTTGGGACCAGTGACTGGCGATGTGTTTGCGGTACCAGCGCAGCACCGTCTCAGGTGTCACGATCTAGCCGTGATACGAAACATGACGAACAGGATGGAAGTCATTACCTCTGGTCAACACCCACGCGCCGATTTCCGAGCCCCACAGGCGTTCATTGTTCGAAGCCGAGTTTCTGCTGTTGCGTGCGGATGTAGGTGATGACGTGTTCGATCTGATCGTCGGTGATGTCTTCGACGGCGGGCATGTTGCCGAAGCTCCAGTGGTGCTGGGCCGTTCCGTTGCTGATGGCGGAGCGGTAGGAGTCGTCCCCGTGATGGTTGGGTTCATAGACAATCGAGAGCTGCGATGGGCCCTTGTCGGTGCCCCGTAAATCCTCGCCGTGGCACGACGCGCACCTGGCCTGATAGACCGTTGCGCCGTCAGCATCGGCGGCCAGTGGCACCAACGAATCCGGTGGTGCGGCTACTGGATCGTCGCCCCCGCATGCTGAGAGAACGAGGGTCACCACAGCAACAAGACCGGCGTGGGTCACTGTGGTCTTCATGTAGCTGATGCACCGATCAGAAGAGCGGTCGTGATCGTCACGGCAACGAGCGCCACAGCTTCGAGGGTCACAACGCTGCGGAAGCGATGGGCGAGCTCGGCGTCGTCTGGTGATCGTTCGAGGTCTGGGACAATGACCTTGTGGTTGTAGGCGCCGCCGGCAGCTGCGATCGCGACGAGTGCGACCTTCACCAGGAGAAGTTGACCCCAGGGCGTCGACCAGAGCTGGCTGGGCGAGTCGAGAATGACCACCGACAGCACGACGCCGGCGATCCCTGCGGCGACGAGGGCAGCCGTGGCGACGACAGAGAAACGAAGTGCGAGTTGCAGTGAGCGAGTTGCGACGTTGTTGCGATTTCGTCGGGCGATCACGAGCGCCAACATCGCCACACCTCCAGCCCAGGTCGCGGCGGTCACGACGTGGATCAGGTTTGTCGCTGCGTGCAGCCAACGCGGGCCCTCCGAGACTGTGTGGCCGTCGAATAGGAATGAGGTCACGATGAGCGCAATGCCGACGAGAGCGGCCGGGCTGGCGCTGGGGTGCCAGGCGTGATCGCCATCGTGCACGTAGAGCTCGCCGCCCGGCGGTTCCATCGAATGAGACGGACCGGAAATCCGAGGGCCCGATCCCACCGAAACCAGCTGCTTCACTGCGACGACAGGGTCGCCAGCGGTGGTGGCAGCACGCGTGTCGAACTTTGCTCCGGTCATGACCAGAGCGCCACCAACGAGGCGAAGCGCGATCGCCAAACCGAGCGACGACCACATCGTGTTGGCCCATGCAGCGGGCGACCACAACCCGGACCAACCTGACTGGAGCGTTGCGGCCTGGGCCATAGCTGCGCCGACCGAGCCGAGGATCAGAAGCGCTCCGGCCCGGCGAACCCAATACAACACAGCCCGAACCTCTCTCGTGTTGCCCCGCAGCACCAAGGCGGCAAACACCGCACCGCCGATCACACCCACGGCGCCGACCAGTCTCAGGGTCCTGCTCAGCCCGAACAACCATGATGCACCTGCGGCGGTGTCAGCATCGGTGTCTAGGAATGAGTCGAGCACGACGCTGTCCCCGTCGATCGCCTCCGATCCTGATGGCGCTGCTCCGGCTCCGCTGACTTCCTCGGAACCTACCGCGACCCCCGGCTCTCCTACCGCGGGCTCGGAAGCGGCGATGACATCTGCCGACTCCGCGCTGACCGTGAAGCTGAAGCTGCCGTCGATGGGATGAGCATCAGGCGCTGCGACCTGCCAGCGAACACCGACCACACCCCCGGCGAGCGGCTCGTCGAACCGAAGCGTCCACGTCAGATCGTCGACAGTCGTGACCTCGTCAGGTTCACGGATCAGCCCTGACGGATCGAGGACGACGAACCCTTCACCAGCCGGCGTTGCCTCACCAGAAAAGCTCAACGAGATCTCTGCGACCGGCTGGTCGACGGTCTGCCCAGCCCCGGGATTGGACGACTCGAATCCGGTGTGGGCCGACGCCGGCGACGCAGTGCTCAGTAACATGACGAGAGCGACGAGCAATGCAGCCCAACAGCGTTGAACGAGTCGTGGCGCGACGAAATGCATCAGATCAGACTACTACGGTGTGGAATAATGCTGGTGGTGGGCGTGTGGGACGAAACGCCATGGCAGAGGTGGTAGATGAGCGAGGCGAAATGGTGCAGTTGAACACCAACCGCTGCGTCATATTAGTCCTGCGGGTAATGGTTGTTTGGAGCGGCTCCATTGCTTGGGGGATTGGCCATACATTCGCTTGAACTCCCTGCTGAATTGTGAGGGGCTCGCGTATCCCACTTCCATGGCGGCTTCGTTGACCGTCATCCCTCCGGCCATTCTCATGGCGGCGGTGTTGAGCCGTATCCCTTTCACGAACTGGATTGGTGACATCGTGGTGGCCTGTTTGAACTTTCGGTGGAAGACGGCCCTGCTCATGCCCACTTGTGCCGCCATGTCTTGGATGGTGATCTCTTTGTCGAGGTGGGAGGACACGTGCTCGATTACTCGGGCGATTTCGTTGCCGACTCCGAAGGCGCGCTTGGCCGCGGCTCCTGCATCGCCTTTCAGTAGGGCGTAGTACACCTCGCGTAGCCGACCGTCCCCGAGCAGCGCGGTGTCGGTTGGGTTGTCGCTCAGTTGCACCAGCCGCAGCAGTGCATCGGTGAAGGCATCGTCCCAATGAGCGAGGGCGAACCCTTGTGGGAGCGGGCCGGCGCTGGGTTCTCGGATGGCGCCGGTTGCGGTTTCCATTTCGATTGCCAGCTCGGTCATCACTCTCGGGTTCAGAGCGATCTGCACCCCGAGGAGGGGATCGTCGGGCGACGCCATCGGGGTCCCGGCCTCTACTGGCATCGAGATGGCGCAGCACAGGTACTGGCTGCTGTCGTACACGTGCGAGGTGCCA
>JABDIY010000050.1 GCA_013003535.1 Acidimicrobiales bacterium | reverse complement strand
AGCGCAGCGGCGGCAGGAGCCATGAAGGGCGAATGAAACGCAGCCGCAACCTGAAGCGGAATCACTCGTCGCAAACCGAGCGCCTTCGCCTCGGCAACAAGCCAGTCGACATCGGCGCTTGCCCCGGCAACAACGACCTGGCCAGGAGCGTTGAAGTTGGCAGCCCAGATCTGACCGCCATCTGACCTGCGAGCCGCCAGAACCGCCTCGACTGCCTCGTCCGGGCTCCCGATGACGGCCGCCATCGTCGAATCTTCGAGTGACCCGGCTGCTTCTGCCATGGCTCGTCCCCGTTCGGCGACCAGGGCGAGGCCCTTTTCAAAGCCGATGGCTCCGGCTGCGGTCAGGGCCGTGTACTCACCGAGGCTATGTCCGGCGGCGGCTGCCGGGACCCGGCCCACCTCTTCGCTGAACGCTTCCCACAACACGTAGGAAAGCGCAAAGAGCGCCGGCTGGGCATGATCGGTGCTTGTAAGGAGCGCTTCGGGACCGTCCAGGCAGACCTCCCGGAGCGACCATCCGAGGACTTCATCCGCCCGGTCACCAAGCACATCTCCTCGTGCTGCGAAAAGGTCGGCGCCCATACCGACAAACTGGCTTCCCTGGCCGGGGAAAAGCACTGCGAAGCTCATGTGGTTATCTGACTTCCGTGGTTTGTCGTTGGTTACCGGACCATCTTTGCGCACGAGTTGGCGAGTCGCTAGTCAACCAGAGCTCGAACCACACCGACGAGTCGCTCTACGTCATGACTGTCGACGTCCTGATGGCACACTATCCGCATGGTTGTTGAAGAGAGCTTTCCACAGAGGATGCCCTGGGCTTCGAGCTCGGTCAGGAATCTGGAGATGTCTACAGGAAAGTGCTCCTGCTCGATGATCACCATGTTCGAGTCGACCTGGGCGATGTCGCCAACTCCAGGCACGTCCCGGAGGGCAAGGGCGAGGTTGGACGCCAGAACGTGATCCTCCTCCAATCGCCTCCAACCGGCCAGGGCAACCCTGGCCGCGGCCGCCAGAACGCCGGCCTGTCTCATCCCGCCGCCCAACCGTTTTCGAATGCGTCGAGCCTCCCGGATGGTTTCCGATGGACCGCAAATAACCGAGCCGACCGGCGCACCAAGGCCCTTAGAGAAACAAAAGGCAACGGTGTCCGTCCCGGCTGCGACTTCTGACGGCTCTACTCCAGCCGCTACTGCGGCGTTGAACAATCGGGCACCGTCCAGATGCACAGAGGCGCCTGCGTCACGAGCAATGCTTATCGCCCTGGCCATGTGATCGAGAGGCACCAGGCTGCCGTTGAAGGTGTTCTCGAGGCTGACAAGGCGATAAACCCCGACGTGGTCATCGGCGCGCTGGTTGAGATAGCCTCCAAGCTGATCGAGATCAATGGCTCCCGCGGGGGCATCAACCTCGCGAATTGCCACGCCACTATTGGCCTGTGCTGCCGACGCCTCCCACTGGCGAACGTGGGCTCCGCGTGCGACGAGGACCTCGTCGCCAATACGGGTGTGGGCTCCGACTGCGATCTGATTGGCCATGGTTCCGGATGCCACAAACAAGGCTGCTTCTTTGGCGACGATGGCGGCGGCCTCGTCCTGGAGCCGGTTGATCTCGGGATCTTCGCCATAGACGTCATCGCCAACTTCGGCCTCGGCCATGGCTTTTCTCATGGCCAAGGTCGGACGGGTCACCGTGTCGGACCTAAAATCGGCAACGCCGTTGTCAAAAGCCATGAACTCGTCGAGCCTTTCCGTCGAAGATCCTACGGTCTGGCGGTGGACCCTTCAATTGGCAATACGGCCCCTATGATGCCCGCTTCACAAATTCTGGACACTGCATGAACAACACACATATCCCGATCGTCGGCGGCACCACGCTTTCGTTGCCTACGAGTTTTGACCGCCTGTGGGATCTTGCCACCAATATCTGGTGGACCTGGGACCATGAGGCCCAGGAGCTCTGGCG
>JABDIY010000022.1 GCA_013003535.1 Acidimicrobiales bacterium | reverse complement strand
TGCCCAGGCTGGCACTCGGTCTATGGCACAACTTCGGCGGGAAGGAACCGTCGGACGAGGCCAGGCGGATGCTGCTCAACGCGTTCGACGCCGGTATCACGCACTTCGACCTGGCCAACAACTACGGCCCGCCACCAGGCTCGGCCGAGGAGAATTTCGGCACCGTCCTCCGCAACGACCTCGCGCCCTATCGTGACGAGCTCATCATCTCGTCGAAGGCCGGCTACGACATGTGGCCCGGTCCCTACGGCGAGTGGGGCAGCCGAAAGTACCTGATCGCCAGCCTCGACCAGTCGCTCGCCCGCATGGGCCTCGACTACGTCGACATCTTCTATTCCCATCGCTACGACCCCGACACACCACTGGAGGAGACCTTGGGCGCGCTCGACCACATCGTGCGGTCGGGCAAGGCCCTCTACGTCGGTATCTCCTCTTACGGGCCTGAGATGACGAAACAGGCCGCCGACCTGCTCAACGAGATGGGTACCCCGTGCTTGATCCACCAGCCGTCGTATTCGATGTTCAACCGCTGGGTCGAGGACGGTCTACTCGACGTGCTCGATGACGAAGGCATAGGCTGCATCGCCTTCTCCCCGCTGGCGCAGGGACTGCTCACTTCGAAGTACCTCGGCGGGATTCCAGATGACTCCAGGATCAACACCAGCGACGCCTTCCAATCCGACTTCCTGAACGATGAGAACCTGGCCCGGGTCCGCGCGCTCAACGAGATCGCCGCCCAACGGGGACAGTCGCTCGCTCAGATGGCAATCTCCTGGGTGCTGCGCGATCGGCGGGTCACCACGGCGCTCATCGGCGCCAGCCGCTGGAGCCAGATCGAAGAGCTGATCCCGGCCGCCACAAACACCGACTTCACCGCCGCCGAACTCGCCGCCATCGACGTCCATGCTGTCGACGGCTGCCTCAATCTGTGGCAGGCCTCCAGCGACGCCGGCTAGCGACGCGGGCCGGACACCGGCTGGCGCTGAGGTTTCAGGCCCTTCGACCCTCCCTTCGACGATTAATTCATCGCAGTATTGGGCACAGCAGGAATAGTGCGGCAACCGCCCGGAAACGCCAAGCCGCGCAGCTTAAAACTGGCTGCGATACACCAACCAAAAACAGGAGAAGACCCGATGACAACAAACGATCCCCGCCAAGCCTGGAGCACCGTCGCCGACGAACTCTCCGCCCTCGGCCTCAAGCTCAAGCTCCATCTTCAGCAGGAGACGTCAGAAGAACTGGAAGATGCGGATGACGACTCCACCGTCGAACGGCTCGGGGAGTACTTCGACGCCGCCATCGATGCGATCGAAAACGCCAGCAAGGACCAAGCCATCCGGGAAGACCTGCGGGAAACTCGCAAAGCGCTGACCGACGCCATCAGCGCCACCTTCCGCCAGGTAAAGAAGGGCGTTCAGAAAACGAGCACCAGCTGACTCGGATTCAAACAGTCTCTCAGAGCTTCGCAATCGAATCGCCCGGCCGGACGGTTCCTGCTGCGATCACCATGGCGTTGATTCCCCTTAGCTTCAGCTGTTTCCCGGCCGGAGAATTCACCCATAACGCCGCTGGCTGACCGAACCGTGCAGCGAATTTGTTACAACCCGTGTGGGGTTTGGCCGAAACTTCAAGCACGGCGCCACCAACTTGAAGATGGGTTCCGGCGGGCAGGTTCTGCTCGCTGATGTCGAAGTCCACGAGCAGCTGATCGCCGGCCATCTTCCACATGTCTTTGGTCCCTGAAGTGATCCAGTCGATCGCTCGACTGTTCATGATGGTGACTTGCGCCTCGGGGTGGGCGGCTCCGTCGGGGGTCCTTGCGCTGCCGCGCTCAACGTAGTTGTCGCCGGCGAGACCGAGGCCAACGACGAACTCACCCGCGTCAAGCACGAGCCTCTGGTCGGTCTCGGGACGACTCACCACCATCTCCACGGTGCCAGCCGCGCTTGGCGCCTCTCGGACGTAGTCGAGTCCGGCGTCAAGTTGTTCCTTGCTCAAGTACTCCATCGGACTAGTTAAGCGCACGTTCGTGGGTAGTGGGTCGAGTTTACGTCGCCAACCGGTCTGTTCGGTCGCCCTTAGCCGCTGCGAGCGGCCTTCTGGCGAAGAAGTGCCGAGATTCGCTGACGAGTCACCCCGAACAAATCGGCGATCACCTCGATCGTCGCACCTTCGGATCTCAAGGCCAGCGCAAGGGAGGCGCGGAACCCCGATCCCGCTTGAGCGAGAGCTGCAGCATTCAGGGTGAGCAGTTCCACGATGCGGGGCGACTCTTCCCGATTGACCAGCTGCTGGATAGGCAGACCCTTCTCGATCTCCCCCGCATACCACGTGACCCGGCGCTGGATCTCCCGGCTTCGATTCACGTTCGCCTCTGCCACTTCCCAAATCTCGCCCAGCGCATGAGACAACCTGGTAACCGAATCGGTGCTCTCCGCTCTACGCAGACGTGGAGAGTGCGTCCCGGGCACTAGTTTCCGCCGAACTCAGTCCAAACGACGGTGCCCTGAACATCTAACGCAACGGTCCGCATAGCTTCACCGAACTGCCGGCCACCGTTTGGCAACAGGCCCCCGGTGGAACCTTCCGCCGCGGGCCACTCCTGGTAGGAAACACCGTTGACGATGTCCGATCCCACCAACCTGCCAGTTTCGGTTTCAGTCACCAGTCTGGTGGCCTCGAGCGGAAGGCCAGCAACGGCCACCGAGTACCAGGAGCCGCTCGGGCCGACCGCGTCACCCCAGAAAACCAGGGGTTGGGTTTCGTCGAGGCTCCGACAGCTCACCGTGGCTCCGGAGCCCTGGGTCATGCCCAGGCAGTCCATGACCTCTTGAGTGGCGCTGTCCAACAAGATCGCCTGATAGCGGTACAGATCCGAAACACCGTCGGCAGAGGTGAAGGTGGCAACGTGTTGGACCGAACCTTCCTGCACCCCACGATCTTCGCCGGGGTAGACATTTTCCGGCAGCACAACGGTCGGCCCCGACTCGAGCACAACCTCAACTTGCATTTCCATGTCCATATCGCGGTTCATGTCGAACTGCTCGCCCTGTGTGACGACCTCGGAAACCGTGGTTTCTACACCGGCTCGGAGGGCGACGAGCCCGGCAAAAAGCAGGATCAGCGGCAAAAGGATCACGCCAACCACGATCAGAGCGATGACCAGCGGACTCCGGCCTGTGCGTTTCGGGCTGGGGGGCGGGATGATCGGCTGCGGCGCTTCCGTGGCTTCCTGGATAACCGGGGTGATCATTTCTTCCGTCACTTCTTTCTGGACACCGAAGGCGTCTCGTTCGGCCCGGCCCAGCGCCGAGTTCCCCGAATTATAGAATGCAATAGCTATCTCTGCAATAGCTATTTACTCAGGTCCTCAGACGGCCTGACTTCGTCTCCGACAGCGGTTTATGAGCGGCGATGGGACCGACGAACGACACGGTTCCGAAACTGGCCCGGCCACTTGGTCAATCCTCCGAGGAATGGTCGCCGCCGCGTTGGAGGACCCGGCCGGATTCCCACCGGGCCAGGTTTGCGCCCTGCCACCCGACGGGCAGCCCGACCCGCCGCACCGAAGATCAGCATCGTTCGTTCAGTCGGCGTTTCACTCTCTCAGTGTGCCGTTTCGCCAACCCGGACGCAATGGGCGGCAGATAGCACTGGGGCCAAGCCCTGGTCACCGTGTTTTCCGGGTCGTTTGGTGCCGCACAGGTCACGCAACGCCCCTGAAAACTGATGAAACGCAGCGGCTGGCTATCGTCAGTATGTGCGTTTCGACGTTCGGATCTCCCAGGATGATGTGACTGTTGCGTTGTACGGCTGTGACCGCGTGATGAACTGGCGACGCGAGGTTCAGTTCGATCTGGCC
>JABDIY010000213.1 GCA_013003535.1 Acidimicrobiales bacterium | reverse complement strand
CCAGTGAACCACTCACTTAATTAAAAAAAGAACGCCTGTTCGCTGCTCGGCCTGGCGACGGGGTCCACGGTTTTCCTCTAGCATTTCGCCATGACGGAGACGAGGTACGGGACATTCGCGGAGCTTCTGGCCGATACGAATCTCGAGATGCGGCCGGTTGCTGCTGCGTTGCGGGAATTGATCCTCGATGTACATCCCGAAGCCGTTGAGGTTGTTCGGCTTGGGGATCGGGCCGCAACCTTTGGGGTCGGGCCAAAGAAGATGAGCGAGGCCCATTCCTACGTTCTTCCATACGACAATTGGGTCAACCTTGGCTTTTTTTGGGGCGCCAATCTCGATGACCCCGATTCTCGCCTCGAGGGCACCGGCGCCAACATGCGGCACGTCAAGGTACGCACACTCGACGAGGCTGCAGATCCCACCCTGCGGGCACTCATCCAAGAGGCGCTCGCCGACCGGCAGGCAGCTGCCGGCTCCACCAACGGCGCATGAGCACCGAGCCCCCGGTGGTGGGTGCCATCGAGGCGGGAGGTACCAAGTTCCGGGTGGCCATCGGCAGTTCGCAACTCCTCCTGGCTGACGCGACCATTCCAACGACCACCCCAGCCGAAACTGTCGCTGCGTCGATCGAGTTTCTGCGCGAGAGCAAGCATCGTGTCGAGGCAATCGGTCTTGCCTCGTTCGGCCCTCTGGACCTGAATCCTCACTCTCCCTCGTACGGATCGATCACGACGACGCCCAAACCGGGCTGGAGTAGCACGCCTTTGCTGGAGATGGTGCGTGGCAGCTTCGGCGTAAAGGTTGCGATCGACACCGATGTGGGCGGTGCGGCTCTCGGCGAGCGAACATGGGGCGCTGCGAGGGGACTCGAGTCGTTCGTCTACCTAACGGTCGGAACCGGTATCGGCGGTGGGCTGTTCGCCGGCGGTCGGACACATCACGGATTAGGCCACCCCGAGATGGGGCATGTGGTTGTAGCGCAAGAGAAGGACGATTCTTTTGAGGGGATATGCCCGTTTCACGGTTCGTGTGTCGAAGGGATGGCGTCGGGCCCCGCTCTTCGTGCCCGGTGGAACCACCCGGTTGTAGACCTGCTTGACCGGCGGGAGGTTTGGGATTTGGAGGCTCGGTATCTGGCTCAGGCGCTCCGCTCGATCACCTACATAACCGCACCTGAACGGATCATCATTGGAGGAGGCGTCATGCGCCAGCAGGGACTTCTCCAGCTGGT
>JABDIY010000202.1 GCA_013003535.1 Acidimicrobiales bacterium | reverse complement strand
GTGAAGACGAGCGAGGTCGGGTTGTCGGGAACGTGACGGGCGAGGTGGTCGGTGAGCAGGTCGCGAAAGACACCAGTCGGGTCGCCGTCGGGAGAGGTCGAGGCACGGCTCGACCACTGGCACGCTCTGGTCATGGGTTCGGCCACTCCGCTCGACCCGGCCAGACCTGGACGTATTCGGCGACGCATGCGGTGACCCAGGCTGTCGAGGCCCGGGGTGATGGAGTGATTCCACAGCGAACTGCTCAGTTGTTACCCGCCAGATTCGAGACGTCGAGCTCCCGCAATATGTCCGCGATCAAGTCGTGGCCGGACTGGGAGGGATGGGTGTGATCGTGTCCCAATTTCGAGCCCGGGGGGGAGGTTCCATCGGGTCCGTTGAAGGCGTGGTAGGTATCCACGCAAGTGAACCCATGGGCGTGTCAGATCCTCTGTGTAAGGGGTGTGGCCTGACATAGTGGCCCTGACGGTTGGAGTCAGGGTCCGTGGAAGGACCACGAATGACTGATAAGCAGAGTATCGAGCGGCCGGGTCGTGACGATTTGGTCGAGGGTGCGCCTCTGGTGACTGAGGAGGTGCTGGACGGGCTGATGGCCCGGGTCGAGGCCGAGGGAGCTGACCTGTTGGGCCCAGATGGGTTGTTGGGTCAGGTGACCAAGGCGGTGCTCGAACGTGCGTTGGATGAGGAACTGACTGTTGAACTCGGATATGAGAAGGGCGATCCGGCGGGTCGCGGATCAGGCAACTCTCGCAACGGCACCACCCCCAAGCGGGTCCACACCGAGATCGGCACACTCGATCTCGACATCCCGAGAGACCGCAACGGCGATTTCGAACCGAAGATCGTCCCGAAGGGCGCCACCCGCCTCAACGGGTTCAACGAGCGGATCATCGCTCTCTATGCCCGTGGGGTCACGGTCCGTGATATCCAGGCTCATCTGGCGGAGATCTACGGGGTTGAGGTGTCGCCGGATCTGATCTCGAAGGTGACCGACGCAGTGTGGGACGAGCTCGAGGAGTGGCGGAACCGGCCGCTGGATGCGATCTACCCGATCATCTATATCGACGCTCTCGTCATCAAGATCCGTGACGGGATGGTCCAGAACCGGCCCGCCTATCTCGCCGTTGGGGTTGATCTTGAGG
This sequence comes from Acidimicrobiales bacterium, assembly GCA_013003535.1. Classification (GTDB taxonomy): domain Bacteria; phylum Actinomycetota; class Acidimicrobiia; order Acidimicrobiales; family SZUA-35; genus JABDIY01. The sequence continues at coordinate 1,048 of JABDIY010000202.1, read as the reverse complement.
GCCGCAAACACGTGCTGGGGATCTGGATCGGTGACACCGAGGGCGAAGGCGCCAAGTTCTGGCTGTCGGTGCTCACCGAACTCCGCAACCGTGGCGTTGACGATGTGCTGATCGTCTGTTGTGATGGTCTCAAAGGCCTTCCCGACGCCATCGAAGCGACCTGGCCGCAAGCCGTCACCCAGACCTGTGTCATCCACTTGTTGCGGGCGTCGTTCCGATACGCCGGCAACGACCACCGCAAGAAGGTCGCAGCCCAACTCAAACCGGTCTATACCGCTCCCAGCCTGGAGGCGGCCGAAGCAGCGTTCGCCGAGTTCGAAGCCGGTCTCGGACAGCGATACCCAGCGATCGTGAAACTGTGGCGCGACCAATGGGAAACGTTCGTGCCGTTCCTGGCGTTCCCAGCCGAGGTCCGCAGGGTGGTCTACACCACCAACATGATCGAGTCGATCAACTATCAACTGCGGAAAGTCACCAAGAACCGAGGGCACTTCCCCAACGAGAGAGCAGCGCTCAAACTGCTCTACCTCGCTGTCCGTAACATCACCACCGAGAGAGGAGGCCCCGCCGGAACCGGAACATGGGGATGGACCAGCTGTCTCAACCAGCTCGCCATCTACTTCCCCGGGCGATTCAACATCGCCTAAACCAATGAACCAGCCACCCCTCTTACACAGAATCCATGACAGGCCCCCGATGTCGGTTCCAAGGCGATCTGCGCCGGCCAATACGTTCACCGAACCGTCCTCAACGCTGTCACGCTGCTGATCGAAGATGCCTGGCCGACCATGTCGATCCCCCAAGCGATGAGCGTCGACAATGCCTTCGCCAGAACCACCCACCCCAACAACCCATGGACGCTCTGGACTCGAGCCTGTCTGTTCTTCGGTGTTGAAGTCGTCGTGTCGCCACCCGGGGAACTCGGCTGGACCAACCACGTCGAAAGCGACAACCACCTCTGGCAGTCCCGCACCATCAGCCGCCACTTCTGCCCAGACCTCACAGCCGTCCGAGACATCTCCCAACAGGCCTGTGACTGGTTCAACAC
>JABDIY010000177.1 GCA_013003535.1 Acidimicrobiales bacterium | reverse complement strand
AGCGGACTCGATCGGGTCCCAGGCCCAGTACCCTCCCCATCCCAGTTCGGCGTGGGCCCAGGCGGCCCCGGTTGCCAGCCCAGCGGTCAGGAAGGCCAGAGAGACGCGGGTTGCGGCTCGGATCTGCCGATCGCCGGCTCCGCCCACCGCCAGAAGCCCCGGGATCATTACGCCAACGAGACCGAGGTAAAGGATAGGCGGGTGCCATGCCATAGCCGGGTGTTCCAGGACCGGCTGGAGTCCGAGTCCACCCACGGCTCGAGCGTCGAGTTGCTCAAACGGGTTGGCCGAGATCAGCGTGACTACTGCGTACGCTGACGCCAAGGCGGTTAGCGGACGCGACTCCCCGCCCATCTTTTCCACGATGAGTGCTGCAATTGCCACGAAACCGACAAAGAGAAGAAGCGAGCCCTCGGCTCCGCCCCAGAGTCCGGCGATTCGAACGAGGAGCCCGAGACCGGGGCGAGTGGCGCTGACCACATAGGAATAACTCCAATCCTCGGTGGCGAATGCTGCGACGAGCACTGCGACGGCGGCGATTGCCGTTCCCGCGTGAACGACCACTAACTCCCGCCGAGGCCGGATCGAGGCGACTATTCCGGCAAGGATGCTGAGGCCGAGAAGCGCGGCGCCGAGAGACATGCAAGCTCCACATTAAGCGACCGGCTCGGGCGTTACGGTCTCACCGACGGCAGCGCCGCCCGAGCGGGAACCTACTACAGGGCCGAGATTGCCCCGATGTCGTCGTAGCGATGGAGACTACGAGAGTGAATCGTGGCGGACTTCATGGCATCTCGCCAGGGCCCCATGTGCGGAGCATCGAAATGAGCTTCCAGATGCGGACCAGACTCCCATTCCTCATAGATCCGCATCACACCCGGTTGTCCGATCACTTCGGAGAACTCATAGGTAATACAGCCGGCCTCTTTCCGGGTCTCTTCCATCATGATCACAGCGGCAGCCTCGATCGCCCGCACACCGCCTGGATCCATCACAACGGTTCCCGTAACTATGAGCATTGTCAGAGACTACTCGCCTCGTTTGCGGCGCAGAAGTTCGTTCACGGTAGATCCATCCGTCCCCGGGGGGTCGCTGCCGGGTTTGGTTGGTGGCCGGGGCGCGGCTGGGGCCTGAGGTGGCGTAGGCCGCTTCGCTCCGGGGCTGGGAGTTGCCGGAGTCGGGGTTCCCGCTGGTTTCGTTGACTGGGGCTTGACCGGCGGACGGGTCGGGGGTGCTGCGGTAGCAGGCGTGTCGCCGCTGGAGCTCTGGTTCTTGGATTTGGCCAACGGATCGGGCTCGCCAAACTTGGGAAGGCGGGTCTGCAACTTGGCAACGGTTCCTTGAGCCCTTTCTGCGCCTACCGCCAGCACCCCCTTGCGAAGGGCGAGGCGGCTAACGGCTACGGCAAGGGGCCACAACAGAAGGGCGGCCCACAAGAACCACTTGGTGAGGTCGATTCGTTTTTGCCCGGCCACGGTGTTCGCCGGGTCGAAGATTTGAGTGATATCAGGATCAAAGCGTCCGCCGGTGATGCCGGCTACTTGGCGCAGGATGTCGTCTCCGAGGGGGCGGGGTGCATACTCGGCGGGGTAGGAGCGGCTGGTAAGGCCGACACCGCTCCAGACCGATTCGCCTCCACTGAGGACCGATGCGCCTACCGCGTAGGTGCCCGCCTCGTCGATCGGGACGGTCGCCGCGAACGTGGAGGCATCGATTCGCTCCAGTGGAACGTCGATCCCTTCACCATCGGGGCCGGACACACGCACCGATGCCTGGGTATCGTCGTCCCATGGGTTGACCCCCTCTATGCGAAGGCTCAGTTGATCCCCCTCGATTGTTGCTACAACACCGCCACCATCGGTGGCGGTTGGGAACGTGTCTTTCACGACGCCGGCCCAGAAGTCCGGTGCTTCGTTCCAACCCACCCAGGCTGAGCCCCATCGTTCGCCGCTGTCTGAGGTCCAGGTTGTGACACGGCCCAGCCCCACCTGCCAGCTGCTGAGGAGCGGATCTTGATCGGGACCTACCCGCAGATCTACACGGGCCGTGGGCTTGGCGGTAGTGGCGACGTAACCGGCCAGCGGGGGAGCGGTCTGAAGGTTGCGGACTGTGGTGGCGTTGGAGGTGATGGTAGGAAGGAAGTCACCCTCGTTCACGAAGTCTCGAGATGCCAAGATGGCTTCCTGCACGATCAGTTCTGGAATCTGGCTGAGATCCTTTCCGGGGTAGAAGCGACCGCCGCCGGCCTCGGCAATCTTTCTCAGGTCTTCAGCTGCGCCTTCACCGGTTGCCACGACCGACACGGTGATCCCCTCGTCTCGAAGGCCGGCGGCATCGGTGGCCATCTGGTCGAGGTGGAACGGCTCGGTGAAACCATCGGAGAAGAAGATGATGTGTTTGAGGTTGGCCTCGGACTCGCGTAGTTGCTCGGCGGCAGTGCGGAGCGTGCTCTCAACATTGGTTGGACCGTCAGGTTCGAGCTTCGAAAGGCCCTCGTCGATGACATCTTGGCTTGGGCGTTGCTGGAGATCGATCACCCATTCCGCTCGGTTGTTGACGCTGATCACGCCGATTTCGTCGGTGGCGGCCAATGCGTTGATCGCTCGAGCCGCCGCATTTTGGGCGATGCTGGTCTTCTTGACTCCGCCATCGATCTGGTTGTCACCGCCCAGCCCATTCACCACGCCTTCCTCGGCGCAATGGCATGCACCCATGGAGCCGGATGTGTCGATTGCCAGGACCTCGGCCACCGTTTGACGGCGCAAGGGATCGAGGATTTCACTGACCACTGGGAGGATTTCCTCCAGCGGATGATCCCGGTAGCCGCCCAGCGCATAGCTCTGGCTGCCGCCCACCACCACCATCCCACGGCCCAGGTCACGCACTGCGGCGTTGAGAGCGCTCACCTGGGGCGCGGCCAGGTCACGGGCGTCTACGTTGATGAGGACCACCGAGGCGTATTGCACCAACGCATCCACCCCGGGCACCGCCCCGACCCCCACACGGTCAACCACCAGCCCTCCCGCCTCGAGGGCGGCGGCGAGGTCCTGAGCATCACTGTTGCCACCGCCATCTACCAACAGAACCTTGGCAGCCCCGGCCACGGGAACGGCCGCAAATCCGCGGTTGTTTGCGCTCACCGCATCGGCCAGTCCGAAGACCTCAGCGCTGTAGCGAAGCACGCCGCTGGAATCCGCAATATCGGTGAACGTGATCGCATTGGTGCCAACCGAGAGTTGCACCTCCTGCGTGCCGACCAGACTGCCATCCCGGCTCAACTCCACCCGTGCAGGGGTGACCGCCGGCGAATCCACCCGGATGGTTATCTCCACCAGGTCTCCGTCGCGCGCCACGGAGGGGACATCGATTCCGGCGATCGCCAGGTCTGTTCCCCGCGGCGGATCCACGACGATCACATCCACGGGTATGCCTTGTTCGACAAGGCGCTGCGCCTCATCGATCACGTCCCCCGTGGTTGCTCGGCCGTCGGATACCAGTACCAGTCGTTTGCGAGCCTCACCGGGTGCGGCCGCCGCTCCAAGCCGGAGGGCTGCGGCGAGATCGGTGCCGGTTGCGTCTACCTGCACGGTGATCCCCTCAAAGTTGGGGTCGTCGTCAACCAAGGTCTCCAAGCGGGCATCCTTGCCGAAAGCTACGACGCCGGCCACGTCGTTGTTGGGCCGTTCTTCCAGCGCTGACGCCACGATTCCGGCGGCCTGGCTACGGCCCGCGGGGCCGAGGGAGTCCGAGGCGTCGAGCAGGAAGACCGCACCCACCGTGTCGGTTGTTCGGTTGAAACCGGGGTTCAAAAGAACGAGCACCAAACAGAGGGCCACGGCAATTCTCATGCCGGTGGCAACCCGCCACTGGGGGGCTGACACGCCGAGGCGGCGTCGGGCGAGGAGATACTCGGCCGCCAGAACCGCAAGAAGCAGCAGCACCACCGGCCAGAGTCGGGCGATCTGGCCCTGGATCGTGTTGGGACCCTCACCACCTTCGGGAACCGCGAACGGCAGCTCCGGAACGGGAGCGATCCTCGACTCCACCGGATCAGCGTTGACCGCAACCACGATCGAGGCCCGGTCGGGTTGGCTGACCTCCCAGAAGCCGATGAGATCAGCGGCCGGCGGGGCGGCGCCGGCAAGTACGTCAAAGCTCGACCCATCCGGTGCTGACACAGTGGCCGCTGACCGTGGATCCAGCGGCAGGCTCCCGCCCAGCCGAACCCGGGCGGGCGGGATGGCCACGCTGGCAAGGTCGGTGATCACACGCTCTACGAGAATCGGGAAACCAACTTGCAGCGGAAGGTTGCTCTCCGGATTGGCGAAACTTTGGTAGAGAACCGGTGCATCAAGCGTTGGGGTAAGGGCAAGCAGGGGAGCGCCCTCGGCTCCCAGGACTATTTGGGACTCGGCTGAGACGGTGATCCTTTGCGACCGGGCCAGCAACACTTCAGATAGGTCAAGCCCAGCAACCAGGCCAACGTCGGACCGGATCAGGGTGAGCGCCGGTCGTTCAACTTCGCCCTCGACCGCTACCGTGCCGGGGAGGCCGGCGGGGGGAATGATAGCCCAGGTTGGCGCGGGCAGCGGGCTAGGAAGAACGATTGCGTTTGCGATGATGACGTCGGTGTCGGCCGGCATTGGCCCAGAAAAATCTGGGGCCGCCGTGACTGTTACGCCCGGGATCACCGAAAGGGCCGCGCTGAGGAACGGGTCTGGCCTACCGACGAACCACACGGCGACGTCGGGCGATTGGGCGACAGTGGCGACCGCTCGATTGTCAGGGTTGAACGCATCGGCCGGTTCCAGGAACGCTTCGATTCGATCCCCGCTCGGCAGATTGAGGCTGAGATTCTGAACGTCCCCGTCCGCCAGCTTGACTTGTTGGGTGACCACGGTTACCCCGTCAACATCAAGTCGGACGGTCTGATCGGCCTCAGGTCCCCCGTAGTGGCGGACACTGACCCTGGCGACCAGTCCACCAGCCGTGGGCTCAACGGTCAGCTGGGAGATACCTCTGTTAGCGGACTCGGAGCCGATCTTTTCATACCGAGTCCCCGGTGGGGCGAGACGAAGATCGGCATCGCTCACTCCACCGTCGCTCACCAGCACGACGCGGCTGGGCCGGTCACCGGTGTCCAAACCGGCTGCCAGTGCGAACGCCCCCGCAAAGTCTGCTTCACCGGGGAACGGGTCGATGCGGTCGAGGGCGTCATCGAAAACCGAAGCGTCGGAGGACCGGGTAAGCGTGGCCCGGGCCCGCTCGCCGGCAACCACGAGCGACGCTTCGCCATTGGCGGGAAGCTGGTCTCGCAATTCTTTGGCCCGGTCGCGGGCGTCTTCGATTCGGTCGGGAGCGCCATCGGTTGACAGCATCGATCCCGATGCGTCGATCACAAAGATGGTGTGCTCGGCCAGTGGTTCTTCGGTGAACTGAACCGGCCGTGCTACCAAGACCGCCAGCAGGAGAGCGGCGAGAATCTGGGCGGCCAATAGCCAGCTTGGTTGGAGCCGTTGCCAGGGTTTTGCGGCAGAAACCGGTCGGTTGACCTTTCTCCAGAGGAAGACGGCCGCCACCGACTGCTGGATCCGCCGGGGTCGCAAGATGTGCATGGCGATGATCGGCAGTGCCAAAGCGGCGAGCCACAACCCGGCCGGATTGGCGAAACCCCAGCCGCCCAGGTTCATCGGAGTACTCCTTCGGCTCGCCCTGCGGCCAGCAAGACATCTTCGAGGTTTTCGTCGGTGAACACGCGCACGTAGCCGCCACCTGTTGAACGGACTCGGTTTGCGACCTCGTCGATCCAAGCGGTGGCCATGGTGGCGTAGTCCTCAACCACTTTCGCTGACAAGGAGACCTCCACCCGGGCGCCAGACTCGGCGTCCACGAGCTCCAGGTCGCCCAGCATGTCCGGGTGAATGTCGGTTCGATCCAAGATTTGCACTACGGCCAGATCGCCACGGCGGGCCGGAAGTTGGCGAACCCCTTGTTCCCATTCGATTGTGAGTAAATCGCTCAACACGATTGTGATTCCTGGCGGTCCGGTTTGGTTCAGGAGCGCGTTCACCGCGGTGCTGAACGGAGTCTCGCCTCGAGCCTCCAATCGCTCCAACAACGAGAACAACTGACCGATGGCAGAACGTCCGAGAAGTCTGGGCGAAGGACCCTTTGCGGGGAATGTATGGATCGTCACGATGTCGCGACGGGTCAACGAAACGAAACCGATTGCGGCGGCCAACTGCTTGGCCCGATGCAGCTTTTCTCCCTGCATGGATGCACTGGTATCGATGAGAATGCGAACTGTGATGTCGTCTTCGGCTTCGAAAAGCTTGAGGAGCAATTTGTCTAGGCGGGCGAATGCGTGCTGGTCGATTCGGCGGAGGTCGTCGCCGGGGTTGTATTCGCGATAGTCGGAAAAATCCAGTGATGAACCGTGACGCGGTGAGCGGTGATCGCCGGTGAGCCCGCCGGCTAGGCGTCGCCGAGTGCCCAGTTGCAGGCGCTCCAGCCGGGCCACGAGGCGCGGCGGTAGAAGCGGTTCCTTCAGGCCGTGCGGGCCAGAAGCGGGAAGTCCGGTATCGGTCACCGTCGAGCGGAACCTCTGGTGCCTGGAACTGGTCTCATGGTGCGCCTCGGACTCCGGACCCGGCTGGGGTCACAGAGTGAATGACTGAATCCACCAGTGAGTCGCCGCTCACACCATCGGCGGTTGCTTCGTATCCGAGAACCAGGCGGTGCCGGAGAGCGCCCACTGCTACAGCCTTGATGTCTTCGATGCTCACGTTGGGTCGACCCTCGGTGAGGGCGTTGGCCTTTCCGGTGAGGATGAGTGATTGCACACCTCGGGGCGAGGCTCCAAATCGAACGTAGTTGCGAACATCGGTGGGAGCAGTGCCTTGGTCTGGATGGCTGGCGACCACCAGATCAACGGCATACCGGGTGACATGTTCAGGCACGGGCACCCGTCGTGTGAGAGCGATCATCTCCTGGAGCGTTGGCGCGTCGCACACCGCCGAAGCCGTTGAAGTTACGGCCCCGGTGGTGCGTTCGGAGATCCCCATGAGCTCCACGGCCGTGGGGAAGGGGACGAGAATCTTCATGAGGAACCGGTCGAGCTGGGCCTCGGGCAGAGGATAGGTCCCGTCCATTTCCACCGGGTTCTGGGTGGCCATCACCAGGAAGGGTCGGGGGAGTGCCCTGGTTTCCCCCGCCACGGTGACCGCCCGTTCCTGCATCGCCTCCAACATGGCGGATTGGGTTTTGGGGGTGGCACGGTTGATTTCGTCGGCCAACACGAGGTTGGCATTGATCGGGCCGCTCCGATATTTGAACTCCCGACTCCCGTCGGAACCCTGGTGCAATACTTCGGTCCCGGTGATGTCGGCGGGCATGAGGTCCGGTGTGAATTGAATTCGGCTCCAGGGCATTTCCATGGCATCGGCGAGGGTGCGCAAGAGCATCGTCTTGCCCAAACCGGGTACGCCTTCGAGGAGCACGTGACCTTCGGCGAGTAAGGCCAACAACACGCTTTTCACGAGGTCTGTTTGACCAACGATGACCTTGGCCAGCTCGGCCCGAATCTGCTCGACCGTCCGGGAAACATCGGCCGGCGACATCGAGCCGCTTCCGGAAACGGCGGGCGCTGCGGCGCGATCATCCGTGCGGATGCCGACGTGGTCGGCGCTGCTGCTGAAAGGGTCGGTCATCGCTGGTTTCTCCTAAAGCTGAGAGAGTTGGTCGAAGTAGCTTCCCACGAGCTGTTGCTGACGGGGCGGAAGCTTGCTGCGCTGTGCCGAATCGGTAGCGCGTTGGGTGTATTCGCCGATCACGTCGGACAGCGGCACCTGCGAACCGCCCGAGCGAGTGGGGCCGTCGGCTTGGCCAAGGACCTCACCGGGTTTGGTGCCCGACAGGGAACCGCCGAGGTCCAGTGGATCGCCTGCCTGAAGGGCGTTGGGATCCACGATCGAGCCGCCGGTATTGTTGCCATCCACATCGGGCTGGTCGCCTCCCCCTGGGTTGCCAACGCCGCCTTGACCGGAACCGCTTCCGCCCGCTGCGCCGCCAACCTGGCCGCTGGCGCCGTCACCGCCGCTACCACCCTGACCCTGCCCTTGGCCTTGGCCTTGGCCTTGGCCCTGGCCCTGGCCTTGTCCTTGTCCTTGTCCTTGTCCTTGGCCCTGTTGAGCTTGCTGAGCCTGGGCGGCGGCGGCCTGCTGTTGCTTGGCAGCGAGACCAGCCGCTGCCTCGCCCGCCGCAACCTGGCCTGCGACCGAGTTCGCGTTTGCTGCCTGGGCGGCCGCTGCCTCACCAAGAGCTGCTTTCGCACCTGCGGTATTGCCAGCTTTCAGCTCGGCCGCCGCCTCCCGCAAGGCTTCTGCCGTGGCTGGGTCGCCTGCAGCCTGCGAGTCGGCAATCTGTTCCAGTCTTTCTGCCAGATCCTTTTGCTCCAGGTCGCTCAGGCCGTCCAGACCGGCAGCTGCTTGAGCGATCTGGTCGGCCGCGGAGCTTCCCGCCTCGGCGCCCGGAAGCGGGTTGCTCTCGAGGCTGCGCTCAAGACCCTCGGCTGCTGCTCGTTCGGCTGCGAAATTGGGAGAGCGTTGGCCCAGTTCGGTTTCCGCCTCACTCAAGAGTTCCGCTATCTCCTCGAAGGACTGCGCGGCTCTCAGCTCTTCGGCCAACTTGTCAAGCGCTGCGCTGATTTCGGCGGTTGCGGGAGTATCCAGCTCTTCGGCCTCCAGCTCGAGCTCGGTGGCCAGCTCCTCGGCAAATTCGTTGGCGGCGGCTCGGTCGGCCCGAACCTGATCCTGAGGATTGGTGACGATTCCCATCACGAGCGCCGCTGCGCCAAACGCCGCAGCTATCGCCCATCGGCCCCGCAATGCTGGCAGAGGGGCGGCTTGCTTCGGCGATGAGGTTGCGGCCAGGGTCTCGGCCCGTTGGCGGATGCTTTCACCGAAATCTCCGTCAAGCGTTTCGAATTCAACTGCTGCACCGAACGCATCATCGGTCTTCAGTCCTCGGTCCGCCGAACGAGCGGCACGTATTTCTGTGAGTGGTCGAAACAGTGCAAATGCGACCACCCCAACAAGCGTGCCTGCCACCAGAGCGATTGCCGCCGGTTCAAACCAACCCCACGGGACAAGCCAGCCGGTGAGCACCACAGCCAAGGCGGCACCAACCACAACCGGGGCGATCCACCCGGTAAACGCCACTGCCCACACCAACCGTAGACGGCGCACCATGTGCGAGAGGAAGGCGTGCATGTCAGTCGATCTCTTTCTGGGGAAGACGTAGTTTTCGAAGCCCGAGCACCACCCAGGCGCCGGTGAATGTGATTTGGACGGCCAGTGAGTACAACCAGTTGGGTTGGTTGGAGGCGATTCGGCCGTCCCAGTTGTCGCCGAAAAACCCCTGTTTCAACCCGCTGAACGGACCAGGAAATGACGAAAAGTCGTTGGTGAAGTCACCAGCCGCATCGGCTACCCCCACGAACGGGTTGATCAACATCGGCCAGGACGGCGCCGGACTGAAGTCGCCCTGAGCACTCCGCACGATGTTGATGACGACCCAGATCACAAGCGAGCCGAAAATGGCGAGGAAGACGATGAGGTAGGACATGAGCGTGGCCGTCTGAGTTCTGCGGAAAAACGCTGAACACGACACACCGAGGGTGGCATAGGTAATCCCGGTAAGGAGAGTGGTGACAATACCCAGCATGATCCGGGTGAGACTGATTCCGCCAAGAAGGTAGGGAATGGCCAGCAGCGGAGCGGATGCGATGATGAGCAGCAGCACGAACGAGCTGGACGCTCCTACCTTGCCCATGAAGATCCCGAACCGCCCCAGCAGAGTGACTTGAAGCGGAATCAGGGTCTGCCGGTCGCGCTCTCCCGAGATCGCCCCCGAGGAAATACCCGGGATGATCAGCAATAACAAGGCGAGCTCGACGAAAAGGACGGATTCGAACATCACCGCTCCGGCGGTATTGGTCACCATCTCCTGCCCGCCATTGAACTGGTTGCGGGATTCCTGAGTCACTGCGAGATGCGCAACGTAGAGGATCCCGGTCAGGGCGGTGAGCAGGAGAGACAACAGAATGACTGAGCGGCCCGAACGACTGCGTTGCCGAAGCTCCCTGTCAAAAACGGGATTGAGGTTTTGAAAAGCCGCAGCAAACGCACTCATTGCACAATCCCCTTGGCGCTGTGAGCGAATGTCATTGCACGATCCCCTGTGTAATTTGGAGGAAAAGGCCTTCGAGGTCGGTGGTCAGCTCGGTGAATTCCACAACCGTGCGTTCGTCGTCGTTCACCAACCGGCGAAGCAGCGAGGCTTGATCGGCGGTGTCGGTGACACTGAAGGTTTCGGTGGTTCCGTCGTCGAAGGAGACCTTGACCGATCGGCCATTGCCCAACTGATGGATGATTGAGTCCGGTGATCCCGACGCCAACAACACGCCAGCTTCGATCACCGCTATGTCGGAACACATCTGTTGCAGCTCGGCCAGGATGTGCGAACTGATCAGGATCGTTTTGCCCATTTCTTGCAACGCCACGAGAAGTTGCCGGAACTCGATTCTTGCCCTCGGATCGAGCCCGCTGGCCGGCTCGTCCAAGATGAGAAGTTCAGGGTCGTGCACCATCGCCCGGGCAAGGGAAAGTCGCTGTTTCATGCCACGGCTGAGCCGATCCACCAGCGAGTTGGCTTTGACGTCCAAGTCCACCAACTCAAGGAGGCCAGGTACCAGCGAAGCCCACTCCGATCGGGGGACTCGATAGGCCGCAGCATGGAATTGCAGGTACTCGGCCACGGTGAGCCGTTCATAGACTCCCATGACGTCGGGCATGTACCCCATGCGTTTGCGCACGGCCTTGGGATTACTGGTGGGATCAAAACCGCACACCAGCGCAGCGCCGGCGGTGGGCTGAAGCAACGTGGCCAGAATCGAAAAGGCGGTCGACTTGCCAGCACCGTTCGGCCCGATGATGCCGTAGATGCTTCCTCTGGGTATGTCGATCGTGAAATCGTGGAGAGCGGTGAGGGGGCCGTACACCTTGGTGAGATGCCGGGCGCTTACCACTGCCTCCACACCGGGTTGTAGAGCCTCGAAGCTCACCGGCGATGCGATCGACAAGCCCGTTCCGGAGTCCAAGACTTCGATAGGAGCGGCTGGCTGCGGAGGGAGGCTCATCCTGTTGCTCCTGCTAAAACCGCTGGAATCACCGGTTCAACATCAACGGCTTGCTCTGCCGGTGCAGCACTTCGGAGCACCGGCGTCGGCGAGCGGCCGAACTGACCGAAGCCCGCTCGTATCTGAACGGTGCCGTTGAAGATCTCTTCAGGCTCGAGGCTGATCGTTGAGGCCCGGCCGGCGTCGGCGGCATTCAGCCGATCCTCGCTGGGAACGAACGTTGCGCCGTCCCAGATTTCCAACACAATGATGTCGTTGGGAACTTCGAGCACATAGCGCCCGGCGGGGTCGGCATTCGGAGGAAGGCGGAAATGCATTTCCATCGGAACTTCCACGAACTGGCCGTTCGCTTGACCCGCCAACTCAAAGTCGAACACGCGCTGCAGTTCGGCGAAGGCCTCGCCGTACTGCACGAAGGGGTCGTTGTCCTCGATCGGGACGACACTCACAAACGCGGTGCGCCCCTTAACGATTTCTCGGCCTCGGTTGGTGCGTACCGGGGCAGGCGCTTCGCGTGTCCAGCCCAGCGCCATCACTTGGCCGGGGGCACGAGAATTGGGATAGCGCTGAACGAAGTCATTGAACGCGCCGGCGTTTACCGGAGACCGGTCATCTTCGTCCGGAGCGAATCCATTGAAAAAATCTTGCTCCATCTGGCCAAATAACGTGTCGTTGCCGGTGGGTACGTAGGCAAATCTGTCATCCAGTTCGAGGTCTTTCGTTTCGCCATCGAGCAGGGTTCCGAGGTTCACCACATCGTTGCCCGCAACCACCTGGACCTCGGCGAGGTCGAAACCGCTGGTGTTGGTGACCGTTCCGGACAGCGATCGGTCGCCTCGATCAGTGATCTGGATGTCGAAGGATCCGTTTCCCGATGTTGGGATGACCCGCTCCATGAGGAGGCGGGAGACCTCGCCCGGGTTGAGGTCGAAGCCGATGGTGTTGTCTCGAACTTCTGGCGGCATCCCGAGCTGTTGACCGAAACGATTGATCGTTCGGCTCCCGGGGATGAACCCCGCTCCCGTTTCAACCCCGGCGTACCCTCCGTTCGAACTGGCCACCAAGATTTCGGACCGCTCGATCAGCACGCCATTTGTGTCGGCGACGATTGTGGCGTGCGCCAAATCGACGTCGGCCCGTTGTGCTCTACCAACTACGTACACGGTGCCTACGGCGACCACCGCAACTACCGGGATTGCCAGCCAGATGAGCGGCTGGCGATGGAGGCGTCGCAACGCCACGAAGAGGCCCGGTCCGACGGCCAAGATGTAGATGCCCATCAGTATCAGGAGGACGCCGATGCCGGGAATCGCTATGCCGGCGTCACGGAGGAGAATCTGGCCGCTGAATCCCGGGTTGAAGTTCTGGCCGAACTCGTCTTGATTCATGAGTCGCGTTGGTGCGATGAGGCCATCGAGCTGACCGCGCCCTACAGCACCGTCGGTGTAGACGATTCGTCCGAAACCGACCGCCCGTTCTGATTGCGTTGATGCCGGAATCTCAAGCTCAGTGATCGCCGCCCCTGTGGACTCGTTCAGAAACAACGCGCCGCCTCCGGCCAACCATTGAGTGATCGCCGCCCGGGATTCCTGCGGCAGCGCGGAAAGATCCTGCTCTGAGCCGATCATCCCATCGAACATCTGGATGGCACCGGGACCGGCCAGCAGAACATTCTCGCTGATGTCATAGGTCCGAGCGATTCGATCGGCGGTGCTGGTGCGGGTCGACGCCGGAATGCCCCGGCCCTGCATCGAGGGAAGAATCGCCACCAATTCGGCTTCCCGGTCATGGTTGAGAGGAGGGCGAACGGAAACGTTTCCATCTGAGGATCGAACATCGACGACGAGGTTTCCGCCCCAGATCAAGGTGTCGGTGACCACCACGATCGTCTTCGTAGCCCCCCCGGCCACCTCGAAGTTCTTCGTGACAACCTCGGTTCCGTCCAGCCGAACCCGGATGGTGCCGTCGGTTGCTCGGTTTGCGCTTATTTCCACAAGGAGCGCCACCGGCTGGCCGGGAATGTAGCGCTCGCCGGCAGGCGTGGAAACGGAGACGGCCGGCTCGGCCGAGGCCGGCGAGGTCGAGGCGAGCAGTACACCCACCAACACGAAAACACTGATCACACCTGAAATCGAACTGCGAACCGCCGCTGGCCGTGCCACTGTCTCCATCATCTCACTGCTTCTGACGTTTCACCGGTCACATCGGTTCCCTGGACTTGGAGTTTTCCCAGGGGAACACGGCAGCGCAGATGCGAGGGGCGCTATCTGCGCGCCGCATGAATCTGGTTCCGACCGAGGCCGATGGCAGGCGCATCCGGGGGCTACTCTGTACTTCTCATGTTTGAAGGCTTGACAGACACATTTGAAGGTATTTTCGGCAGGCTCTCCAAGAAAGGCAAGCTTTCTGAGGCCGACGTTGATGAGGCGCTGCGCGAGATCCGCCTCGCGTTGCTCGAGGCCGATGTCAACGTTCGCGTTGTCAAGGCGCTCCGCAACCGGATCAAGGAACGGGCCGTTGGTGAAGAAGTCCACAACGCACTGAATCCGGCTCAGCAGGTTGTCAAGATCGTCAATGAGGAACTCACCCAGAGTCTCGGCGGTGAAAGCTTCACGCTGAAGTACAACGCCAAGCCGCCAACTGTCGTGATGATGGCAGGTCTGCAGGGTTCGGGAAAGACCACCACCTCGGGCAAGCTCGCCAAGTGGTTCAAGGCCCAGGGTCGCAATCCGATTCTCGTTGGAGCGGATCTCCAGCGACCGGCTGCAGTACAGCAGCTCCAGACGTTGGGTGAACAGGTTGGCGTGCCAGTCTTCTCAGACCCGTCCACACCGGTTGAGGTAGCGCGCAAGTCGATCGAGGAGGCGAAGCGGACCGGGCGAGACGTTGTCATCATCGACACCGCCGGCCGACTCGCTATCGACGAAGCGTTGATGGAGGAGGTGCGCCAGATCGCCCAGGCCACCGTTCCCGATTACATCTTCCTCGTTGTTGACGCCATGACCGGTAACGACGCAGTCACCGTGGCCGAGTCGTTCAATACCAGCCTCGAACTCGATGGTGTCATCCTCACCAAGCTCGACGGCGACGCCCGCGGTGGTGCCGCCCTCAGTGTGAAGGAGGTGGTGGGCAAGCCCATCGCCTTTGCGGCCACCGGCGAGAAACTGGATGCGCTGGAGATTTTCCACCCGGATCGTATGGCCAGCCGGATCCTTGGCATGGGTGACGTCCTCTCGCTGATCGAGAAGGCCGAACAGCACTTCGAGCAGGAGGAGGCCGAGGCCGCTGCCCAGGCGATGATGGACGGGCGGTTCACATTCGACGACTTCCTGGACCAGATGCAGCAACTGAAAAAAATGGGCTCGCTGTCCAGCCTCATCGGAATGTTGCCGGGCATCCCCAAAGAGGTTCGGAACATGGAGATCGACGACCGGGAGATAGGCAAGGTCGAGGCCATCATCCGTTCTATGACCACAGCCGAGCGAATGGACCCCAAGCTCATCGACACCTCTCGGAAGAAGCGGATCGCCAACGGCTCCGGCACCGACACCGTCCAGGTGGACAATCTGGTGAAACAGTTCGACGAAATGCAGAAGATGATGAAGAAGCTTGGTGGAATGGGCACCAAGAAGGCCAAAGGCGGCCGGAAAGGGAAGAAGACCAAAGGCAAGGGCGGTGGGCGCGTAACCCCGAAGGGCGGTGCCGCCCAGCTACCAGGCAATAGTCGGGTGACCCCCAAGGGCACCAAGGCCCGTAAGTCGCCGCTGATGCTTCCCGGGATGGACCGCATCGCCGAAATCGTGGAGGATGACTGACGGTGGGATGGGAATCTTCCATCCGCCGGTAGAAGTTGGCCGTTCCCGGTCTATCCTCATAGGTCGCCCTCCGTGGGCCGATTCACTACCGCTAATCTGAAGGAAACTACCGTGGCTGTTCGTTTGCGTCTCATGCGCATGGGCAAGAAAAAGCAACCTACCTATCGTGTGGTGGCAGCCGATGCCCGCTCGCCGCGCGACGGTCGGTTCATCGAGATCGTCGGCACCTATGCCCCTCGCTCTGAGCCCTCCGAGATCTCCATCGACTCCGCCCGTGCCGTTCACTGGCTGCGTCAGGGCGCTCAGCCCTCGGATCGCGTCAAGAAGCTCCTCGAGCTTTCCGGCGCATGGGCGGACTTCACTTCTGGCAAGACTCCGGAGGTCATCGCCGCAGCAAAGGCCAAGGCTGACGAAGCCGCCAAGCTTGCTGCCGAAGGTGCATCGGCGTGAGCGATCTCGCACCCCGGGCCCACGCCGTCCTCACCCACCTGTGCACCTCGATCGTCGATAACCCCGACGAGGTCTCCATTGAAACCAACGTCGAGGGCGATAAAGCGGTTCGCTTCGATGTGACGGTCAACAATGACGACATGGGACGTGTCATCGGTCGACGAGGCCGTGTCGCCTCCGCAATTCGTACGGTGGTGAATGCGGCTGGGAGCACCGACGGTGTCAGCTGCAAAGTCGAATTCGTCGACTAGCGGAGGCACGGTCCTCCCGCCGCTTCGACTATGACGCAGCTACTCGAAGTCGGACGAATCACCAAACCCCACGGACTCCAAGGCGACGTGCTGGTGAAGTACGTGACCGACATGATCCAGGAGCGAACCGCGATTGGCGCCGCATTCACGCTGAGCAACGATCGCGAAGTGGTCATTGAACGCGCCAGCCTCCACAACGACCGGTGGATCGTACACTTTGAAGGTGTTGACAGTCGGGACGCGGCCCAGGCGCTCCAGAGCCAGATCCTGTTCGCCGAGCCGCTGGAAGACCCAGGCACCATTTTCATCCACGAGATCATCGGCAAACGACTCCGGACCGAGGATGGAACCGATCATGGCGAAATCGTGACCGTGTTGGACAACCCGGCTTCGGACCTCATGGAACTGGAGAGCGGGCGCCTGGTACCGATGGCGTTCTACCTGGACCACGATGACGAATTCGTGACCGTGGATGTGCCAGCCGGCCTCCTCGAAGACCTCGACGAATAGGACGCCTCGGTGGTATCGCTTCGGATCGATGTACTCACGATCTTTCCCGACTTCGTGGAGAGCGGTTTCGATCTCGGTGTCGTTGGCCGAGGCCGCAACAAGGGACTGATAGATCTCCGAGCCCATGACTTGCGGCAAGAAACGACCGATCTACACCGCACGGTGGACTCCCCGCCCTACGGCGGTGGCGCCGGAATGGTGCTGCGGGCCCCGCCGGTCTTCGAATTGATCGATGCTGTCCGGCCGCCCCGCCCAGTGATTTACATGGGTCCTGCCGGTCGGCCATTCACGCAAGCGGTAGCGCAGGAGCTGGCGGATCTCGACGGGTTCACGCTGTTGTGCGGGCGCTACGAGGGTGTTGATCAGCGGGTGCTCGATCACGCCGTTGATGATGTGATCTCGATTGGCGATGTCGTTCTGGCCGGCGGCGAACTAGCGGCGCTCATCGTGGTGGAGGCGGTCAGCCGTTTGGTGCCGGGGGTGTTGGGGAACGCAGCCTCTATCGGTGATGAGTCCTTTTCTTCGGGACTTCTGGAATACCCGCAGTACACCCGGCCGGCAGAGTACCGAGGCTGGACGGTACCGGAGGTGTTGACCAGCGGCGACCACGCCAGAGTTGACGCCTGGCGTCGTGATCAGGCGCTCAAGCTAACAAAAGAACGCCGCCCCGATCTCTTGGAATAACTCCTCCCCGCTGCTGCTGGAGAGGCAAAACGTTGAGGGACAACGCGGTGTGCCGTCCAATCGTGGAGTGATCGGCACGTCTGTTGGAGGCCGGAGGCGAAGGCTCCGTGCCGTTTGAACGGCCTCCCGGAGGGAGTTGGAGCACGGCCCCCGGGAGGGACAACGCGGTGTGCCGTCCAATCGTGGAGTGATCGGCACGTCTGTTGGAGGCCGGAGGCGAAGGCTCCGTGCCGTTTGAACGGCCTCCCGGAGGGAAATAGAGAACGGCCTCCCGGAGGGAGTTAGAGCAGCCTGCTGTGTCACACTGACGGGATGGTTGTGCCGCTGAAGCCATCGCGTATCAAGATCAGTTTGGCCGATGCGTCGGCTGAGGTGGAGCGGGCCGCGACGGACCTACATCACCTGAACCTCGGTCCGGGGGAGGCCCTTTTCAACGAGTGGCTGGCTGCTGGGCTGGAGTTGCCCAATCTCGAGGAAATGCGGCACTACCGGATCAATCGGGTGCGTAACCAAATGGAAAAGCTCGGGTATGACGGGGCGATCCTGATGGACCCGATGAATATTCGTTACGCCACCGATAGCACCAACATGCAGATTTGGGTGATGCATAATGCCGCCCGGTATTGCTGGGTCGGGTTGGATGGCTCGTGCATCGTCTGGGAGTTCAACGAATGCGAGTTCCTCGATGCCCACAATCCGGTAGTCACCGAGGTGCGCCCGGCGATTGGAAGTACGTATTTCTTGGCTGGCCCCCGCTACCGCGAGCAGGCCAACCGGTGGGCCGACGAGATGCTGAGCGTCATTGCCGAACACGCCGGCACCACACCGCGGATCGCTGTGGATCAATGCGCTCAGATCGGATACCAACGGTTCGCCGAGGCGGGTATCGATGTAGGGCATGGCTTCGAGTTGATGGAGTTAGCCCGGGTGATCAAGGGTCCCGATGAGATCAAAGCGATGCGCTGTGCTGCCCACGCCTGCCAGACCACGATGCGGGAGATGTACCAGGCGCTCGAACCGGGCATGACCGAACGTGAGGTGTGGGCCGTGCTGCATGCCGGCAATATCCGGCGGGCCGGTGAATGGATCGAAACCCAGATCTTGGCTTCGGGGCCGCGCACCAACCCGTGGATGCAGGAAGCAAGCAGCCGAACGATCCAAGCCGGAGAGTTACTGGGTTACGACACCGACCTGGTCGGGGCATACGGGATGATGGTGGACATCTCTCGCACATGGCTTGTTGGCGGTGGAAAACCCTCCGCCGCCCAGCAAACCACCCACGCGCTTGCGATGGAACAGATCGAGCGCAACACCGCTCTCCTCCGGCCTGGTACCACACTGAGGGAGCTCACGTTCAATGCTTGGTCTCCGCCTCACGAGCAGTATCGGCGGTACTGCTGCCAGTTCCATGGCGTCGGCCAGTGCGACGAGTACCCCGAGGTGTATTGGCCCGACCAATGGGAGCAGTGGGGTTACGACGGTGTTCTGGAGCCCAACATGGTGCTCACCGTGGAGTCCTTTGTGGGTCCCCGGAGCGGTGGTGAGGGCGTGAAGCTCGAAAACCAGATTCTGGTAACGGAAGCTGGTCCGGAACTGCTGACCCCGCTGCCGCTGAGCCTCGTCTACTAGGCGATCAGTTCCGCTATGGCGTCGTCCTCGTTTGCCATTTCCTTGGCGATCGCCTTGGGCGAGTCTCCGAGGTAACGAACGGTCGAGGTAGCCACGAGGCGGGCCCGGCCTTCGCTCATGTTGGCCGTCAGGAGTTTCTCAGCGGCTACACCGTTCATCCAGTCGAGGACCGCATATCGCTCGTCAGCGATGGCCCGAGACAGCGCAGCGGCCTCGATCAAACGACCCGGGGAGTAGTGCTGGAACTCGGTGTTCATCCGGCCGTCGTAGACCCGATACGTGTTGCCGTCGAGGAGCGCCACTACGTAAGCGGCGAGCTTGCCATCCAAGCGAAGGCTGGCGATCTCCACCTCCCATTGATCGACGGACGCTTCGCAAACTTGGCGCCAGAACTCTCGCTCGGCTGGTCGATCGAGGTCGGAGTCGCGACGGGCGTGGCGGTCACGGGAGATATGGACCGATTCGATTTCGTCGATCAGTTCGCTGGTGATCGCCTTGCCGCGATCAAAGGAAATGGTCAGTTCGAGACCGGACTTGTTGATCTTGTTCTGGGCCCGCCGGAGTTGCTTGCGCATGCTCTTGGAAAGCACATCGTTGGCGTTGTGGGCGGTGGAGAAGGCCACTCGGGGAACCCGGAGTTCGGGCAACATCTGCGCCTGTTCCAGTTCATCCACCAAGTGGACCAGTGTCTGATCGGAGTCGTGCACCTGCTCCAGCTCCAGGGACCATGCGCCGGGGATGTCATGGAGGGCCGTTGCGATGGCCGATGCCAGTGCAGCGGCTGCTTCGGGCGTCCGGTATTGCAGCGAGGTGAACTGGGAGCTGCCATGACCGGCTGCCACGATGGCGGTGCCTTCGGCCCGCCGGATCGTGGCGAAGAAAGCGCATGCCATCAACTCGGCGCTTTCGGCCGAACGAACCTCCACCATGAGAGGCGTCCAGTGGGGGAACGATTGGAACCAGACTTCCAGCCACGGCCAGCTGGCCATCAGCGGAATGTCCAACGCGTCGTTGAGCTCATTGATGTCGTGGGCAACCGCCTGAATTTCCTTCAGTCCTTCCCGGACACCGATGTCGATCACACGGTGATGGACCTTTTCGGCTTTCTGGCGCCAAGCCTCCAAGGGCTCCTTGCCGTCACCGGTGTGGTCTCGGAAGAGAGCGGTCAGGGCGGGAGCGGCCAACGGTCGGCAGTAGTAGAAGCCTTGCGCACGGTCACAGCCAAGTCGACGGAGCACCGCGGCCTGCTCCGGGTGCTCGATGCCCTCGGCAACGGTGTAAGCGCCCAACGCGCGGCTCAGGTTGACAACCGTCTCGATGAGCGCCGTCGAAGTGCTGCTACGCGTTAGCTCACTGATGAACGAGCGGTCGATCTTGATGCTGTCCACCGGGAAGGTCTTGAGATAACTCAGCGACGAATAGCCCGTACCGAAGTCGTCGATCGCAATCTGCACACCGATCGTCTTCAACTGCTCCAGAATGTGGGATGCCTCATCGGCGTCACGAGCCAGCATGGATTCGGTGATCTCGACTACGAGGTTCTGACTTGCCAGACCGGACTCGGTGAGGGCATGGGTGATCGTGTTGAGCAGCCGGGTTCCGTTCAGCTGGCGAATGCTCAAGTTGACGGTGATCGACAGGTCCTCGCAACCGCGCAGCTTGCGCCATTGTGAGGTCTGACGACAGGCCTCCTGGATCACCCAGTCACCGATCGGGACGATCAGGCCGGTCTCTTCAGCCAACGGGATGAAACGGTCGGGGGCAATCAAACCGCGAGACGGGTGGCGCCAGCGAATGAGCGCTTCGACCATGCTGACCTTGCCGGTGGTGAGGTCGAATATCGGCTGGTAGTGGAGTATGAGTTCGTTATTCTCGAGTGCTTTGGCGAGGTCGGACTTGAGGTCCATGCGATCCAGGGCCTCTTGATGCATCACCGGCTCGAAGAACTCGAAGCGTCCCTTTCCGCGCGCTTTGGACAGGTACATGGCAACGTCGGCGTTGCGCATGAGGGACTCCACGTCCTTCTTGGAGTCGTAGTCCATCGCAATGCCGATTGAGGCCGACACGCTGAATGTCTTCACACCGAGATCGATCGGCTTCTGGAACGCCTCGAGCGCGCGATTGGCGATGAGGACTGCGTCGCGACGGTCCTTGGCCTGCTCGACAAGAATGGCGAACTCGTCGCCTCCGAAGCGGGCGACAATGTCGCCTTCCCCAACGCATCCTTTCAACCGGGTTGCGGCCTCGGCCAGCATGGCGTCACCGGCAGCGTGGCCCAGACTGTCATTCACGTTCTTGAAGTCGTCAAGGTCGATGAAGAGGACGGCCACATGGCTGTTCTCGCCCTCCTTGCGCAATGCGGCAGCGGTTGCTTCTGAGAACTTCACTCGATTGAGTAAGCCGGTGAGCGAATCGTGTCCGGCGTCGTAGACAAGCTTCGCCTGGCCCCGCTCAAGCTCATTCATGAGGGTGTAGACACGGACCAGGATCAGAAGGAAGAGGGTGACGGAGGCGAAGGTGGTGATGTAGGTATCTGAGGTCCTGCCACCGAACATCAGGTTGGCCAACGGAACGCTGACCGAAGCAACAAACATGATCACCAGCTGCCGGGCGGTGAGTTTGCCTTCAGCATTGATGATGTAGGGCGGTTCCTTGGCGGCCGGGTGGAGGGCCGCCACTGCGAAGAGCGTGTAGAAGGTAAGCCAGAAGAAATCCAGCCAGAGGCCGGTCTCGAACGTTCCGTTGGTGAGGTAGATGTTGTATGCGATATCGGCGATAGCCAAGGAGCCGATTGCGCAGGCGATGATTGCGAACGGAGGGTGCTTCAAATGCAACGTCACCACCAGCCGTGCCGCCACAGCCAGCAGAGCAATGTCCATCACCGGATATGCCAGGCCAACGACGAATGCCGCATCCCAGTCCACGGCCCCTTCGAAGCTCTGGTCAACCCAGAGCACCCAGAAGAGGCCGAAGAACGCGGTTGCCACGATGCCGGCGTCGATCAACGTAGCGGAGTTCCTCGATCCCGCTATTTGGGTGACCATCTTGTTCAGACCCACGATCATGAGCGGGTACATGCCGAGGTAGAAAATGTCGGCGACGCTGGGGAAGGGTTGAAGGTCGGCGCCGTAGACGATGCCGAGCGCGTAGTAGATGACGTCAGCGATCAAGAACGAGGCAAGACCACCGGCGAACCACAGGTAGGGCTCGCGCGGTTTGGCGCCGCATCGTTGTACGCCCACTACCACCATGACCAAGGCCAACAGGCCTACGCCGTTGTACAAAACGAGCTTCGACGTATCAGACGGCGGAAGCACATAGTAGGCCGTGGTCATCAGACCGGCCGCGCCGAGTGCCAGCTTCCACAATCCGATTCCTTCGGCTCTGTCCCACAAGGACAAAGGCGATTCACGCGTCGAATTCATACATCACTCTTCGGGCCCTTGAAGGGGCCTCTTGAGATACCCGGTCGCAATATCCGGGACTCTGATTCGGATGACCTAGGTGCTGGATGACGTTCGTTGGAAGCCGATGGCCACAGCAACCGGTCCGGTGGTGCGTTGTTGGATCCTGGAGAAGCTCCCCATTTCCGTCATTCGGGGCAGCTCAGAGCCGACTATTAGGGCATGTTCGCTGTTGTTCTCGCCGCTATGGCGGGTGTGTTTTACGGCGCTTCGGACTTCTCGGGAGCGGCGGCCTCCCGCGGGAACCACCCAACGGTGGTAACACTTGGCGTACAAATCACCAGTGTGGTGGCGCTCATAGGAGCGCTGTTTGTTCTGGATGGAGTCTTTCACCCGGCGGATCTTGTCTGGGGAGCCTTGGGTGGGCTGTCACTCGCGGCTGGACTCGCTCTGTTCTACGAGGCCTTGACCGTGGGACCAATCGCTACCGCCGCCTCGCTAACCGCCCTCGTCAGTGCCAGCCTGCCGATCTTGGCCGGGTTGGCATTGGGGGATCGACCGGCACCGCTCACCCTTCTCGGGGTGGCGCTGGCCGTGCCGGCAGCGGTGCTGGTGTCTGCCGGCGAGGTTGGCGTGCAGATGAAACGGACGAATACCACCCCGCGAGAACGGGTGGTTGGTCAGCGCCAACTCAACCGGACCAGGATGCTCTCGGTCGGGGCGGGCACGCTCTTCGCGGGGTTTCTTGTGGCATTGAGCCAAGTGGGCGAGGACGCCGGATTGTTTCCTTTACTTGGAACCCGAGCCGCCGCGATCTCCTTCCTCGTGCTGCTGATCACGCTGCAAAGGGTCTGGACGCCGGTTCGGCGCCAGAGCGTTCCGCTGGTGATGGCTGGAGGGCTGTTCGACTGCGGCGCTGACGGGTTTCTTCTCACCGCGTATGTGACCGGCGATCTCAGCTGGGTGGCGGCCATCAGTTCGCTCGCCCCGGTGAGTACGGTCCTCTTGGCACGCGTCTTCTTCAAAGAGAGACTGACGATCGTGCAGATCATTGGCTTGGCGCTCAGCGCCGCCGCTCTCGCATTGGTCGCCGTGGGCCGCAACATGTAGGTGGCAGCCCAGGTTCGCGCCAAGTCGTTCCGGCAGACCAGGTTCGCGCAGGTGACATTGCTCTGTTTCAGGGCATCCCTCTCGCTTTGGGGTGATGGTTTTGGTTGGGGTTGTCGCGGGACATCCCTCACACAGGAAAT
>JABDIY010000146.1 GCA_013003535.1 Acidimicrobiales bacterium | reverse complement strand
AGGTGGGAGCCGACACCGCACTTGCTCAGATTGTTCAACTGGTTCAGGAGGCACAGAACTCCAAAGCACCGGGCCAACAGCTCGCCGACCGGGCGGCATTCTGGCTCGTCCTCGTCGCCCTGATCGGCGGGGGACTCACCCTCTTCGGTTGGTCGCTGTCGGGAGCCCCCTTCGCTACCTCCCTTCTGTTCGCCATCACCGTCGTCGTGGTGACCTGCCCCGATGCCCTCGGCCTGGCAACTCCCACTGCGATCATGGTCGGCACCGGGCTGGGAGCCAAGCGCGGCGTCCTGTTCAAGAACGCCGCAGCATTGGAAGCGTCGGCGCGGATCGACACGGTGATCCTCGACAAAACAGGCACGCTCACGAAGGGCGAGCCAGAAGTGACCGATTTCATCACCGACGGAGCACCTGAATCAGAGGTGCTCGCGCTGGTGGCGGCGCTCGAGAGAGAGTCGGAACATCCGCTCGCCGAAGCCGTCGTCCGCTACGCAGAGGCCGCCGGCGTCGCCGCTCTATCGTCGACAACATTCGAGAACGTCCCGGGGCACGGCGCCGTAGCCACAGTCGACGGCCACCGTGTCGTCGTCGGGAACGCCCGGCTGATGAAACGGGAGCAAATCAAAGCCGGCGATCTCGCTGGTACCAGGGATGAACTAGCCGCCGGGGGACGAACGGCAGTCATGGCCGCGGTGGATGGGCTTGCGGTCGCCGTCATCGGAATCGCAGACGCCGTCCGCGAAACCTCTTCCGTCGCAATACGCGAGTTGCACGACATGGGCATCAACGTCGTCATGTTGACCGGCGACAATCAAGCCACTGCCGACCGCATCGCCGGTCAGCTCGGCATCGACACCGTGATCGCCGAAGTTCTTCCCTCAGACAAGGCCAACAAGGTCAAAGAGCTCCAGGAGCAGGGCAAGAAGGTGGCGATGGTCGGTGATGGCGTCAACGATGCACCTGCCCTGGCGCTTGCCGACCTTGGCATGGCGATTGGAGCCGGGACCGACGTTGCCATCGAGACGGCCGACATCGTGCTCATGCGCTCCGACCCCCTGGACGTGCCGACTGCTATACGAATTGGCCGCGGCACGGTGCGCAAGATGCGCCAGAACCTTGGCTGGGCGGTCGGCTACAACGTGATCGCGCTTCCGATCGCGGCCGGCATTTTCGAGCCAAGCCTCGGGTTGAAGCTGACCCCTGAATGGGCGGCACTCGCCATGTCAGGTTCCAGCTTTCTTGTCGCCACCAATGCCATTCTCCTCAAACGACTCCGTCTCCCGTCGATTGAGGATGTCGGCGAAAGCAGGGACCAGGGGCCTGATGAGCATGCCGAGGCAGGCGCGACCCTGTGACCGAGTCGGAACGTTCCCCAGGTCCCGACCTCACAACGGTGGCGGCGATCGCCGCGATCGCCTTTGGCATCGACGTAGTCAGCAAGATCATCGGAACCCTGCTCTTGGTCGACCGGTCGATCAGCCTCGGACCAGTCACATTTCACTTGGTGCGCAACGCTGGATTCGTTCTCGGACTAGGTTCGAACGTGCCGTCTTGGCTTGTGGTCGGCTTCACCGTCGCCGTGACCGGCTTGGTAATGCTCATGACACGACGTGGGGTCTTCGGAGGTCCGGCAGCAGGGCTGGTGATCGGCGGAGCAGTCGCCAACATCGTGGACCGGGCGATCGACGGCACCGTTGTGGACATGATCCACGTCGGACGTTGGCCCACTTTCAACCTGGCCGATGCCTTCATCCTCTTCGGTTTCTTCCTGCTCATGTCGGAAGATTCACGGACGAGAGGCGTGGTAGGTCAAGGGTCAGCGTGAGGAGTTACGGAACGCTGGAATCAGGGCTTCTTGGCGAGAATGATGCGGCGGGACTCCCTGATGTGGCAGTGGGTCCCGGCACCTTTTCAACCTCGCCTCGTGGCAACCTGCACGGCCCGGCTCGTCGAGCGAGCTTCGGAACTCGCCATTCGAATCTTGACATCCACGTCCTGTCTTAAGGCACTCTTGCCCTATTGACATTCCGGTCGACTGGAAGGTGTACGGTGCAGGTGATCGAGCATCGAGGGAGTGCTACATGCGGATATTTGGACAAGTCCTGGCCGACGGCGGTGACTTCGGTCACATGTCGGGTTGGGGGTGGGGATGGATGCTGTTCGGGACTCTTTTCTGGGCGGCAATCGTCGGATTGGTCTTGTGGGCAGTGCTGCGCGGACCTCGCTCGGATCTGACCCGGGTCGATCCGGAAGGCATTCTCGCTCAAAGGTTCGCCCGCGGCGAGATTTCCTCAGAGGAGTTCGCCGAGCGGCGGGAGGCCCTTCGTGAATCGTGAGTTGTGGCAGGAAACCAGTACGGGATTGTTGAAAGGACACTGATGAAGACACTGACGGACCCGATTTGTGGAATGACCGTAGACGAGAAGGCACTGCGAGTCGATGGCTACGAGGAGCTTGGCTTCTGCTCGGAAGGGTGCAGGACTACCTTCCTGGCTCGGCAGGTTGCCACCGTTGATGAAACACCTGCGGCAGCCGAATCATCGGGCTGCTGCGGCGGCCATGGATGTCACCAGGAGTCGGACACAACAACGGTGACTTCATGACGCTTCGGGACCCCGTGTGCGGAATGGACGTCGATGAGTCGGGCTTGCGTGCCGACGGCTTTGACGACTTGGCGTTCTGCGCTCAGGGCTGCCTGGAGGCGTTCCAAGAAGACCCCTCGAAGTTCATGACTGCAGCAGCAGTCCCGGCCGGAGCGCTCCCGGTAGCTGTTGGGGTCGGTGCACCGTCGTTTGCGGAGGCCCCACCGGACACGGTGCACCTTTCGATCGAGGGGATGACCTGCGCTTCGTGCGTTGCCACAATCGAAAAGACCCTGAAAGCCACCGATGGAGTGCTCGATGCGAGGGTGAATTTCGCCAGTCAGGAGGCACAGATAGATGTGGCTCCAGGTCGGGCGGACATCGAAAGCGAACTCACCGCAGCCGTCGTGTCGGCCGGGTACGGGGCAGCTCCCATCGGTGACGGCCAGGATGAGGACGCCGAAGCGACTGCCCGCGACTCGCACTACCGGACGCTTCTGAAGAAGTTCTGGTTCGCGGCACTGGTAGCAATTCCGGTGATGTACTTCTCCTATCCGGAGCTCTTTCCGGGCATCCCCGAGAAAGGCTCGACGGAGCTGAACCTCATATGGGGCGCCATGGCATTGCTCACCCTGCCGGTTCTGCTCTGGTCGGGATCCCAGTTCTTCACCGGGGCTTGGGCTGCCTTCAAGCACCGGTCGGCGAACATGCATACGTTGATCGCCACCGGGATAACCGCGGCCTGGCTCTATTCGACGGTTGCTCTCCTCTTTCCCGACTTCTTCCCTGAGGAGAGATTGCGCGACGTCTTCTTCGACGTAACCGCAGTGGTGACCGCCCTTGTCGTACTCGGCATGGCGCTCGAGGTGCGAGCCAGGGCTCGAACCTCGGAAGCACTCAAGAAGCTCATCGGCCTCCAGGCCAAGACAGCCAGGGTGATTCGGGACGGACAAGAGGCAGATGTCCCGATTGAGTCGGTGGTCGTAGGCGACCTGATCGTCGTGCGACCCGGAGAGAAGATCCCCGTCGACGGTGAGGTTGTCTCCGGCTCATCGACGATTGACGAGTCGATGGTCACCGGCGAGCCGATACCTGTTGAGAAGACTGAGGGCACCGTCGTCATCGGAGCGACCATCAACAAGACCGGTTCCTTCCGGTTCCGGGCCACCCGGGTCGGTGCCGACACGATGCTGGCCCAGATCATAGCGATGGTTCGGGATGCACAGGGCTCAAAGGCGCCGATCCAACGCACCGTCGACAAGGTCGCTGGCTTCTTTGTGCCTGCGGTCATGATCATCGCGGTTGCCACCTTCATGATGTGGTACACGGTCGGTCCAGAGCCGGCGCTGTTGTATGCGGTTATTACCGCCGTCACGGTGTTGGTCATTGCGTGCCCCTGTGCGCTGGGACTCGCTACCCCTACCTCACTCATGGTGGGAATCGGGAAGGGTGCCGAGAACGGAATCCTCATCAAGTCGGGAGATGCGCTCGAGTTGGCGCACCGGATTACTACCGTCGTCCTCGACAAGACCGGCACCGTGACTCGAGGTGAGCCAATGCTCACCGATGTGATCGTCTACGGAGCCGACAGCGAAGACGAGGTGCTGCGACTTGCAGCCAGTGCCGAAAGGGCCTCGGAACACCCGCTCGGAGAGGCGATTGTCACAGGCGCCGCCGATCGGGGTCTCGAACTGATCGATCCAGACGAGTTCGAGGCCATGCCCGGACACGGTATCTCGGCCCTCGTGCGGGGCCGACGCGTGGTGCTGGGCAATCTGAAGTTCATGGCCGATCGCGGCGTGGCGGCGGGTGCTGCCGAAGAGCTGCTCGCCCAGCTGGCCGACCTCGGCAAGACGGCAATCGTAATCGGTATTGATGGCGAATTGTCAGGTGTCGTGGCCGTTGCCGACCCGGTCAAGACGGATTCGATCGCCGCCATCGCCCGCATGCACGAGATCGGACTCGAAGTGGTCATGTTGACCGGCGACAATGTTCGCACTGCCAACGCCATCGCGGCTCAAGTTGGGCTTGATCGGGTGTTCGCCGAGGTGCTGCCGGAAGACAAGGCTGCCCAGGTGAAGCAACTCCAGGCCGAAGGAAAGATCGTCGCCATGGTGGGTGACGGGATAAACGATGCCCCGGCCCTGGCCCAAGCCGATGTGGGGATGGCGATGGGCACTGGAACCGACGTGGCGATGGAATCCGGTGACGTCACGCTGATCAAGGGAAGCCTCACGGGCATCGTCACCGCAATCGAATTGTCGCGAGCCACAATGCGCAACGTCCGCCAGAACCTGGTTGGAGCGTTCGCTTACAACACGCTGGGGATTCCCATCGCGGCCGGCTTGCTCTACCCGTTCTTTGGGCTGCTGCTTAGCCCGCTGCTGGCGGGTGCGGCGATGGCGTTCTCATCGGTGACCGTGGTCAGCAATGCCAACCGCCTCCGCAGTTGGCGACCGACCCTCGCGAAGGGAGTCGGGTAGTGGATGTCGTCGTTGTGAACCTCCTCGGGGTTGGACTCATCGTCGCCATCGTTTGGTATTTCTGGTTGTCGTCTTCGGAAGGGGCGGCGGCGGCCGTCACCAGCGCCGGCATGCAGGAGACCCATATTGTCGTAAAGGGCGGCTACTCGCCGGACACCATCAACCTTCGGGCGGGAATGCCTGTGCGATTGGTGTTCGACCGGCAGGAGGCAGATCCCTGTTCGGAGCGAGTCGTGATCGACGCTTTCGGTGTGTCGGCCGAGCTGCCCACTGGAGAAGAGACCATTGTTGAGTTCACTCCCGACGTCGCCGGCGAGTATGAGTTCGCCTGCCAGATGGGCATGTTGCGCGGAAAGCTTGTCGTGACATGACTCGTTCCGGTCTGGACATCCGCGTCGAGCAGGCAGCTGTCACCCGCCGGTATGACCGACTGGCTTGGCTCTACGACGTCTACAACGCCCCGATGGAGCTGGGAACGAGAGGAAAGCGCCGCCGACTGCTGCGCGAAGCTCGAGGCTCCGTTCTCGAAATCGGAGTGGGCACGGGACGAAACCTCGGGTACTACCCGGGGAGCGTGGAGATCACCGGCGTCGATGCCTCCCCACACATGCTCGCCCGAGCCAAGCGACGCGCTCTGCGACTCGATTCACGTGCCGCCCTGCTTGAGGGCGACGCCCACGGGCTCGCCTTCGAGGACGGAGAATTCGACACCACGGTAGGGACCTGCGTCCTCTGTTCGGTAGCCGATCCGGCGGCCGTCGTCCGGGAGATGGTGCGCGTGACTCGCCCGGGTGGGGCCATCCTTCTGCTGGAGCACGTTCGGCCTCGAAGTCGCATGCTCGGATGGTTTTCGGACCTGGCCACGGTTCTGACGCGACGCCTATTCGGATTCCGGGCCAACCGTGGCACCGAGGAAACTGTCGCGGCGGCCGGAGTCGAAATCGTCGGGATCAGACGCGTCGGAATCTGGCGTGAGATCATCGGCCGCCCGAAGGCCATCGCGGCGGGAGCACCGACCGATTCCGAGGGTGGGAGATGACAGGCGCGGTACGTCGCCAAATGGAGGCACCTGTCTGGGCGGTCGATGCGCAGCCACTGCTGGTGGCGGCCGGCATTCGCAAGAGCTATCGCCGTGGTGGTCTCGTCCGGCGTCGTTCATTTCAGGTGCTCATCGACGCTGGTGTCGAGTTGCATCGGGGTGAGATCGTCGGTTTGGTCGGCGAGAACGGCTCGGGCAAGAGCACGCTGATGAAGATCCTGATCGGGAGTCTGGATCGCGATGGGGGAACTCTCACCCGCCACGGGTCGATCGGGTATTGCCCGCAGAAGCCGATCCTCTATGAACGGTTGACGCCGGACGAGCATTTCGAACTCTTCGGGCATGCCCACAACCTGGAGCCGGCCGTCATGGAGTCCGCTCGGGACGAGATCCTCGAGATCCTCGACTTCACGTTGCATCGCGGCGTCCGTGTCGAGGAACTCTCCGGTGGGACCCGGGCCAAGCTGAATCTGGGGCTGGCTTTGTTGGCCGATCCCGACATCTTGCTTCTCGATGAGCCGTACGCCGGTTTCGACTGGGACACGTATCTGCGTTTCTGGGACCTGACGGCCGAACGCAGGAAGGCGGGGAGTGCCGTGTTGATTGTCAGCCACTTTGTTGCCGATGAGGAGCGCTTCGACCGCATTGTGCATCTTGAGGACGGGAGAACGGTCGCTAGATGACGACTCTCGTTCTGGTTCGGCGGTTCCTTGCCGACTACGGTCGGCAACCCGTCAACCTGGTCCTCCTTGTCGTCGTCCCGGTGATCTTCGTCGCCCTGGCGGCTGGGACGATTGCCGATTTCGCAGCGCTGACTGGTGGAATCGACAACTCTGAGCTCCTGAGTGCGCCCACAGCCGGCTGGGCAGCCGCTTTCCTGGCCGGCGTAGCCGGTTTCTTCCTCGTCCTCGGTTCCCGGGATGCAGACCATCGCCTGGCGCGCGCCGGGCTTGGTCCAACCAGGATCGCCGCCGCCAGGCTCGGGTCCGGTCTCATACTGGCGCTGCTCGCTGGAGCCGGCGCCCTCATCGCACTGGCGGCCCGAACCTCGATCACTGATCCGGCTCGAGCTATCGGGGGCACCTTGATGTTCGCAGCCATCTACCTTGCCATCGGCGCGGGCATCGGCGCCGTTGTCGACAACGCAGTCAATGGATCGCTCATAGTCGTCTTCGTGTGGATGCTGGACGTATTCCTTGGTCCCGCCATGGCGGGCGGCGACGTAGTGATCACCCGGCTGTTCCCGTCCCACTTCGTGACTCTGGTCATGGTTGATTCGGCCTCGGGGCATTCAGGCCCGATCGGTGACCTTGGTTGGGCCCTCGCGTGGACACTCGGGGGGTTGGCTTTTGCAGGTTGGCTGTTCTTCTCCGCTACCCGTGGAGCGACACCCGAGAGGCGTTATCGCCACGGCGGGTTGGGCCGAGTAGGGGCAGGCTTCAAGTTTGGATTTCGTGAATACCGTCGCAATCCGGCCATGTGGGTGCTGCTGGTGGTGCTCCCGGCATTCTTCATCACTCTCAGCTTCTACATCACGCCGGACATGCCGACACCTGTACAGGTTGTGGAGGGCGGCCAGACATCTATCCAGGCGCTCTCGATGATCGATGTGCACGGCGCCATCATGGTGCCGATCACGGTGGCCTTCCTGGCCGGATTGGCCGGACTCTTCGTTGTGCAAGCCTCGCTCGAGGCTGATCGGCGCCTGGCGATCGCCGGATTCCGGTCCCGGGAGATCCTCGGTGCACGATTGGCTGTCATCGGCCTGGCCGCATTGCTTTCCACCGGCGTGTCCCTCCTTGTCACCGCGGTGGATTTCTCGCCACGGCAATGGGGCTGGTTCACCCTCGCCAATGTCATGGTGGCTGCCACCTACGGAATGATCGGCGTGATCACCGGATCACTCTTCGGCCGGGTCGGCGGTCTATACGTCATGTTCCTCGTGCCCTTCGTGGACGTGGGCATCGCCCAGAACGTCATGTTCAGTTCCCAACCACCCACATGGGGTGGATTCCTCCCCTCGCACGGTGCCGTGAGTCTCATGGTCGATAGCGCCTACACATCTTCGCTCGACGAGACCGGAGCGATCGTTCTGGCGCTCGCATGGCTCATTGCCTTAGCGGGTGCAACGGGGGTCATCTTTCACCGTATCTCAGCCCCGGAGGCCGGGTGACGTGAGCGAATTGGGGAGGCCCCCGAGGGATCGAGGCATCCGATCTCAGACGCGATTTCGGCCAGTAGAGCGCATCGCGCCAGGTGGACTCACTCTGGTTCCCAAGGCACAAGGATCGAGGGGTGGCTCCGGCCGATCTCCACGCCCCGCCTGGTCCGGCCACCAGCCCTCGAACGGACTGATGATTCCCTTGTCCGGAGCGGCGAACCGTGGCCGTATGGGCCTTTCGGCCCTATTGACCTTCCCCTCGACTGGAGGGTGTACGGTCGTATGGCTGAGAACACAGACAGACACGAGCTCTTGACTGGGAGACGCGAATGGAAGTGGTTGGACAACACCTTGCTCGCAGTGACCGTGAGGGTTACAGGCCGGTTTGGGCGTGGGGTCGGATCTTTTTCGCGTGGCTGTTCTCGGCCGCGGCAGTCAGCTTTGTCGCCTCGGCGGTTGGCCGCGATCCGGGAGCGACGCTTCCCAACGGAGACGCGACGGCGACGCTGGTCCAACGGTTCGCCCTGGGCAAGATCTCGGCCGAGGAGTTCACCCGACAATGCGCAGCCTTGCGGACTTAGGGGCGAGAAGTGACCACCGATTGCTGCGCGAAGGTTCGGTGCCGAGGCCGCCTCGGCACACCCACGGGGACAGCCGGTGCCATCTTCCGTCGAATCTCTGCCCGGGAGACCGTGTGACATGAACCCATCTGATCAGACTCACAGCCCTGGTGCCGATCCCTTCGATGATGGGGTCGACGTTCTCCTCGTCACGAGCCGGGCGTGTCACTTGTGCGAACAGGCGAAGGACGTTCTCGAACGACTGTCGGGCGACTATCCACTCACGTGGAGAGAGGTCGACATGGCTTCTTCGGAGG
This sequence comes from Acidimicrobiales bacterium, assembly GCA_013003535.1. GTDB lineage: Bacteria > Actinomycetota > Acidimicrobiia > Acidimicrobiales > SZUA-35 > JABDIY01. Next base: position 3,036 of record JABDIY010000146.1, on the reverse strand, counting down.
GGTCCGCCATCGTTCGGTCCAGTCGGGCGCCCTTTCCCCCGATGATCGTCGTGGCCGGGCAGTTCTACGGATACGGCCGGCTGAGCGAGAAGAAGCTACGCAAGGACCTCGAACGCCTGATGAAGGAGACGTGACATGGACAGTATTTTCCTAGGCGGTTCACTCCTGGCAGCCTTTCTGGCCGGGGCGATCGCGCTGTTCGCCCCGTGTTGCATCGTCTTTATGTTCCCGTCCTACCTTGCCGTCGCGGTCCGGAACCGTCGCTGGCGTCTCTTTCCGCTCACGCTCACGTTTGCGGCAGGAATCGCCGTCGTCCTGGTACCGGTCACCCTTGGTGTTGGTGTCCTGACTCGAGCGCTCCTTCAGTTCCACGGTCCCGTCTATGCAGTCGGCGGAGGTCTTCTGCTGGTGCTTGCTCTTCTGGCGGTGACCGGCAAGACCTGGGCCCTGCCGATGATGCGCCAGGCCCCAGACGTTGCCCGCACCGACACCGCCGGCGTGTTCGCGCTCGGTGTGTTCTCCGGGGCTGCCAGCGCATGCTGCGCTCCAGTCCTCGCCGGCGTCATCACACTCTCTGCCGTATCCCCGAGCTTGCTTCAGGGGGTCGGTCTCGGAGTCGCCTATGTGTTCGGAATGGTCTTTCCTCTGGTCGTACTCACTGCACTGTGGGACCGGGCGGGGCTCAATGACCGTCCCCTCTTCCGGGGTCGCCCGGTGCGGTGGCATCTGGGAGGTTGGGCGTTCGTCACGAATACTTTCGACCTACTTGCCGCGGCCATGTTCTCCCTGATGGGAACCGTGCTGCTGGTGGTAGCCATCACCGGAGCGTCGGTCGCAACGGACTTCCAGGTCGGTATCGCCACGTGGCTCGAAGAACGACTGGAGCCGGTCGTCGCCTTCCTCGAGCCGGTGCCCGACCTGATCATGGGACTGGTGCTGGTGGCGATCGGAGTTGGGGCTGCAGCCGCGTCGGGTAGAAGCCGTCGCAAATCTAGAGATCACGAAAGGAACGACAATGACCACGACGAAAACGAAGCACTCCAAGAAACGCACCAGCACTGAACTGCCAAGATGGTTCGCCTGGCTAGGGCTGCTGATCCCGGCCGCGCTGATATTTGTTGTCATCGTGGCCGGGGGCAGCAGTGACCCGGCCGGCTCGGATCCGGCCGGAAACGCGGCCCCTGCTTTTGATCTCCCCACCACCACCGGGACCCAAGTGTCGCTCGACTCCGTGCTGGCTGATGGGGACGCTCTCTTGTACTTCTCGATGGGGATCGGCTGTGATGGCTGCTTCGCGCAGATTCCTGAGATTGAGGACGCGCTCGAGGCCCAGGGCATCAGGCTGGTGTCGGTGATGGTGCAATCACCCGGCCAGGTCGCCGCCGAAGCAGCCCGCTTCGGAATTGATGGGCCGATCCTCATCGACGCGGACCGCAGCGTTTCGGCCGCCTACGACATGATTGGCGTGTACGGTCACAACGATCGACCGAGCCACAGTTTCGCGCTCGTATCGCAGGACAAGACCATCAAGTGGGTGAAGCACTACGCCACCATGTTCGTACCGGTGGACGACTTCCTCAACGACCTCTCCGAGGACCTCTCCCTGTGAGTCGAAAGGATCCGCTCGGGCGGCAGATCGATTGGAAACGCGTCGGCGTATGGGTCGGCTCGATGGCGGTCGTCGCCGGGCTGACGGCCGTCGTCGTCAGCGGTGTGGATCCGGCCGCCGGTGGCCGCCCGGAGGCCCCCGAGGGGACCGAAACGGTGGCCGTGGAGGATCCTATTCATGTCCCCGGTGGTGTTGATTACCCGGTGGTGCCGCCGGCGGGCGGTGAACATGACCCCACGCCCCTGGCGTGCGGGTTCTACGACTTCGTTGTACCCGACGAGAACGTCGTGCACTCGTTGGAACACGGCGTGGTATGGGTCACCTATGAGCCTGGGGCGTCCGCCGAGGAGCTCAAGATACTCAAGGACATCGGAGAAGCTCGCGAGACCATCGTCAGCCTGTTGCCCGATCAGGGCTCATCGGTCATCGGCACGGCCTGGGCCGCGCAAATCCGCCTTGATTCGGCAACCGATCCCCGTCTCGAGCAGTTCGTCGATGCTTTCCGCGATGCACCCTCGTCGCCGGAGCCGCTTGCCAGCTGCGCTGGTGGAGTAGTTCCGAGCCGACCCTGATTCATCCGCAGCCGGAAAGGCTTTGCGGCGCTGCGGTAGCGAATTGGCATGATGCCTGTCTCAGGAATGGTTCGACGGCGTGCGGGTCGTTGCAGTCGGAGGGGTCAAGCCAATGAGCTGGCTGGTGGGTCCCCGAGCAATAGGACCTTGTACCCTATTGACCTTCCCTCGACTGGAAGGCGTACGGTCGTGGTGACCGGCCACTTCTCCACCCAACGAGGGAGGATGCCTTGACCACGACTGCCGCTCGACAAGTAGATCGACTGGTCGTTCCGGGTCGGTTCCCCTCAGGAAAGAGAGGGTGGTGGGGGTTGATCCGGATCAGTCTCGGCCGGATCATTCTGTTGCGTTTCTCGACAAGACATTCGCGCGCGGGGATTCAACCGTCCGCGCAGAAGACGGCACGGTCGGCCTCTTCCGTGATGCCGCCTCCGCAGAAAGCAACCGAGGAGCGGTCGATGCGTCGGTGGTCAGCCCATAACCCGATCGGCGAGTTGAACTGGACCCCACTTGCCGTAAGGGTTCACATGTCGGCCAACGCCGCCCAGTCGAAGCTCCGTCAAGGACTATCGGCCGAGGGATTCGACATGATCACCCACGAGGTCTCGGTCAACGGGTCCGGCCTTGATTCCTGCTATCTGCTGGTTGGCTGCAACCCACGTTTGACCCGCCTCGCGCTCGCCACTCGCCAACATGTCGGCGCCGCCACACCCATCACCGTCCTTGTCGCCGGTGACGGCGCCTGGTCGACACTCGAAGCCTTCGACCCGATGATCATGACCGACCTGGTCGGCAACCGTGCCCTTCTCGCGATCTACATTGATGCCCGGTTCCGTATCGAACGGGTCCTCGCCA
>JABDIY010000144.1 GCA_013003535.1 Acidimicrobiales bacterium | reverse complement strand
ACTTCGTCCTGACCGTGCGGCGGCTGGCCCGGGAGCGAGATGAGCTGGGAGTGGTTGCCGATCAGTTCGGTTGCCCGACCGCAGCCAAGGACATTGCCGGTGCGATCATCAGGATCATTGAGCAAGGCGCATCCGAAATGGGGTTGTTCCATTTGGCTGCTCCTGATGACGCCTCCTGGTGGGACCTGGCCGAAGCGGCGATTTCTCAAATGGAGCCACCTCGAACGTCGGTTCTCAACAGGTTGACCACCGAACAGTTTCCCACCCGTGCCCGTAGACCTGCCAACTCTCGGTTGGACTCTTCGAAACTGCTTGCCCGGTACGGCATCCAGCTCCCACCGTGGCGAGCCACGTTGGCCTCGATCTCAGCGGAGTTGAATTCTCGGTAGCGGTTTCAGGTCTTGCCCGACGCCCTTCTTGGTCCTGTAAACGAGGGTGATCGCGGCGGTCACTTCCTGGGCGGCCGGCTGGAGGGCATCTACTTCGGCGCTCATCCGCATTACCCGCATCGCCGGGATGGGCTCGGCGCTGGCGCCTTCGATCAATTCGACCAGAGTACCGAGTTGCAGACCCGACGCCTCGGCATAGCTCTTCGCTTTGCGGGCGGCGTTGGCAATGGCTAACGCGCGAGCTTCATCGTGGGCCGGGTTCTCCTCATCTACCTGCCACTCCGGGCCGTGGATGCTGAGTTGAGGAACACTGGCGGCGGCTTCGAGCAGAGCGAACGCCTGACTGGGCTCGAACGTTCGGCATGAAATTGTGATTCGGGCCTCCCACCCCTCGGGTACCTCGCGGTCCCCGTCCCAGCGACTCCGACGATTGACGTTGGTGTGCTGCGCCCCTCGGTCCGTCTCGGCGACCCCGGCCTCGTCCAAGACGGTCATGAGTGCGTTTGTGTGCGAAGCCGCCTGCTCGATAGCGGCCGCCGAGGTTTGCGCCTGCCCGAGCGCGGTGAAGTTGAAGGTTGCGTAGTCGGGATCCGTGCCGGCTCGACCCATTCCCGTGACTGTGATCTGCGTCATGGTCTGAGGGTAGTGGCGGTCCACTACCGTGATCTGGTGACGGCAACACTCCCTTCGCGATCGAGCGCCCGCCGAGGTGAGCGCGCTGTCATCGGATTCGTCGCGTTCATGGCCATCGTCATGGCGTATGGGGTGGAGGCCATCTTGCCCGCTTTCGACGAGATCGACCAGTCGTTCGGATTCTCTCGCCAAGACGTCAGCGTTTCCCTCCTCGTCACAACGCTGCTCATCGGGATGGGCGTTGGTCAGCTGATCTGGGGGCCGGTTTCGGACACGTTCGGCCGGATGCCGGTTCTCCTCGCTGGGTTGGGTCTCTACGCCCTTGGAGCCGTCGGCATGATTATCGCTCCAAGTCTCGAACTCCTTCTGATCTCCCGCTT
>JABDIY010000132.1 GCA_013003535.1 Acidimicrobiales bacterium | reverse complement strand
GTGTAGGTCATATTGGTGCCCGAGGTCGGCTGGGGAGTACTCGAAATAACGGTGACCTCGATGTCGGCGACGGCAAGGTTGTTGTCGGCCCCCGGGCTGCCGTGTCGGAAGGGCGTGTCATTATTGTCGACCGTGACCGGCCCGCAGCCAGAAGTACCAGCAGTCGTGACTTCCCAACAGTTGCTGTCGTCGGTGTCTATTCCATTAGCTGTCAGGCTGATGGAGGTGCCGAAGCCGGCCGCGTTGAGGACGGCTTGATTGGAGTCGTCCCAGAAGTCTGCGAGCGGTTGCGGTGGAGGGTTGTCGACGGAGCCCCATGCAACATAATCCACTATGTCGAGATTTGGCTCGAACAGCCACATGTCGTCCTTTGACGCCTTGAGCGCGGAGTTGTTTGCGTTGGCGTAAAGCTCCACATCCGCCTGAGGCGCCTTGCGGGAAGGATCATCCGACTGCAGCCACACCACCGCGTAGCCTCCGGCCGGAATCGAGGTTCCGCCCGGGATCCCGTAAGTGACGGAGCTGCCGCCTCCGTCGAGGTCACCTGTACGGGCGTTGCCATCCGCCAGCAGCCAGCCGCTGATATCGATCGGTCCCCCGGTTGGATTGTGCAGCTCCACGTATTGATAGTCCGACGGTTCGTACATGACCTCGTTGATCACTATCTGATGTTCGAACAGCGAATGCGGGTAGGGCAGGTTGTTGTTCAACCCGGGCGAAGCCATCCGCCCGTCGACATCCGCAGCGTAGGTGCCGGGGGCGCCGGCACATTCAGGTCTGACTGCCGCGTCTCCGCTTCCGGTCGCCTCCCAGCAGGCGCTGGTACCCGAATCAACACCGGTCGGCGTCAGCGAGAGAGAGGTCCCGCTCAACGCGGGAATGGCGGACCAGTTGGCGACGTCATAGGACTCGTCCCACACGGTGGCAGGCGGTGTGTTCTGTTCGGCGCCGAGCAGGGAATCGTCGCCCCACGTGACGTAATCGGATAGGCCCATGCCGGGGTCATAGAGGTACAGATCGTCAGCAATGTTGCTGAGTGGCCACTCGGCTCCCAAGGCAACATCGAACTCGAGGGCAGCGAACGGCGCGATGTTCTTGCCACCCCGGCTCTGCAGCCAAATCACGGCGTACTCACCGGACCCGAGCGTCGCAGGGCGGGCATTGACATCGTTGGCCGGGATCGAGAACGCAAGGAGGGAGCCGACCGGGTCCCGGTCGGGCGGGGGCGTCTCTTTGCCGTCGGCGATGGTCCAGCCGGTCAGGTCGATGGGGCCGGCCGACGCGTTGTACAGCTCGATGAACTCGTCGCCGGAGGCGAGCTGTTCCTCGTACAGCACCTCGTTGATGATGATCGATCCGCCTGCCGAGAACACGTCCAGGTTGAACGGCTGCGCATCAGTGGCGGTGCCGTCGGATACGGTGACCGTGACCACGTTCGGTCCGATGTCGGCGGCCCCCGGGGTACCGGCCAGCGTGGCGGTCCCATCGCCGTTATCGGTGAACGTGGCCCACGCCGGCAAGCCGGTTTGCGTGAGCGTGAGGCTCTGGGCCGGTACATCCTGGTCGGCGGACGAGACTGTCAACGACCAGGGCACGTCCTCAATCGCGCTCTGATTGGCGATGGGGTCCAGCACCGGCGGGTCGTTGACGTCATTGATCGTGATGGCCACGATCGCCGAGTTGGTCGCAGGGGCAGGATCGCTGACCTCCACGACGAGGCTGCGGCTGGCGGCGGCCTCGTGGTCGACCCCGGGCGGGTTGTTCACGGTGATCGCACCCGTGGTGGAATTGATCGTGAACCAACCTCCCCCGTTACCAGCGATGATGGCGTAGGAGATGGGGTCGCCCTCGGGATCGGTGGCCACCACGGTCCCCACCGGGGTGCCGTCCGCCACGTTCTCGTCGATTGCCATGTTCTGGTTCGAGATCTGGGGCGCATCATTCACCGGGCTGATCGTGATCGACACCGACACCGACGACGCACTGTTAGTCGTCCCATCATTCGCAAAATACGTGAACGAATCCGACGTCGTCTCAGAACCATCATGGGTATAGGTAAACGACCCATCAGCATTCAACGTAAACGCCGACGCATTCACCGGACCCACATCCAACACCGCAGTCAACGAATCCAACTCCGCATCCGTGTCATTGGCCACCACCAACGGATCACCCGAAACACTCGTATCCAACGTTGCACCCTCAGCCAACGAATACCCCGCATCAGCCACCGCCACCGGCGCATCATTAACCGCATTGACCGTGATCACAAACGTTTGATCAGCAGACGTATCCACTCCACCCAAAGCAGTGCCACCATCATCGGACACACTCAAAGTCACCGTTGCCGAACCATTCGCATCACCAGCAGGGGTATACGTCAACGTTCCGGACGCGTCCACCGCAGGCTGGGCAGCAAACAAACCATTGTTGTCATTCGACACATTGAACCCGGTAATCGACTGGGACGACTCATTGACCGGACCAACACTGATAGCCGTAGCCCACCCCACCACAGTTTGGGCCGGATCATCCTCATCAACCGTCTCATCCGCACCCTTGACGAACGAAGGCGCATCATTGACCGCATTGACCGTGATCACAAACGTTTGATCAGCAGACGTATCCACTCCACCCAAAGCAGTGCCACCATCATCGGACACGTTCACCGTCACTGTTGCTGAACCATTCGCATTGGCAGCAGGGGTATAGGTCAACGTTCCGGACGCGTCCACCGCAGGCTGGGCAGCAAACAACCCGTTGTTGTCATTCGACACATTGAACCCGGTAA
>JABDIY010000129.1 GCA_013003535.1 Acidimicrobiales bacterium | reverse complement strand
TGCGCACAAAGAAGCGAAGTTTGCAGTTCATGTCCGGCACCGCATCCACCACGAGGATGAAAAAGTCGCCGTCCTGCGGATGGAGATCAACAGTTGCATCTTCGCATTGCCACGGTTGGCCGTCGGTTATGACCTCGAGACCCGACAGCGACGTGCGTACCATCGTCATGAACACCAAGCCCCCGAGCAGCGCAAACCCCGCGACAGCCGTCACGCCACGCAAAGCTCTGGATATGCGCTCCGAGTCGGCCGCCGACTTTGACTCCATCCCACTCATTGTTACCGTGCCGGGCGGTCACCCACTATGCATGTTCCATGATTGCCCATCAACGGACCAGCCAGGCCGCCTCGACACAGCCCGAAGAATAATCTCCGTGCCTCAAGCAAACGCCGATCCTGGTCGACACCTTGGGCATGAAACCCGTGCAATCTGTCCGAGTCCGGTATGACTTGGTGGGTGCGGGATGGGCCAACGCCCATCTGATTCTGGATGGCACCGTGACAATCATCACGGCGTCGAACAACACCGACGCTCTTGGCAGCTTGCTCACCGCGGCTGGATCGCTGGCGCAGGGTCAAAAGGACGCCCGCTGCACCTGGGAGGGGGAGCGCAACGAGACCCGGTGGGTGTTCAATTGGCGAGCCGACGGTCTGCGCCTCCGGGTTCTGGAATTTGGTATGAATGAGCGCTTCTGGGATGACAAGGATGGCAAAGTGCTGGCCGACGTGATCGTTGACCGCCCACAGTTCATCCGAGCGGTCGGGCGAGCAGCCGAGGACGTTCTCTATCACCACGGTGTCGACGGCTACCGAGCCATGTGGCGCAGCCATCCTTTCCCGCTAACTCGGCTGGCGGAGTTGCGAGTAGCCTTCCAGAATCCGCGGGCGGCGTAACATGACGATCTCAGAGGCGATCTCGCAACACTCACCGACGACAGCAGAAAGTCCCTTGCGTTCCCCCCACGGCAAGCGCATGCTTCGCAGTGGACCGGCATCCCCCGGGTCTGCCAGAGCGAAAGAAACGACGAACCCAGACGAAGTAACCCGGCCGTTCACGGCACGGGTCGTATCACCTAGTTCGATCAACGAATTACCTCTGGCCACCCCCTATGGAAAGCACTAGACCAAAGTAAATGGAAACACTCAACAAGACCGACGGGCCCACCTGTCGGTTCAGCGGCATCGAACTCAAGCACACGTTCGCCGATCTCGGTCGGCAACCTCTGTCCAATTCCTATCTTCATCCATCGAAGCTCTCCCACGCCGAGCCGCACTATCCACTCTACGCATGGGTGTCGGAGGACAATTTCCTCGTTCAGCTGGAGCAATTCGAAACCGCCGACGAGATCTTCAGCGACTACGCCTATTTCTCCTCGTTCTCCGATGGCTGGCTCCGTCATGCCGAGGCCTACACCTCGCTGATGGTGGAGCGATTCGGCCTCAGTGCAGAAAGCTTCGTGATGGAGGTGGCCAGCAACGACGGCTACTTGCTCCAGTACTTCACGCAGCGCGGTATCCCCGTGCTCGGCGTCGAACCGGCGGCCAACGTGGCCGAGGTGGCGATCGGTAAGGGCGTCCCGTCCGAGGTGGTCTTCATGGGAGAAGCCTCGGCCAAGGAATTGATGCAGCGGTACCCGGGGGCCGACATCTTGGCCGCCAACAACGTTCTCGCCCACGTTCCTGACTTGAACGATTTCATCATCGGCCTTCGAACCTGTCTCGCCCCGGATGGCGTGCTCACCATTGAATTCCCGCACCTCATGAAGCTGATCCAAGAAACCCAGTTCGACACCATCTACCACGAACACTTCAGCTATTTCTCGTTCTACACCGTGCAACGAATCTTTGCCCACCACGGCATCACGCTGTTCGACGTGGAGCAACTCCCAACCCACGGCGGTTCGCTGCGGATCTACGGCAAGCACGCCGCCAGCACCGCTCATCCAGTCACCGGACGGGTCCAGAGCCTACTGGACGAGGAAGTCGCCGCCGGTCTGACCGACATGGCCACCTACACCAACTTCAATGAAAAGGTGAAGAAACTCAAGCGCAACGCACTCGGTTTCCTTCTTGCTGCCAAAGAAGAGGGCAAGTCGATTGCCGCCTATGGCGCTCCCGCCAAAGGCAACACGATGCTGAACTACTGCGGCATCCGCACCGACATCATCGATTACACCGTGGACCGCAGCCCTCACAAGCAGGGCCTGTTCCTGCCGGGGACTCAAATCCCGATCTTCGGTCCGGACCATGTGGCACAAACCAAGCCTGACTATCTGCTGATCTTGCCGTGGAACATCAAAGACGAAGT
>JABDIY010000067.1 GCA_013003535.1 Acidimicrobiales bacterium | reverse complement strand
GTCTCCCCACCAAGACCGAAGCCAGTGATCTCATGATGGCCTTGTACGGACGTCACGGCGAGTCACCGATGCCAGTAGTAGCGGCCAACAGTCCCTCAGACTGTTTCTCGGCCGTGATCGAGGCGAGCCGGCTAGCTCTCAAGTACCGGACCCCAGTCATGTTGTTGACCGATGGTTACTTAGCAACAGGCTCCGAGCCGTGGCAGCTGCCCGATGTATCATCACTCCCCGATCTTTCCGTAGATTTCACAACAAGACCGAACGGAACCGATGCTCAAGGCGACCCCATCTTCCTCCCCTACCTTCGCGACGCCGACACCCTCGCCCGCCCATGGGCAGTCCCTGGCACTGCGGGGCTCGAGCATCGGCTTGGTGGTCTGGAGAAGGAAAACGGCAGCGGGAACGTGAGTTATGACCCCAATAATCACGAATTGATGACCCAGCTTCGTGAAGCAAAGGTCAACGGGATCGCCAACGACATCCCTCAGGCCACAATCGACGGCACCGGTACTGCCGACATTCTGCTCGTAGGCTGGGGTTCCACCCTTGGTTCGATCACTTCGGCGGTTCAAATACTCAGGGACCAAGGCATCAGCGTCGACCAGCTTCACCTCAACCACCTGCATCCCTTCGCCAGCAATCTGGGCGACCTGTTGCACGGGTACTCCCGGATCCTGGTCCCCGAGCTCAACCGAGGCCAGTTGGTGAAGTTGCTCCGAGCCGAGTTCCTCGTAGATGCTACAACGCTGTCGAAGATGGAAGGACTGCCCTTCACAGGAGCAGAAATAGTAGATGCCGCCACGGCGCTTCTGGAGGTAACTCGATGACCGACGTGATTCTGGACCCAACCCAACGTGGTCACTGGACCAGCGATCAAGACGTCCGGTGGTGCCCCGGGTGTGGGGACTACGGAATCCTTGCCGCCATGCAGTTTCTTCACACAGAGATGGCTGCTGATCCGGCAACTGCAGTGAGCACCGAAGACACGGTTTTCATCAGCGGTATCGGGTGTGCAGCCCGTTTTCCCTATTACATGAACACCTACGGGATGCACACCATTCATGGTCGTTCGCCCGCCATCGCTACCGGTTTGGCCGTTTCCCGCCCCGACCTCAACATCTGGGTTGTTGGCGGCGACGGCGACATGCTCAGCATCGGCGGCAATCATCTGATTCATGCGCTTCGCCGGAACGTCAACCTCACAATCTTGCTGTTCAACAACCAGATCTATGGCCTCACCAAGGGCCAATACTCTCCCACCAGCGAAGTAGGCAAGATCACCAAGTCCACGCCGATGGGATCGATCGATCCTCCGTTTAATCCCTTGAGCCTTGCCATCGGCGCTCGAGCCACCTTTGTTGCCCGAACCCATGATCTCGACCGAAAACACATGATCGACGTTTTCCGCCAGGCCAACGACCATCGGGGGGCGTCCCTAGTGGAGATCTACCAGAACTGCAATGTCTTCAACGATGGCGCATTCGATGCGATCACCAAACGCAGCAATCGTGACGAAATGATGATCGACCTCGTGCACGGCGAGCAGATCCGCTTCGGAGCTGACAATGAAAAGGGGGTCGTGATCGCTCATGGCCGAGCCCAAATTGTCGACGCCGCTTCCGTAGCTGACGAAGAGTTGCTCGTTCATCGCAGCGATGCCGATCCTGCCGTGGCTTTCGCTCTGTCCGAGTTGGCTCAGGATCGTCACAGTCCCACGGCTTTCGGTGTTTTTCGGGCCGTGGAGGCGCCGGAATACACCGACGCCGTCGAGGCCCAGGTGGCTCGCGCCCAGGAGAACGGCCCGGGCAACCTCGCCGACCTTCTTACCAGTGGGGCAACCTGGACTGTCTAGCCTCAGACCCGCTCAGGCACCGTAACGCAAAAAGATCAGAGTTCTTCGGCGTCCAGCATCTCGCCGGCAGCGGCGATAGCGGAGCCGATGGCGACGGCCCGCATGGCAACAGCCTCGAAGTAGTGACCGGCCTGTTGTTCATGACCGGCCAGCGGCGGTCGACCAAGCGATACGATCACCGAGGCGGGATCAGTGGTCACAGGCGCGGTCTTTGGCGCTTCCGGCAATCGGCTTTCGTCGCCCCAGAATGCTCGATTCTGCTTGGCTCGGCTCTTGCGGTTCCGGGCTCTCTTGCGTTTGGCAGACTTGCTGGATGTAGCTGAAGCCTCGCCATTGCCGTTGTTGCTGTTGCTGTTGGCCCTCACGCCGGGTTTGTTTCGAGCGGTGTTCATGACGCCACCGACACCAGGGCCTCGTCGACTTCCTCGGTCGTGAGAAGCGCATCGGGATCGATTCCGAGGACACTCTGCAGTTGGGTGGTGTCGAGATCGCCGACCGATGAACTCTTCGGGAGCACCAGATCAGCGATCTGACGCTTCCCGGCCACCACTTCTTCTACGCGTTCGTCGATCGTGCCGGGGCACACCAGGCGATGGCAGATCACCGTGTTCTTCTGCCCGATTCGCCATACCCGGTCTCGGGCTTGGTCTTCCACTGCGGGATTCCACCATCGGTCATAAAGCACCACATGGGATGCGGCGGTGAGGTTGAGGCCAGTACCACCGGCCTTCAAGGACAGAACCATCGCTCCCTTTCCGTCTCGGCGTTGGAAGTCGTGCACCAGTTTGTCACGGGCGGCCCGGCCCAGGCCGCCGTGGTAACAGGCGATGGGTTCACCCGTTCGCTTGCTCAGATACTCCGCCATCGTGGTGCCCCACGTCGCGAAGTGGGTAAAGATCAACATCTTCTCGTCGTTGGCGAAGACCGAGTCGAGAATTTCGTCGAGACGGGCCAGCTTGCCAGATCGACCACCGATCGGGCCGTCGTCCTCGTTGTTGAAGTTGACTGGATGATTGCAGATCTGCTTCAAGCGGGTGATAGCCGCAAGCACGGCCCCCTTCTTCTTTTGCGCATCGGCTGCGGCGGCATCTTTGATGAGGGAATCCAGAGTTGCCTGGTAGAGGCCCACCTGTTCGGGGGTCATGGCACAGTGGTCCAGCTCATCGATGCGGTCTGGTAGCTCAGCGGCAATGGCCGGTTCGGCCTTGGTCCGACGGAACACCAGCAACCCGTTGAGTGCTCGCAATACGCTCTCGGAATTCTCTCGACTCGACATCGAGCCGGGTCGGGTAGCCGACAGGTTGGCGATGAAGTCGTTCCGGCCTCCCATGAGGCCGGGATTGGCCCAATCGAGAATCGACCACAAATCACCCAGTCCATTCTCGATAGGAGTTCCGGTTAATGCGAGTTTGGATCGAGCGTTGAGACGACGCAGGGTTTGCGCTGTTTCACTGGCCGGGTTCTTGATCGCCTGAGCTTCGTCGATGGCGATGTGGTTCCACTCGATATCTTCGAGCTGGCTCATGTCTCGAATAGCGGTTCCGTAGGTAGTGATCACGAGATCCGCCTTCCGTACCGCCCGCTCGATCATCCGACCCTCGGCCCGGTTTGGCCCGTGATGGACCAAGACCTTCACGCCCGGGACGAACTTTTTAGCCTCCGAGGCCCAGTTGCCTACCACCGCTGGAGGTGCGATGACGAGTGCTGGCCCGTTCTCTGTTGTTTGCGCGATATGAGCCAACATCGTTGGCGTCTTGCCAAGGCCCATGTCGAGAGCGAGGCAGCCGCCCAACCCTGCACCTTCCAAGAAGCCAAGCCATGCCAAAGCGTCGGCTTGATAGCTTCGGAGCTCTCCCACGAACCCGTCGGGTTTGGTGGGAAGATCGGTTGGCATGTTGTTGGCCGCCCGGAGAAGGTCGACCGCCCAACCACTGCCAGCAATCGAGACTCCACCTGCTAGTGGCGAGCCTTCGAGACCTAGAGCGTGCCGGAGCATGTCAGCTCCGGAGAGTGTTTTCTGCTTCTCTCGTTCGGCTAGTGCCTTGGCGGCCTGGGCCAGATCGGCTTTGTCGAGCTCGACCCACTGGCCTCGGCTCTGCACCAATGGGCGAGCTTCCCGGGCCAGCCTGGCGATATCAGCTGCGGTCAGCTCGACGTCGTCAAACATGGCCGACCATCGGACATTGGCCAGTTGTTGGGCGCCTACCACCGTCTCGTGGCCCTCTTCAGCCGTCAGGCGAAGGGACGCTGTGGCTTTGCGCTTGGAGAGGTTCGGAACCCGAACGTCGTAGCCATTGGCCATCAGAATAGGACCGGTCTTGGTCATGAACGACCACGCTTCATCCTGAGAAAGAAGCACTTCCCCCCGGCGCCGGCTGCCCGGTCGCATGAGCGTGTCGTAGAGCCGTTCCACGCGAACGAGGTGGTCTTTGATCCGTTTCGAGCGCACCGCGGAAGAAGTAACCATCACCTGTTCCACAGGATCGAGTGCCTTCTTGTCGCCTTGGGCGAGAACCCGTAGGTGCCAAGCCCCCGAGCTGTCCGGTTCGTTCAGTTCCACGACCAGCGGGTGCTTGGTGGGCTGGGTGACCGGCGCGGCCCACTGTTCCAGGCGCCGGCTGAGCTCTGAAGCCAGGCGGACCGGGGCAACGAAAGGTTCGCCGTCCAGACGAGCCAGCATGGCTTCGATCATGTCGGACTTGTTGTTGAGCGTGGGAGGCGGAGCCGGGACTTCGAGCCGATTGGCTGACGCAGCCACGATCGTGTCGGTGAGATCAGCGAGGACCGCATCGGTGAATGCCCGCGCATCCTTGCGGGTCTCGAAAACCGAAGCGGTTCCAGGGCACGACTCGGCGAGCAGCCGGAACTCCTCTGGCGGGATGAGTGCGGGCTGCCAGCAAACTTCGAAGTAAGCGTGATGCTGCGGCGGGCGTTCCGCTCCAGCCGGTAGATCCTTGGTCCGGCGAAGCTGGGGTACGATCCGTCCTTGAGTGACCGAACGTACCGCGCTGGCGGCGACGAGGCCCAACCACGTTCCGCTGGTTCCAACGTCGGGGTCATCCTTGGTATGGGCCATGGAAACGAGCCAACCGAGGGCCTGATCCAGGGGTGCGCTCAGCGCCGGCGCTACCGTTCCGTCCGGCAGTTTCAGATCGCTGTACGGCTCCCATGAGAGTACTGACCCCACCCCATCGAGGGCTTCCTCGATCTCCTCTACAGGTCGAACACCGGCATTCCAGCCGCCCATCCAAGCGACGACTCGGCCGGGAAGCCACGAGAGTTGCAGAGTGGCGACGGCCTCCCCCGGCGGCGGCGGAGGCTTCTTTCCTCCTCGGCGAGGCGGCCCAACGAGCTCGGTGAGAACGGCGTCAACCCGATCAGCTTCGGCATTGAGATCATCCAGCAGGAGAAACTTCGTGGGCCGCGGCACATGCCGACGGGCGTCCTCGATGGCGAATTCCAGCTCGTCGAGATGCCGAACCAGTGCGTTGATCCAATGAATACGGTTTTCGGCCAGCAGAGCTTCGTCGGCGGCGCTGGCTACGCCGTCGAGGTGCCGTTGCACGGCGTCGTCGAAACCACTCGGCGGTGGGGCAATGCCGGCAGGCAGCTCTGTTTGTTCTTTGTGGCCGACCGTTGCACGGGCGGGTCCAGTGGACTCTAGAAGGGCGATGAATGGCTCCTCATCGGGTGGGATTCGCCAGTTTGCGTCCGAGCGTTCAGCAGTTGATCAAGACCAACGCCCAACCCGGAATCCGGCGAACCGCTTTCATAGCTATCGGTACCAGCCAGCCCCGTCTTAAGGCCAACCAACTACCGCAATCCAAGTATAGCTGCTCAACCTGCGCTCACCGACCATCGGCCAGCACTTTCGCCAGCTCGCTATCCGCCCGCTTGGGAACTGAATAGATCACGCCATCGATTCGCCATTCCACCGTGATGAGGTTCCCCCCCACCGGCACGAACTCTGTCTCCACGCCAGCTCGCTTCACCACGCTGGTAGCGGCGAGGCGGAAGCGGCTTCCCCGGAGAATCAGCAGTCCGGTGGTGGTGCGTGCAAAGATCCGATATTGGGTTGTGGCAGCGACCGCGATCGCGGCCGCGATGCCTCCGAGAAGCACGCGGCTCTGCACGCTGTAACCGCCGAGTACGCCGACCAGGACGAACATCGCGACACCGGCGGCAAGAGCATACGCAAGCGTCCAAGGGTGGCGGCTGTATCCGTAGGATGCCGCCCGGACCTGCTCACCGTCTGGGAGTAGTCGCTGGACTGACCGCATGAGATTCCGTTGGCGCACCTCCTCAGCCTAAATCCCGAAGCCCGGTGAGCGCCCAATCTACGGCGGGACTCGCACCGAAGTGCGAGTCCCGAACACCGCCTGTGGTGGCTACCGGCCGATAGACGTCCGTACCATGTATTCGGCTTCGGCCAGGCTATGCCATGCCTGAATATCGTCGCGGTACTGACGCCACGGTCCCAGAATGCTGGCGAAATCGGGATTCGTGGCCGCCTCGGCGTCGAGCACGCTCTCGGTCTCCTCTTGGAATGAGTCCATGATCTCCTCGGAGAAAGGCAGGATGGTGACACCGGCAGCTTGGATCTGCTTGAGCGACTGTGGGTTCAAGTTGTCATAGCGAGCCATCATCCCGAGGTTGGCGGCCTTCGCCGCGGCCTTGACCGCAGCCTGGTAGACGGTCGGGAGATCGTTCCATTTGTCCAACGGGAACTGCACGTCGAGTGCTGATCCCGGCTCCCACCATCCGGGGTAGTAGTAGAAGACGTCGGAACCGAGCTGGTCCAGACCCAGGTTCACGTCGTCATAGGGTCCAACGAACTCCGCAGCGTCGATAGCGCCGGTCTCGATGGAGGTGATGATCTCACCGCCAGGGATCGAGATCTGCTCTCCACCGAGATTGTTGAGCACTTTGCCGGCGAGGCCAGGGATCCGCATGGTAAGACCGTTGAGGTCGGCGACCGTGTTGATTTCCTTCCCGAACCAGCCGCCCATCTGACAGCCTGTATTGCCGGCCGCGAAGGAAATGATCCCGAACTCCTCGGCATAGAAGTCGTTGAGCAATTGCTCGCCGCCCCCTTCATACAACCAGGCATTCTGCTGGCGACTGGTAAGACCGAACGGCACGGCTGTGCCGAACTGCATGGCGGTGTTTTGACCGACGTAGTAGTAGGAGGCGGTGTGCCCCGCATCAGCGCCGCCGGACACCACCGCATTGAGCACCTCGAGACCGCCGGCCAGTTCGCCGGCTGCTCGCGGATTCACCTTGAAACGACCGGCGGTGAGCTCAGAAAGCGTGTCGGCGAAAATCACCGCGCCTCCGAAGATCGTGTCCAACGAAAGTGGCCAGCTGGTGGCCATCTCCCACTCGATCTCGGGCAGGTCGGAGTCTTGCACCAGATCCACGGTTTCGCCATCGGCAGCGCCATCGTCGCCCCCGTCACCACCGCTGCCATCTCCCCCGTCGTCGCTCGCACTGTCACCGCTGGAGCCACAAGCCGCCATGATGCTGGCGCTGGCCGCGAAACCGGCAACGCCGAGACCGGCCTTGCCGAGGAAACGGCGGCGGTTCACGATGGTCTCGGCAGCAGCGTCAAGCTGAGCCTCAATTGTCTCTGTCGGTTCAGTCATTTCTCCCCATGCTTTCTTGGTAGTGGTGACGATTCCATCGAATCGCCGATTTGCCTTTTCTAGCCCCCTCCGACCACAGAGATAGCCTCCACGGCCTCAGGGGTGTTGATAAAGAAGTTAAACGATGCTTCCACGATCTGAGGGAAGATCCCGATGATCACCAACGCAAGACCCTGCAGCACCATAAACGGAATGGCCCCCTTGTGGATGTCGGCGGTCTTCACCTCGGGCGGGGCAACGCTCTGCAGATAGAACAGGGAGAATCCCACCGGCGGGCTGATGAACGCCATGTTGAGGTTGATGGCCATCAAGACCGAGAACCAGACTCGGTCCACCGTGGAGAATTCCAGCGCGGCCATGGCGGGGAGGAAGATGGGAACCACGATGAAAGTGATCTCCAGGAACTCGAGGTTGATGCCCAAGATGAAGATGGCGATCATCGCCACCAACACGAAACCGTTCTTCCCGCCGCCGATCCCGCTGAGCCATTCAGCAGCTTGCTTTTGACCGCCTAATACGTCGAAGACGAGACTGAAGAAGTTGCTACACAGCAGCAGGGTCATTACGAGAACGGTGATGTTGGTGGCCGAACGAACTGAGCTCGTGATCGTGTTCTTTCGCAAACGCCATGTTGGTGTCACGTGAGTAGCGCCCGCCGCCACGAGCGCTTTGTCGAAGAAATAGTTGAGCACCCCGAGGACCAGAGCACCCAGCACGCCCACCACTCCAGACTCTGTTGGAGTGGCCCATCCGAAGAAGATGCTCAATAGGACGGCCATGATGAGCATGATCACGGGAATGACCGAGAAGACGATTTCGAGGGCCAGAACCTTGCCGGACAGGGTTCGCTCTTCCGGGGGCATCGCCGGTCCCACATCGCGAAGTTGGCTGATGATCAATGCATACGCAGCGTAAAGAAAGGCCAGTAGCAGACCGGGCAACAGTGAGCCGGCAAACAGTCCAAGGATGCCGGTGCCCAACTGTGACGCCAGAAGAATCAACACGATCGACGGCGGCAGCAACTGGGCCAGGGTCCCGGAGGCGATAATCACGCCGGTGGCCAGCTTGTGGTCATACCCGAGCCTCACCATCGTTGGCAGGCTCAGCAACCCCATCACGATCACGGTGGCGGCCACCACGCCCGTCGCCGCCGCCAAGAGCGTGCCCACCACTACAACTGCGGCTGCCACGCCACCTTTGAGTGGTCCCATTAACATTCCAATTGCATTGAGCAATCGCTCGGCCAACCCCGATTTTTCCAGAACCGCACCCATCAGCACGAAGAACGGAACGGCCAGAAGGGTCTCGTCGCGCACCGAGTTGAAGTATCGCTCCGCCAGAAGGTTGAGCCGATCGGGGTTGAAATCTCCGGTGAGGTTTCCAACGAACGAAAAGACGATCGCCGTTGACGCGAAGGAGAACGCCACGTTGTAGCCGATGAGGATCAGAGCCAAGAAGATGACGAACATTCCGAACGCTAGCCAAACACCGAAGTCACCCATCGCTGCTACTCCACCCGGATCGGAGCGTCATGCTGGTGGATTCCAGCCAGGTCTTCGCGGCCGATCAGCACGAATACGTTCTTGATGATGTCAGCGAGAATCTGCAACAACAGCAGGATGAATCCCACCAATATCATGATCCGGATTGGACTTACGGGAAGGCCACCGGCGTCGGGAGATTGTTCCCATGTCTCCCAGATCTTCCAGGTGTCGAACTCACCGTTGAGGTTGCCGGTGACGGATCGCCGAGTGGGATTCCAGAGGACGCCGATCACCATCCATGCGAATGGCAGGAAAAGGAAGAGGTGAAAGACGAAATCGATCAGGGCCTTGCGTCGGTTCGAGAACTCGGCCCACCAGAAATCGACCCGGGGATTCACGCCTTCACGCAAGCCGAAGTTCAGTCCGAGCAAGGTGAGGAAGGCGAAGCCCATGCGCTGTCCTTCTTGAAACTGAGAAACGATGAGGCTCGTACCGAAGGTCTTGTCCATCCGCCTGCTGATGACGGACCAAAGAACCATCAGGAGAACAACTACGACAAGCACCTGCGTGAGAAATCCAGTGAACCCGGCCAGCCGGTCGATCGCCTTACGAGTTAGGAACGGAACGGCCAATGCTGGATTCGACGGCGTTGGAACGACCACGGCGTCGCTGTGCACCTGGGATTTGGCCAGGATCTCCTCGGCCCGGGCATGCGCCGCCGACTCGTCGATCGGGTTCGACGCAGTGCTGGGCGTACTTCCTTCGCTACTCGACTGGGCCATGCAACAACGCCTCCTCTCCGAAACAATGTGACTGCAGGCACACTAGTGCGCCGATGCTGCCAGTGTGAAACACGTTGCTGGACTGGAACCTCAGCGTCGAAGAGTTCGGGTTCCTCCACTTCGATGGCCGGCGGTTCATAATGGTGCCGTGCAGCCCGATAGGAGGCTCGTGAGCTCTAATGCGATAGACGGGAAACCCACTCCGCGCCCCGACCATCGGATTCGTAGCCGCAATCCGAAGATCAGCTTCGCTGACGACTTCCCGTTGGCGTGGCATTCAACGATGCCAGAGTTCGCCTGCGCTGCCAACGGTGTATCTCTGCTCATGCCCTACGTTGAGCCCTTCGTCGTTCGCTCGGTGGAACGAGTTGCGGACCAACTGCCCGACGAGGTTCGACCAGCCGCATTGGCGTTTGCCCGACAGGAGCGCCAGCACCATGCCCAGCATCAGCGCTTCAACGATCGCGTGTATGCCGCCCACCCCGGGCTGGGCTGGTCAAAGCGGCTGATGGCGGCCACGTTTCGGTTCCTCGATAGGAGATCCGATGCGTTCGGTGTCGCCTTCTCCGCCGGGGCTGAGACCGTGGCGTACGCCGGCGCCCGCTGGGTGGACGACCGGATCGGCTACTGCTTCGACGATGCCGAACCCGACGCCGCCCGGCTCTACCTTTGGCACCTTGCCGAAGAAGTTGAACACAAGGGCGCCGCTCATGACGTGTGGGAGTCCTTCAGCGGTAATCGGTTTCTCTACGTGATGGGCACGGTCACCAGCATTCTGGTACTCGCTTTCTTTGCCTTCGTCAACACGCTCGGACTGCTGTGGGTGGAGCGCAAACTGTTCTCCCCCAGGGCCCATTGGAACCTTTTGGTCTGGAGCATCACCTACGCCTTTGAGTTTCTTCCACTTGCGGTTATCAGTTCGCTGCCCGGCCACCACCCCAATGACTTGGCGGACCCGGTCTACCTGCCCACATGGCTCCGCACCCAGGTAGACAACGAGGTCTAGGGTTCACTCCGGCGGTTGAAGACGCTGGGCGCAGGCTTCGGTGAACCGATCGAGGAGCATGGCCATCAGGACCAGTGCAACGCCTACCTCGAACCCGAAACCAAACAGACTCCGTTTCAGCGACCGAACAGTTTCGAACCCGAGTGCACCGCCACCGACCAGGCCGCTGATGATCACCATGGCCAGTGACAGCATGATCACCTGGTTGATGCCCGCCATGATCGTTGGGGCTGCCAACGGCACCCTGACGCCGAGCATGGTCTGGCGGGGGGTTGCCCCGAAGGTTCGTGACGCCTCGATACTCTCCTCAGGGACTTCGCGAATTCCCAATGCCGTGATCCGGACGCCGGGGACCATTGCGTAGAGCACGGTGGCGATGATCCCTGGCACTACGCCGACCGTGAAGAAGATGACCGCGGGGACGATGTAGACGAGCGATGGAACTGTCTGTAGTCCATCCAGAACTGGCCCCATGAGCGCCTCCACCCGTTTGCTGCGCCCTACGAGAAGCCCGAGGGGGACCGCGATCACTGTGGCGAGGCCGGCGGCGATGATCACCTGCACCAAAGTGTCGATGGACAATTCCCACATCCCGATCAGGCCGATGACCCCTAGAGCGGCGACGGAGAAAACAGCCAGCGCCCGGCCCCGAACCCACCAACAGGCGGCGCCGACCATGAGTAGAATCGACGGCCAGGCCATGGTGTCGGTGAGGAAGTCCCGAGCTGGCAGGTAGAGATAGAGAACGATCCAGTCGCTGAAAGGCCTCGTGAACCAGCGGAGATTATCGCGGGTCCAGACAACGCCGTCGTCGATCGGGTCGAACAGCGACCAGTCGAAAAGATCGGGAGCTGCTGCGATACCGAACGCCCGTCCCGCGAGCGTGGCAATCAGAAGGCCACCAACGCCGTACCCGAGATATCGACGTTGCAAGAACTTGGTGCGGTCGGTTACCGCGAACGATTTCCACATTCGATCCAGCACCATTGCCACTGCCACAATCGCCAAGCCAGCGGCGATTCCACGTCCGGTGCGGCGCGAGTTCAGTGTTTGCAGGATCGGTGATCCCAGTCCGTCGGCTCCAACCAACGTGGCAAGCACCACCACGCCCAGTGAGAGCATGATCGTCTGGGTGAGGCCGGTGATGATCGTGGGCACCGCCATCGGCACCTGCACCTTGAGGAGCGTCTGCCGTTTGGTGGCACCGAAC
Source organism: Acidimicrobiales bacterium (assembly GCA_013003535.1). Lineage (GTDB taxonomy): Bacteria > Actinomycetota > Acidimicrobiia > Acidimicrobiales > SZUA-35 > JABDIY01. The sequence continues at coordinate 15,307 of JABDIY010000067.1, read as the reverse complement.
ATCAAGGAGGCGTCCACTGCGGCTTGAGGAACGCGCTTGATGCCCAACGTGGTGAGTCGAACCACGGGAGGGAGCGCGTAAATAACCGTCGCCACCGCCCCGGGGACGTTGCCGATGCCGAACAACATGAGCAGCGGCAGGAAATATACGAAGGCGGGCAGAGTTTGGGCGGCATCGAGCACTGGTCGCAGGACTTGTTCGAAACGGGGATACAGCGCCGCCACCATTCCCAATGGCAGTCCAACGATCGCTGCCAGCAACACTGCGGCGGACATCAGCGCCAAAGTCTGCATCGTTGGTACCCACAATCCGATCAGCACCGTGTAGAACAGGGCGATCGCACCAACGACACCGGCTTTCCACGCCCCCGCGCGAGCGGGGATGAGCACCACGATCCCCAACACCACAAACCATGGCAACCAGAGCAGTGCATCAGCGATCGCATCGATCGCCCCACCCACGGTTTTACTGAACGGCGTAAGCAACCCGGTGAAGATGGGATGGGTGAGCCGATTCGATCGGAGCCAGGCCCCGGCATCCTGGATCGGGTCCTCAAACGTCTTATCCCAGAGAGCAGGAAAGAGCCGATCAGATCCTTCTATGGTGGACATGGAGTCCCCCAGCACTTGGAACACTGCCACGCCGGCGGCCACGGCCAATAGGGCAAGCCAGCGGCGCGATATCCCCAAGGACCGTGAGGCCACGCCCGGTGCGGCAGCTGCGGTCACGCCACTCGTCCCAGGAGGTCCTGCACCGCCTGGCGATCCACCAGTCCGAGGGACACACCATCGGGGCCTTGCACAACGAGCGGTAACGGGTCAGCAAGGAGTAGTGGAATGAGCGACTCCACCGATGAACTGGACTGCACTCGCTTCCAGTCCGGATTCAACGCTCCAGCGTGAGCCACATCGGCTGCCGTCAGGACCTTCGCCTTGGGAATGTCTTCGGTGAACTCACGCACATAGTCGGTGGCGGGGTTCGTGATCAGTTCCGCAGCCGTCCCAACCTGATCGAATTCCCCATCTTTCATAATGGCGATTCGGTCGCCTAGTTTGATCGCTTCGGCAAAGTCATGCGTGATGAACACGATCGTTCGTTGCATGTCACGTTGGAGGCGAATGAGCTCGTTCTGCATGTCCCGCCGGATGAGGGGATCGAGCGCCGAAAAAGGCTCATCGAAGAACAACACCTCTGGTTCTACGGTAAGCGCTCGCGCCAAACCCACCCGCTGCTGCATCCCACCCGAAAGCTGTTGGGGGTAGTGGTCCTCGTATCCTTTGAGTCCTACGATCTCCAGCACCAACCGGGCGCGATTCCGGCGGACGTCTTTCGGCACGCCCTGAACCTCCAGCCCATAGGCCGCATTGTCGATGACTCGGCGATGAGGGAACAGGCCGAAGTGCTGAAAGACCATCGACAGTTTCTTGCGGCGCACTTCCCGCAAGGCTTTCTCATCCATCGCCGCCAGGTCCTGACCATCGAAAATCACTGATCCCTTCGTCACCTCTGTGAGCTGAGAAATGCAGCGAATAAGGGTTGATTTTCCCGAACCGGACAGTCCCATCACAACGAACGTCTCACCGGGAAGAACCGAAAGCGACACATCCTTGACGCCGATCGTGCAACCCGTTGCGGCGAGCACCTCGGCTCGACTCATTCCTCCCTCAGACATCTCCAATGCCTTCTTGGACTGACCGCCGAAGACCTTCCAAACACCCCGCGTTTCCAGCCAGGTGTCGGTCTCCACATGTTTGTCGTCCACGGTACTAATGTAGTCACACGCCGATCGTCGGCAATTCGAAAGGTAAGACATGAAGAAACTCCTCGGCCTATTGATCGCACTAGCGATGCTCGCCGCCGCGTGCGGCAGCGGTACCGACGAAGTTGCTAGCAGCGGTGACGGGCCAGACAGCTCCAAAGAGACCATCACGCTCATCGTCAACCCATGGTCGGCTTCCCGGCTCAATGTAGAAGTAGCCAAAAACCTGATCGAGTCTCAGCTCGGCAACCCCGTGGAGATCAAAGAGGTTGACGAAAACGATGCGATGTTCACCGGCATGGCCGACGGCACGCTGGATGCGGTGCTCGAGATCTGGCCGTCCGGCATCACCGACGCTGAAACAGCGTTCTTCGATGATGGCAGCGTGGTCAACATCGGTGAGCTCGGCGCCGTAGGCAAAATCGGTTGGTTCGTACCTTCCTATGTGATCGACGACAACCCTGCCCTGGCAACGTGGGAGGGCTACGCCGACCCCGCTAACGCCGCATTGTTCGCCACGGCCGAGACCGGCGACAACGGTCGTTTCCTCGGGACCGATCCCAGCTATTCTCAGTTCGACGAGCAGATCATCAGCAACTTGGGCCTGCCGTTCGACGTCCAGTTCTCAGGATCCGAGCCGGCCACGGTGGCCGAGCTAGATGCCCGAGTCGCCGCCAATGAGCCAATTCTCATGTACTGGTGGACCCCAACCGCCGCGGTAGCTAAGTACGACCTCGTGAAGGTGGAACTCCCGGCTTACACCGACGAATGCGGCGCTTCAGCTGCAGCCGGCGATGGTGGAGTGGACTGTGACTACCCCGAAGACGTCATCATCAAGGCGATGTCGGCGCAACTGGAGGAGAAGGACCCCGCCGTGGCCGCTTTCTTGAAGAACTTCACGCTCACCACCGAGGACCAGCTGGAAATGCTCCCGGCATTCGAGATCGACGGTGAGGAGCCAGCCAAAGTAGCCGCCGACTGGGTAGCTGCCCACGAATCCGACTGGCAAGCCTGGTTCTAATTCCCCTTTGGGGCCGTTGAACTTGAAAGGGCCGGGGCCATTGGCCCCGGCCCTCTAGGTTTCAAAGAGCGGAATCAGTGGCTCTGAAGCGACCCGTAGTGAGGAACGAACGAAGGCGAGCGGAATCAATGGCTCTTGCGTTCGGCTGCGGAGGGACGAAGCAGCAAACCCAGCGCTATGCATTGGTCGAGCGGAGCGAGCATGAAGCGACCCGTAGTGAGGAACGAACGAAGGCGAGCGGAATCAATGTTACGAGTACCGGGCGATTTCGGCTCGGCCGACGACCATGTGATGGACTTCGTCGGGACCGTCGGCAAAGCGAAGCGTCCTCTGGTTCGCATACATTTCGGCCAGCGGTGTGCGCTGGCTGATGCCGGTGGCACCGTGCATCTGGATCGATTGGTCGATGATTTGGCAAACCCGCTCGGGCACCATGGCTTTGATCGCACTCACCCAGACTCGGGCATCGGCGTTGCCCATGACGTCCATGGCCTTGGCGGCCCGCAAGACCATGAGTCGCATCGCTTCTATGTCTATACGGGCCCTACTGATGATCTCGGTATTGCCGCCCAGTTTCACCAACGGTCGGCCAAACGCCTCGCGGCTCAGCCCTCGCTGGACCATCAATTCCAGAGCCTTCTCCGCAGCTCCCAGCGAACGCATGCAGTGATGAATTCGGCCAGGTCCGAGACGAAGCTGCGAGATCTCGAAGCCTCGACCCTCGCCGAGCAGCATGTTGGTGGCCGGCACCCGCACATCCTCGAAGAGAATGTGCATATGACCATGGGGCGCATCGTCGCTGCCGAACACGGTCATGGGCCCTACGACGGTGACGCCGGGTGTGTCCATCGGTACCAGAATCTGACTCTGCTGGAGATGAGGCGCAGCGTCGGGGTTCGTGCGAACCATCACGATCATCACCTTGCAGCGAGGGTCCCCAGCGCCACTAATCCAGTACTTCTCGCCATTGATCACATATTCGTCGCCATCCCGGACGGCGGCCGTGGCGATGTTCTTCGCATCCGATGAAGCAACGTCGGGTTCGGTCATGGCGAACGCACTTCTGATCTCGCCCGCCAACAAGGGTTTGAGCCATTGCTCTTTTTGTTCTGGAGTGCCAACCCGTTCCAATACTTCCATGTTGCCGGTGTCGGGAGCGGAGCAGTTGAGACACTCAGATGCCAGGGGGTTCTTTCCCAACTCCTGCGCGATGTAGGCGTAGTCGAGGTTGGCCAACCCCTCTCCTGTTTCCGCATTGGGCAGAAAGAAGTTCCAGAGGCCCTGCTCGCGGGCCTTGGCCTTCACCCCTTCCAAAAGCTCCAGCTGCCCGGGGGCATAGCTCCAGCGATCCTCCCGTCCTTCACCGAGAGCGAAGAACTCTTCGGTGATCGGATCGATCTCGGTGGAAATGAACTTCTTCACCGCTTCCAGCAGGGGACGAGCCTTCTCGCTCATGCCAAGGTTGTAGAGCTGTCCGCCAAGGTCGTCGGTGTTCAAAGGGTGAGCTGCCATGGCGTCCATTGTGCCCCCTGGCCCCTCCCAAACGAAATCTGGAATCTGCCAGCCGCCCCGGAGGGAGGATGTTTGTTCAGGAGTCCGACCCGGGTTCTAGACTTGGCTTTTGGTAGGGCCGAGTAGGCGAGCCTCCGTGGCGGCGAACGGCCCCAGGAGGGAGTTAACGAACGGCCCCCGGGAGGGAGGATGTTCGTTCAGGAGTCCGACCCGGGTTCTAGACTTGGCTTTTGGTAGTGCCGAGTAGGCGAGCCTCCGTGGCGGCGAACGGCCCCCGGAGGGAGTTACAGAGGGACAACATGGAATTGCGTGAGGCGATAGACCGAAGAATGTCGGTGCGGGCATTCGCTCCGACGCCGGTGGCTGACGGCTTGATCAAGGACATGTTGACGCAAGCTTCGCGGTCTCCGTCGGGTGGCAATGTCCAACCATGGCGGATTCATGTTGTGAACGGCGCCGCCACCGAGCAGCTGGTGGAGGCGGTGCATGGGAAACCAGCCGAGGAATCGGAGTATCCGATTTACCCGGAGAAGCTGTGGGAGCCCTACCGCAGCAACCGTTTTCGAGTGGGCGAGATGATGTATGAAACCATGGGGATCCAGCGGGATGACAAGGCCGCTCGGTACGCGTGGTTCGCCAATAACCAGAAGTTCTTCGGCGCCCCAGCCGGGTTGTTCTGTTTCATCGACCGAAGAATGAACCATCCGCAGTGGAGTGACCTCGGCATGTTCCTTCAGACCTTCATGCTGCTTGCGATCGAGGCCGGGCTCGACACTTGCCCACAGGAATCATGGAGTGTTTATCCCAAGACGATCGGCAACTACTTCGACGTTCCCGACGAATTGATGCTCTTCTGCGGTATGGCCATCGGCTATCGCGACCCCGACCATCCGGTGAACTCACTCCGCTCGGAACGCACACCGGTTGAAGAATTCGCCACCTTCCACCGTTAGACGGTTTCAGAGCTCGTTCTTGTTTGGCCCAGGACCGGCGAGCTGGATGGTGGTCATCTCGCCGTTGACGACGAGAATTCCTTGTCCGAGGCGAAGGTCCGCCACCGCCTTGTTGGTCAGCATGGCTCGAAGGCTGTCGCCGTCGGCGGCCTGGGGGCGGAGGAGAACGCCGACAGTCGATCCGCGAAAGACTGCCGTCCACTCCATCATCGATTTCACGTCGGTCGGACGCATCGCCGCCAGAATCCATCGGCCCTTGCGGGGGTCTTGCGCCATGGCTTTGAGCTGCACACCCAGATCTCTCGCTATTCGGTCAGCGTTGTCGATGACTACAAGCTGTGCGGTTTCGACGGTTGCGAGTTCGTCTTTCTCGAGGACAATGGACGGCTCGAGTCGCTCAACGCCAGGAATGGCCGCCAACGGTGACTCAGGTTCAGCGAAAACAACAACCCGCTCGAGACCAGCCGTTCGTGCCTGCGCAGTGAGCTGCACCAATGCGGTCGTGCGGCCTGATCCAGCCGCCCCAAGAACGACGGCGTGATCCTCGATCGGTAGTGCAATCGATGTCACGTCTCTGGTTCGTACCCCTATCGGTAGGGAAAGTCGGCGATCGGTGTAAGTGGCCGCGATCTCGAGGTCTGCCGACACAACGATCGGTTGAAGTAGCCGCAGGCGAAGGGGCAGGTTTGCAGGAACATACTCCTCCAGCAACTTGGCGATTTCGGAGTCGCTGACTGTTGCTACCACTCCGTCCAAGCCCGTTCGGACCTCCAAGACCATGGGTCCAGCGAGCGCCGGAACGTCGCGCGGGCGAAGCCCAAAGCTGACCACGGCGGCCGGATCAGCCAGTTGATGGAGCAGCTTCGTGCCGATCTGGCTTCCGAAGCGACTTGGAATCTGACGGTCGTGGCTCGCCGTTCCGATAGCGGTGATGCCCAGGTTCGGCCCGCTTCGCAACAGCGAACCAACTCTGGTGAGGGTTGCATGATCGGCGTTTTCGCCAAGGCGTTCCACCAGCGAGCCGAGCCCATCGATCACCACGATGACCTTCGAGAGATTGACCAGGTCGCCTCCGCTGGCGCGCAACTCCTTCCGCCTCTCCATCAGTCCCTCCACCAGGTCAAGAATCCTGCCTAGCAGGTCATCATCGTCGTGGCAGACGTAGGCTCCCACCGACGGACCGTTGCGGAGGTCTCGTAGTCCGGCTGCAGCGGAGTCCAGAAGATAGAGATGCGTGCTTTTCGTCGCAGTGGTTCTGAGGAGCTGAGCGATAAGCGTTCGTAGGGTGGACGAGGTCTGGATGCTATCGGCGCCATAGATCACCGAGTTGCCGGCAGAAACACAGATGCTCAGCGGCTCCCGTCTCTGTTCGGAAGGGACGTCCAGTATGCCGATCACTACGTCGCCGGGTGGAGTGGGGCACACCGGGAGGTCGGAGAGCAACAGGGTTGTCGGCAACTCCGGCAGCCACGGTTTGCGGGGATCGGAAAGACCGCTCTTTTCATTGGCCAAGACGATTTCGGCCACCATCTGGTCGAGGTCCGACGGCAACCCATCGAGGTCCCGGTCCTCGGTTGGCGGAGGGCATGGCTGCAATCGGTAAGCGGCCGTCGTGATGCCAGTCCGTGCGCTGGAAACCGGGGTGACCCCGCCGGTGTAGGCAGCTTGGAAGGGAACGATCTCGCTTGCGCCCATTCGAACGAAGCCTCGTCCCATCTCAGCTCGGCCCAATCGAGCGGCCTGGTTGGTACCGATGACGTCGAGCGAGTCATTGTCGTCTTGGACTCGAAGGCTGATCCGAAGGTTGGTGTTGGATTTGATCTTCGCATCCAAAACTCCGGCTGGTCGCTGGGTCGCCAAAACCATGTGGATACCAAGGGATCGACCTCGCTGTGCAACATCCACCAATGCATCCAAGAACTCCGGCAACTCGGCGGCAAGGGTGGCGAACTCGTCGACCACCACCACGAGGCGCGGCATCACTCCCCCGGCGAGGCGGTAGTCGCCCACGTCTTTCGCCCCTGTAGCGCGAAACGTGATTTCCCGGTACCGGAGTTCGGCTTGCAGACTTCGCAATGCCCGGGCCCCGAGGTGGCCATCGAGGTCAGTCACCAGCGCCACGCTGTGGGGCAGGTCTGCGCATGCATCGAACGCTCCCCCGCCTTTGTAGTCAACCAGCACGAAATTCACGTGTTCGGGGCTGGACCGGGTGGCCAGAGACAGCACAAACGACCGAAGGAATTCGCTTTTTCCTGCCCCGGTGGTACCGGCCAGGAGGGCATGAGGACCGTCGCGAACCAGGTCGATTGGGAGCGGCCCGTCCGGGCCAACCCCGATGGTGGCGACGGGAGCGGGATCGACTCCGCCGTTGTCCCATCTGGAAAGGACCGCGTCGGCCGCAATCGACCCGATCACGGTGCGAAGCGGGACGTGACTTGGAAGCGTTGCTGCCGTGACATCGACGTCGGGATCGGTGAGTGGAGCCATCGAGCGGGCCGTCTCTGCGGCAAGTTCGGCGTCCATACCGATGGGGGTCACGTGCTGAATAGACCGACCGGTGGCCATGTCCGTCACGGTGGCCAGACCGTCGTTGGCAATCACCATGACCCACTGGCAGCTGGCCGGGAGCTCGTCTTCGGTGGCGGCCACCACAATTCCTGAAATCGCATTGTCACGCGTCAAGGCGCTACGCAACGGTGAGTCGGGACGGCGGAGCAGGTCTACACCGTCGATCACCAACACTGACAATGGGCGAGGCGGGAGCTTCGTCCCAGGCCTATCTGGCCGGTCCACTGTATGTTTGACAACGATCGCTAAGACCTCCGCTGCGGTCAGGCCCAGCCGATTTGGGCTGCCGAGATGGGGTAGCCACTTGGTCCAGTCCCAATCCCCCAAGTGATGCTCCGAGCCGATGAGGGCCATCGGGAGATCGGCCGGGCCAGACAAGGTGGTCAAGGCCACGAGAATGCCGCGGGTCGCAGCCAACGATAGCTCTCTCGGACCCACGATGCCCAGCGAGCCGTGGCGGAGACTGACTGCCACCGGAACTGAGGGCAGGTAGCTGAAGCCGTCCATGTACTCGGTCAGCTCGGGCGCTACCTTCGCTGGTTGGCCCGCTCCGTTCACCGGCTCATAGCGCCAGGGGAGATCGGCATACCCGACGACTACGGATCCGAAATCATCGTGAGCGGGTCGCCGTTCCCATAGCCGAGGATCAGCGGTGATCGCTCGTTCCACCAATACTCCCGGACCTGGATGCACCAGTCGTTCATGGTCCGCCGCGCCGTAGCGGCTCGCCACGACCTGGTGATAGAAATCTCCCCGCGCCGCATTCACGGCGACCTCGTATTCGGCGGTTCGCCTCGCATGACTTCTTCGGGTTTCCCAGAGTTTGGCCAACACCATGACCGGGCTCATCAAGCCGAACACCAACGCTCGCGGCCCCATGAACAGAGTCATCATGGCCGCCATCGGCACGGGTGCCAAGAGCATGATCCAGCTGAGGCCCGGCCGGACGCCCGGCGGCTTTGGGATCTCGGGGTGATCCAGGAGCGGTACCGGGGAAGGAATGGCTACGCGCGGAACTCGATGGACTGCCGATTCGGTTCGTCGGGGCTGCGCCGGCGGCCCTTTCGCCAAAGAAATCGTCAACCGTTCCGATCCCATGTTGAGTATCAGGGGACGATCGCCAATGAGGAACTCTCGGGGAGTCGCCAGCACCGAATCACCTATCACTACCGGTTGTCGGCCAGGAACAACCCGGACCATTGGGCCCCCACCCGGTCGGTCCGACTCGATTTCCAGAAGAATGTGGCCCCCCGCCTCGGCCCGCGACTGTGGGGTCCAGGTGGGATCGCCAAGAGTTCGACCGTAGCTACCGGCCGGCAGGAGCTGAACCCGACCGGCGAATCGCCCAGCGAACACCCGAACGGTGACGAGGTCAGCTTGTGCCGTCGCTGACTTCGGATGGAGTTGGTCGGCTGGATTTGCGACCACCGAACCGTCGTGGATGATGGTTTCTGCCAAGGTTGCACTACCGGAGAATCGTCTGCCATCGATCAGCAGCGGACCGCGCGCGAGCCCCACGAGTACTGCCAGGTCGGCCACCGAGGTTCGGGCTGTGTCGCAGTCGACGACAAAGTCAGCGGTGGGGAGGAAACCGACCTCGTCAGCTGACGCGGCGACGACGGCGAGGCGGAACGAGTCGGTCATTGGACTCCCCAAATTTACCAAACCCACCCCAGGCGATTCTGGGCCATACGCCCCAAGCTCGGCCGGGCAAAAGACGGCCCGCCCAACTGGCAATACAGGTGGCAATGGGCGGGACTATCCTCAATCGGTGGAGTATCCGGCGGACCTGCCCATCACCGCCCACCGCGATGAGATTCTGGCGGCGTTGGTCAGGCATCAGGTGCTCATCGTCGCCGGCGAGACCGGTTCGGGCAAGAGCACCCAACTACCCAAGATACTCCTCGAACTCGATCCGGACGGTTGGATCGGGCACACCCAACCCCGCCGGATCGCCGCCCGCAGTGTCGCTGAGCGAGTGGCCGAAGAAATCGGAACCTCGATCGGCGGCCTCGTTGGCTACACCGTCCGATTCAACGACCAGGTGGGCAGCGATACACGGATCAAGGTGATGACCGACGGGATCCTGCTGGCTGAGATCCAACGGGACCCGGAGCTACGCCGATACGAAGCGCTCATCATCGACGAAGCTCATGAGCGGAGCCTCAATATAGATTTCCTCTTGGGGTACCTGAAGCGACTCTTGCCTCGTCGGCCAGAGTTGAAACTCATCATCACGTCAGCCACGATCGATACCGAACGATTCGCCGAACACTTTGCCACCGCGGGCGTTCCGGCCCCGGTGATCGAGGTCTCTGGCCGCACCTATCCGGTGGAGCTGCGCTACCGACCGCTGGACACAGAAACTGATCAGATCGATGGCATTGTGAAGGCGGTCCAAGAACTCTCTCGGGAGGGCCCAGGCGACATCTTGGTCTTCCTTCCTGGCGAACGAGATATCCGAGACGCCGCCGACGCCCTCGGTGATCTCCAACTTTCGAACACCGAAATCGTTCCGCTCTATGCGCGGCTGTCTGCCGCCGAGCAGCATCGGATCTTCGCCTCGCACCGGGGCCGCCGGATCGTTCTCGCTACCAACATTGCCGAGACCTCGCTCACGGTTCCCGGAATCCGTTTCGTCATCGACCCCGGGACGGCGCGAATCTCCCGCTACAACCAGCGAACCAAGGTCCAGCGGCTTCCGATCGAGGACGTATCGCAAGCGTCGGCCAACCAGCGGGCTGGTCGTTGTGGCCGACTAGGCCCTGGAATATGTATCCGGCTCTATTCCGAAGAGGACTTCGACGGCCGCGACGAATTCACCGATCCGGAGATCACCCGGACCAATCTTGCTTCGGTGATTCTCCAGATGGTCTCGCTGGGAATTGCTCCGGAAGGGGTCAAGGACATCCAGGATTTTCCGTTCGTGGAGGCCCCTGACACGCGGACGATCGCTGACGGCGTTCGACTGCTCGAAGAGCTGGGAGCGCTTGACCCGGAACCCGACGAGAAGTTCTCATGGCTCACTCCCCGCGGCGCCCGCCTCGCTCGCCTCCCCCTCGACCCCCGCATCGCCCGCATGGTCATCGCCGGCGACGAACTGGGTGTCCTCGACCCGGTGCTTGTCATCGGCGCCGCACTGAGTATTCAGGATCCTCGAGAGTCTCCCAGTGACAACCGTGAAGCAGCCCGCCAAAGTCACGCTCGGTTCAACGACCCCAAGAGCGACTTCGTGACCCTTCTGTTCCTCTGGGACTATGTCAATACCGAACGACGCCAGCGGTCATCAGGAAGCTTCCGCCGCATGTGCCGACGGGAATTCCTGAACCACAATCGCATCCGTGAGTGGCAGGACTTGTATGCGCAGTTGAAGCGCGTGAGCAAGGACCTCGAACTCCAGAAGCCTCAACGGCGCCGCGCCGAGGATGTGGATGCCGACGGCCTCCATCGAGCGCTCCTCACCGGTCTCCTGAGCCAAGTTGGGGTTAAGGACGAACGAGAATTGGCAAAGTCGCAAAAGCAAGGCAGAACCAAGCGTCAGAAGCCACTGGTCGAATACATCGGAGCCCGAAATGCTCGATTTGTCATCGCTCCGGGATCGGTGCTGAGCAAGTCAGGACCCCGCTGGGTGATGGCCGGTGAACTGACCGAAACCAATCGCCTGTACGCCCGCATGGTGGCGCCGATTCAGCCGTCTTGGCTGGAGGAAGCCGGCGGCCACATGGCCAGCTATAGCTACGCCGATCCTGAATGGAGTGAAGAACGCGGCACCGCCGTCGTTGTGGAGCGCGCCGCGCTCTTTGGCTTGCCGATCGTGCCCGGTCGTCAAATCAATCTCTATCGCGTAGATGTACCGCTGGCCCGGGAACTGTTCATCCAGCATGCCCTCGTTGGTCGAGAGTGGGATGTCCCGGATGGCTCAGGTCTTCACCAGTTCCTCAATCACAACGCTGCGGTCATCGCCGAAGCAGCCCGGTGGGAAGCCAAGACCCGCAATCGAGACTTGGAGGTTGAGGCCAGCCTCCTCTTTTCCCACTACGACCGGGCCCTCCCTCCAACGATCGTCTCGGTTCGGCACTTCGAAAAATGGTGGAAGACCAAAATCACCACCGAGCCAGAACTGCTGAATCTGCGGGTGGCAGACGTTCTTCCCGCCGCTCTCGATCCCGGGGCTTTCCCGGATACCTGGCCCGGTTCGAGTTACCGCATCGGCTACACGTTCGACCCGGGTTCGCCCGTGGATGGCATCACGGTATCGATCCCGTTCGAAGAACTGAGCAAGGTGGAGGGCGCTGAATTTTCGTGGTTGGTGCCGGGCTATCGCCTTGAGCTGGTCACTGAGCTACTCCGCACTCTTCCGAAGGACACCCGGACCAGGTTGATTCCTTTACCAGATACGGCTGCCGAGGTTGTTGCCGCGCTGCCGGCATTTCGCTCAGCGCCGGTCGAACCGATCGAAGCGGCAGTTCGGCGGGAGCTGAAGGTCGACGGCGTAATGATTGAGCGGGGCCTGCTCCAACCCGAGTACCTGCCCGCACACCTTCGTCCCACGTTTCAGGTCTTGTCTCCCGATGGAACGATGCTGGCTGCCGGCCGTGACCTCGAGCGTTTGAAAGATCGTTTGCGGGATCGAGTTCGAGCCGAACTCGGTAACGAGCCCCACCCGCTTGAACGAACCGGCCTTACCGCGTGGCCCGGCGGAGATCTTCCTCAGACAGCGAACAGCACGCAGCTCGGCGTAACGATCGAGGTGTATCCTGCGCTCGCCGACCGAACCGATGGCGTTGACCTGGTTGTCCTTGCCTCGAAAAGGGAGCAGGCGCAGTCCCACTGGAACGGGGTTCGCCGTCTCCTGCGTTTGTCATTGACGCGACCCGTCCGTCACGCGGTTCAGTTGCTGGACTCCGAAGTGGCGCTTGCCATCGTCGGCCTCAGCGGGTCTGAACACCTGCAGCTCAGCAAAGCCGCACTGGTTGATGACCTGGTGAATGCTGCGCTCGACACGGTGATCGCTTCCGCCGGCGGCCCACCGTGGACCGAACACGCCATGAATGCCCTTATTCGATTCAGCGCTCGGCGGTTTCCTGAGTCCCTTGAGACGGTGGCTACCGACGGGGGCCGCGTGCTCCTCCAGGGCGCCCGTTGCCAGTCTCTGCTGGACCGGCTTGTTGAGAGCCCGGTCGATCTCGACGTGATCATCCACGATTGCCGGCGTCAACTGCGGTCACTGCTGTTTCCCGGATCCTTCAGTGCTCAAGGCGCGCATCGCCTTCCGGCAGTGGCGCGCTACCTTGCCGCTCTCGCCCATCGCCTTGAACAGTTGCCGAACAACCGCCACTCCGATCTGGAACACCTGGCAACCGTGCTGCGCCTGGAAACCGCAGCGACAAACAGCGATGATGCTGAAGTCATGTGGATGGTGCAGGAGCTTCGGGTGAGCCTTTGGGCGCAGCATCTTGGTACCGATGGTCCAATCAGCCCGCAGCGCATTCGGAAACGCTTGGCCAAAGTTCGCTAACACCTCGGTTCCCATACAGCATTTGCTGGAACCTCCGGGCGCTGTGCCACTACGGTGGAGTCCGTGGAACTCGATTACTCCGACCTCGCGCCCGGTATCCAGGCCAGTGAGGAAACCACCGGCCTGAAGCACATCTTGCGGATTGTCCTCGGCGTGCTCCTGGTGGTGGCTGGGATCGCGATGCTGGTGCTCCCCGGACAGGGGATTCTCACAATCATCGTTGGCTTGAACCTCATCAAGCCGGACAACGCCCTCGTTCGCTGGATCAGGGCCCGCACCCCGGGAATTCCTGACGCTGGGCCGATCCCAGTGGGAGCGATCATTTTCGGCATGGCCCTCTTTATAGGGTTTGGAATCGTTTCGCTGCTCTATGGCGAGTCGATCGTAAGCTCCATGCGAGACCTCACCGGCATCTAGTCGAACCGCTCAGCTCAGGCCCGGTCCTCGAGGCGTCGGCCCACTCAGGAACCGTCGTCGATCGCGAACGTGTCGGTGTAGTCCGCCATACTCGCTCCAACCACCAAGCGGGCGTGGTCGGCGCCGTAGGTCCCGACGACCTCGATCGGGTTGTAGTCCGCGCCTTCGGAGAACTTGATTTTGTAGGTGCCGAAGTAATGAACGATACGTTCAACGACCGCATTGGGAAGATGCTTGAGGTCGGTGGCGTAGTCGAACACCGGGTCACTTTGGAGCACAGCGATGATCTTGTCGTCGGCTTCACCACCGTCGAGCAGAGCGATCCCGCCAACAACCCGTGCTGGGACCACGATCTCGGCTCGTTCGATCCGCTGCTGAGAGAGAACACAGATGTCCAGGGGATCTTTGTCGCCTACCTCAGCCGACGGCGTCAGCGCCGCAACTTTGTCGCCGCAGTAGGTACGGGGAATAAACCCGTAGAGCGTCGGCGGCAGAGCGGAGGAACCCTGGGGCCGATCGACCCGCAGGTAGCCGGTTCGCTTGTCGATCTCGTACTTCACCGCATCGTTTGGTGTGATCTCGATGTAGGCATCAACAATATTGGGGGGAGATTCACCCGTGGACAATCCATGCCATGGATGAGCCCGATAGCGGTCATGGGTCTGTGTCATGGATTGAGTGTGCCCGAATCGGAGGCTCCAGCGATGACACTTGCGTACACTGCGCTTCCATGAGTTTCCTCGTGGCCGTCTGCGGCGGTAGCTGTTCGGGCAAGAGCACGTTGGCCGCCACGGTCCTTCGAAGTCTTGGATCTGAAACAGCGACGCTCTTGGCGTTTGATGCTTACTACTGTGACCAGTCGTCACTACCGCCGGAGAAACGAGCGGAGGTGAACTACGACCATCCCGACAGCCTCGACGTGGAGCTGTTTGCCCAGCACCTGGCCATGCTGTCGAACGACGAGCCAATCGAGAGCCCAATCTATGACTTTGCCACCCATACCCGGCTGCCTGAGACCCGCCGCATCGAGCCAGCCCCGGTCGTGATCGTGGACGGGATCCTGTTGCTCTCCGATGAACGGCTGGTATCGCAGTTCGACATGCGGATATTCCGTGAGTGTCCTGAGGACGTGCGCCTGGATCGTCGAATCGAGCGGGACGTACTGGAGCGGGGCCGGACCGAAGCGTCGGTCCGCAAACAGTTCGCCGCGACGGTCAAACCCATGCACGACACCTACGTGTCACCATCGGCGATCCATGCCGATGTGATATTTGAACATGCCCGGATCCAGGTGCATCAGGCGGCCGAACTGGTTGTAGAAGAGATCCAACGAGCGCTCGCCCGGGTCTGAGGTGACGCCGGCTAGAGACGGCCGGCGGCTTTGGCGGCCTCTTCGGCGGCGTTCAGCTGGCCTTCTACGATGAGTAACCCTGCGTCCCAGAAACCCGGGTCGCTGAGGTCACATTGCACGATCTTCCCCAATTCCTCGGGACTCTTGGATCCGCCGGCGCGAAGCAGGTCCAGATAGGCGGGCACGAACGCATCGCCCTCTGCGGCGT
>JABDIY010000048.1 GCA_013003535.1 Acidimicrobiales bacterium | reverse complement strand
CCGTGCCTGCCCGCTCGGACTCCGGGGGCGCCTCCGAAGATTCCGACGAATCCGCGGGGAGTTCGGTTTCGATGTCGTTCGAGGACGACTTCGAATCCGCCTTAGGTGAAGAATTCGGAGATCTTGGCCCCGAGGGCGCAGAGCTCTCCGATGGTGGTGGCAACAAGGGCCGAGGCCGGGGAAGCCGTGGAGGCGGGCGCGGCGACCGTGGCGGTCGCGGCCGTGGCCGCAGCTGACCCTGCTACCGAGAACCTGCTGAACGATCCCGGCCCTGGCCGGGATCGTTCGCGTTGGCAATCGGGAGGTCTGGTCGAGGCGGCTCACCGAGGACCGAAGGTAGTCGACCGACCCTTGCGGTAGGAGTGCTGCGGGGATTCGGTTCAGGTTGTAGGCTCAGCGCATGATCCGCGTTGGAGTCTTTGGCGCTGGCGGCCGAATGGGCGTGACGGTCTGCCAAGCGGTCACCGCCGATCCGATACTCCAACTGGTAGCTGCGGTGGATCCAAGTCACGACGGGCTCGACGCCCGAAGGGTTATCGGGGTGGACGATGTTCATTTCGATGTATCTGGTGGACCTGAGGCGATGGTGGCGGCCGAGGTAGATGTAGCGATCGATTTCACCGCCCTCTCCGCAGCGCGCGAGAACCTGGAGTTCTGTGCCGCCAACGGAATTCATGCCGTGGTGGGAACGTCGGGTTTCACCGAAACCGAGTTCGCTGCGATCGAGGCCAAGTTCACTCAGTCCAACTGCCTGATCGCTCCGAATTTCGCTATCGGAGCGGTGTTGATGATGCGGTTCGCCGAGATGGCGGCCCCATTTTTCGAGACGGCGGAAATAATCGAGTTCCACCACAACAACAAGGTCGACGCCCCTAGTGGAACCGCGCTAGGCACCGCAGAGCGCATGGCAGCAGCCAGCTCGGACTGGGCCGCCGATCCCACAACGGCCGAGACGCTCCCTGGGGGCCGCGGCGCCAAAGGGCCCGGTTCGATACCCATTCACTCCGTCCGCATGGTCGGTATGGTCGCTCATCAGGAAGTTGTCCTCGGCACCACCGGGCAGAGTCTGGTCATTCGGCACGACACCACAGACCGGTCCAGCTTCATGCCGGGTGTGATTCTTGCCGTAAAGGGTGTCTCAACTCTTCCCGGCCTCACCATCGGTCTCGACGCCCTTTTGGTCTGAGGACCGGGCGGCAGCCACTGCCTAGCTCGGTCCACCAGGATCGTCCACCATCGGCGGTGTCGAAGGAGCGGCCTCTAGGCTGGGTCCATGACCGAACCGCCCCACGACCCGGCGGAGCCCATCGTCAACGAACGCCCTGACAGCCAGCAGTTGGATCTCCCCCCGTGGTTACTCCGGGTGTCAATTGCGATCGCCGCGATCTCCCTCGTTGCGGCCTGGATTGGGAGCTTCCTGGCGCCTCAGTTCGTCGACAACAACCCGCGGTTATTGATTGCCCTCAACCCCCGAAACAGCAATCTGGTTCTGGTCAGCAACCAGATCAGTGACGTTTCGTTCTTCACGATCGGATTCGTTCGGCTGGTTTTTTCTGATCCGTTCAACTTCCTCCTCGGCCTCTACTTCGGCGAGCGAGCATTCGCTTGGGTCGAGCGGCGCAGCCGGAGCTATGGCCCGTTCGTTCGGGATCTCGAGCGTTTCTTCAAACGTTTCTCCTACGCTCTCGTCTTCCTCGCCCCCAACAACATCATCTGTATCCTCAGTGGTGCCACCGGCATGAAAGCCCGCTGGTTTTTCACGCTCAACGCCGCCGGTACGCTCACCCGACTGATCCTGATCAACGAGTTCGGAGCTACCTTCGAAGGACCCATCGATTCGATCCTTGGATTCGTGAAGGACTACCGGACCCCGCTCTTGATCCTTTCCGGCATCACGGTGGCGTGGACCATCTTCGGGGAGTTCCGAGGTGACAACACCGAGTTGAAAGTGCTTCGCGATCTCGAACGAGAAGTCTCTGAGGATCACGAGAAGAAGGACTGATCGGTTTGACAGTTGTGCAAGAGAGAGCCGAGCCTCGACCCAGCGGTCAGACCGCTGACTGGTCATTCGTCCGCTCGCCACGCTGGATCTTGTCGCATCTGTTCGTGGCCGCAGTCATCTGTCTGTTCGTTCTGGCCGGGATGTGGCAATTGGATCGGCGGAACCAGCGCATTGTCGAAAACGAACGCGTTGCTGCCCGGGCTGATGCGCCAGCACTGACCGTTGCCGCCGCCGTGAAATCAGGGACCCCCGACGAGGTGGACTTCCGCCGAGTCCATGACGAGGGAGTCTGGGTGGATACCGACGTGGTGAGAGTTGCCAATAGAAGCCTCAACGGAGTGGCCGGCGAATGGGTTGTCGGGTTGTTCGAAACCGTCGATGGGACTCGAGTGCTGGTGAACCGAGGATTTGTTCCCCTTAACGATGTGATCGAGGAACCGATCGATCTCGGATTGGGCAACGACACGAGCGCTGTCAGCGGATACATGCGGACCAGTCGCATCCAGGAGGGCTTGACCGTTGCCGACACCGGCGAAGGGACACTGGTTCCACGGCTCAATGTGGAAGCGATCGCCGCTCGCCTGGACAACCCCGACGTTGTGGGGATGTGGCTCCAACTCGAAGCTCCGATCGGAACGGGCTTCCCCGAGCTGGTTCCGCTACCCGAACCCAGCAACGGACCACATCTGTCCTATGCGGGGCAGTGGTTCCTCTTTGCCGCCATGGGTGCCGGTGCCTACTGGCTGATCCTGCGGCGGATCGCCAACCCCCAGAGCCGCACCGTCGTGCCGCCGCTGTGATTCCCTCCGGGGGCCGTTCACATGCCACGGATGCTTTGCCTTCGGCTTGGGAATAGGTGCATCGGTGACTGTGGGTTTGACTGCGTAGGGCTTGTCGGTGTGATTCCCTCCGGGGGGCCGTTCACATGCCACGGATGCTTGCCTTCGGCTTGGGAACAGGTGCATCGGAGTGGTTGGCGTGACCAGGCAAAGCTAGCGTGGGGGAACTGAGCGGCTACGCTCAAAACGCTGTGTGCATCGATGCACGGGATCAAGGAACTGGCTGAACGGCATGAGGTCACCCACAACGCCACCAAGCAACAGTCTCCTCAATCGCTGCGTCGGATGACTGGCGTGCCCGCCACAGATGTCGGTCAAGAACTGGTGGATCCGATCATCCGTGAGCAACTACTCGCGCAGCAGGTTGCTACTGCAGACCGGCGAGACAGCGTGGTACGAGCTGTTCGGCGAATTCTTGTCTTCGTCGTGTTTGTTTTTCTCCTCGGGCTGCTCTACACCGCCTACAAGGCATTCGGGAGCTCCATCGATGACGCACAATCTCAATGGCCGGTAATCGGGTCGGTTCTCCCGCGTGCCGATGACCTCAACATGCCGCCGATCAGCGACATCGTCTCGCAATTCGGCGAGCGGAGGAATCCAGAGGCCAACTCTTATGCTCGAATCCTCTTGGGCGAGGCCCTGTTCACTCTTCGAGAAGCTGCTGTCGGATTCCTTGTAGGCGGAATCGTCGGACTCGGCATCGCAATTGCACTGGCTCGCTCCCGGTGGCTGGACAAAGGGCTCCTGCCCTACATCATCGCTAGCCAGACGATCCCGCTCATCGCCATTGCGCCGATCGTCGTAGTCTGGGGCCGGAAGAATCTCGATTTCTTTCCGTGGGAGTGGCAGGACTGGATGTCGGTCTCGATCATCGCCACCTACCTCACGTTCTTCCCGATCGCGGTGAACGGACTTCGAGGTTTGCAGTCACCCACATCGGCTGAATTCGAACTCATGTCGTCTTACGCCGCTACTTGGAACCAGACATTGTGGCGACTCCGCTTTCCGGCTGCAGTTCCCCATCTTTTTGCGGCCTTCAAGATCGCTGCCAGCGGAAGCGTTGTGGGCGCAATCGTCGGCGAAATCTCCGCTGGTGTCACGGGAGGGTTGGGCAGGAGACTCCTCAACGAGGCTTTCAACTACACCACCGGTCCTCAGCGTCTTTACGCCAGCGTGATCGGTGCCGCACTGTTGGGGATTACCGTGTTCCTGGTGGTGACCGCCACCGAACGAGTAGTGTTGGCGAAGCAGAACAGAGAATCGATCTGATGACCACCGAAGCGATCAGAGCCACAGACGTTTCGAAGGTCTTCAATCTCGGGAAGACCAATCAGGTTGCAGCGCTCCTAAACATCGATCTCGTGATCGAACCGGGTGAGTTCGTGACGCTTATCGGTCCATCGGGATGTGGCAAGAGCACGTTGTTGAGACTCATCGCCTCGCTGATTCCAACCACCAGCGGATCGATTTCTGTCAACGGGAAGACTGCCGAGCAAGCTCGGCTTGACCAGGACTACGGCATGGCTTTTCAGAAAGCCGGCTTGTTCGACTGGCGCACTGTCGCTAAGAACATCGAACTTCCATTGGAGCTGATGGGGTGGAAATCAAGCGAACGGAAGGCTCGCAGCAAGGAAATGCTTGACCTTGTCCAGCTTGGCGATTTTGGGAACCATCACCCTGCTGAGCTGTCTGGCGGCATGCAGCAGCGAGTAGCAATCGCCCGGGCACTGTCGTTCAAGCCGTCGCTTCTGCTGATGGATGAGCCCTTCGGCGCTCTCGACGAGATGACCAGGGAACATGTTCAGGACGAGTTGCTGCGAATATGGCAAGACACTGACACAACAGTCGTCTTCGTCACGCACTCCGTGCCAGAAGCCGTGTACCTGTCAACTCGGGTGGTTGTCATGTCCCCACGGCCTGGCCAGATATCAACCATGATCGACGTCGACCTTGGAGGGCGGAATCAATTCACCCGCGATGATCCCGGGTTCCACCAAGCTGTCACCGAAGTCCGCAAAGCGCTCCGGGTGGTCGGCGCGTGAGATTCCGATTCGCTGAGGCGTCGGCGCCGCTCGTGGCCGGTGTCGGGATCCTTCTGCTGTGGGAAGGATCTCTCTGGATCCTCAGCCCTGACGGATTCGTGCTGCCCCCACCAAGCGACATCCTGGGGTCGGTAGGGGAGAACGCATCGGAACTGTGGACTGCGGCAAGGATCACCGGCTGGGTTGTGGTCTCCGGGCTCGTCGTCGGGGTCGCGTTCGCCGTAGCTGCGTCACTCCTTGTGAATCGCTTCCGTCTGGCACGGGAGGCCGTCACGCCGCTCATGGTCGCAGTCAACGCCATCCCCATCATCGCCCTTGCCCCGATCTTCAACAACTGGTTCGGCTTAACGTCGCCCCGCTCCAATCAGATCATCGTGGTGCTTCTCGTGTTCTTCCCGGTGTTCATCAACACGGTGAAGGGTTTATCGCTGGCCGACAGCAGCCAAATTGAACTCATGGAGACGTATGCAGCCTCGCAATGGCGGATCACCAGAGAGGTTCGGATACCTACTGCAATGCCCCTTTTCTTCACGTCGCTGAAGGTTGCCTCGTCGTTGGCAGTGATCGGCGCGATCGTCGCCGAGTACTTCGGCGGCCGCCAGGATGCCCTTGGCCCAATGATCACCCAGGCAGCAGGTTTGACCCGCTATGCCGATGCATGGGCTGCCGTGCTCGTTGGCACGATCGTGGGCACCATTCTCTACTTCCTCGCGGTCGCCGCCGAGCGGGCGGCGATGCCGTGGCACGACAGTGTCCGACGTGGGAGTATTTGAGGCTCATAGGTCTAAGGAAAGTCGCTCGAACACCCGGAATCCCTAGAACACGGAGGAAATATGATGAAATCAAAGACTAAGGTTTGGCGTTTACTAGCCGCTCTGGTGGCCCTCGCCATCTTGGCTGCGGCATGCGGTAGCGACGAACCCAGCACCGCAGACGGTACGGAGACAACCGACGGAGACGCGGCAGCCACTACGGAGACATCCGAGGGGGAAGCCGCAGATACCACTGAAACATCCGAGGGAACCGGCGACTTCGAACCCATCTCCGAGGTTTCATTGCAGTTGCAGTGGGTGCCGCAGAGCCAGTTCGCTGGCTTCTTCGCGGCCCGCGATTTGGGGTTCTACACAGACGTAGGCCTCGACGTCACCATCATCGACGGGAGCTTGGACATCGTTCCGGCAACCGTGCTGGATTCCGGTGCGGCAGACTTCGCCATCTCGTGGGTTCCTCGAGGTCTCGTGCCTCGCGAGGAAGGCCTCAACATCACCAACATCGCTCAGGTCTTCCAGCGATCGGGAACCCTCCAGGTGAGCTTTGCCGACTCGGGAATCAACAGCCCGGAGGATCTTGCCGGCCGCAACGTGGGCAACTGGGGCTTTGGCAACGAGTTCGAACTCCTCGCCGGCCTTCGAGCCAGCGGCCTTGATCCTGCCAGTGACGTGACCCTGGTGCAGCAAGACTTCAACATGACTGCGCTGATCAACGGCGACATCGACGCAGCCCAGGCCATGATCTACAACGAATATGCGCAGGTGCTCGAGACAGTGAATCCCGATACGGGAGAGCTGTTCGTGCCCGAGGATCTATCTGTCATCGACTGGAATGACGTTGGCACTGCCATGTTGCAGGATGCGATTTGGGCTGACGCCGACCGTCTCGAAGACGAGCCGGCTTACCGCGATGCAGCGGTTCGGTTTGTCGAAGCCTCACTTCGGGGATGGATTCATTGCCGTGACAATCCCGACGATTGTGTCGACATCGTGATTGGCGCAGAGCCTCCGTTCGGTGGGCCCGGCCATCAGGCTTGGATGATGAACGAGATCAACGCTCTCATTTGGCCTTCGCCGCTGGGCGTCGGAACGATGGATCAGGCGCTTTGGGATCAGACCGTCAAGATCGCCACCGACGAGGGCATCCTCGCTTCCGCTCCCACCGATGGGGCGTTCCGCACAGACATCGTGGCCGAGGCCCTCGCCAACTTGGAGGCCGATGGCCTCGACGTGACGGGGAGCGGCTTCACCAAGGGTGTTGTTCCCGCAACAGAAGGCGGAAACTAAGCAAGCCGGAACCGCCGGATCGACCCGACCAAAGAAGCAGGGGTGGAGCTTTGGTCGGGTCGCCGTCGGGTTGGTACTCGGCGAGCGATGCTGTTGAGTAGTCACGGTCGAACTGGGCTCATCCAGGGTTCGTTCCCGGAAGCCGAGGGTTCGGGACTGGCTCGGCGGCTCTAGACTCTCGGTCATGTTCGGCTCCACTCTCACCGCAATGGTGACCCCGTTTGCAGAAGACTCCTCTTTGGATCTGGATGCAGCCCAGAAGCTCGCTCGGTATCTGGTGGATCACGGAAACGACGGTGTGGTGGTAGCCGGGACAACGGGCGAATCAGCCACCCTCACTCACGACGAGCAGATCGATCTCATCCAAGCTGTGGTTGAGGCCTTGCCGGATCATCCCGTGATCGCAGGAGCCGGAAGCAACAATACGGCTACTGCAATCGAACACAGTGAGCGGTGCGCTGCAGTCGGCGCTACGGCGTTGTTGCACGTCACGCCCTATTACAACCGGCCATCGCAGGCGGGGCTTCGTCACCATTTCTCAGAGGTCGCAAAAGCTACGGATCTCCCAATCGTCATCTATGACATCCCCGGTCGAACAGGACGGAAGATCAGCACCGAACTTCTCCTGGAACTCTTCTCGATTCCCACCATTGTTGGATTGAAGGATGCGGCAGGCAGTCCCGCCGAAACCGCCAACCTCATCCGTCGGGCTCACGATGCCGATCTCGATATCGCGTTCTACTCAGGGGACGACAGCCTTACTCTGCCTCTCCTGGCGGTCGGAGCCATCGGGGTGATCGGTGTAGCAACGCACTGGTGTGGCCCGGAAATGGCGGAGATGATCGCCGCTTTCCAGAAGGGTGATGTGCAATTAGCCCAGCAGATCAACGCCAAACTGATCCCGTCGTGGCAGTTCGAAAGTACAGAGATGGCTCCGAACCCCGTGCCTTCCAAAGTGATCATGAATCTGCTGGGAGTTCGGGTCGGGGAGTGTCGCAGTCCAATGGGTCCCATACCAGATGGCCTACTAGAGGAGGCTCGTGCCCTACTCTCGGGTCTTGATCGCTGATCATCCTCAGCCCCCCTTCTCTACACCGAAATCTGCCCGCTCCCTCAGTGGGCACACGATAGGAAAGTCATCATGGCCCAACCAGTAAGAGTTGTATTTCTCGGAGGGCTCGGTGAGATCGGACGGAACTGTGCTGCGATAGACATCGACGGTCGCATCATGCTGATCGACTGCGGCTTGATGTTCCCCGATAACGACATGGCCGGTATCGATCTCGTCTTACCGGACTTCAGCTGGCTGCGGGAGAACAAGCACCGTGTTGAAGGTGTCGTGGCCACCCACGGTCATGAGGACCACATCGGCGCGATCGGTTGGTTGCTCGACGAGATGCCGCTGAAGGTGATCGGCTCCGAGCTGACCCTCGGCCTCGCAAAGAACCGAATCGAGGAACGCGGTCATCTCAAGAAGACCGAGTTCATCAAGGTGAAGGACGGCGAGCGGATCCAGGTCGGTCCGTTCGACATGGAGTTCTTCCCGGTAACTCACTCGGTGCCGCATGGGTTCGCCACGGCCTTCCACACGCCTCAGGGCGTCATTCTTCACTCCGGCGATTTCAAGCTGGACATGACTCCGGTCGACGGGCGTCTCACGGATCTCGCGGGGATCGGGCACCTCGCCACAGATGACGGAATCCGGCTTTTCCTCTGTGACTCCACGAACGCCCAAGCCGTTGGGTTCTCTGATTCCGAAACCTCGATCGGCCAGAACCTCAACGACATCGTTCGGGCGCGGGCCGGGCGCCGGCTCATCGTGGCCTGCTTCGCCAGCCACATCCATCGGGTGCAGCAGGTGGCGAATGCGGCGATCGACTGCGGTCGGACGATCATCACGATGGGCCGGAGCATGAACAAGAACGTGGCGCTGGCACGGGAGATGGGTCTGCTTCACATCCCTGAAGACCGGATCGACAAGATTGAAAACGTCGACAAATACGCCGACGGCGACGTTTGCATCATTTCCACAGGGTCCCAGGGCGAGCCGATGGCCGCTCTGGCCCGCATGTCCACCGGCGACAACAAGTTTTTGCAGCTGAAGAAGGACGACTGCGTCATTCTGTCAAGCCATCCCATTCCCGGCAACGAGTCCAGTGTGGCCGGGGTCATCGAGGGTTTGATTCGTAAGGGCGCCGAGGTGATCGACTCCACCACCCACCGGGTGCACGCCACCGGTCACGCCAAAAGTGAAGAGCTCAAGGTCCTCCACTCGATCGTGAAACCGCAGTGGTTCGTTCCTGTTCATGGCGAGTATCGCCACATGGTGGAACACGCCCGTATCGCCACGAGGGTCGGAACACCGGCCGATCGGGTGATGGTGTGTTCCGACGGTGACTCGATCGTGCTCAGTGATAAGGGTCTCAAGCGGGGCGAGTCGGTTCCGGCCGAATACGTCTACGTGCACGGGAGCGTGGGTGACCTCGGCGAGGGAATATTGGATGAACGGCGGACCCTCGGTACCGGCGGGTTCGTCTCGGCGATCGTTTCAATGCGGATCGAAGGCGCCAATGCCTCGCTGGTTGGATCGCCCGAAATCGTGAGTCGAGGCTGGGTTTCCGGACCCGACGGCGATCAAATCCACAAAGACGCCCTTCGGGCCGTCAGCGATGCCGTGGAGGACGCTCTTTCCAAGGGGACTCGAACCCGAGACGAGCTAGAAAAGATCGTGCGCCGAACCTTGGGGCGATTTGTGTCCAACCGAACTCGGTTGCGCCCGGCGATCGTGCCGGTGGTTCTGGGAGCTCACGAGTAACGAGCGTCGCCGACGAGGGGCGGCAGTGCCACAGTTGGGGGAGTAGGAAGAACTACTCTTTGATGCACTGTGGCTACTACGAATAGAAATCAACGCCCGGCGCGTTCGGCAAGCACTCGCAGCGCCCGAGGTGGGCGTCCCCAGCAGCGGAAACCCCGGAAGAAGACGGCTGCTCAGGCCACCAATGATCGGGAGGTTCAGGGCCTTCTCCTGATCGCTTTGGGCGTCATGCTGGCGCTGGCGCTCTATACCGGCACCACCGGCGTGGTCGGCCGGGGTCTGGCTGGGTTCACCGGCTGGCTGGTGGGCCGCTTGCGGTATGTCACACCGCTTGTCTTCTTCTGGCTCGGCTGGCATCGGCTCCGCACGGCGCCCCAACCCCGATCCCGATCCAAGAGGAAGAAGACGTCGCGCTTCGAACCGGCTGAGTTGACGGCCTATGGGCTGTTGGGGATTTCCCTCTTTTCGATCCTCGATCTCACGGGCGGCCGTCCATGGAATGGCTCCACGGTGGACGAGCTGTCTGTCGCCGGCGGCCACGTGGGTGTTCGAATCGGTGGCACCTTGGAGGGCCTGCTGGGCCACTGGGGCCACATTTTGCTCACGATCACGATGGTGTTGGTCGCGGCCACAATCCTCACGAGCATCAGTGCCAGCTGGGTCCTCGATGCAATTGTGGAACGTCTCCGCACGGCTGCGGGGTACGTCGGCGAGCTGGTCACCAACGTCGACATTTCCCGCTTCTCGGGTGGCAGCGTCGCTGATCAACCACCGGCCCAAGATGCCAACGACCCGCTGTTCGACATCGAAGTCCCTTCCGATTCGGCCGATACGTCACCGACGGCCGATACTGAGCCGCTCGAAAAATACATCGATCTTCGAGCAGAAGCCGAAGCTTTCGAAAACGAGAAACAACCACCTGCTTCAGGGCGCGCCAAGGCTGCCAATAGCAGCGGCGATTCTGCGGAGACACCTGAGGAACCGAAGGTGCATGTCAGCCAGTTCATGGCGCCGCCACCGGTCAAGCCCGAGGTTATGGGCGTCGTGACGCCCCAGCCCGAGGGCGGCGAGTGGATTCTTCCCTCCCTAGGGATCCTCGATCTTTCTGAGAGTCAAGACGTTGACCAAGACGCTGTACGGGCCAGAGGGAAACGTTTGGAGTATGCGCTCAAGGAACACGGGGTGGAAATTCGGCTCATCGGGGTCCGGGTGGGACCAACGATCTCGATGTTCGAATATGAACTGGCGCCCCGGGTGAAGGTTGCGCGTGTCACCTCTCTGAAGGCCGACATTGCCTATGCGATGGCAACTCCTGACGTTCGGATCTTGGCGCCCATACCGGGTCGCCAAGCGATCGGCGTTGAAGTTCCCAACGTTGACCGGTCCCTCGTAACGGTCGGGGATCTGCTCGTTTCAGAGGAAGCCGCCGCATCTACTCATCCACTCGAAGTTGGTCTCGGTCGAGACATCACCGGCCGCACGATCATGATCAACCTTGCGCAGATGCCGCACCTTCTCGTGGCGGGACAGACCGGTTCGGGTAAGTCGAGTTGTATCAACACGATGCTCACCAGCATTTTGATGCGTTCCACGCCGGACCAGGTCCGAATGATTCTGGTGGACCCCAAACGCGTGGAGTTGACCCAGTACGAGGGTCTCCCGCATCTGCTCAGCGAAGTCGTCACGGACCCCAAGAAGGCCGCCAACGCTCTGGCGTGGGGAGTTCGGGAGATGGAGCGGCGCTATGACCTACTCCAGGAGGTCGGTGTCCGCGATATCACCGGCTACAACCAGGCCGTTGAAGACAAGCGCTTCGCCCCCCGAGTGATGCCAGACGGCTCCATGGGTGAGTACGAACCGCTGTCCTTCATCCTTATCGTCCTCGACGAACTCGCCGACCTCATGATGGTTTCGGGCAAAGAAGTGGAAGAAGCGATTGTTCGCATCGCTCAGAAGGCTCGCGCCGTAGGTATCCACCTCATCATCGCCACGCAACGCCCGTCAACCAACGTGATCACCGGCCTTATCAAGGCCAACGTTCCAGCGCGCTTGGCCTTTTCGGTTAGCAGCCTCACCGATAGCCGTGTCATCCTCGACGGCGGCGGAGCCGAGAGTTTGGTTGGTAGGGGCGATGGTCTCATCAACGATGGCACCACCAGCGAGCCCACCCGATTCCAGGGGGCCTGGGTTACCGAGCAAGAGGTCGACGAACTGGTCCAGTTCTGGATCAAGCAAGCTCCGGAGGTGGAGTTTGATCCCCGGGTGCAGGGCGACGATGTGGATCTCGGCGCCGCGGGCCTGCCTGGTGGCTCTACGGGCGACGCCGACGACGACGAACTCCTCCTGGCAGCCATGGAGATTGTGGTCTCCAGCCAGCGGGCCAGCGTCTCGGATTTCCAGCGCAAACTGCGAGTCGGTTTTGCGCGGGCCGGTCGCCTCATGGACGAATTGGAGGAACGTGGTGTTGTTGGACCCAACGTTGGTTCCAAAGTGCGAGAGGTACTCGTCACCGCGTCCGATATCGATCAGATGCGCGTCGCCCAGGCGCGACAAGCCGCCCAGGAGCAGGCAAAGCCGCAACAGCAGCGTCTCTTGCAGCCACCGGTGTCCCGTCAATCCGAGGATCCAAAGTCCACGCTCTCCTCGGTCCCTAACCCCTCCGGGGAACTGGTGTTGGAGACCGTTGACGAGCGTGCTCGGGATGTGTTGGCCGAGGTCGATGAGAACGGCCGACGGAAGGCACTGCCCCGCCCCTTGAGCGAATCCGAAAAAGCGGCTCAAGCCAGTGGTGAGCCGACGGTGAAGCCTGCCGCGCCAACGCCAACGGAGCCCGACAATCGCGATGTGGTCGATCATGCAGCGGACCTGGTGATCAACTCACAACTGGGTTCGGTTCCAATGCTTCAGCGCAAATTGCGGGTGGAACTGACCGAGGCCGAACGCGTGATGAACGTTCTGGAGGACCGGGGGATCGTGGGGCCCGCTCAGGGTGTCCGGGCTCGAGAGGTTTTGGTGAAACCACCGGAACCCGAGGCCGCTACGGCTCCAAAGGTTGCTGTCGAGAAAGTCCCCGAATTCGACCAGGCCGAGCGCTCGAAACCCAAATCGAAGAAGACCAAGACCCTGACCTCGCCAAAGGATGAGACAGAAGAATTGGATCTCACTGACGCCGTGGTTCCCGAGGCCGAGGATGGGGGAGAGGAAGATCTCCCGGATGTGGTTTCGCCCGATCTCGATCTCACCGACGATCTTGGATTCGGCGACGATGATTTCGCCGACGATTTTGCAACCGACGAGGACTTCGATCCGGCATTGGCCCCACCGCCGGGGTATCCGAAGCCTTGAACACAACAATCGCCGTCGCACTGGTGCTCTGTGTTGCGGGAATCGTGCTCCTTTCCTTCGCCGCTGATGCTTTCGTGGAAGGCGCAGCTCGACTTGCGACCATCATGAACGTCAGTCCAATCGTCATTGGAGCGGTGATCATCGGGTTCGGCACGAGCGCACCCGAGATGCTGGTTTCAGCCGTTGCGGCCGCACGAGGCGATGTAGATCTCGGCTTGGGCAACGTCATAGGATCCAACATCGCCAACCTCAGCCTTGTCTTGGGATCGGCTGCTTTGATCGTTCCGATCGCCGTTGCCAAGGAGGTGTTGAAGAGGGAAGCGATCATGGCCACGACGGCGGCTATCGTCTTCGCTGCCGCCGTCTACCGGGGGATCGAACCGTGGGAAGGCGCGGTGCTTCTCATCCTCTTGATCGCCGCGATCTACTGGGTCGTACGGTCCGGCAACGTGCCTCCGATCGATGAGTTCGTGGAAGAGGGAAAGGAACCGAAACTCGGCGTCGAAAGCATCCGAACGTTGATCGGTCTCGTGGGTACGGTTGGGGGAGCCTGGATTCTCGTGCGCGGAGCCACCGATCTGGCCACAGAATTCGGGTTCGACAAGGGGTTCGTTGGGGTCACGCTGGTGGCGATCGGTACCTCCCTCCCGGAGTTGGTCACCACCGTCGCCGCCGCCCGGCAGGGGTCAACCGATCTCATCGTGGGAAACCTGTTGGGCTCCAACCTGTTCAATTCGCTGGCCGTCGGCGCCGTCATCGGGTTCTTTGGATCTGACGGCGTGGGGAGTTTCCTGGGCTCCGGGGAATCGGCACCACTCCTGGACATCACGTTCATGTTGATCGTTTGCATCGGTGCGTTCATAGCGATGTGGTCACGAGAAATCTTCACCAGAATCGAGGGTTTGCTCCTTCTGACGGTGTTCGTAGCGTTCATCGCAATGGCCTACGCCAGCGAGGCTGATGCGTCGTCTGCCGCCGCCGCGGCCATTGCGGCGATCGTGCCGGGTTGAGACGGCCTTTTCGCCAACGAGCAGACTGGCCGATGGGGCGGGTAGTGTCGTCGCCGATCCGTTGTGGGCTCCTCAAAGCGCCGATACCTCTACGCTTAGCAGTGTGAGTCGCACGTACTGGGTCGAAACCCTCGGTTGCCCCAAGAACCAGGTGGACTCCGACAAACTCGAGGGCACCATGCTGGCCGACGGGCTGTCCCCGGCGGCAGGGGCTGATTCGGCCGATGTCGTGGTGATCAACACGTGTGCGTTCATTCACTCCGCCCGCGAAGAATCGGTGAACACCATCCTTGCACTCACCGAAGCCAAGGCTGACGGCGCCCAGGTGGTGGTCACGGGCTGCATGGCTGAACGGTATGGCGAGGAGCTCGCCGCCGCGCTCCCCGAGGTCGCTCAGGTCAGCGGTTTTGGCACGTCCGTTTCGGGCACTCCGGTCACACTGGGGGCAACTCGCTCGGCGGCCTCCTCGCCCTTGCCGTCCTTCGATCTTTTGAATCTGCCCCGGCCGGCCGCCAATTCGCCCTGGGCGTACGTCAAGATCGCTGAAGGCTGTGATCGCAACTGCGGGTTTTGCGCAATTCCGAGCTTTCGTGGCAAACAGCGATCCCGCTCCATAGATCAGATCCTCGCCGAGGTCGAACAGACCGGAGCGAAAGAGATCGTGCTGGTCGCCCAGGACCTGGCGGCCTTCGGGCGAGATCAAGGGGTAGGGGAGCGACAGATCGTTGAGTTGGTCGGTGCCGTCGCCGAAGCGGTCGACTGGGTACGGCTCCTGTATCTGTACCCGTCGGATCTCAACGACCGTCTGATCGAAGCGATCTGCGCCACCGGAGTTCCCTACTTCGATCTCTCGCTGCAACACGTGAGCCGACCGCTGGTCCGGCGAATGCGTCGCTGGGGTGAAGGGTCGGTCTTTGCTGAACGTATCGACGCCATCCGAGCTCGCGAGCCCGACGCCGCCTTCCGCTCCAACTTCATCGTGGGCTATCCGGGCGA
This sequence comes from Acidimicrobiales bacterium, assembly GCA_013003535.1. GTDB lineage: Bacteria > Actinomycetota > Acidimicrobiia > Acidimicrobiales > SZUA-35 > JABDIY01. The sequence goes on along the minus strand of JABDIY010000048.1, from coordinate 3,767 downwards.
AACCGAGGAAGATCATGACCAGCTCATCCGCTTCGTGGAAGACACCCGTTTGGACTGGTGCGGTTTCTTCTCCTACTCAGCTGAAGAGGGAACTTATGCCGTCGATCTGCCCGATCAGATCCCCGCTGGCCTCATGGCCGATCGCCTTGCCGAACTGAACGAACTTCAGGATCAGATCACCGCTGAACGACAGGATGACCGTCTGGGCACAACCGAGGTGGTGCTCGTCGAGGAGACGGGGATCTCGCGATCGGTTCGGGAAGCTCCCGAGATCGACGGTCTCATCCACGTACCGAACCATCTCGCCGTCGGTCAATTCCATCACGTGGAAATCGTTGAGGCCGCCGGCCCGGATCTCACCGGGGTGCCCACATGACAAACCCGGCATCCACGGCTCCCGATTCACCAATGGTGAACGAAACCATGGCGATGCTTGGTCATTCGCGCTGGGCCTTGGCAGCCAACTCGCTCACAATGCTTCGGCTGGTGCTCACACCACTCTTCGTGCTGATGATTCTTGCCGAAAACCCGTCGTGGGCCAGTTTTGCCATGGGCTGGTTCCTTGGATTCACAGACTGGTACGACGGCAAACTGGCGCGGCATGCCGAACCCACTCGATTCGGCGCGTTTTGGGACCCTTTCGCAGACAAAGCCGTAGTTCTTGCCGCCGGCTTCGCTCTCGTTGGCATCGGACGCTGGTTCTGGCTCCCGATCGTCTTGATCGCGGTCAGAGAGTTTGGTCTGATCGTGTATCGCGGATACTGGGCCCGGCGAAGTCTCGCCATTCCAGCTCGTACCTCAGCCAAGTACAAGACATTCGTGCAAGGACTGGCGATCGCCAGCGCTACGTGTCCGCCGATAGAAAACTCGGCCGCCTGGATCACTGACGCATTGCTGTGGCTGGCCGTCGCATTCACTCTTTACACCGGTGGCCAGTATGTGGTCGATGGTCGGGCCGCTTTGAGTAGCTCGGGAAGCAAGGCGACGTAAGTCACCCAGGGCTGTCTAGATAGGTGCGGGGCATCATCTACGGTGGCCTCCATGTATCAGCAAATGGTCCGAGTTGTGGTAGGGCTTGGGGTCGCCATGATTCTGGCGACAGCTTGCACGGGTAGTGGCGTGGAGTCCAGCGGACCCTCCGACACGGTGGAACCTGTGGAGACAACCGAAGGCGGCAGTGACGATGTGGTGGTGAATCCCAACGATGATGGAGTCGAGCTGGTGAGCCAAACCATCGACTGCCCCTTCGACGGTCCGCCCGCGGTGACGGTCGGATGTTCCCGCCTTACGGTTCCCGAGAACTGGGAGACCGGGGAGGGTGAGATCTCACTTACCTTTGCAAGAATTCCCAGTCGCTCAACGGCTGCATCTCCCGAGGCGATCGTCTACTTGGAGGGAGGTCCGGGCGGTCATGCGCTCGACACCCTTCAGTTTCAATTCGACGATCTTTGGGATCCGCTCTTGGACGACTACGACCTGATCTTTTTCGACCAGCGAGGCGTCGGATACTCCGAGCCTGCGCTGGATTGCCCGGAGTTGGTCACACTCACCCGCAAAGCTGAGGACGACCCCACACTTGACCCCGAGACATTGGACGCCGAGTTTGTAGATGCTGTGGCGGGCTGTCGAGCGCGCTACGGGGCCGAGGGGATCGACGTGAGCCAGTACAACACCGTCAACAACGCAAAGGATGCTGATGCCATTCGCCAGGTGTTGGGATATGACCAGTGGAACATCTTGGGCATCTCCTACGGAACCAAACTGGCGTTGGAGATGACCCGGCAGTATCCCGAGACCATTCGGGCGTCGGTGATCGACAGCGTCTACCCGCCTCAGGTTGACGGCCCGGCCTCCAACCCAGCAACGTTCCTGGACAGCTTGAACCTGGTCTCGGCGGCCTGTGATGCCGAGCCGGCCTGCGCCGCCGAAGGAAGTCTGCTTGATCGCCTCGTCAATGCTGCCACCGCCCTGGAAGCATCGCCTCGTGAAGTCGCGGTAACCAATTTCCTGACCGGCGAATCCGACACCGTGCAAGCCACCGGTGACACGATCGTTTCGGTGGTGGCCCAGGGTCTCTACTCACCATTCGGATTCAGCGACTGGCCAGAACTACTTACCGACATCGAGAACGGCGGGACCGACGCGTTGTCCACCTATCTCTCACTCGATCGAACGAACGAGGCGTTTTTCACCACCGGTATGCAGTTGGCCGTCCAGTGCCACGAGGAGATCAGTTTCACCGATCCCAGCAGCGTGGATGACCTTCCCGAGGATCCGTTCGGCCTGTACGACTACGCGTTTTCCGACGGCGACAATTTCGCGATGTGCGCAGCGATGGACGCCGGCTCGGCTCCCGCCCATCAGAACGAACCGGTGGTCAGCGACGTTCCGACGTTGATCTTGGCCGGCGAGTTCGACCCGGTCACGCCACCAGCATGGGGCCAACTCGCGGCCGAGACGCTCAGCAACTCCCAATTCGTGCTCGTTGCCGGAGAATCGCACGGTGTCAGCCCCTCGGAGTGCGGAAACGACATCGTTCGCCAGTTCCTGGCTGACCCGATGTCCCCGGTTGACGCTTCCTGTGCCGACGATGAGACCGTTGTTTTCATCGCTGACGCAGCGGCTGAGGTGGACATGGAAGCCACCGTCGCAGACTTCTCCATTGGCGAAACATTCGTCCTTCAACCCGCGGATTGGAACAACCAAAACGTCAACGGAGTGGTCGATTCAATCCGACAGAACTCCCTCCTCGACGTTGCCGAACTGCTGCAGTTCGCCGGACCCAGCGCCGTCTCCACCTCGATCGAAGGCTTCATCAGCGGTCAGTTGGACATCGAGTTGACCTCGGGCAGCGATGCAGACATCGGCGGCGTAGTATGGCAAGTGAAGCGAGGGGACAATGGTCGGGTCGCCGCCGACCTCTACGTGGCCGATGATGGAGCAAACGTCCAGCTTGTCCTCCTCATTTCGGCAGTCGAAGAACGCTCCGACCTCGTTGCAGCCGTTCTGCTCCCGGCGCTGGAAGGCTTCGGTCGGGAGTAGGTTTCTGCGATATGCAGGTTGAGATCGTCGCCATCGGAACAGAGTTGCTGTTGGGGCAAATCGTTGACACCAACAGCTCGTGGATCGGTGCCGAGCTCGCCGCCGCAGGACTCAACAGCCACTATCAAACCAAGGTGGGTGACAATCCGGCCCGGATCAAAGAAGCACTGGAGATCGCGCTCCGTCGCAGCGATGCAGTGATTTGTTGCGGTGGTCTCGGTCCGACCCAGGACGACGTTACCCGCCAGGTCCTCGCCGATGTCATGGGTGTTGAACTGGAGTTCCGACCGGAGTTGGCCGACAAGATCCGGCTGATGTTCACCAGTCGCGGCCGTGAGATGAGCGACAACAACCTGAGTCAGGCCATGGTTCCGGTTGGTGGCTCCGCGCTGGCCGAGCAACCGGGAACGGCTCCCGGCTTGGCGTGCCCGGTCACGTTTGAGGGCGTCGAGCGGATCCTTTATGCCGTTCCAGGTGTGCCCTATGAGATGAAAGAAATGGTGTTGGGCAGCATCATCCCGGATCTGCGCAGGCGAGCGGGGGAGGAGTCGGTCATCGCCAGCCGAGTCTTGCGCACCTGGGGTCAAAGTGAGTCCGGTTTGGCCGAGATTCTGGCCGACCGCATCGACGAGCTGGACTCCATCGGCAACCCCACGTTGGCCTTTCTGGCCAGCGGCGTCGAGGGCTTGAAAGTTCGGATTACCGCCAAGGCAACCGACGAATCG
>JABDIY010000045.1 GCA_013003535.1 Acidimicrobiales bacterium | reverse complement strand
TCAACATCATCCTCACCGGCCGCGACGCTCCCGCAGCGCTCATAGATCTCGCCGACACCGCCACCGAGATGCGCAGCGTCAAACACGCATACGAGAGCGGCATCAGAGCCAAAAAGGGCATCGACTACTAACCGCATCGGTAGCCTGCCCCTATGGGACGAATACGAAACTCGATCGAACTCGCCAAGGCATCCTGGGAGGTCCTCAAGAAGGACAAGGAACTGGTGGTGCTGCCCGTGATATCGGTTGTGGCGTCCCTGATCGTGGCAGCCACCTTCATGGGACCGCTCCTTGTGACCGGAAGCCTCGACACCGAAGGCCAAATGGGCCCGCTGAGTTACGTGGTGTTGTTTCTCATGTACGTGGCACTGGCCTACGTAACCATCTTCTTCAACGCCGCCCTCGTCAGCGCCGCCCACGAACGCCTCGGCAGCGGCGATCCCACGCTCGGTAGCGCCCTCGCCGGCGCCAGAAGCCGGGCCGGAAAGATCCTGCCGTGGGCGATCGTATCGGCGACGGTATCGATCATCCTGCGGGCCATCGAAGAGCGGGCCGGTTTCATCGGCCAGATCGTTGCGGGCATCGCCGGCATGGCATGGTCCGTCGTCACATTTCTCGTCTTACCGATCATCGTGATCGAGGGCATCGGTGTCGGCGATGCCGTCAAGAAGTCCGGCAACCTCTTTCGACAGACCTGGGGCGAAAATGTCGCAGCCCAGGTCGGGTTCTCCCTCATCGGATTCTTTGCTGCGATCCCCGCCATTGCGGTCGTCGTACTCGGTGTGATGGCAGGCGGAGCAGTTCTCGGCGTCAGCATTGCGGCAGCCGTCCTGTGGATGATCCTCGTCGCGGTGGTGTTGGCGGCCCTCAGCGGCATCTTCCAAACCGCGCTCTATCACTATGCGGTAGACGGCCAGGTGCCGGCCGGCTACTTCCCGAGCGATGCCCTATCGGCCGCCTTTGCTCCCAAGCGCGGCGGCGGCATCACGGGCGGCTTCGCCGGCAGCTGAGCCACGTTCTGCTCGTGTGATCGTGTGGCCTCGCTCGGACGGTGCCGATCGTGCCGATCGCCCCATTTCTTCCACCGACTGATCGGGATGCCCGCATCACGGTTTGACGCTCGTCTTGACCGGGCCTCGGGGCCGCCGTTGCGGTTCTGATATACACCGGCTGCTACGCCCCGCATCGAGAATTTGAGATGGGCCATTGGTGATGACCCTGGCCACATGCGATCCGATCTAGCAGAATGCGCTGGATGGTCTTTTTACTCTCCGCTGCCGGCATCGCCCTACTCATGCTCATCGCGTGGCTCTTCAGCCTCCGGCTCGAGGACGCCAGCATCGTCGACCCGATCTGGCCACTCGGGTTTGTGTTGGTTGCCTGGATCGGTTTCGCGATCGGCGACGGAGAGCCGTCCCGAACATGGTTGATGGTCGTCCTCGTGACCGTGTGGGGTCTTCGGTTGTCTGGCTACCTGCTCCGGCGCAATCTCGGTCACGAGGAGGACTACCGCTACCAGGCGATGCGCCGCAAGCACGGCGAGCGGTTCGCGTTCGTGAGCCTCTACACCGTGTTCGGCCTGCAGGGCCTGCTCATGTTCGTCGTTTCGCTACCGGTCCAGGTTGCCATGCAATTCGACGCAACTCTTGGGATATTCGACATCCTCGGCGTCATCGCGTGGTTAGTCGGCTTCTATTTCGAATCGGTGGGCGACGCCCAGCTGGCCCGATTCAAAGCCGACCCCGCCAACCAGGGCAAGGTGATGGATCGGGGATTGTGGCGCTATACCCGCCACCCCAACTACTTCGGCGA
>JABDIY010000031.1 GCA_013003535.1 Acidimicrobiales bacterium | reverse complement strand
TCGGTGGGTGAGACGATGTTGTCGAAAGGCGTCTTCGGAGCACTCCTGGCCGTGCTAACCGGGTTGATCACTCTCGCCATCAACTCGGCCTTCGGCAGCCAACCATGGGCGGTGATTCTGGCCATCGTGGTTGGGGCAGTCATGATGGCCGAATTCGGACTCATGCTGGGCTCATGGGCCAAGGACACGAACACACTGTTCGCCGCCTGGAAGGGTGGAGGAATCGTGTTGCTGTTTCCGGTCATCTTCACGATCTGGCCCGATCTTCCGCAGTGGATCGCTCAGCTCGGTCCCACCTACTACTTCCTGCAACCGATCTTCGATTTGTCCGTTACCGATGCCTCCTTTGGTGACGTCGCCGGCAACCTGGCGATTGGCGTCGCCATCTGCGTGGCCTTGATTCCGCTGGTGATCATGGCCGGACGGCGCATGGAAAGGACGCTGGCGACGGGACGGGCTCGGAAGGGGGAGGAGCCCGCGGAGCTCGTTTCGCTTGATTGAATCTCGAGTCTTGCCGGTTTCAAGTTTGGGAAGGGGCCGAGGGCTGGTCGTCGGCTGAAACCTGAACGCGGGTGATGCGCCTCCCTCTGGTGCCGGTGACTCGCAGGGTGCCCCCGTCGACGTCGATCTCGTCGCCGACCTCGGGCAAACGCCCGAGCGCCGACATCATGAAACCGGCCACGGTGTTCCAACCATCGCTACCGAGATCTCGCTCGAGCAGCTCTGACAGGTCCTCTATGGGGAGAGCGGCGTCAACCGACCAAACCCCGGATGCGCTCTCAACAATCGGCGGCGCGTCACTGTCGTCGCTGATCGACCCGAGCAACTCCTCAACGATGTCTTCGATGGTGACCAGGCCCGCTGTGCCGCCGTATTCGTCGACAGCGATCGCGAGGTGGGTAGAAGTCCTTTGCATATCTCGGAGGAGATCACCAATGGCCTTTGACTCTGGGACCTCGAGCACATCGGACATCAACCTCCTCACTTCGAGCGAGCGCCGGTCCTCAGGGATCTTCACCAGGTCGCGCAGCCGCACCATTCCGACTACGTGCTCGATAGATCCCTCGTAGAGGGGGAGTCGACGGTGGCCGGCCTCGAGGGCGATCAAGGTTGCCTCGGCGATCGAAGCGTCGACGGAAACCGCCACCATCTGGGGGCGGGGCACCATGACGTCGTCAACCTGCCGGTCGCCGAACCGAAACGCCTTCGAGATGAGGGTCTGGTCTTCGTCAGTTATCTCGCCTTCGCTCGCCGCCCGCAAGGCCAGCATCTTCAGCTCCTCTTCCGTGACAGTCGGACTCACCGAAATGCCTTTGCCAGGCATTTGCAGGTCGGCAAACCCAACCAACAGCGATACCAACGGGCGGAAGAGCCGTTCGAGCAAGCCGATTAGACCAGAAAGCAGCAGAGCGACCCGGGTGGGATGGCGTACCGCGTATGTCTTGGGAATGGCTTCTGCGTACACGAACAGCAGCAAGGTGAGGACGACTGAGGCGATGGTGATACCGAGCGAACCGAACCAGCGATCAGCGAGAACCCCCGTGATGGTGGCCGCCGCAATCTGTGCCAGCAAAGCGGCGAGCAGAATTGCGTTCAGCACGCGGGTGAGCCGCTTCAAAAGGCCCGCCAAGCGCTTCGCATTGGCGTCACCGCTTTCGGCGAGGGCGGCAGCCCGTACGGCCGGGACCCGAAGGAGTGCGGCTTCGGCCGCACCCAAAAGAGCCGCGACGAGAAATGCCGCTATGAGAGCCAGAATCAGAGGGAGGTCGTTGCCGATGTCCACCGACTGCAAGCTTAGGAACGATGTCCTCAGGGAGCTATCGGTCGTCTTCGAGGATCGACGCCTTGTCCAGGGCGGCCACCATCCCGTCGGGGTCTGCCACCGTCACTGTGAGCCCAGGTTGGGGCATTGCCGGAATGAAGGGCTTGATCTGTTCGACAAACTTCACGCAGACCCCATCCGCTGTTGCCGTCGTAAGAAAGCGCTGTCCGCTTTCCGGTTGCATGATTCCTACCGGGTCGCTGCGGTTCGCCGAAAGATGTAGGCGAACGGCGATTTGGTGTAGGCGATGCCGCGTTGGCTCTGGTGCAGGGTATCGCCGGTGATTTCAACTGGCTTTTTAGGCTTCAGGTAGGAGTCCAGTTTCTTTTTGCTGATCTGGTAGTCGCCACTGCGGGAGTTGACGACCGCCACCAGAGTGAGCTCCTTGTTGAGCGACGCCATCGCGACGTCGCCATGGCTGGAATTGGCGAGCAGCCATCCGCCAGACTGCAGGTAGCGGGTGCAATGCTCGGAAACGAAGCCGGACCATAGTGAGACCAGCAAGCCGAAGGATTGGTCCTCTAAGCCGAGGTCTTTGGAGTAGTCAGCGTGGACGAAGCTCCAGTCAGCGGGCTCCGGCGAGTCACGGTTCTCGGCCACGATGGCGCTGACAGCTGCTCCTTCCTTGAAGAACCGAGCCGCCCGCCGATCCATATCGGCATAGGTCACCGAGCTGAATAGGAATGAAGGGGCTATGTCGACATACGACCCCGGGTAGAGCACTGGAACGTCACCGGTGAATTCTTTGACCGCTGTGAACAAGCGCTTTCGATCACCCGGGTGCCGATCTTGCTTGGCCCACATCGCTCTGGCATCCATTGAAGCGACCCTAGCTCGGGCCCCTCCAGGGCTGGCTATGACTTGAGGGTGTCCCAGTCAACCGGGTTGGGGAGGCGGGGAAGCGGGTTGGTGCCGATCGCTTCGACGTACTTCTGGGCCGCGCCGGTGTTGAACACCACGACTCGCTCGTCGGGGTCGATGGCCTTCTCTGCCACGAGTTTCTCGAGCACACCAAGGCAGGCGCCGGCTTCGGGGGCGAATGCGATGCCTTCGAGCGCAGCGCCTCGTTGGGCCCACGAAAGCAACGACTCCTCCGAACAAGACCGGGCTTGCCCGCCCGACTCGTTGACCGCGTCGATGATCATGAAGTCGCCGACCGCCGCCGGCACCCGCAGGCCGCTCGCTGCGGTAACAGGGTCTGGGAACGGATCGGCGAAACGTTCGCCGGCCTCCCAAGCCGTGCTGATGGGCGCACAACCATCGGCCTGGCACGACACCATCCGGGGCCGACGCTCGTCTGCCAGCCAGCCCATTTCGGCAAGCTCGGCGAACGCCTTCCACATCCCAATCAGTCCGGTGCCTCCGCCGGTGGGATACATGATGACGTCGGGCAATGACCAGTCGAACTGCTCGGCAAGTTCCAATCCCATCGTTTTCTTGCCCTCGATTCGGTAGGGCTCCTTGAGAGTCGACACGTCGAACCAGCCCATTTCGGGGGTGCCTTCGCGCACCACCGCTCCGCAGTCGGTGATGAGCCCATCGACGAGGAACGCGCGGGCGCCGTAATAGGCGGCCTCGTGCTGGTTGACGATCGGAGTATCTGCCGGCATGAACACGAATGCCTCCATGCCCACCCGAGCCGCGTAGGCGGCCATGGCACCACCCGCGTTGCCGGCAGTAGGGATGGCAACCCGCTCGACGCCGAGCTCGTTGGCGCGGCTGATGGCCATTGCCAGACCCCGGCTCTTGAATGAACCGGTTGGGAGCTGGGACTCGTCTTTCACCCACAGGTCATTCAGGCCCAGAGCCGCTCCGAGCCGCTCGCACTCGAGCAAGGGCGACATGCCTTCGCCGAGCGTTGCGACTTTGGTTTCGTCTTCAACCGGGAGCAGTTCCTTGTAGCGCCACATGGTCGGCTTTCGGCTGGCGACAGCTTCTTTGGTCATAGCCGCCTTGACGGCGCCCAGGTCATAGCGAACCCACAGGGGCCGGCCTTCGTGCAGCGTCTGCAGCTGGTCGTGGGGCAGGTGGGTGCCATCGATGGCCGATTCGAGATGCGTTACGTGACTCAATGGTCTCCTTCTACTCGGGTCTTCAGGATCTGGTTTTCAGGATCTGGGACGCTCGTGGGCGGGGTCGAACATGGGCTCCTGGCGAACTACGGCAGCCGAGCGCACACCAATGATGTCGATAGCCAGCTGCGTGTCTATCTCGGCGTAGCCGGGATCTACGTAGCCCATTGCGATGTTCTTGTTCATTGTGTGGCCGAAGCCACCGCTGGTGACCACCCCGATCAGCTCGTCGCCTGCCCAGATCGGATCACCGGTGTGGGCGGCAGCCGCGTCGTTGGTTACTTCCATGGCGACAAATAGCCGACGGTCGTCCGCTTCGCGTTGGGCGACAATGGCGTTCTTCCCGCGGAAGTCCTTCGATAGGTCCACGAAACGGTCGAGGCGAGCTTCCAGCACGGTGAATTCTGTGTGGAGGTCGTGCTTCCATGCCCGGTAGTTCTTCTCCATGCGCATCGACTCAGTTGCCAGAAGTCCGAAGTCCACCATACCGAACGGCTCGCCTGCGGCAGCCAGGGCCTCGTATATGTCCACGGAGTGCTCGATTGGAAAGTGGAGCTCCCAGCCAAGTTCTCCTGTGAAGCTCATCCGAAGCGCCTGGACCGTGGCGCCGTCGATGTCGATCTCTCGGGTCGACAGCCAAGGAAAGGACTTGTTGTCCAACGGGTGGTCGGTCACCGCACCCAGCACCTCGCGGGACCGGGGTCCGGCGATCATGATGGCGTTGTGGGTGTCACTGAGGTTGGTGATGGTCACGTCCCCCGGCGGGTCGGCCTCATTCAACAGGTCAAGATCGTGCCACTCGGCCGCCGCTGCGCTGAACAGCCAGAAGTGGTCCTCGGCTTTTCGAATCATCGTGAACTCAGACCGGAACCGGCCCCTCTCGTCGCTCACGTAGGCGAGGGCGCTGCGGCCGACGGAAGGCAGGCGACCAGCGGTGAGCTGGTTGAACCACTCGTCCGCACCGGCCCCCTTCACTGCGAAGCGGGTGAATCCGGAGATCTCGACAATGCCCACGTTGTCGCGCACTGCCCGGGCCTCATTGCCCACCTGGTTGTGAAAGGTAGAGAAACGGAACTCGGGCACATGCTCGAAGTCGTTCTCCTCGGGGTGGAAATACAGCACTCGTTCCCAGCCGTTGAGGGCACCGAACTCGGCCCCCTTCTCCTTGAGCAGCTCATAGAGCGGTGTGACCTTTGCCTTTCGCCCGGCCGGCCGGTGCTCGTCCGGGCGATGGAAGATGAACTCGCGCTGGTATTCCTCCACAGCTTTGGCAGAGGCGTAGGCCTCGCCCGCGTAGTGGGTGAAACGACGAGGATCGAGACACCAGGTGTCCCACTCGGACTCGCCGTCAATCACGATCTCGGCCAGCACCTTGCCCAGTCCGCCGCCTTCGCCGATGCCGGCCCGGAGGCCCAGCATGGCGTAGGCGTTTCGTACGCCGGGCAATTTGCCGACCAGAGGCACGCCATCACCCGAGTAGGCGATGGGTCCGTTGATGACCGAAGAGATCCCGGCTGTCTGCAGTGCCGGGATTCGCTCCATGACTCGTTCCATGTTGTCGGCGATTCGGTCGAGGTCGGGTGGCTCCAGCTTGCCCGCGAAATCATCGGGGATCTGGCTGCGCCCCCAGGTCTTGCAGCCTTGTTCGTAGACACCTACGAGCAGTCCATCGTGTTCCTGGCGGCTGTAGAAGTCGTCGCCCGGGTCGCGGAGGAGTGGCACTCGCTTGTCGAGCGCTTCCAGCTCCGGCAGCGGATCGGTGAGGAAGTACTGGTGCTCCATCGACGAAACAGCCGACTCCAGCCCGTAGAACTTGCCGATCTGGTGAACGCGGTATCCGCCGGCATTCACGAAGCTCTCGCACTCGATGTCGCCCTTGTTGGTGCGGACCAGCCAACCGTCGCCCGTTGGCTCGAGCCCAATTACCTCGGTGTGGCGAAACACCTGCCCGCCGTTGGCGCGTCCGGCTTTGCACAGGCCGTTGACCAATCCGGTCGGATCGATATCTCCGTCCACGGGATCCCACAAACCACAGGTGAGACCGGTTACATCGAGGAGCGGGTGTGCCTCCGCCATCTCCGACGGCCCCAGCACCTCGAAGTCGACACCCATCCCCTTGGCGACCCCAACAAAATGTCGGTAGCCGTCGAGGTCGGACTGGTCGTAGCCGAGCCGGATGCCGCCGTCGTCCCGGCGATAGCTGATGGGTGCCTCGGGATCGGCGGCCAGACGGGTGTAGAGCTCAACCGAGTACTTTTTCAACCCGACCATGGTCTGCACTGCGCCGAACTGGGTGACCTGGCCTGCTGCATGCCAGGTCGACCCTGACGCCAGCTCGTCGCGCTCGACCAGAACCACATCAGTCCAGCCGTACTCGGTGAGGTGATAGAAGGCACTGGCACCGCCGACGCCCCCGCCGATGACGACGACTCGTGCCCGACTCGGAAGAGCACTCACCTGGTTCTCCTGCTTGCTGTCGGTGATGTTGTCATGCGGAGTTGGGTTGGTTCGTGGACTGCTCGATCGTCGCGGCCAAGGCTCCCCGGATGATCTGGGCGACAACCTGGCAGTCGTCTTCGGTCATCGCAAGCGGAATGCGCATATCGCACAGTCCTTCCAGAACATGTTTGGTGGCGTCCAGTGTCTGCTCGCCGGCATAGCGCCAGTCGTCGTAGCGGCTCGTGAAGCCGACCGGCCCGGATCGACCGAACCACTTGACGTGCACACCGTGCTCCTCGGCCACCGACAGCCAGGCGGTCATGGTCGGCTCGGCGAGGCCGTCGACCGAGAACTGGATAGAGGAGGCAACGTACTGCTCATCGGGATGACGATCCGGTACCCGGATATTGGGGTCGGCGGCAAGGAGCTCGGCCAACCTGGCGTAGCGGTCGTTCCAGATCGCAGCTCGTTCGTTGAGCAGGTCGATCTGAGGGCGGGCCACTGCGGCGGCCAGCGCCGACATTCGCATCGAAAGGTTGGGCGTGGTGAAGCGGTGCCGCTCTAAAGCCTCATCGGGTGGTCGAGTGCCGTGCTGGCCGTACAACATGTATGAGCCGCTGAGCAGGATTGCACGGGCGGCGATGTCGTCGTCGTCGGTGACCAGCAGCCCGCCTTCGCCCGAGTTCACGTGCTTGAAGGCCTGGGTCGAGAAACAGGCGGCCGCCCCGAAGGTGCCCGTGGGTCGACCTCTCCAGCCGGCCCCCATCGTGTGGGCGCAATCTTCGATAACCGTGAGGCCCAACTCGTCGGTCACACCAGTCAGTTGGTCCATGTCGGCGATGTGGCCGCGCATGTGCGACAACAACAGGTAGCGGGCCCCGGAACGATGGGCTGCTGATCGCAGATCTTCGAGGTCGATGAGGTAGTCGGGAGTGATTCCGACGAACACCGGATCGGCACCGGCATGGACGATCGCGCCCGGGACCGGGGCCAGGGTGAAGGCATTCATCAGCACCGGTTCGCCCGGCGACACCCCGGCCGCCATGAGGCCGGCAGCCATTGAGGCGCCGCAGCTGTTGAACGCGACGCAATAGCGGCGGCCGATGCTCTCGGCGAAGGCGATTTCGAGCTCGGCCACGTCAAGCTCTTGAGCGCTGGTCTCCCCGTATCGGAACAACCGGCCCGAGGCCATCAGCTCGTTGGCTCGTTTCACGCCTGCGGGTGGAACCGGGGGTGGCGTTGTGAAGTCGAGCTCGATAGTGGGCAGCTCGGTCATAGGTCGCCCATGCGAATGTCGGCGGCGCGGGCGTGACCTTCCATGCCCTCGAGGCGAGAGATGCGCGCTGCCACCGGCGCCTGAACCGCCGCGGCCTCAGGTGTCATCCGCTGCCAGGTGAGCTGCTTGAGAAACTTCAGGACGTTGAGCCCACCGGTGTAGCGAGCGGCTCGACCTGTCGGCAGGGTGTGGTTCGGGCCGGCAGTCTTGTCGCCGAAGGTGACCGTGGTTTCTTCACCGAGGAACAGCGATCCGTAGTTGCGGAGCCGCTGCTTCCACCAGTCGAGGTCGCTGGTCATCACCTGAAGATGTTCGGGGGCGTACTCGTCGCTGACATCGGCCGCTTCCTCCCGGGTGTCGGTCACGATGATCTCGCCGTAGGTGCTCCAGGCCGTGGTTGCCGAGGCGCTAGCTGGTTCGGGCAGCTCGACTGCATAGATCGGAACCAGACGTTCCACATCCGCGGCCAATTCGTGCGAAGTGGTGACCAGCCATACCGGCGAGTCGGGGCCGTGTTCGGCTTGGCTGACCAGATCGATGGCCACCCTGTGAGCGTCGGCTGTCTCGTCGGCCAGGATCATCGACTCGGTGGGGCCGGCGATCACGTCGATGCCCACCCGGCCGAACAGTTGGCGCTTGGCTTCGGCTACCAGCGCGTTGCCGGGGCCGACGATGATGTCTGCCGGGCGGTCAGTGAAGAGTCCGAATGCGAGCGCCCCAATGGCCTGAACCCCGCCCAGGCCGAGTATCACGTCGGCTCCGGCGAGATCGGCAGCGACGAGGATTGCGGGGTGTACCCCGCCGCGGTCGGGTCGGGCCGGCGACGCCACGACCACGGTCTCGACGCCCGCCACCGAGCTTGTGGTAACACTCATCAGTGCTGACGCCACGTGAGCGAATCGTCCTGCCGGCACATAACACCCAGCCGTGTGGACCGGTACCAGTCTCTGTCCGGCGACCAGGCCGGGAGCCAGCTCGACTTCGAACTCCTGCAGCGATTCACGTTGGGCCTGGGCAAAGTCGCGGATATGACGGTGGGCCAAGCGAAGGTCGTCGACCACGGTTGTCGGGAGCGCTCGGATGGCTGCTTCGATGGTCGCGCGTTCGACAACCATCGGCCCGTCCCAACCATCGAATTCGGCTGCCAGCGCCCGCACCGTTGCCTCGCCGCCCGCCTCGATCCGATCAAGGAAGTTCGTGACACGCTCCGTCACCTCGCTGGTCGCACCGGAGAGATCCGGCCGCTGAGCGATCTTGATGTGGGTTCGGGGCATTGGGGAATGAGTCTTTCGGTGAGGCTGGTTCGCAGGCGTACTCATGGGCTGTGCCGCCAAGAACCGGCGTTCCAATCTAAACCGCGTGGGATGGACCCGTCCAGGGCGGTGTTTGGCGGGCTTCGACGCGCACGGGACCAAAGACCCTGCCGATGGGAGCTTCGATCAGAGATCATGGTGTGGTCGATCGGAGCAACGATGAGCAAGTTCACCTCGAAAGACGAGTTCCTGGCCGAGATTCGCAAAGAGCGACGGAAGCTCGAAGAGCTGTTGGCCGAGATTCCCAAGCGTCAGAAGTTCGTGGAAGTCACCGATGGAATGAACATCAAGGACTTCCTGGCCCATCGCACTGAGTGGGGCCGCATGATGATCCGTTGGTACACCGAGGCGGCCGAAGGCAAGACCCCGGCGGTTCCCACAGAGAAGTACAAGTGGAATCAGCTCAAAGACCTGAACGCCGACATCCACCGCCGCTACGCCAAGACCTCACTGGTCAAGATCGAAGCCGAGTTCGCCGCAGTCCACGACGAGCTGTATCGCATGATCGAAAAAATGACGGAAGACGAGCTCTTCACCAAAAGGCACTATCCCTTCACCGGCACCTCCGACCTATGCACATACCTCAACTCAGCCACCGCCTCCCACTACCGCTCAGCCCGCCGCCACATAGCCAAATGGTGGAAAGCAACCAAACAGCTGACTTAGAAAACCAAACGGCCTGATCTCGATAGTTCTCGGTCCGCCGGTGCTCGGATTGGTTGAGCCGGGGCCTCGGTCGTGTTCGGGTCCGGGCCGATGTGGTCGGTGCGGGCTGTGTGTATCTTTTGAGGTATCAGTTGGTCAATGCCGGTCGACCATGCAGGGAGTTGTCGTGGCTGAACCCCGTAAGTCTGTCAAAGAGGAGAACACCAACCCGGATGGCCCGGTCCTTCTCTCAGGTGGCAACCCTCAAATCCCCAAAGGCGATGGCGATGAGTCTGTGCAGGCCTATATTGCGGCCATGCCAGGATGGAAAGGCAACGTCGGTCGGCGCCTTGACGCACTGATCGTGCGCACCGCACCCGATGTGCGTAAGGCGGTGCGGTGGAACTCGCCGTTCTATGGCATCGAAGGCGAAGGCTGGTTTCTCAGCTTCCATTGCATGACGAAGTACGTGAAGGTGGCGTTTTTCCGCGGCACATCGCTACAACCCGCACTCCCTGTCGAGTCCAAACAAAACGAAGTGCGCTACTTCCACGTCCATGAGAACGACCAGCTCGACGAAGCTCAGTTCGCGGCGTGGGTGAAGCAGGCCAGTGAATTGCCGGGCGATCCGCTCTTCTGAAGCGGGCAGCGGAACAACGAAACGTAACGGTCAGCCATAGGTCGGCATCGGCTGCGATGGGGGAGGATGCGGTGGCTACGGGGTTTTTACATGACCGAGGATCGCACCGCCAGCTGTCGTCGTGCTCGGACTCAAGTCATGGGCCTGGACCCAGTTCACCTGGCTTGTAGGTACGGCCGACTTCGTCTCGCTCCGGGTCCCGGCTCGTGAACTGCTGGCGACGCAGGCACCTTTGTGCCCGCTGTCGCCGTTCAGGGTTTATGGGGCCAAAACGAACCCGCCAGCCCGACACATTCCACGGTCCATAAAGACAGACCAAGGTGGCTCCTCTGATACGTTGAGCCTCGACGCCTCGCTTCAGCTGAGTCTCAGAGCAAGCCCAACGCTTCAATCAGGTCGGCATGGGCGCCTGCGATCTTCTTGTATCCCTTGTTCGACGGGTGTATGTCGGTCTGTGGGCCGGGAT
>JABDIY010000021.1 GCA_013003535.1 Acidimicrobiales bacterium | reverse complement strand
CTCCTGGGATTTTTGGGTAAACCGATTGATGTCCATAGCCATAACAACTCAAATCATAGCTGAATGCTTCCATAAAATCTGAGTCATAGAGAGTCAGATATAAACGAGTCGTTGGTCTTTGGTCGTTAGTTGTGCTCCGCGGGGAGGTTGTCCCCGAGGATGCTGACGGGGGTGGCCCATTCGAGCGATCCGTGGGGTCGGTGGTGATTGTAGAAGTGGATGAACCCGGGGTAGGCCTGGTGGCGTTGGGTTTCTGAGCTCCAGTCTCGGATGTAGGCCCATTCTTCGAGCAGGATGCGGTGGAAGCGTTCGACTTTGCCGTTGGTTTGGGGCCGGTAGGGGCGGGTCTTCTTGACGGTGGTGCCGGTTGTTTTGCAGGCTTGGTGCCAGAGCCGTGACTTGTAGCAGGGGCCGTTGTCGGTGAGTACTCGTTGGGGGGTGATGCCTATCGAGGCGTACCAGGCCACAGCTCGGGTCCAGAATGCGGCGGCAGTGATGCCTTGTTCGTTGTTGTGGATCTCGGAGTAGGCGATGCGGGTTCGGTCGTCGATGGCGGTGTGGATGTAGCGGTAGCCGGCACCGGCGTGGCCGTGGTGTCCGTCACCGCCCCGTCCGTGGATGCGCCAGCCGCCCCCGTCGGGGATCCCGGCCAGTTTCTTGATATCGACGTGGATCAACTCACCCGGATGTTCACGCTGATAGCGCCGCACCGGTTCACGGTCGGTGGCACGGTCGCCTCGGTCGAGGCGACCCAACCCGGCCCGATTCAAGATGTTCTGCACCGTTGAGGCCGCCAAACCGACTTCGAAGGCGATCCGGTCCGCCCCCCACCGTCGCGTGCGTCGCAGATGCAACACTCGGCGTCGCAGGGGTCGCGGGGTCCGGTTCGGTGAGCGATGCGGCCGCGACGACCGATCCCCCAATCCCGCCTCACCCTCAGCCAAGAACCGGTCCCGCCACTTACGCACCGTCTTGGCGTCAACCTGGAACCGCTCGGCGGTCGCCTCCACAGTCCATCCCCGCTTCAAGACACAATCGACCATACGACGCCGACCCACCGGGGTGAGCGGCGCATTCGGATGCTGCGATCTAGCGTGTGCCATGAGCCCTCCTTGCTGAGTTGTGAGCTGTCACACGCCCACAGTCTCGCTTGGAGGGCTCACCTCACCCATTCACACCATCCACCCAGGGACAACCTCCCCGGTCATCACAACTAGCGACTAGCGACTAACCACTACCCCGCAACACTCCCGGGCGGGGTGGAAGCCGTGTCCCTCCATCGCGTGATAGGTGCCGATGACGAGGACGGTGCCGAGGAGGAGGCCGGCGAACACGTCGCTGGTCCAGTGCACATCGAGGTAGACACGGGATGCGGCAACGGTGAGGATGA
>JABDIY010000195.1 GCA_013003535.1 Acidimicrobiales bacterium | reverse complement strand
GCGTAGTGGGCCGATCCGGGCCAAGCTATTGCCCAATGGGATCACTTGTAAAAAAGCGGCGCAAGAAGATGTCGAAGCACAAATACCGCAAACGACTCCGCGCCAACCGCCACAAGCGCAAGAAGAAATAGCGCAGGGCCTGGCGGCCCTGCGGTCGATGGTCAGTGGTCATTGGGCAATGGCCGGCAACGCCTGTGGCGTTGGGTCGACGGTCTACTGTCAACGGTCAACTGCCAGAAACCACGTTTCGCACTGGCTGAGCCGCGACCTGTCAGTCCCCCGGCCCTAAGGGCTGGGGGAAGGTACCGCCGCCGGAGCGAAGCGCAGGCGGGGGTAGGGGGTTCTCCTAGAGGGAACTCAAAACGCGAGGAGAGATCAATGGCTGAGGCTGCCGGCATCGTCAATGATGGTGGTCTGGACAACAACGTCGAGTTTCAGAAGTTGATCGAATCGGTGCCGCCGGCCGTGCAAGAGATTGCCGAGGCGGTTCGGAGACTCGTCTACGACGTCCTACCGAAAACCGTCGAGGTGATATGGCATCGACAGGGCTCAGTTGGGTGGGGGACCGGACCCAAGAAGTTCACTGAGCAGTTTGCGTACATGATGTGCTACTCGAGGCACGTGACGCTCGGCTTCTATCGCGGCGGGGAACTATCGGATCCGGCAGGGTTGCTCCCCGGCACGGGAAACACGCAGGTGGCCGGCACCCTGAGCATGCGAAGCCTGAAGCTGAAATCAGTGCAAGACGTGGATCAGTCGGCCCTCAGAGCGCTCATTGAGGAGGCCACCAAACGCGGGGTCCCACCGTCAGGCGATTAACCCGATCCCCAGTTCTGACGTGGAACCTGAAACTTGGCAACCTGCAACCGTGAGTGGACGCCCGATGCCTGACGCCTGCAAGCTGATTGCTGCTACCTGAACGAGAACACGGGAACGCGCTCTCACCCCCCTCCTTGCCTCCCCCACTCGCTGCGCTCGCGGGGGAGGTACGCCCCCTAGCTAATAGCTTTGCTCCACTCCTCGGGGGGGTATTTCTTGGCGCGGTCGGCTTGGAGGCGGGCGGCGTAGGCGGCGGCCTCGGAGCGGCGGCTCATTTCCAGTTTGGAGAGCAGGTTCGACACGTAGTTCTTCACCGTCTTCTCGGCAAGGAACAGCTCCTCGGCGATCTGACGGTTGGTTTTGCCCTCGGCGATCAGGTCGAGGATCTTGCGCTCCTGGGGAGATAGCC
>JABDIY010000183.1 GCA_013003535.1 Acidimicrobiales bacterium | reverse complement strand
GCGCCGAGTTCCCCGAATTATAGAATGCAATAGCTATCTCTGCAATAGCTATTTACTCAGGTCCTCAGACGGCCTGACTTCGTCTCCGACAGCGGTTTATGAGCGGCGATGGGACCGGCGAACAACGCGGTTCCGAAACTGGCCCGGCCACTTGGTCAATCCTCCGAGGAATGGTCGCCGCCGCATTGGAGGACCCGGCCGGATTCCCACCGGGCCAGGTTTGCGCCCTGCCACCCGACGCGCAGCCCGACCCGCCGCACCGAAGATCAGCATCGTTCGTTCAGTCGGCGTTTCACTCTCTCAGTGTGCCGTTTCGCCAACCCGGACGCAATGGTGGGCAGATGGCACTGGGGCCAATCCCTGGTCACCGTGTTTTCCGGGTCGTTTGGTGCCGCACAGGTCACGCGACGCCCCTGAAAACTGATGAAACATGGGTCAGACCTGCGGGGCAGCGGAAACGCCGTGACCGTCGAGCAGTTCACGCTCGAGCGCCAACAGCTCGGCTCCTGCTTCCACCCCAACCTCGGCCAGAACGTTGCGAAGCCGGCCACACGCCCGCAACGCCTCCACTCGACGATCACACGCCGCCAACGCCTCGATCAGCAGATACCAGAGATGCTCCCGGTACGGGTGTTCCTCCACCGCCACTTCCAGCTCGGCAACAACAAGATCGTGGTTGCCCAGGGCCATCTCGGCTTCGAGGCTCAGCTCCATGGCCGCCAATCGCAGCTCACCGAGTCGGTACGCCTCTAGTCGGAACGCTTCGTCGTCAGCCAAGTCGCCGAAGGGACGCCCCCGCCACAGATGCAGGGCCTCCCGGCAAAGACGCAAGCACTCCTCGGGATCAGCCTTCGCAGCGATCGCTAGGCCCAGAAGCGTCTCGAAGCGCACGGCATCGATGTCCATGGCTGCGATTTCCAGCCCGTAGGAGTGGTCGGTTCGCAGGACCGAATCAGCGCCCAACAAGTGACGAATGTTCGAAATGTAAGACTGCAACGTGTTGTCGGCTGATTCTGGAGGATGGTCACCCCACAGGGCCTGATGCAGATGATCGATCGGGACCGCTTGGCCGGCTCCAATGGCGAGCGCGCCAAGAACCGCCCGGGCTTGCGGCCCCCCTACCGACCGTGGGCCCTTGGGAGTCATGACATCGATCGGTCCGAGCACTCGAATCGTCCGCTCTTTGGCCATCGGAACACGCTTCCTCTCTGGTTCAAGTCTCCACCATGAATCTCCTGTGTACAGATCCAGAAGTCCCAATGTGGGGGCCGAATTGGCGTGGTCCGGTCACCAACCACCTGGGAGGACAATAGGTCTGAAAGAGAAATCAACACAGGAAAGAAAGGAGTTGACATGAAGCTGTACGACCGCCCAAGGACCAAGGAAACACTCGACCGGCTTCCCGAGATGCCAGAAGGGGTAGTTGTTCCTGACGACGTCAGCGGACTTCAGCCCCCGACGGCCCTGAAAGCAACCGCAGGAGCGTATCGGTGGATGCGGTGGCTCGCCGCCATCGTCGTTCTCGCCGCTGCAGGCGCACTGGCAGCAGTGCTCTTCACCGGTGGCGACAACGCAACCGAAATCGCTCAAGTCGAAGAGCTCGGCTCGGACCGGCACCTGGCCACCATGGCTGACCTGACCTTTGATCAGGTCGAACTCAACTACATGGAGGTGTATGGGACCGACAACCCCACCTTCATCACCGCCACCGTTCCCGCCTTGGGTTCGGACCGGCACCTGGCCACGACGGCCGACCTGACCGCTGATCAGGTGAAAGTCGACTACATGGAGCTGTATGGGACCGACAACCCCACCTTCGTAGAACCAGCGCTTGAGCTGCCCCCCACTGAGGGCCCGGGGTCGAACTCACTGGCTCCCTAAATCATCTACCTGTGCGGCGCCTCGAACGCAGGCTCGAGACGCCGCACCTTCACGTCCCAGAGACTGGCTGAGCTGCGGGCAGGACGGGCAGATCTGTTCAGACAGACAGGATGCCGTCGACCGCCTCTGCAAATGCCCGATCGCGGTCGGTGACCACGTTGCCCTCGTCGTGAGTCGTCAACGAAATGGTGACGCGGTTGTACACGTTGGACCACTCGGGATGATGGCCCTGCTTCTCGGCGATGAACGCCACCCGCGTCATGAATGCGAACGCCTCCGGGAAGTTGGCGAACTTGAACTCCCGTTCCAAGCGACCATCGGTTTCCGACCAGGACGTTTCAGACAAGGACATCGTGTTCTCCGTTCGTTTGAACTGTGCGTTCGTGTGTGATTCAGAGTAGACGTGGTGGGGTAGATCGCTTCGCACAGCCGTACTCCATCAACTACAAAGGCTTTCATGTCCGCCACCACCCTTGTCTCCATCAATCCCACCACCGGCGAAGAGTTCGACCGTTTCGCGGTTCACACTGCCGCACAGGTGGAGCAGTTCATCGCCGAATCAGCTGCCGCCCAACGGCAGTGGGCCACCACCACCACCTTCGACGAACGCTCCAAAGTGCTGCACGCCACTGCGAAACATCTGCGAAAGCGCTCTGTCGAATTGGCGGAGTTGATGGCCAACGAGATGGGCAAACCGCTCGCTTCCGGTGCGGCCGAGGTGGAAAAATGTGCCTGGGTATGTGAGTACTACGCGGACAATGCTGCGGACATGCTGGCCGACGAGGAACGGTCCAGCGACCTCAGCCAAGCTTGGACCGTCTATGAGCCCATGGGGACCGTGTTGGCGGTCATGCCGTGGAACTTCCCATTGTGGCAGGTCTTTCGATTTGCCGCTCCGGCCTTGATGGCGGGCAACGCCGGAATGCTCAAACACGCCTCCAACGTGTCCGGCAGTGCCATGGCGATCGAGGATTTATTCCGATCCGCCGGTCTGGGCGAGGGCCTCTTCCGCACGCTACTGATCCCGTCGGATCGAGTTGCCGCCATCATCGGCGACCCCCGGATCGCCGCGGTTACTTTGACCGGGAGCGAACCGGCCGGACGATCGGTGGCAGAGGCAGCCGGACGCCACCTCAAGCCATCGCTCCTCGAACTGGGTGGGAGCGACCCCTACGTAGTCCTTCACGACGCCGACATCGACGAAGCGGCGAGAATCTGCGCCGACAGCCGGCTCACCAACTCCGGGCAGAGTTGCATCGCGGCCAAACGATTCATCGTGGTCGACGACGTGTATGACCAGTTCCGGGCGGCATTTCTCGCCGAGCTGGAAGCCGCAGTTGTGGGCGATCCGCATGATTCCGAGACCACCGTGGGGCCCCAGGCTCGGACCGATCTGCGCGACTCGCTCCATGAGCAGGTGGAGCGGGCCGTGGAGGCGGGCGCCGAGATCGTGCTCGGCGGCAACGTACCCGACGGACCCGGCGCTTTCTATCCCGTCACGGTGCTGGAGAACGTTGGACCCGGCAACCCGGCCTTCGACGAGGAACTGTTCGGTCCGGTGGCACCATTGATTCGGGCCGACGACGAAGAACACGCCATCGCCCTCGCCAACGACTCCAGCTTCGGCCTCGGCGGTGCGGTGTTCACCGGAGACACCGAGCGCGGCCGGCAGATCGCGGCTCACCGCATCAGGACCGGGAACTGCTTCGTCAATGCCAAGGTGGCTTCGGACCCCCGGCTTCCCTTTGGCGGGATTGGCAACTCTGGTTATGGACGCGAGCTGAGCGAGCTTGGTATCCGAACCTTTGTGAACGCCAAGACCGTAGCTATCAAATGACCAGTCCCGTTTCCCGCGACCAGCCGGCCTCGTCGCTGAAAACGGCAGCAGGCGATCTGGCCAGAACGCTCGTAGCCCACGACGTCACCACCGTCTACTGCCTGCCGGGTGAAGAGACGATCACTCTGCTCCAAGCGATCGCCGATGTGGGAATTGACCTTGTGGTCACCCGGCACGAGCAACATGCCGCGTTCATGGCCGCGGCCCATGGTCGCTTCACCGGCAGCCCCGGCGTGGTGGTCACAACCCTCGGCCCCGGATTCACCAATACGCTGACCGGGCTGGCCCAGGCCAGCCTGTGTGGGTTCCCGGTCGTGGCGATTTGTGGTCAAAAACCAGTGCGGAAGAACTCCGAAGGCAGTTTTCAGGTACTGGACCTTCCGGCGATTGCCCAGCCGGTCGCCAAATGGGCCCACGCCATCACCGATCCCCGCACCGTGGCCGCCGACACCGCCAGGGCGCTTTCGGTAGCAACCGCTCCTCGCCCGGGGCCTGCGGTTTTGGAGTTCCCGGAAGACATCGCCGGTCAGCCAGGTCATCTCCAGCAGGTTCCGCCACCCGCCACCGGTGACCAACCGATCGCTTCACCGGCTCAGTTGCAGCGGGTGCGATCGCTGCTAACCAAGGCTCGGACGCCTGTGGTCCTCGCCGGCGCCGGGACCCAGCTCGACGATGTGCCAAACGCCTTGGACGAATTCGCCACCGCAACCGGAATCGGCGTCTTGGCATCACAGATGGGCAAGGGTGCGCTGGCCGAGGACCACCCCCGATCGCTGCGAGCCATGAGCCTCAACACAGCCGACATCGCCACCACGCCCCTGGAAGAAGCCGACCTGATCATCGCAGTGGGATTCCAGCCCGTGGAACATCCACCATCGTCGTTCAACCCCGACGATTCGAAACAGATCATCCACGTGGACACGGCTTCACCGGAGATTGAACGTCACTACCAGCCCGACGAGGTGGTTCGGGGCGACATCGCCGCAACTCTCCGAGCATTGGCCGCCGGAGAGCACCCCGAAGCGGAGGATCGGGCGGAACGTTCGGAATCTCAGCGCGCCCTGATCGAGTCTCGACTCGAAGCCGAAGGCCGCCCGCCCAGCTATCCTCCGTCGGCGCACACCATCGCCACCACGCTACGAAGCCTGTTGGACCGTGACGACATCGTTGCGCTGGACAACGGTGCCTACAAGGTGTGGTTCGCCCGGCATTACGCCGCGCTAGCACCGAACACTCTCGTGCTTGACAACGCCCTCGCCACCATGGGAGCGGGGCTCGCTACCGCCATGGTTGCCGCCCGTCTCAATCCCAACCGCAAAGTGGTTGCCGTTTGTGGCGACGGCGGGTTCATGATGAACCTGCAGGACCTCGAGACCGCTCGACGCATCGGACTGGACAATCTGACGGTGGTGGTTCTCAACGACGACACCTACGGTTTCATCGCCTGGCACCAAGACGAACAAGGTCATCAACGCACTGCCGTAGATGTGACCAACCCCGACTTCGTAGCCTTGGCCGGTGCGTTCGGGATAGCCGCCAGGCGGGTGGAGGACACCGACGACCTACATGCCGAGCTGGCTGACGCCATCGACAGCGGCCAACTCAACTTGGTGGTGTGTCCGCTCGATCAGCAACGAAATGGCGAGCTCAAGTGATTCAGAATCCGGGTTCGGCTCCCCTTTCAGCCCGGTGTTTGAGCCTGTCGATCTCGGGGCAGAGCGCACGCACCGTTGATGGTTGGCACAAGAGCAGAGGAGAGAAACATGACGAAGGCATCGGTAGACGTGGGTGACGAAGTGACCTGGGAGTGGGGCAACGGAACCGCTTCGGGTTCAGTGAAGGAGCGGTTTGAATCCGACGTCACCAGAACCATCAAGGGCAGCGAGATCACTCGCCATGCCAGCGCCGATGAACCAGCGTTTCTCATCGAACAGGACGACGGCGACGAGGTCTTGAAGTCGATCACCGAGATCCACAAGGCCTGAGCGGACAGGGGCGTTCAGGGAATTTCATGGTTGGTGTGCGAGTCCCAAACGAACTCTGCGTCCGGGACCCCGAGGTGCTGGCACCGGCCGCCGGACTGCGAGTCGTTTTCGACGAGGACCCGGGAGTAGCACGAAAGCGGTGGGGTCGCGGTTTCCGCTACCTGGGGCCGGATGGGAAACCCGTGGCCAAACCCGAACGAGAACGGCTCGAACGGTTAGCGGTCCCACCAGCCTGGGATAACGTGTGGATGTGTCCTACGGCCGACGGCTACCTCCAGGCGACAGGGCGAGACGACGCCGAGCGCAAACAGTACCGATACCACGATGCCTACCGGGCGTTTCGAGATCGCCAGAAGTTCGATCGGTTGCGCTACTTCCCCAAGGCGCTCCGGAGGATTCGGATCGCAGTGGAGGAAGGGCTTGCGGGCGAGATCGGGACCAAAGAATACGCGGTTGCCGGTGCCTTGCGTTTGATCGACGTTGGTCTGGTTCGAACTGGCAACGAAGAGTCCGCCCAGTCCGATCGCCGGGGTGCCACCACCCTGTCGGCTGATCACGTAGACCTATCCGACGACGAACCCTACGTACGGATCGAGTACACGGCCAAGAGTGGGAAGACCCGAAGCATCGTCGTGGAAGACGACCTGCTGGCAACCGTTTTGGCTGAACTCGCCGATGCCGATCAGGAACGATTGTTTTGGTTCGAACAAGACGGTGAGTCGGTGCGTGTCACGGCCGCTCATGTGAACGCAGCCATCGCCGAGATCGCCGGGCCGGCCTTTTCCGCGAAAGACTTCCGTACCTGGGGCGGATCCCGGGAAGCACTGATCTGTAGAGCGAGCGGCGGTGGGGTCATCGACGCGGTGGATGCGGCCGCCCTGGTTCTTGGCAACACCCGGGCAGTCGCCCGCTCGTCCTACGTGCATCCTTTGGTGCTGGAGGCCGAAGATTCCGAAATTGAAGAAAGCTGGCGTCGTTCCCGGAATTCTGCTCGTGGGAGTCGTGGTGACAACGCTCTGGCGCGCCTGCTCTGCTCCCATACGAGGCAACAATGACCCGATCAACGGCAAGGATCGACGAAGCCCGCATCAACCGCCGTCGGGACTCCCCGCCCGGTGACGGGTTGGTCTTGTACTGGATGCAGCAGGCCCAACGGGCAGAACAGAACCCGGCGCTGGAGTATGCGATTCAGCAGGCCAACAAACTGGACAAGACGTTGGCGGTTGTGTTCTGCGTTGTGCCCGACTATCCGGAGGCCTCGGCCCGCCACTTCACGTTTATGCTCGAGGGTCTTCAAGAAACCGAAGCTGCATTGGAGCGGCGAGGCATTCGATTCGAAGCTCTCATCGGCCAACCGGCCGATGTCATCGAGGCGCTGGGCCACCGGGTGGCCCTCCTAGTGATGGACACCGGCTACCTGCCAACCCAGCGGCAATGGTATGAAGGCGTCTCCGAGATTTACGACGGTCCCGTCCACCAAATCGAGACCGACGTAGTGGTGCCCACCCACCTGGTCTCTGACCGAATGGAAACGGCGGCGCGAACCATCCGCCCCAAGATCGAACACCATCTGGACAATTTCATCATTGACCTGCGGACCACCGCTCTGGACAAGACCTCGGTAGCCGGCGGCGATAGTCCGGTCAGTCTCACCCGAACCGCTCGCCACTTCGACGCCCTGGATCTGAGCGATGTGCCTGCCGCCGTCAGAACGATCGGCCCGCCCGACGAACCGGGCCCGGTTGCGGAATGGTCGGGCGGCACTGCGCAGGCCAAAGCGCGGCTTCGGCATTTCTGTGACACGATCTTGCCCGAGTATTCCACTCGTCGAAATCACTATGACCGGGAAGACAGCTCATCGAAGCTGTCGCCCTATCTCCACTTCGGACAGCTCTCGCCGGTTTCTATCGTGGATGCCGCAAGATCCTCCGGAGCACCGTCTGACGAAGTTGACGCATTCGTGGACGAGATCGTGGTCCGGCGGGAACTGGCCATCAACTATGTGGTGCATTGCGACGACTTCGATGGTTTCGGAGGCCTCCCGGAATGGGCTCGGACAACCCTGAACGATCATCGAGACGACTCCCGCCGCAAGGTCGTGACGGCCCGCGAACTGGAAATGGGCTCCACTGACGACGAACTCTGGAATGCCATCATGAACACCATTCGTAACGAAGGTTGGGTCCACAACCAGCTGCGCATGTACTGGGGAAAGCAGATCATGTATTGGACCAACACGCCCGAGCATGCCTTCCGCACCCTTCTGTCGCTGAACAACAAGTGGTTCTTGGATGGCCGTGACCCCAACTCCTACGCCAACGTCGCGTGGTGTTTCGGTCGCCATGATCAAGGCTTCCAGGAGCGCGACGTGATCGGCAAGGTGCGACCCTTCACCGACCAAGCTCTTCGTCGCAAAGGCGACCTTGATGGGTGGCTGGAACGATCACAAACTCGGGACGAGCCATAACAGGTCGGCGGCCCGCACCACCGGCACGGTGCCTCAGCGCGGACGGTGGGTGGTGCCTTCGCCGGCGGTGATGAACACTGCGGTAGCTGAGCTACTCACATTGGCGGTGTGCCACGTACCGGGCTGATTGATCGCGTATTCACCAGCGCTCACCGCAGTGATGACCTCTTCCCCGTTCAGCTCCTGCACCAACTCCATGGTCCCGGCCGTGCAGAGCACCACCTCGGCACCCTTGGGATGCATCTCCCAAACATCCCAGTCCTCGGTGAATGTGTGCATTGACACCAACCGTGCCTCGACACCGTCGGAACCATGCCGTGCGCCGTATCCCTCGTACCATGACATCTCGCCGGTGAACTCCGGCTCCACCTCAGCCGTTGCTCCTAGGCCAAGGTGAATAGGACGCTTGTTCAGTTGTGGAGGCTTGCCGCTCATGGTCTCAACAGTAACCACCGCGAGGCAAGGCTGCGAGCCGTGTCAGGCGCTCTCCTGCTCCGTGTGTTCCAGCGGAGCGTCATCGGGACGCCGCGTCGGAAGACGCCGGATCTTTCGCCGTTGCCGCCCCGAGGTCCCTGCCCAGACGCCACTGTCTCGGTATTCGAGTGCAGAGTTCAGGCACTCGGTGACGACGGTACAGCTGTTGCAGAACCGCATGGCTACTTCCGCCGACTCGCCACGCCCTGGAAAGAAGACGTCAGCGCCCACACCGTTGCAGGCCGCTGACGCGTGCCACGAAGGCCGTTCGAGCAGGGAAAGCATGGAGCCAACGGACTCGGGAGACCGGCCGTCATCTTGCTGATTGATCGTTGTTGATGGTTGTGAGTTCATGAAAATTTCCTATGAACCCCGCCCGTCGGTGCAGACAGTAGACCGTAAATCCGGCCAGCGGGCATCGCTCGGAACGTTTCCACCCCTAGCGCAGTTTGGGCAGGAGGAATAGGGTGTTACTCGATGGGAGCAACCCCACGTCGAGCCAGACGCTGCGCATCGGCCGGGGACGCTCTCGTGGCTGCCGGCGTCGACCCGGCCGGCCCAGACCGCGTCCCCCACAGACCGGAGTGAATCATGGACACCACAAATACCAGCCCTCGTGTCGGCACTCTCGCTGCTATTGCGCGGCAGTGCACAAAGCATCGATGGATCGTGATCGGCGCATGGGTTGCCATCCTGATCGTCGTCAACATCGTGGCCGCCGCGGTCGGCCCGAACTACCGAACCGATTTCGTCCTCCCGGACAGCGAGTCGAAAGAAGTCCAGGATCTCCTCGCGGTGAACTCGCCCGACCGGGCCGGTTTCACCTCGCAAGTAGTGGTTCGCGCCGAGCAGGGTGTGGACGATCCCGCCGTCCGGGCAGTCTTCGAGGAGGTCCTGGCCGAGATCGTTTCGAAAGGCGATATCACCGCCACCAGTCCCTACGACAGCCCCAGTCAGATCAGCCAGAACGGGCAGATCGCGTTCGCGCAGTTGGATATCGCCGACACCCGTGACTTCGAAGAGTTGCAGGCCATCGGCGTAGAAATTCGGGAGTTCGATGAGAGTTTGGAGATCCCACCCGGGGTTCAGATCGAATACGGCGGTGATCTGTTTTCCGAGTTCGAACTGCCCGAGAGCGAGATCTACGGGTTGATCGCCGCGACCATCATCCTGATCGTGGCATTCGGGTCGGTACTCGGGATGGGACTTCCGATCGGGACGGCGCTGTTCGGACTGGGGATCGGGTCGGCGCTCGTGTCGCTGCTCAGCAACGTCATCGGGATGCCCGACTTCACCACCGCCATGGTGGCGATGATCGGCATCGGCGTGGGTATCGACTATGCGCTGTTCATCGTGACCCGATTCCGGGAGAACCTGCATGCCGGTGTGGCCGTGGACGACGCGGTTGTGGCCGCCATCGACACCAGTGGCCGGGCCGTGCTCTTCGCCGGCCTCACTGTGATCATCTCGCTGCTCGGTTTGATGTTGATGGGGTTGAGTTTCGTTTCCGGTGTGGCCGTAGCGTCGGCGCTGGGCGTCGCAATGATGATGGCAGGTTCGCTCACGTTGCTCCCCGCCCTCCTTGGCTGGGTCGGTACCCGCATCGACAACACAACATGGGCGGCATTGGGGGCGGTAGCGCTCATCGTCGTCAGCGCGATCGCGGGCATTGTGGCCGGGCAGGGGATTGTGTTCGTGGCAGGGCTGGGACTGGCGGTGGTTCTGTTCGCCGCCAGCTTCGCCGTGAAGCCACTCCGCCGCCAAGTACCGCACCGAGTGGAAAAGCCACGCGAAGAACAGGGGTGGTATCGGTGGAGTCGTTTCATCCAGCACCGCCCCTGGCCGTCGGCGATCGCCGCCGTGGCGTTCCTGGTCGTACTGGCATTACCGTTGTTCTCGATCCGCCTCGGCTTCGGCGATTACGGAAACTATCCAGAAGCCACCACCGTACGACGGGCCTATGACCTCATTGCCGAGGGCTTCGGACCGGGCACCAACGGACCGCTGTTCATCTCGATCGAAGGCGACACCGTCGGTGACCAAGCGGCCTTCGGCGAGTTCATCGGTTTGATCCAGTCCACCGAGGACGTGGCATTCGTGGTTCCCGCGCCAATCAACGAAAACGTAGCGTTGGCGATCGTCTATCCGCTGAGCGCCCCGCAGGATGAGGAGACAACGCATCTCGTAGAGCGGCTGCGCGACGAAGTGATTCCCGCCAGCGGTGTGGAGGCAAAAGTTGGCGGTCTCACCGCCGCATCCACCGACTTCGCGAGCTTCATGGGGGGCCGTATGCCCCTGTTGATCGGCGTGGTCCTCATTCTCAGCTTCGTCCTCCTGATGGCGGTGTTCAGAAGCCTGCTGGTGCCGCTCAAGGCGGTGGTGATGAACCTGTTGTCCATCGGTGCCGCCTACGGCGTCCTGGTGGCAATCTTTCAGTGGGGATGGGGCATGAACCTGATCGGGGTCGACCGGGCAGGCCCGATCGAGGCCTGGGTCCCAATGTTCCTGTTCGCCATCGTCTTCGGCTTGTCGATGGACTACGAAGTGTTCCTGCTGTCACGTATCAAGGAGGAGTACGACCGCACCAAAGACAATGCCACGGCGGTCGCCGACGGGCTCGCCGCCACCGCCCGCGTCATTACTGCCGCTGCGCTCATCATGTTCTGCGTGTTCGGCGCCTTCGCTCTCGGCGACGACCGGTCACTGAAACTGTTCGGGTTGGGACTTGCTTTGGCCGTCCTGATCGACGCCACAATCGTCCGCATGTTGCTCGTGCCCGCAACCATGGAACTCCTGGGCGCCCGCAACTGGTGGATCCCGGCGTGGCTCGATCGGATCCTGCCCGCCATCCACGTAGAAGGCCACGATGCCCCGCTCGTGGAAGCCTTACGCGCCGAACACGAAAAGAAAGAACTCACCGGGGTCTGAACGGCCCTACCGCTTCGGAAGACCAGCAATCGTTGCAACCAGGATGCACGTATCGTCACGATGATCATCCGAATTCATCAACTCGGCGAGCCTGGCGGGATCCTCAGCGACGCCCGGTTCCTTGCGGAGCACTGCAGACAGCTCGGCGATTCCTTCGTCGAGCGAGCGGTGGCGGCGCTCCACCAGACCGTCGGTGTAAAGAACAACACTCCAGCCCGGCCCCAGCGATATGTGGCCCTCCACAGCCGGTGTCCCGTTGACGCCCAGAAGGGGCCGGCGTCCGTCCCGGAGAAC
>JABDIY010000182.1 GCA_013003535.1 Acidimicrobiales bacterium | reverse complement strand
CGACTTCCTGCGGGTGCTCTGCGGGGACGAAGTGACCTACTGCTTTGAAGTGATCAACTCCGGCAGCCACACGCTGACGAATATCGTGATCAACGACCCGATCCTGGGTGTTGTGAACCTGGCGGTTCCGAACCTGGCCTCGGGCGAATCACACATCGTGTGTGTCGCCGGTGGTGCAGTGAGCGGCAACCTGACCAACACCGCCACGGTGGACGGCAAAGCCGGCCCGCTGGACGTCACCGATTCGGATGACGCCGCGGTCGCCTGCGACGAGCTGGCGAGCCTGGGCGACAAGGTGTTCTTCGATGCGGACCAGAACGGTCAGCAGGGCGATCCTGCGGTTGAGCCCGGTATCGACGATGTCACGGTGGTGCTGTGGAAGGCCGAAGGCGGCGTTCCCACGCAGGCCCTGGCCACGAATGTGACCAGCGGCGGGGGCATGTACGCCTTCACCGGGCTGGACCCGAACATGGACTACATCGTGCAGTTCATCCGCCCGGCGAACTACGAGTTCACCACGGCGAACCAGGGACCGGACGTCTCTGACAGCGATGCAGACTTCGACAGCGGGCTGAGCCCGGTCGTGGACCTGGATCCGGGCGAAAACGACCCGACGATCGACGCCGGCCTGGTGCTGCCGAAGATCGAGCTGGTGAAGAAGGTCGGCCCCGCGCAGGCCCCCGGCTCGATCCTGACGGCCGCCGAACGCTTTGCCGCGGCGGAAGACGAGCTGCTGATCACCGATTGCGGTGCGGAAGTGGAGTACTGCTTCGAGGTGAGCAACCCGAACAACCTGGACCTGGTCAATGTGGTGATCAACGACCCGACCCTGGGCATTGCCAACCTCTCGGTAGGCAACCTGGCTGCGGGCGCGAGCCAGATCGTCTGTGTCCCGGGCAGCGCGGTAACCGGCCGGGTAGACAACGTGGCCAGCACCGATGGTGAGACGGTCAACGGGCTCGCGGTCACCGACAGCGATGACGCGGCGGTTGACTGCGGCGACATCACGCTGATCAAGAAGGTGGGTCCGAAAGACGACAGCCTGAGCGAGGCCGAAGCGTATGCGGCCGCGGAAGACGACTTCCTGCGGGTGCTCTGCGGGGACGAAGTGACCTACTGCTTTGAAGTGATCAACTCCGGCAGCCACACGCTGACGAACATCGTGATCAACGACCCGATCCTGGGTGTTGTGAACCTGGCGGTTCCGAACCTGGCTTCCGGCGAATCACACATCGTGTGTGTCGCCGGTGGTGCAGTGAGCGGCAACCTGACCAACACCGCCACGGTGGACGGCAAAGCCGGTCCGCTGGACGTCACCGATTCGGATGACGCTGCGGTCGCCTGCGACGAGCTGGCGAGCCTGGGCGACAAGGTGTTCTTCGATGCGGACCAGAACGGTCAGCAGGGCGATCCGGCGGTTGAGCCCGGTATCGACGATGTCACGGTGGTGCTGTGGAAGGCCGTGGGCGGCGTTCCCACCCAGGCCCTGGCCACGAACGTGACCAGCGGCGGAGGCATGTACGCCTTCACCGGGCTGGACCCGAACATGGACTACATCGTGCAGTTCATCCGCCCGGCGAACTACGAGTTCACCACGGCGAACCAGGGCGCAGACGTCTCTGACAGCGATGCAGACTTCGACAGCGGGCTGAGCCCGGTGGTGGACCTGGATCCGGGCGAAAACGACCCGACGATCGACGCCGGCCTGGTGCTGCCGAAGATCGAGCTGATCAAAAAGGTGGGTCTCGCACCGGTTGCTGGTTCCAGCATGACCCCGGCACAGCGTTTCCTCGCAGCGGAAGATGAGCTGCTGATTACTGACTGCAACGCAGAGATTGAATACTGCTTCCAGGTTCGCAATCCGAATAACCTGAGCCTGTTCAACGTGGTCATCAACGATCCGATACTGGGCATTGTAGACCTTGCGGTTCCGGACCTGGCTCCAGGCAATACACGAATCGTATGTGTACCGGCCTCTGCCTTGGTGACCGGACGCGTGGATAATGTTGCCTCGACTTCCGGCGAGACCGTCAACGGTATTGCCGTGAACGATGCCGATGCGGCCGCAGTTGACTGTGGGGATATCACCATCATCAAGAAGGTGGGTCCCAAGGATGACAGCCTGACGGCAGAAGAAGCTTACGCCGCTGCGGAAGACGGTTTGCTTACCGTGCTCTGCGGTGACGAAGTCACCTACTGCTTCGAAGTGATCAACTCCGGCAGCCATCCGCTGACTGAAATTGTGATCAATGACCCGATCCTCGGTGTCGTGAACCTGCCCATCCCGAGCCTGGCTTCCGGTGAATCACGCATCGTGTGTGTCGCCGGTGGTGTGGTGAGCGCTGCATTGACCAACACCGCCACGGTGGACGGCAAGGCCGGTCCGCTGGATGTGAGCGATTCGGACGATGCGAGCGTGGAATGCACGGAGCTGGCTGGCCTGGGGAACAAGGTGTTCTTCGATGCCAACTACAACGGCATCCAGGACGGTGAACCGGGTATTTCGAACGTAACCGTGAATCTCTACAAGGATCTCGGAAGCGATGGCGTACCTGATGAGTTTGTCGGGACCCGGACCACGTCCAGTACCGGCGTGTACAGCTTCCAGGGACTGGACCCGAACTTCGACTACATCGTTGAGTTCATCCGCCCGGCGAACTTCGAATTCACCCTGCACAACGTGGGCACACTCGACACGATTGACAGTGATGCCAATCCGTTTACCCAGTTGTCCCATACGGTTGACCTGGATCCGGGCGAATTCGATCCGA
>JABDIY010000155.1 GCA_013003535.1 Acidimicrobiales bacterium | reverse complement strand
GCCTGACCAATCCGGCGGGTGGCTCACGGGCTAACCGGCATCACGGGTGCATCTGGCTCGAACTCGAAGCTCATACCCGCGTACAAAGTCAGCCGATCCAACAACAGGTCTCCCATCGCCGCGGCCGGGGTCCAGGACCCACCTCCGACCGGGATCTTCTCCGCATCCTGTGCCAGGCACAGTGCTGATTCGGTAAGCATGCGGCTGGTGGAATCTGTCGCCGGATCCCCCTCCCCGCCAACCAGCGTCCGCACCCTCGAACCATCGTCCATGGTGCCGATGAGAACGATCTTCCACTGGCCGGACTGGCGTGTTTCTTGATCGGGTCCTTCCCCGGGGCCGGGCAACACATACCGTTTCAGCAGCCACCGGGTCGGCGGGATCGCGGCGGATGCAATGAACGCCACGTATCCGATCGCCTCAACCTTCGCCTTGATGCGGCCGGACAAGCCGTCTGCAACCACCCGCGCTTCGTCATATCGGAAGTCTTCGCCATATGGATAGCCGAGGAGTGCATTGGTCCGACGCACGATCTTGCTGTTCATCGGCCCCATGAAGAACGGCTTCGTCCACGCCTGTAGGGCCTCGTCGTATTCCACCTCGACCGACATCATGTTGTCGGGCTCATCGGGCCCCTGGCGGTGGCCTTCCGGAGCCAGGTAATAGGGATCTGTCATGGATTGCATGATCGACGGGTCTTCCCGACCCGCTTCGGTCCCGTGCAGCAGGCTGGCGGCAGTTCCGCCGCTAAACCCTCCGTGCAGCTCGGTCACCCTCATCTTGATCCGTGAACACGGCTTCCCGTGGAGCTGTTTGGCGCGCTGCTGCAGGAAATACACCCCGACGTCCGACGGGATGGAGTCCATGCCGCAGGCGTGCACAATCCGGGCGCCAGTTTGCGCCGCCTCGGTCCCGTGCGTATCCATCATCTTCCGGATCCAGTGCGCTTCGGCAGCCAGGTCGCAGTAGTGCGTGCCGGCGCGAACACACGCTCCTACGAGCTCGGAGCCAAACATGGCGTACGGACCGACGGTTGAACACACGACCCTTGTCCGGGCCGCCAACGCCTCCATGGAGGCGACGTCGTGGCTGTCACCCGTGATGATCGGACGTCAGCCGCATCGGCACCCAGTTGGGATCGCACCGCTTCGAGTTTTGACGTGTTGCGTCCCCCGATCGCCCACCGCAGGTCGCGCCGATTCCCTAGACGGGCAGCCAACTTCTCGGCCGCAAG
>JABDIY010000152.1 GCA_013003535.1 Acidimicrobiales bacterium | reverse complement strand
GGTCAAGGCAAGCCAACTGTGGATCGCCGCTGGTGTCCTCATCGCTGCCGTGACCGCCCTGTCGGGCGTCGCCGCCTCGGTCTTCCAGTTCCACGACGACTCCGAGGTACAGCGGGAGGTCTTCGAGAACATCCCGTCGGCTCTCAAGCTGGCGTTCTACACGATCATCCCGCTCCTGATCCTGTGGGGTTCGGTCCAACTCAGCTACCGAGTGAAGAACTGGGAGCGGGGAGCACCGGACAACCGTTCGACCACGCCACAGAACTTCAAGCAGCGCATGGCGGACTTCCGGGCCGGGGTCTACATGCAGACCCTGATCCGCGAACCAGGGGCCGGCATCATGCACAGCCTCATCTACTTCAACTTTCTGATCCTGCTGGCCGTCACCACGGTCCTGGAAATCAACCACCAAGTCCCCGAGAGCATGAAGTTCTTGAACGGCGACGTATACAAGGGATACGCCTTGGTAGCCGATCTCGCCGGCGTTGGCTTTCTGGCCGGAGTAACTCTGGCGATCCTCCGACGATATGGTCCCAAGTCCTGGCGGCCGTACCGGATCGCCACCAAGTCGCGTCCCGAACACATCATCATCAACGGGACATTACTGGCAATCGGCATCACCGGCTTTGGTGCCGAGGCCTACCGCATCGCTCTTCAGGACAGTCCCGAGTTCGAAAAGTGGAGCGTCGTCGGCTATCCACTGGCCCAGCTGATCGGCGACTCCAACCTGTCCGGATGGCATCAGTTCTGGTGGATCGCCCACGTCTTGTCGTTTTTCACCTTCTTGGTCATCATTCCCGGAACCATGATGCGGCACATGTTCACCAGCCCGCTCAACATGTACCTGAGCCACAAAGATCGGCCGAAGGGAGCGATGAAGCCGCTCCCCGATCTCGACAACACCTCGTTGGAGACCTTCGGTGCGAACACCATCAACCAATTCACATGGAAACAACTGTTGGACACCGACGCCTGCACCATGTGCGGGCGCTGCACCAGCGTGTGTCCCGCCAATGCCACCGGGAAGCCGCTGGACCCCCGCGAAATCGTACTGAAAACCGGGGAGGTCATGAGCCGTACCGGATCGCCAGCGGTCTCGCCACCGATCGGTGTTGAAGCTGAGATCACCGTCTCCTCCGAAAGCGTCTTCGAGCGCATCACCACCGAAGAAGTCTGGGCCTGCACCAGCTGCAAGGCGTGCGATGAGATTTGTCCCGTCAACATAGAAATCCTCGACAAAATTCTGGATATGCGGCGCAGCCTCACTCTCATGGAGAGCGACTTCCCAACCGAATTGGGCCAAGCATTCCGTAGCATGGAGAACAGCAGCAACCCCTGGGCCATGAGCCAGAGCAGCCGAGCCGACTGGGCCAAAGATCTCCCGGTCCCCATCATCGATCTCGATTCGGCGCCAGAACAGTTCAACCACGACTACCTCTATTGGGTGGGGTGCGCCGGCTCCTTCGACGACAAGAACCAGAAGGTCACCCAGGCCATGGCCAAGCTGCTCGGCCGAGCCCAGATCGACGTAGCCATCCTCGGTCCCAACGAGCTCTGTACCGGTGATCCCGCCCGGCGATCCGGGAACGAGTACCTCTTCCAAATGCTCGCCAAGCAGAATGTGGAGAACCTCAACGGTCTCGGCGTGCGCAAGATCATCACGCAGTGCCCCCACTGCTTCAATACGCTTCGGAACGAGTACCCGCAGCTAGGAGGAAACTACGAGGTGGTTCACCACAGCCAGTTCCTCGAGTTCTTGATCGATAGCGGCAAGCTTGACGTCTCAGAAGCAACGTTGGAGGAACGAATCGTTTATCACGATTCCTGCTATTTGGGTCGCCATAACGATGTCTACCTGGCCCCCCGTAACGTCATTGGCTCCCTCAAAGGTGTGCAACTCGTCGAGGCGGGGCGCAACGGAACCAAGGGCATGTGCTGTGGAGCTGGTGGCGCCCGCATGTGGATGGAGGAGGACGTCGGCACCAACATCAACGTGGAGCGCTCCCGGGAACTGATCGACACCGGTGCCAGCCGTGTGGCAACCGCCTGCCCATTCTGTTACGTGATGATGGATGACGGGGTGAAGGGTCACGGGGTCGAGGAGTCTGATCTGAAGGTCGCAGACATCGCCATGCATGTTCTCGAAGCGATCGAGAACGGTGAGGCGGCCGCCCTCGCCAGCGAGGAGACCCGCCGCCTGGCCAAGTCCTCCACCGAGCGACTTTTCGACTAGGCGGGCACCTACCGTCTCACCCCCCGTGCTAGCGCATGCAAGAATGGCCCGATGACTCGGATGATCCTGGCAGCGGCCGTAGCGCTCAGCCTGTTCGCCGGGGCCGGTGTCAGTTCGGCCGCGTCGACAGAACCAACCGTGGCCGTTTCGCTCGGGGACAGCTTCATCGCCGGCGAAGGGGGCCGATGGCTTGGGAACACCACATACGATTGGGGCGATCGCCGGGGCACCGATCGAGCCGCGGTGGCGCGCCGTTGGTATTGGCGCTATATCGAGGAAACCGTCTACGCCGATACCTATGCCACCGGCTGTCATCGGTCTGATGTCGCACCTATCCTCGCCGCCGATCTTGCAGTAGACATCACGATCAACCTGGCCTGCTCGGGCGCTCGCACAGTCCACGTCCGGTCCTCGGCCAACGGTGGCCAGTCCTATCGTGGCGAACCACCACAGGCCGATCAGCTGGCGGCGGTTGCGGCACATCATGATGTCGAGGTAGTCGTAGTCTCGGTGGGAGGCAACGATCTCGGCTTCACCGATGTCATCATCGATTGTGTCGCGGGCTATCTCACCAGCACCCGCTGGGCGCCAAACACTTGTCACGAAGATCAGGATGCGAAGCTGACGGCGGCCTTGCCCAGAGCGATGGCCGACGTTGCCGCCGTATTGGCCGATCTTCGTAACATCCTGGATTCCAATGGTGATTCGGCCGCTCGGATCATCCTGCAGAGTTATCCCTCGCCGGTGGTTGAAGCAACGAATGTCCGTTTCGCCGAGACTGGTTGGGACAGAACCGCCAGAGGCGGTTGTCCATTCTGGGATGCCGACCTGGAGTGGGCCAACGGTTCGCTCATCCCTCGAATCACCGCTGGTCTCCGAGCCGTTGCGGAAGCGGAGGGGGCGGAGTTCCTCGATCTGTCCGCGGCGCTCAAGGGCCACGAAGCGTGCGCTGCCTCGGCACAACACGGCACCGGCAACGATGGAGTGTCAGCGGAGTGGATTCGTTTCGTCACCACGGGGCTCACCCAGGGGGACGTCGAAGAGTCGCTCCATCCCAATGCGTACGGCCAGCTGGCGATCGGCCGCTGCATCGCACTGGCGATAAAATCAGATCCCGCTCCTGATCTGTGCCTCAACTCCCCTGGTGCGTCGCCCCACAGCATGCGCCTCGAGCCCGGTTAGACGTTGCGACCCCAACTGTTTGGCCTGGCGTGCCTGCTCGTCATCTCCTCCGGCTGCGGTGACAACAGTTCCGACGAAACCGGTCAGCAGATCGCCGTGCTCTGTGAGCAAACCAGGGTGCTTCACAACTCCATCGCCGGCGCCGGCAACATAATGGCTGCCGCCGAGGTAGACGCCGCACCGGAAAGACGTGCCGAGTTGGCCGCAGGGGCGCTTGAAACGATGATCGCTCTGGCCCGAGATGCGACCCTGCCAACTGAACCTATCGCCTTGACCAACGGGTTGGCCGAGCGGCGGGACGCCGCGGTGATCGACCTGGAGCATGAGCTTGAGTCGTTCCGCGCCGAGTGGTCTCAGATCCACCAGGAGGACCGACCGCTGGCGATAACGCATGTTTTCTCGCTCGGGGAACGGTTGATGAGCGAGACAGAGCCGCGTATTTCAACGTCAACTCCGGACAGCGTGATCGACGCCATTCGATCAGAATCCGGTTGCCAGAACGTCATCCAGCTCCCGCCGCGCTAGCGAGGTCTAAGCGGTCTTTCGGCTGGCCAAGACGGCTCCGCCAATAACCAGAACCACACCGACCAGCGCCGCCGGGGCTACCGCGTCATCCCGGAATTGAACCCCCAAGAAAAGAGCGACTACCGGAACCAGATACGTGATGAAGGAGGCCCGGGTGCCTCCAACGCGGCCGATGAGAGCCCCCATGAGGGCAAAGGCCATCCCGGTGCCAACAACGCCGAGGAGGCTCACCGCTATGAGTGCCTCGACCTCAAGCGAGTTCTCGGTGACGTTGGCCAATCCGAAAGGAATGGTGAGGATGGCGGCGAGGCCAAGTACCCATGCCATCAGCTGTACAGACCCGTATCGCTGTTGGAGGGGGCCGGCGATGTTCAAGGCGATGCCGTAACACACGGTGGCGGCCAGGATCATCACTACCCCGCTGGCCTCCGATGACCCTTCTGAGAGGCTCGGGAAACTGATGAGGGTGATCCCAGCGAACCCCACCGCAATGCCTAAGAGTTGTGCACCGCGCGTGCGTTGCTTCAGAACGACGGCGGCAATCGTTGCCGCAAAGATTGGGGTGGCGCCGTTCAACAGGCCTGCCACGGCAGAGTTGATTCGTTCCTGGGCCAGTGGAAAGAGTGTGAACGGGATCGCTACCCAGATCACTCCGAGCACGGCGATCCGCTTGTAGTCGGCCGGATCGGGCAATGCGAACCCACCCGTCTGGACGCGAGTGAACGTCAGCAAGGTCACGGCTCCGCCACCGACGCGTAAAAGAGTGACCATGCCCGGGGTCATCGCATCGAGCCCGATGGCTATGAGGAGGAACGATGCTCCCCAGATCAGCGAAACGCTGGTAAACAAGCCCCAGTCAGCGGGACTGAATTGTTGGGTGTTCTGTGCCGTCGACGCCTGAAAAAGACTCTTGCTCGGCGCAACCACTGGATCAGGTTAGAAGGAGTGGCCCGCGCCGACTGGCGATTTCCGGACAGGCTGGAGCGGCCGCTCGACGCCGGCACCGATCTTTTCGATCGACCGGGTGGTCCCAGTGTTGATGGTGGTGTGGCCCTCGGGGCAGCGAACATAGGCGATGACGCCTTCGCTGGTGTTGTGAATCGAGAGGATGGAGCGAGTGCCGACGAGGTACTGACGGCTGCAGTCGGGGCAGTGGATTTGAAGCATGACGCTATTGTCGGTCAGATGACCACAAAGTAAAAGCGATGCTTTTGAAAGTATATTCATAAGGTTTACTAACCTATGACGCCTAACCTGGACAGCGATGGACATCAACATTCAGCAACTCCGAATGCTTTGCGAGGTTGCATCCACCGGCACCATTGCTGCCGCCGCGGAGTCCTTGGGTTACACACCCTCGGCGGTGAGCCAACAACTCTCCTCGATCGAGAAGGTCACGAATGTGGCCGTTCTCGAACGGGTCGGCCGCAACGTGCGCCTCACCGACGCCGGCCGAGAGCTCGTCCGACACGCGCAGATGATTCTGGATGAGTTGGAACGAGCCCAGGCTGCGCTCGAGCGGGTCCAACACGCCGTCGCCGGCACAGTGAAAATCGGACTAAGCGAATCCATGGCATCACGATTTCTTCCTCCACTTCTCAGCACTGCTCGCCGGGACCATCCCGCTCTCACGATTCGCACAGAAGAGTTCCCGTCTGAGCAGTCCGGCGTAGAGGCCGTTCGGTCCGGACAGCTAGATGCGTGTTTCGTGATGGCCAGTAGCCACGCGCCGGTCCAGGAAGGCATCCATTTCGAGCCGTTGTTTCGAGACTGGTTCCGGGTTGTCGTTCCCGCCGAATCAGAATGGGGTCGAGGAAGCGACACTCTCGCGCTCGGCGAGCTGGCCGATGCCCCGTTCGTGCTGGCACCACTACGGGTGTGGTGCGGCCGCCTCATCCACAGTGCTTGTCAGACTGCAGGCTTCTCCCCCACCATCGCCCACGAAATCGACGATTATCCTGCAACGCTCAATGTTGTTGCCGCCGGAGCAGGCGTTTCTCTGGTGCCCGACTTGGGACTCGCCCACCAGCCCGCCGGGATTCGCGTGTTGAATCCTCAGCCACCGTTCTGCCGCACCGTGGAATTGGCGTACCGCCAATCAAGCGCAACTCGCCCAGCCATCGGCGCTCTCGTAACACTCGCCGAAGAAGTAGCGGACCAACTGGGTCTGGACTGTATCTAGCCCTCAGGGTGTGAGAAGGATCTCCTTTTCGGCCTCATAATTTGCCGTCGCCTCGTCAACGGCCTGCAACTGCTTTTCCGCCAGAACTGGGCGGCTGTCCCGGGCTCGATCAGCGGCGCCTACCAGCGAAGCAACAGAACCTTGGAAGCGAGGCATCACATGTCGAGCAAAAAGCTCCCAGCTCTTTTTCGTGGCCTGAGGATTCGCCCAGTTGTGTGCGAGCTGGAGGTAGGCACCAAATCCACCATTGCTCTGCTCCAGCAACTCTTCAATCTGGGCGATTGCCTGATCGGGCGTGCCAACCACACCTAGGCCACCGTTTACGAAATCGATCATTTCGGTGAGATCGCCACCTTCCACCGCCATCTGCGGAAAGGCGGCAACATTCTGGAAATACCGGAACCATTGCGCCATGCCATATTCAACGTCGCGTTTGGCCTCTTCCTCGGTTTCGGCTAGGTGCATGAGGCCAACGAGCCGCCACTTTGCTCGATCGGCAACCTGATCATGCTTGGCGGCCACCTCCTCTTGGATCGTCCAGTGGTGAGCGAGCACGTCCATACCGATCGCCACCGTGGCCCCTAGCGAGAGAATACCGGCACCATACTGCCCGGCGAGTTTCGCCCCGGAGGGGGACGCAACTGCGGCCACCGCAATGTCGAAAAGGGGATCGGAGTAGGGACGAAGGTGGAGGCGAGCGTTCTCCAGTTTCAGGCGTCCGTTGGAATAGTTCACCGGCTCATCCGAAGTGAGGAGCTGCATCAAAACCTCCATGTACTCATGGAGCATTGGTCGCATTTCGGTGGGCTCCAGACCCAGCATGGCAGCATCGGTAGGGAGAGCACCGGGGCCAACCCCCAGCATGATACGCCCCCGAGTGAGGTGGTCGAGGAGCACCATCCGCTCCGCTACCCAGAGGGGATTGTGGTACGGCAGCGAAACAACTCCCGTTCCCAGTTTGATGTTCTTTGTTCGAGCTGCCGCGGCCGCGATGAAGATCTCCGGCGAAGCGATGATTTCCGAGCCCGCAGAGTGATGCTCACCAACCCAGACCTCATCGAAACCGAGGCGGTCCATATGCTCGATGAGGTCCAAATCCTGTTCGAGCGACACCGTGGGGTTGTGCTCGGGCGGATGGAACGGGGCCATGAACGTACCAAAACGCATTTTCACTTGATTCTCCTTTTGCCTGCGCCCGTACGCCACAACTTAGTGACGGCGGTCACGCTCTGCAAACCGGAGAACAGCCGTCAGAGTTATCCCTGAAATTGACCCGGCGAGACAATTTCCACCCAGGTCCGGCCCGGTGTCAACTCGATCCGCTGGCCATTGCCGTGGAGGATGGCGGGGTCCCGGAGCGTTGGGCGAGTCCAATGACCGTCGATACGACGACCATCGGTGTAGATCACCGCATTCCCGGTACCAACGAACACAAACTCCGGAACGGGGGCGCCCGTGGAGTCGAAGAGGCCGGTGCCCGCAGACTTCACCGACACCACCACCACGTTGGCGGCATTCACCGGTTCACCGTCGGTGGTGTGCAGGCTCCCGCCCTGATAGCGGACCCAGCCAACGCCGTTCCATTCCCAGCGGACCTTGTTGCTGGGATAGTTGATCCTGAAGCCACCACTCGCCGCCCCCACCGGAGAACCCACACCGGCAGGCCGATAGTGAAACTGGGCCGGGGGTGCGCCGCCCGGTGCGATCGAAGAGAAGCTCGATGTCTTGGTGTAGAGATTGCTAGGGGCCCGTCTGCTTGATGATCGCCAGTACCCCGATGAACGGGCGGCGCTGTAGTTGCTTATGTTCACCTGGTTCAGCAGAAGCCGGTCGATCACCTTGTTTGCACCCGAGTAGGCCAACGCCGGCTGCCCGAAGGCGTTGAGGAACGAAATGTCGGTGGACCGTCCCGATCGCACCGGCCCCACCGTGGCGTCCTTGGAGTGAAAGACGGCTGCGAAGCGAGTGATGCCGTACTCCACTTCTTCTTCGAAGACGATGTCGGCCTGGTTGAGACCACTTTGGGGGCGAGCCTTGGAACTGTTATCGACCTTGACTACGACGGCGGGCCGATTGGCGGCCGTTCCCGCTCCACCGGTGAGCGGGAACGTTCCGGCGGCGGTGGCGGGAGACGGCACCGCCGAGGATGCGAACACCTGATCCAGGCTGTATGTCCCCAAGACTCCCTTGTAGAGACTGGAGGGAGCTTGGGGGGATCCGCCCGAACTCGTCACGGCCGGTGCTCCACCGCCGCCGTCGTTGACCGGAGCAGCCGTCGCCGGGGCCGCCGTGGCCGGCGGCGCAGTGGTCGTTGTGGTCGGCGCTGTCGTGGTGTCAGGCGCCCCGTGCCATGCGTGATAGTTGTTGATCGGTTCGAACTCCGGAACGGTTCTGGGGACCGTCGTAGTGGTCGTTTCGATGCTCGGTTGCGGCGGTTCAGGAATTGTTTCGGACTGGAGGGCCAGGGTGCTCGGCGGTGCGGCTTCTTCACCGGCGGCCGAACACGATGCAGCAATCAATGCCGCGCCAATCAAAACTGAGATCGCTTTCACCTAGACCAATCGGCAGACCCGCCGAATCATCAAGCTGCTA
The DNA here is from genome assembly GCA_013003535.1 of Acidimicrobiales bacterium. GTDB lineage: Bacteria > Actinomycetota > Acidimicrobiia > Acidimicrobiales > SZUA-35 > JABDIY01. Next base: position 14,120 of record JABDIY010000152.1, on the reverse strand, counting down.
GGATCAGCTCGGAACTGCGGGTGTAGTTCAATGGTAGAATCCTTGCTTCCCAAGCAAGCTACGCGGGTTCGATTCCCGTCACCCGCTCCAGGCCTGGATCTCGCTGACCTGTTCCGGGCGGATCCCTACATGGCTGCGCAATTCCTCAGTGGAGCGTTCCAACCATTCCCTGAACTCGGGCCCCCGTCGCTGCATCAGTTCCCTGAAGCGGCACTGTTGAACGCGGATGGTGAACACCACCCAGCCTGAATCGGGCAGTCGACGGAGGGTCTGCCGCTCACTTCGCACCCAGAGCTCATCACCGCAGCGCTCGGCGGGTATCACACGGTCGCCCCCCGCCGGACGATTCGGTTGGAACAGCGCACGGTCGGGATGCACAAACCAGTTGCGGCGCAGGATCGTTCGGTCCTCCAGTCGATCACATGCGGTGGTCACCCGGTGGGCCAGAAGCTCGGGGTAACGAGGTGTTGGACCGTGTACCTGGGTGAGCGGCCGACCAATCTTGGCGGCCAGCCTCCAGCGGGAGGGGAAGCACAGAACGGCAGCCTTGAGTTCCCACTCTTGCTCGCCTCGTTCCAGGAGACAGAAGTCTTCTTGCACCGATCGTCCCAACCGCTCCAGCGGCGAGAGCCCGTCGCCGATGGCTACACCGGTTGCCCGCACCATCGATTCCAACTCCATGGTCGCCGGAGCGGCACTGGCGGGCTCGACCAGCACGTCGTCTCTTCGATTCGCGAGTAGCTCGGTACGAAGTGCCAACTCTTGCGCAGCAGAGGAATCAACAAGTAGCCACGGCTGGTCCTTCAGCGATCTCGTACCCATACGCGGCCAGGTTTCCGGGGCCGTGAGATCGAGTTCTGCCAACCAAACCGCCGGTTCCATCACAGCAAGCCCTACCGGGGAAAATTCTCCCAATATCGAGAAGGACGGGGGCCGGACTGATCCAGGTATTTGGAGCCCAACTCTCCCGAGCCATAGGGCTGGTCCGCATCAGTGGTCATCTGGATGAAGCTGATCTGGCCGATCTTCATACCCGGATAAAGGGTGATGGGGAGACTAGCCACGTTGGAGAACTCCAGCGTGATCGTGCCATTCCAACCGGCGTCCACAAAGCCGGCTGTAGTGTGGATGAGTAGCCCGAGCCGCCCAAGACTGCTCTTGCCTTCGATCCTTCCCACAAGATCATTGGGGAGACGGATGCGTTCGGCGGTGGAACCCAGTACGAACTCTCCCGGGTGCAGGATGAACGGACGTCCATCGCTGGCTTCCACCTCCGAGGTGAGATCGGTGAGATCGGTCTTGACGTCTATATGGCTGCGGGTGTGATTACGGAAGACGATGAAGCGATGGTCGAGGCGCAGATCCACGGAACTGGGTTGGACCGACTGAGGATCAAACGGTTCAATCTCGATTCGCCCAGCCTGGATCTCGTTCTTGATTGTGCGGTCCGAAAGAATCACGTCGTCACGCTACTGTCGGTCCCGCCTTTTCTCCGACCCTGCCGAACCAGCTAAGTTCGGCCCATGTCCAGTGTGCTCCAGCTACAACAGGGCCGGACCTTGGTGGTCACGATCAACCGACCTGAACGCCGCAATGCGGTGGATCGCGAAACAGCCGCTGACCTGGCAGCCGCTTTCAAGGACTTCGAAAATGACCGCGAACTGGATGTTGCAATCCTCGCCGGGACGGGGACGACGTTCTGCGCCGGCGCCGATCTCAAAGCGCTGGCGGATGGGCGCGGGAATCGTATCGTCGCCGATGGTGACGGTCCGATGGGTCCCACCCGGCTGGAGATGTCCAAACCAGTCATCGCCGCGGTCGAAGGGCATTGCGTCGCCGGTGGTCTGGAGCTGGCGATCTGGTGTGATCTTCGAGTGGCATCAGAAACTGCGATCTTCGGCGTGTACTGCCGCCGTTTCGGGGTGCCCCTCGTGGACGGCGGAACCGTACGCCTTCCCCGCCTCATCGGCCATAGCCGGGCAATGGACATGATCCTCACCGGCCGCGCCGTTCATGCCGAAGAGGCACACCGGTTTGGCTTGGCCAATCGCGTTGTGCCTGCCGGCGCTGCGCTACCCGAGGCACTGGAGCTGGCCGATCAGATCAGCGGATTCCCGCAGCTGTGCATGCGAGGTGACCGGCGCTCCGTTTTGGAACAATGGGGGCTCAACGAATCCAGCGCCATGGAAAACGAGATGACCCATGGGCTGGCCACAGTGAATTCGGGGGAGACACTCCGCGGGGCCACCAGGTTTTCCGAGGGCCAGGGGCGCCACGGAGGCTTCTGAGTCGCTTAATCGCGCGGCGTCACCGGTAGTTCAGCCGGAGGCAGTGGCGAATTGGATTTCACGTAATCAGCGAGCTGTACGGCGTCGCAGTCAGGACAGAGGTAGACCACCCGAAGAGACTGAATCGACAACTGGGTTCCCCGAGATTTCTCGAGGATCGACTGGAACGCCTTGTGCACGTCGGTTCGGCCACAGCGTGGGCACTTGGGGGTGAGATCACGGTCCCACACCAATCCACACACCTCGCAGGTGATGGTGATCGTCTCACCAGATCGCTCGCCCTGGAGTTGCTCGTCTTCACCACAGTTGGCACAAATCGTGTCTCCAGCCATGCCTCCAACGTAGTGTTCAGCTGGGTGTCCTCGGCGATTGCCACCTTTTCCGGCAGCGGCTGAATCAAACTTGATAGATGCGTCGACCCCGTCTACTCGTCCTCGTAGTCGCCGTCGTAGTGCTCGGGGGGGCGGTCAGCGTGCTGCTCCCCGGAACGGCTGACGCACCGAACCCGGACGATTCGCGAGCGCGCGTTGCCGTGCCCGCACCGGCCGAGAAGGATGTGCCGGCCCCACCGTCGGAAAATGTTTCCGGAGTCGTTACCGATATAAACGTGAATGACACCGGCATCTTGACCGTGGCAGGCAAGACCCAGAGAAACGGCTCGGCCGAAAACGTTGCAGTGGCGTTTTGGATCGATCGCGAGCCCGCCGAGTCGGTCTCCACCGAGACGAGCGCGCCGCCAGTGCCCGAACCGGGTCGGTTCAGCAAAGCGGTGCAGCTAAGGGAGGGCCCACAGGAGGTCTGCGCTATCGCTCTGAACGACGCCGGGCCCGACGCAGTTCTGGGCTGTGAAAAAGTGATGTACCGGGCCCAACTGGTTGAAGGCAAGATGATCATCGCCGACTACGGCAGCGGAGCAACGCCCCGGTTGGGGATCGCTGGTGAAGGCACCCCCCTCGAGGCCGCCCAACGGGTGGCGGCTCGCGCCAAGGAATGGGAGGAGGCCACCGGCATTCCCACGATCCCGGCCTTCGACTACATCCAGACCGTGGCCCAAGCCTCACCGGGATCCGACGGCGACTATTCCGCCCACACCTCGAGGGAAGACCTCGACACCTACCTGGCCGCGATCCGCAGCGTGGATGGCCTCCTGATTCTGGATTTCCAGCCCGGCGGGGGGCACTTCATGAAACAAGTTGTTCAATATGAGGACTACCTTCGGCAGCCAGATGTTGGCCTGGCTTTGGACACAGAATGGCGGATGCCGTGGGGCGTCGCCCCAGCCACGATTATTGGGTACGCCACAGCCAGTGAAATCAACGAGGTAGGCGAATACCTTGCCAACATCGTGGCCGAGGACAACCTCCCCCAGAAGGCGTTCGTTATCCACCAGTTCCGGGCCAAGATGGTGCGAGATCGGGCCGCGATCGTGGACCGTCCCGAATTGGCCACGATCTTTCATATCGATGGCCATGGAACCAAACAGCTGAAGCGGACCGTCTACCGGCAACTCCTACCCGGCGAAGAGTTCTACGCCGGCTTCAAACTTTTCTTCGACGAAGACACCGGCCTCATGACTCCGCTGGAGGTCCGCGACGACCTCGCCCGCATCCCCGCCATGGTCAGCTATCAATGATATTGATTCCGCTCGCCCCGGCTCGTTCCTCGCAACGGGGTCGCTGCATGCTCGCTCCGCTCAACCAGAACAACACATCCACCTAGCTGCTCCGTCCCTCCGCAGCCGCAGGCTCATTGATTCCGCTCGCCCCGGCTCCAGCCAGGCTCCAGCCGGGGCTCCAGCCGCTACTTGCCGAGGGCGGCGGCGACGGTGGGCTCCATGATCTTGCCGGCCTGAACGGTGAGACCGGCGCGGAGACCTGGATCGGCAGCAAGCGCCGCTTCTACACCGTTGGCGAGCTTTATCACGTAGCTCAAAGTGGCGTTGTTCAGCGCCAGGGTTGACGTTCGGGGAACCGCACCAGGCATGTTGGCAACGCAGTAGTGGACCACCCCATCGACCACGTACGTGGGGTCGGCGTGCGTGGTGGGTCGAGACGTCTCCGCGCAACCACCTTGATCGATCGCCACATCAACCAGAACCGAACCGGCGCGCATCGATGAGATCATGGGCTTGGTGATCAGGTGGGGGGCCTTGGCGTTGCGCACCAAGACGGCCCCGACCACGAGGTCGGATTCGGACACGTGCTTCTCGAGCGCGGCGGTGGTGCTGTAGACGGTCTGGATGGCTGCGCCGTAGCGGTCGCTCAGCTCTTCCAGAACGGCCGGGTTACGATCGAGGACCACCACATCGGCACCGAGGCCTACGGCCATCTCGATGGCGTTCTTGCCCACGAAACCGCCACCGATCACGGTGACCTTGGCGGCTTCCACTCCGGGCACTCCCCCCAGAAGAACGCCAGATCCGCCAGCGGGTTTCTCCAACGACCGAGCGCCAGCTTGGATCGCCAGCCGCCCTGCCACCTGGCTCATCGGGGCGAGAAGCGCCAAATCGCCCCGTGGGCCGACCACCGATTCGTAGGCGATGCAGGTTGCGCCACTGTTGAGAAGATCTTCGGCTTGGGCGGGATCGGGGGCGAGGTGGAGGTAGGCGAAGAGTGTGTGTTCGGGGGTGAGGCGGGCCCGTTCGATCGCTTGGGGCTCCTTCACTTTCACAATGAGGGTTGCGCCGGAAAACACGGCGTCGGCATCGCTCACGATCGTGGCACCGGCGGCGACGTACTCGGGGTCCGAAAACCCTGACCCTTCGCCAGCCCCAGCCTGGATGACCACCTCGTGACCAGCACCCACCAACTCAGCAACGCTGTTCGGAGTAAGACCCACTCGGTTCTCGTTGTTCTTGATCTCGGTCGGTACCCCGATGCGCATAGCAGGACCCCTTCAGGTGATGTGTGTCACATAAGGTACGGCATCTGGCGCAACGAATTCCAGCGAAATCGATGCCCGAACGGCCTACTGACGCGACAATATTGCGAATACTCCCTATACCTCGCATAATTAGTGCGTGAATTCGCTGGATGACATCGATCGCCTCATTCTCGGGCAGCTCCAAGAGAACGGGCGAGCGCCCGCGGTGGAGCTGGCCGAGCGCGTTGGATTGTCGCCGTCGGCCTGTCATCGCCGAGTCAAGGCGCTCGAGCACGCCGGGGTGATCCACGGCTACGTTGCGGTCCTGGATCCTGAACAAATCAACCGTGCCCTCGACGTTTTCGTGGAGATCTCGCTCTCCAGTCAATCGGTACAGATCCTTGCCGACTTTGAAGACGCGGTCACCACTTGCCCGGAGGTGATGTCGTGCCGCTTGATGGCCGGTGACGCCGACTATCTGGTCCACCTGGCGGTGGCAGATCCCAAGGACTTCGAGCGCATCCATGCTCAGCACCTTTCCCGACTACCCCACGTTGCCAGGCTCAAGTCCAACTTCGCCATTCGAACCGTGGTCCATACCACCCGCCACCAACTGTGAGGTCCGTCGTCCACGAAGTAGCGTCAGGGCATGGATCTTCCGGTCATGCCCCCGGTGAAACCAATGCTGGCGAGAGCGATCGCCGGGCTCCCCGATCGGGACGACGTGATCTTCGAACCGAAATGGGATGGCTTTCGCTGCATCGTATTCCGTGATGGGGATGAGATTGAACTGGGGTCTCGCAACGAACGCCCCCTCACTCGATACTTCCCCGAAATCCTTGAACCACTGAAGGAGTCCCTACCCCAGCGCTGCGTTGTGGACGGAGAGCTAATCATCATCAAAGGCAACGAGCTTGATTTCAACGCGTTGCAATTGCGGCTTCACCCGGCGGAGTCCCGCGTGAAAAAGCTAGCCGCTGAGATTCCAAGCTCTTTCGTGGCGTTTGATGTGTTGGCGAACGACGATCAAGACCTTCGCCGCCTCTCATTCACCGATCGCCGAGATCTTCTCGAAACCGCGTTGATCAATAGCGCCCCGCCGGTCTACCTCACCCCCACCACAACGGACCGGATCAAGGCCCAACGGTGGTTCGAAGTGTTCGAAGGCGCGGGACTGGATGGCCTGATCGCCAAGCCGCTCGCGGACCCGTATGTGGAAAACAAACGAACGCAATTGAAGGTCAAACACATTCGGAGCGCCGATGCAGTAGTGGCCGGCTACCGCGTCCACAAAGACGGCCAAGGTGTCGGGTCGCTGCTACTCGGACTTTTCAACGCTGAAGGCCAGCTGCAACACGTCGGCGTCGCTGCCAGCTTCACCGCCAAGCGGCGAACCGAATTGGTCAAAGAGTTGGAGCCGCTCCGAGATGGTGCCATCGAAGACCACCCGTGGCGGGAATGGGCCGACGCCCAGGCCCATGAATCCGGTCAGATGCCCGGGGCACCACACCGCTGGAATGCGCAAAGGGACAGTTCGTGGGTACCGCTTCGGATCGAGCGCGTGGCGGAGGTCAAATACGGGTCAACGCTGGGTGGCCGCTTTCGTGAGGTCACCAAGATGTTGCGCTGGCGGCCAGACAAACTTCCTGCGGAATGTGACTTCGCGCAGCTGGACGAACCGGAGCCGGTTGGGGTTGATGTTGTGTTAGGCGCCAACTGATGGCCACCACCGACAAGATCACCTTGTCATTGGGCGGTCACGACGTCGCTGTCTCCAGCCCCACCAAGGTTTTCTTTTCCAAGCGCGGCGAAACAAAGTTGGACTTGATCGACTACTACCGAGCGATCGAGGGCCCACTCATGAAGGCGATCGGCGGACGCCCGATCCTCATGCAGCGCTTCCCCGACGGCGCCAGCGGCAAGTCGTTCTTCCAGAAACGTGTCCCAAAGGGGGCACCCGACTGGCTGCAAACCACCACCGTTTCAACACCGAATGGCACGACATCCAATGCCATGGTGGCCGCCGACATCGCCCACGTTGTGTGGGCAGTGAACATGGGCTGCCTCGGGTTCCACGGCTGGCCCCACACGGCCAACAATCCCGCGAGCACCGACGAACTCCGGATCGATCTGGATCCGTCCAAGGGCGTTGGCCTCGAGGAGATCAAGACGGTGGCCTTCGCCGTGCGCGACCTACTGACCGAACTCGGCATAGCGGTCTATCCCAAAACCAGCGGGAGCCGGGGCTTGCACCTTTTCGTCCACGTAACCGAGGGGTATGACAGCTACGACGTTCGCGCCGCCGCAGTTGCATTGGCGCGCGAGATGGAACGGCGATTCCCGAACGACGTCACCGCGAAGTGGTGGAAGGAAGAGCGGGGTGAAAGAGTGTTCATCGATTTCAACCAAAACGCCCCCCACAAGACCGTTTTCGCCACCTGGTCCGCCCGGGCGCGCGTTGGAGCTCAAGTCAGCTGCCCGCTGCGCTGGGACGAGGTGGCCAGGGTGGACCCCGACGATCTCACCATCGCTACCGTTCCCTCCCGGATTGCCGAACACGGCAATCCCTGGGACGAGATGTACGGAGCACCGCAGGACATTGGAGTCCTGCTCGATTGGTACCGACGGGACCTTGCCGATGGGCTCGGCGATGCACCATGGCCGCCGGTCTATCCGAAGATGCCGAACGAACCTTCCCGGGTAGCACCGTCCCGGGCTAAGGAGTGAGCGGCGCTACGCCACCGTAACTGACGGGTAGAAGGCCACGTAGTCCTTGATCTCGACGGCCTTTTCGTACGGTGCCTCGTATTGCCAAGCCGCGTTCTCCCTGGTTTCACCCTCTGCGGTCACGGTGTAGTAGCTGGCGTCGCCCTTCCAGTGGCAGTGCGTACTGTGGGCGGTCTTGGAGAAGTGCTCCCAATTCACCGAATCTTTGGGAAAATAGTGATTCCCTTCAATCACGACCGTGGCGTCGGATTCTGCAAGCTTGACTCCATTGAATGTTGCGGTCTTCATATGCAATCCAAACCACAAGGAGCGCCGGTTTGTTCCGAGCACAGAATTGTTCCGAGCACAGAATTGTTCCGAGCACAGAATTGTTCCGAGCACAGAATTGTTCCGAGCACAGTGTTGTTCCGAGCGCAGTGTTGTTCCGAGCCAGTGTTAGAGAACCAGCTCGAACATCGCAACTTCTTCCTGAGGCCCGTACGGCCGCTCTCGACCGACCTCGACGAACCCGAACGCCTCGTGGAAGTGAATGCTGCGGGGGTTCGGGGGTTCGGTGTTGACCTCGGCCGTGAGGACACCTTTTCCCAGTGCTCTCGCCGTGATGGCCGCGGCGTCGTAGAGCTTCACACCCCAACCCTGGCCCCGTGTCGCCGGCGAGAGCATGACCCGGTCGACGTAGGCAAACACATCGTGACGGTCTGCGAACCAGCGATAGTTGGGCGAGGCGTAGGAAATGTCCTCCTCCAGCACCACCAGTGCTCCCTCGATGAGACCGTCGAGTTCGACCACTGAAATCAACGCTGCGGCATCGGCAAAGAAGTCGAGTTTGGTCCGGTCCATAGGCCCGACCTCGGGCACGTTGGCGGCATTCAATGCAAGAACCGAATCGGCATCGCTCTGGCGATATTGGCGAATCACCCAACGATTATGCCGCCGAAGCTCACGCAGCGGCATCTATCTACTCGTTACCCTAATCCCCGGTAGCGAAACGGCTGCCACGTCGAACGCTCCGGAGATCCCCATGTACGCACGCCTGGCACGCTGGTGCTTCAAACATTCCTGGTATGTGATCGGGGGTTGGGTCACCATCCTCGTCGTTGGCGTCGGCGTGTTCAGTCAGGTTGGTCCGGCCTATGACGGCACGTTCACCGTGCCGGAATCGGAGTCGTTGACAGGAAGCGAACTCCTCAACGAATACTTCGGGGGATTCGGCGGCGGTCAAGCGGGCGCCATTGTTTTCAAGGCTGATGCGGGCGTGACCGACGAGGCCGTGGCAGCCAAAATGACCGCCCTCTTCGATCAGCTCCAGTCCGAGATGGTGCCGGGTGGACAACTCGACGGGCTCTCGATCCAATCCCCTTACGCTCCCGGCGGCGAACAACTCGTTTCCCCCGGTGGCCAGATCGCCCAAGCCCGGATCAACGTGCCGAACGCCATCGACCAAACCAAGGCCATGGAGATGGGCGAGCACATCAACGACCTGGTAAACGAGAAAGGACTCAACGAAACCGATGGGTTGCAGGTTGAAGTTGGCGGCGCGGTCCTCGGCTCATTCGAACCCCCCGAGTCCGAGGTCCTGGGCGTCGCATTTGCGGTCTTCGTGCTCATCGTGGCAATGGGCTCAGTTCTGGCCATGGGCACCACGCTCGCCGTCGCCCTCACCGGGGTGGGCATCGGTGCCATCGCCATCGGCCTTGCGTCTCACGTGATCTCGGTCCCCGACACCGCCGTGACAATCGGCTTGATGATCGGAATCGGGGTTGGCATCGACTACGCACTCTTCATCGTGACCCGCTACCGAGAGGCGCTGGGTCAAGGCTTCGATCCCGAGGGCGCCACTGCCGTTGCGCTCGACACCGCCGGCCGATCCGTGATCTTCGCCGGTTTCACCGTGGTCGTTTCGCTGATGGGCCTGCTGATCATCGGCGTCCCATTCATCGCCGGGCTCGGCCTTGGCGCGGCCATGACCGTGGCTGTTGTCATGGTCTCTTCTATCACTCTCCTCCCTGCGGCGCTGGGGCTGGTGCGGCGAAAGGTCAACGTGACCAAATGGCGGGGCGTGGCGGCATCGGTTTTCATTGCTCTGGCGCTACTGACTATCGGGCTGGGGCTTCCACCGCTCTTGGCCGGTGCCTGTATCGGCCTCGCCGTGATCTCGCTTTTGATCGGCTACCTGCCCATCGCCACACCACTCAAGAACTCGCTCGCCCCCCGTCGCGAAGTCCCTCTGCGGGACACGGTCTGGTATAGCTGGAGCCACCAGATTCAGGCAAAACCATGGCGATATGCCGTCCTGAGCACGCTGATTTTGTTGGCATTGGCCGTTCCGCTGCTGTGGCTGAATCTTGGTTTCTCCGACGAAGGAAACTTCTCGGAGTCAACGACCACTCGGCGCGCCTACGACTTGATCAGTGAGGGGTTCGGTCCCGGAGCGAACGGCCCGTTCGTTCTCATCACCGAAGTCGACTCTCCCGCCGATCTCCAGGTGCTCGGTGGCCTATCGCAGACGCTGAACGCAACCGACGGTGTGGCTTTCGCCTCGCCACCGATCCCCAACGATGCCAACAACCCTGGCGCTGCAATCATCCAACTTCAACCCACCACCTCACCACAAGCCTCCGAGACAGAAGACCTGGTGAAAAGTCTTCGGGAAGAGGTGATCCCAACGGCGATGGCGGGCACCGCACTCGAACCGAAACTGGCCGGTGCAACTGCAGCCGGTATCGACTTCACCAGCTACCTTGCGGGACGAATCATCCTCTTCTTCGGGGTGGTGCTCAGCCTGTCGTTCATCTTGCTCATGGCCGTGTTCCGATCCTTGCTCGTGCCCCTCAAAGCGGTGATCATGAACATGCTTTCCATCGGTGCGGCATACGGCGTGGTGGTGGCGGTGTTCCAGTTCGGGCTCTTTGGCATAGAGGGTGCGCCGATCGAACCGTTCATCCCGATGTTGATGTTCGCCATCGTCTTCGGGCTCTCCATGGACTACGAGGTATTCATACTTTCTCGTATGAAGGAAGAGTTCGAGCGGACTGGCGATGCGGCCAACTCCGTGGCCGATGGTCTTGCCGCCACCGCCCGGGTAATCACAGCCGCCGCCGCCATCATGGTGGTGGTGTTCGGCAGCTTCATGTTCGAAGACAGCCGCATCATCAAGCTCTTCGGTCTCGGCCTGTCCACCGCGGTCCTCATCGATGCAACGGTGGTGCGGATGCTGCTCGTCCCGGCCACCATGCAGTTACTGGGGGCCAGGAACTGGTGGCTCCCGCAGTGGCTCGACAACATCCTGCCCAATCTCAACGTGGAGGGCGAACACCACGAGCCGCCGGTTCCCGGCTCTGAAGACGCTGACCCCGAGCGGGAGCCCGTCCTGGCCTAAAACGGCCGATTGCTCATCCGCTGGGCCCGCTCGATCAAATCCGGAGCCTCCAGAATTCGAGCCGCCTCCCAGAGTTGTGGGGTTGGGCCGACCCAACGCAGTTCCTCAACGTCGCTGATGGTTGGTGCATCTTCGTCGAGCGTTGCCAGCGTTTTGAACAACAACGCTTCTGCGAAGTTCTCGCGGAGCGTTTCGGCAAGTTTCGCCGCCCCTCGCACCGTCACCTCCCATTGACCATGATGGTGCGGAATGTTCTCGATTGTTCCGTAATGAGCCAGCACCGCTGCTGAGGATTTGGCACCCCATCCTTTGAGCCCGGGGAAACCGTCGGCAGAGTCACCGGTCAGCGCCAACAGATCTGGGATCGATTCTGGTGGAACACCAAACTTTTCGATGACGTCGGGAACATCGAACAGCCGATTTCGGCGAGAATCCAATTGCAGCACCCGTCCGGCCCGAACCGATTGGGCCAGATCCTTGTCGGCCGTGCAAATGAGGACCCGATCAACGGTGGGGTCCCGTGCAGCGACGGCGGCTGCCGACGCCAGCCCGTCGTCGGCCTCGAACTCCACCATGGCGAACAGAGCGAATCCGGCCGCCGCGATTCCCATCTCTAGCGGCTCGAACTGGTTACGGATCTCGGGGTCGATCCCCGAACCGTCCTTGTATGGCGCATACAGGTCGTTGCGAAAGCTTTCGATGATGTGATCGGTGGCGACCCCGATGTGGGTGGCGCCTTCCTCGAGCATTCCGAACAGGTTTCGCACAACCGAACGGGCCGCACCGATCTCCAGTCCGTCGGTATTCAGTTTGGCTGGCCGCCCCGGGGCGAAGAACTGCCGGAACAGCTCATAGGTCCCGTCAACCAAGTGCACCTGTATCCCCATGGCTCCACAGTAGAGCGGCCGGCGCCAGCTCGGACAAGAAACGATCAACCCCGAAACCCACCAACTACGCTCGGAGAAATGGCAGGTGGTTCAACCAAAGCAGTGGTCGCAGCAATGGCCGCCAACGGCTCGATCGCTGTAGCGAAGTTCGTTGGATTCGGGGTCACCGGGTCGGCGTCCATGTTGGCTGAAGCCATCCACTCCGTGGCCGACACTTCGAATCAGGGCCTTCTGCTATGGGGCGGCAAAGCGGCGCAAAAGGAAGCTGACGACGAGCACCAGTTCGGGTACGGACGAGAGCGCTACTTCTGGAGTTTCGTCGTTGCCCTGGTTCTCTTCACACTCGGGGGCGGCTACGCCACCTACGAAGGCATCAACAAGATCCGTCACCCCCACGAAATCAACAACCTTCCTGTGGCGATTGGGATCCTGCTGTTCGGCATCGTGGTTGAAGGGCTCAGCTTCCGACTTGCGGTGGTCGAAGGGCGCAAGCTCAAGGCTAAAGGCGCGAGTTGGTGGCAGTTCATCCGACGGTCCCGAACTCCCGAGCTCCCGGTGGTTTTGCTGGAGGACGCCGGCGCTCTCTTGGGGTTGGTGTTCGCCCTGTTCGCGCTGGTGATGGCCGATGTCACCGGCAACAGCGTGTGGGACGGAATCGGAACGTTGTCGATCGGGCTCCTCCTGCTGCTCATTGCGGTGGTCCTCATCATCGAGATGCGCAGCCTCCTGATTGGCGAGGGTGGAAAGAAAGCCGAAATGACCGCTATCCGAGCGGCGATCGAGTCATCCCCAAACGTGGAGCGACTCGTGCATCTGAAGACCCAGTACATCGCTCCCGAGGAATTGCTCGTGGGTGCCAAGGTCATCTTCTCCAGTTCATTGACGGTCGATCAGCTCGCCGACGCCGTGAACACGGTGGAAAGGAATGTACGGGCCAAGGTGCCGCATGCTCGGCCCATGTACATCGAACCAGACTTGCATCGCTCCGAGGCGGAACTGCGAGCCGCCCAGGTTCAAATGGAGTCAGAGGCCCATCACTAGCCCGGCAGTCCAGCACCCTCCCCTTCCTCAGCCAACGGACCTGGGAACGGTTGCGCTCACATTCCTAGCTCTCGGGATCACTACCCAGGTCATCATGCTGGATGCCGGCACGTCCCTGGGCAAGGCGTGGGTCGCCAGCGCCGTCATCTTCTCGGCCACCAGCCAGTTCGCATACTTGGCTGTGACCAGCGCTGGTGGGAGCGAAATCGCCGCTATCGCGGCTGGTTGGATCGTGGCGTCACGCTTCGGAATCCTTGCGGTCACGCTCACACGAATCTTCCGGGACGGCGTGTTCGTGCGATCGGTGGCAGCGATCAACGCCTTCGACCTCAACGTCGGGATGGCCAGTCAGCAATCGAATCTCCCGCGGGCTCGGCGAGCCTTTTGGATGGTCACGGCGGCGATGATGAGTGGCTGGTTCGTGGGGATCACCGCCGGAACACTTCTGGGTGATGTGATGGGTGATACCCAGCGCTTCGGTATCGATGCCCTGTTTCCGGCCGCCCTCTTGGCGATCATCGGGAACGCCTTGCACACTCGTGACGGTGCAACGGCGGGAGTGATCGGCGGCCTGATCTGCCTTGTCCTCATTCCCATCGCACCAGCGGGACTTCCGATCATCATGAGCTTGGGCGGGGTCGGCGCAGCTTTGGTCATGGCGGAGCGGAGCGCGTCATGACAACTCTCGCAATCGTTCTTCTCATGCTCGGTGCGTGGGGGCAACGTCTTGCGGGGATGTTCCTCATTGGCCCGGTGCTAGAGAAACGTCCGCTGCTGGCCACCGCAACCAATCTCATCCCCGCCGCCGTGATTTCGGCTGTGGTAGTTCAACTGACGTTGGCCCGGGGAACCTCACTTGTCATTGACGAACGGATGGCGGGCATGGTGGTCGCCGGGATCTTGGTCTGGCGCAAAGCCCCGTTCGTCGTGGTCGTG
>JABDIY010000147.1 GCA_013003535.1 Acidimicrobiales bacterium | reverse complement strand
TCTCCTTGAGTCGGTCCCACTTGATACGGGCTTCATTTGTGAACTCGTCCCACTGCGCTTCAATGCGTTCGAAGAACGTCACGGTGACTCCTTATTCGTGGATTGTTCCTGGTGTTCGAACAGACTCTGCGTACCCCTTTTGCGGATTGCTCAAACTCTCTTTTTGTGTGGTGAGATCTCCCCCTTTGGAAGGCTGTATTTGCAAACACTTCGAAACAACAATTGCTTAGCGCAATTTGGGGAGGTTCGGGGTCCGGGCGGCCTCATCGTGATCTTTCGTTCTGGGCTCACGTTTCGCGGCAGGCGGGAGTGGGTACACGTGTTTGAACGAGATAGATACTGCCTGTCTTGAGCGCACAGGCAGCCCGGAAAGGATTGATGAGATGGAGATCGTGCTGTGGTTGACGGTGGTGGCGATCGCTGCGCTTCTTCTGTTACTGATTGTGATGATGTGGCGTTCGTGGCGCCGTCGTGTGCCAGCCGTGTTCTCCGCGGAGTCGGTTGGCAAACCCGTCGGCCGTTATGAAGGCAAACAAGCAGGTAGCGATAACCCCGGCAGCACTGAACATGTCGCTGATGGCGAGCGAGCGGAATTTGCCGACCCCGATGGTCCGGTTGATAGCCAGTATCCGCCCGGAGCACGACCGGCCGGTCCCGGCGCCGAAGGCATGGCCGTGAGCAGCCCTGGTGAGATCGTTCCGGGCTGGAACGAGAACGGTGAGTTCGACGAAGAAGAACAACACGAAATAGAAGACGACGATGGCGAAAACGGCCGAACCTCCGATCGTGATCATCTGCGGAGTGCAGTCACCGAGGCACACGGAATCATGCCCCCGGTGGATTCGTGAAAACGCCGACCGCCGGGCCCCGGGAACCCGATACGCTACGCGCCACGCAATCAACACAATCACACGGTGAGCCAACCAACGGTGAGCTGTTCGTTCCCAGCGAAACTCGAATGCCGGACAATCCAAATGGTATCGAATTGTTGCGGGAGGGCAGGATTCCGGCGTGGCTCAGAACCGGAGGATCGGCAGGCTGGCGCTTTCTCGTAGTCGTGGGAGTCGTGGTTGTGGCAGCGGGCATCGTCATGCGCCTGCGGCTGGTGTTACTACCGATGATTCTGGGGCTGATGATTGCAGCAGCTCTCTCGCCGCCGGCTCGGTGGTTGATGCGGCACGGTTGGCCCAATCTTCTCGCAACACTCACATCTTTTTTGGCGGCTGGAACAGTGGTTATCGGTGGTGGCTGGCTCGTGATGCCCTCCCTCGTCGAGGGAATCTCGGAGATAGGGCCGTCACTGGGCGACGGATATGTTGAAGTGCGCACCTGGCTCCTCGCCAGCCCTCTTGGCCTCTCCGAGTCCTCCATCCAAGAATTCGAGACAACGGTCATCGAGCAGGTCAGCAATTTCGCCAAAACCCAGGCACCGACCAGAGCGGCACTCATGCTCGAGGGCCTGGCCGCGCTGATGTTGACGATGGTTGTGTCGTTTTTCTACGTCAAAGATGGCGATATGTTCCGCCGAAGGTTGGTGAGCTACTTTCCCTCCGACGTGCAAGAGAAAGCAACAACCGCGATGACAGCCGGTTGGAAGGTGCTACAGCGATACCTATCGGCCATTCTGATCGTGGGCGCCGTGGATGCGACGCTCATCGGTATCGGGCTGGCGATCATCGGTGTGCCGCTCGTGTTGCCTCTCGTCATGTTGACGTTTGTGGCTGCGCTGTTTCCGCTGGTGGGTGCGATCCTGGCCGGCGCGGTCGCCACGC
>JABDIY010000133.1 GCA_013003535.1 Acidimicrobiales bacterium | reverse complement strand
AAGCTCCATCTGCCGAGGCAGAGGCGATTGACGCCAGACATCACTTTTGGCTCGTACAACGAAGTGATCGGGTCGAACACGCAGCTGACGTCGTCGCAAGCGGAGGTCGAACCATCGTCTTCACACGAACGCGTCATGGAGCAGACCGACTGGCGAAGCAGCTCGATCGGCTCGGCATCAAAGCTGTCGCCATCCACGGAGGACGCTCTCAAGGCCAGCGAAATCGGGCACTGAAGGAATTCACGACCGGTCGCGTTCAGGCGCTTATCGCCACCGATGTGGCCGCGCGGGGGATTCACGTCGATGCGGTCGAGACCGTTGTTCACTTCGATCCACCGAACGATCACAAGGATTACCTGCACCGTTCCGGTCGAACCGCCCGAGCCGGAGCTGCGGGGTCGGTCGTGAGCCTGCTCACCGCCGACCAGCAGCGTGGTGCCCGTCGCATGCAAGAAGAACTCGACCTGTGGGCACCGATCGTGCCACCCCACACCGACAAGCTTTCCGAGGGCGGTCACCGGATCGGCGAGCGATCCGGCCCCAAGCGTATGAATCACAAATCTACGAAGACCTCGAACAAAAACGATGATCGCGCAGTTCGCAACGGCGGCCGCCGCGATCACTCCACCAACGCCGCTGCAGCTAAGGCGTCCACGCAGAGCGTGTATGTATCAAACATTCCATGGGAAACCACTGCCGAAGACCTCAAAGAGCTGTTTGCGCAATACGGAAAGGTGGCCGACGCCACGATCGTGACCGACCGACGGTCAGGGTATTCCCGTGGCTTTGCGTTCGTGGAGATGACCGGATCTGGTAGCCAGGAGGCCATCCAAGCCCTCAACGGCAGCAACCTGGGTGGACGGGAACTAACGGTTCGCCCTGCGAGACCCCGTACCAAGCAGTCAGATTCAAACCGATCTCGAAACGGCCAGACGAAGAAAGCCCACAATCGAACAGGGCGGGGTCGTTCCGGGAATCGGTAGCGGCCTGAGTCGCTCTCAACTGATTCAGGCAGACCTGAGCAATCGGGCCGATTGGCCATATTCCTCGTTGTCGCGCGAGCCTACGGTTGGAGGGCGGACGTCGAAAGGTCAACGGTGGATATCGCCCCCTCGCCCAATACCGCCACAAGACGGTGGCCGGTCGTGGTCGGCGCCGTGCTCATTCAGGTTTGCCTCGGAGCCATCTACGCGTGGTCAGTGTTTACGCCAGCCCTCAAGGAAGCCGGCTGGAGCAACCTCCAGACGCAGGTCGTGTTTTCAACCGGGCTCGCCAGTTTTGCAATAGCCATGGTGTTTGCCGGCAAGAACCTCGGCAAAGTAGGCCCCCGTCGGCTGGCCCTTTTTGGCGGTATAACACTTGGATTCGGATACATGGTGGCCGCCATCGGCGGTGGCTCCGTGTTTTGGGCTGTGCTGCTGGGTATCGGCCTCATCGGCGGGACCGGCATCGGACTCGCGTACGTTGTTCCGATTGCGGTGGGGATGCGCTGGTTCCCCGACCGCAAAGGCACCATCACCGGTCTGGCCGTTGCCGGCTTCGGTTTCGGGGCACTGGGGTGGGTCAAACTGGCCGGTTCGTGGGGAAACCTGATAGAACACCACGGCCTCGATCAAACGTTCCTGTGGTATGGCCTCGCTTTCGCTTTCATCGTGTTCGCCGGCTCCTGGACGATGAAAATGCCGCCGAAAGGCTGGTTGCCGACCGGGTTCGTGCCACCAGACGAACCGGGCGAAGGTGCCGACGATTTCACTCCCCGTGAGATGCTGCGGACACCCCAATTTCATCTCATCTCATTCACCTTTGCAGCTTCGGCCGGAGCCGGACTCATGGCTATTGGGCTCATGAAGCTCTACCCCATCGAGGCACTGACCGACGCCGGAACCACGGCCGCTACGGCCAGTGCCATTGCCGGGACTGCGATGGCGGTGTTCTTCAGTCTCGCCAACGGCATCGGGCGTATCGCCTGGGGCGCGTTCAGCGACAAACTGGGGAGGAAACGGTCGGTGGTCATGATGGCGTCCTCCCAGGGGCTGTTCTTGTTGCTGTTTATTCCGATGGCCGGAACAGAGTGGTCGCTGTATCTGGCCGCGGCTCTGATCGGATTCAATTTCGGTGGAAACTTCGCCCTCTTTCCCGCATTGACATCCGACGAATTCGGCAACGCCGCCGTCGGCCGGAACTATCCCTGGGTTTTCCTGGCCTATGGGGCCGGTGGGATCATATTTCCCATACTGGGTGGATGGCTGGGCGACACGGGCAACTTCGCACTCGCGTTTTCGATCTGCGGGGTTGCCTGCATCATCGGCGCTCTGGCAACTTCGATCGTGTTTCCTCCGC
>JABDIY010000063.1 GCA_013003535.1 Acidimicrobiales bacterium | reverse complement strand
ATGGTGTAGTACGCCTCGAAGAGGTCCTCGAGCGCAGCCGATCCGGCAGGAACCGGAGCGGAGGCGGTGAAGGTGGACTCGTCAGCGTCATACACGCCATAGATGAAGTTGGCGGACCCGACCATGTCGAAGTTCAAGTACGCGGCGAGTGCAAAGTAGTCCTCGTCACTGATACCGAATTCGGGGTTGAAGATGTACTCGGTGGAACCGATGAGACCGGACTCTTCAGCACCCCACCAGGCGAATCGGATGGAGTTCTGCGGTGTGAACTTCTTGTTGTTGGCCATCTGGAGAGCGACGGCGAGAATCGTTGCCGAGCCGCTGCCGTTGTCATTGATGCCGGGGCCGGCCGCAACGGAATCCAAGTGGGCGCCCGCCATCACGACGTTGTCGGTGTTGACGCCGTCCATGTCAGCGATGATGTTGGACGTGGCCTTGGTGTCGTTGATGGTCTCGGCAGCGAGATTGACATTCTCAGCCCCGACCAGGGCCACACCATCGTCGTATGCAACGTCGAGGACGGGGATGGTGAGTGTGCCAACTACGCCTTCGCCGAGGGTTCCACCGATGATGCCCTTGCGAGCTTCGGTATTGCCCTGGTTGAAGATCACCACGGCTTCTGCACCGGCAGCTTGTGCGTTGAGCGCTTTCGAACCGAAGGCGCAGGCACCGCGCTGGATGAGGGCAAGGTCGTTGCTGCCGGAGAAGTCGAGACCATCGAAGTCGGCTGCCTCACAGCCTGAAGTGCTGGCGTTGCCGAGACCAAGAGCCAGATCCACCGGAATGACATTGGCGTTGGTAAGAGAGCCCGAGCCGGAGAATGACATGGTCTGAGTTTCGATCGCGGCACCATTGTTGCTGAGCGAACTAGACACCTCGGTGAAGAGCGTGAAAGCGAACTCTTGGATGGTTACCTCGTAGCCAGCGGCCTCGAGAAGGCCCTGAACGTAATCAGCGGAAGCGTCATAGCCGGGCGTACCGGAGGCGCGGGTGCCGTCGTTGGCATCGGCGATGTCTTGGAAGGCCTGGAGATGCGTGTAGACGTCGTCGCCGTTCACGCACTGCAGGAATTGATCGATGGTGGTGAAGTTTCGGTTGTTACAGCCGTCGTCTGATGGTCCTGCCGATGCGATCGACGGAGCCGATGCAAGGGCGAGGAGGAGTGCGGGCACTACCGCCAGCCACCTCCGGGAACGCCAAAGAGATGAGGTACGAATCATGTAGTTACGCCTTTCATATGTGCCGGAGGGACTCCGGCCGCCTATTCAATAGCTGCCCACCGTAGGCCGAAAGGCCTACGGTGGGTAGCGGATTGAACACATTTCTCAAATTTCCTCACCTGGGGACGGCGTCTGGTGCTGCCAGACCAAAATTTGGCTGAATTCAGGGGTTGAGGAATGCCTTCAACCCGTCAGCGGCGGCATCGCCGATTCGGTTGAAGATGGGCTTGAGCAGTGGGTCGAAGATCTTGAAGGGCCCGTTCAGCACCAGGTCGGCTTCATAGGTCACGACACTGCCGGTACCGTCCGGGGTCACCGACACGATGTCGTCGGAGTAGAAGAATTTCGCTTTCGCCAACGCCCGAAAGCGACGGCCCGCGTCGAACTCTTCTACGACATACCTCAACGGAAGGTCGGGGGCCGGGCCTACCCCGTCCACCACCAGTTCATAGGCGGCGTTGAGTCCGGGTTCACTCCCGGACACCTGCTTCGCGGACTGGACGCCGGGGTCCCATTTGGCGAAGTTGGTCATGTCGGCCATCTTGGCAAACGCATCGGCGGGGCTTAGGGGAGTGGTAACGGAGGTTTCGTAGTGAGCCATGGGGAACAGTGTGCCCAAAACAGCGCCATTGAATCCCACCGGGTGAGAAACCTGGCCCTACGCTTGGGCGCATGACTACCACTGAGAACCGGCCGCTCACGTTGGCCGCAGGCGACTACAAGGTTGCCAACATCGATCTTCATGGCCCGGGCCGCAAGCAAATTGAGTTGGCGGAACACGAGATGCCGGGTCTCATGGCCATTCGAGCTGAGTACTTCGACGAGCAGCCGCTCGAGGGCGCTCGGATCATGGGCAGCTTGCACATGACTACCCAGACCGCCGTTCTCATCGAGACGCTCACGGCGCTCGGCGCCGATGTGCGATGGGTCAGCTGCAATATCTTCTCTACCGACGATGCCGCCGCCGCGGCCACCGTGGTCGGCCCCACCGGAACATCTGATCGGCCCGACGGCGTTCCGGTATATGCGTGGAAGGGTGAGACGCTGGAAGAGTATTGGTGGTGTACCGAGCAGGCCCTGAAATGGCCAGGCCACACTGGGCCGAACTTGATTCTCGACGATGGTGGCGACGCCACGATGCTGGTCCACAAGGGCGCCGAGTTCGAAGCAGCCGGCGCCGTTCCCGAAGCCAGCGAAGATGATTCTGAGGAGTGGGGCGTGATCCTGGATCTGCTCCGCAAGCTCCAAAACACCGACCCCGGGCTCTTCACCGCAATGGCCCCCGGGATCCGGGGTGTGAGCGAGGAGACAACCACCGGCGTCCATCGGCTTTATGAAATGCGTGACAATGGCACGTTGAGATTCCCCGCGATCAACGTGAACGATGCCGTTACGAAGTCGAAGTTCGATAACAAGTACGGCACCCGCCACTCACTTCTGGATGGCATCAATCGTGGAACCGATGTGATGATCGGGGGCAAGGTGGCGTTGGTTCTTGGGTATGGCGACGTCGGCAAAGGTTGTGCAGAAGCGCTACGAGGTCAAGGTGCGCGGGTGGTTATTACCGAGATCGATCCCATCTGTGCCCTTCAGGCGGCGATGGATGGATACGAGGTCAACACGATCGAGCGAATGCTCGACAAGGCCGACATCTTCATCACCTCAACCGGCAACAAGGACATCATTTCCGCCGAGATGATGGGCAGGATGAAGCAGGGCGCGATCGTTGGCAACATTGGGCACTTCGACAACGAGATAGACATGGCCGGGCTCTACCGGAGTTCCGACATTCAAAGAATCAACATCAAACCTCAGGTCGATGAGTTCCGGTGGCCGGACGGCAAGAGCATCATCGTGCTGTCCGAAGGTCGCCTCCTCAATCTCGGCAACGCCACTGGGCACCCGAGCTTTGTGATGAGCGCCTCGTTCGCCAACCAGGTGCTGGCCCAGATAGAGCTCCACAAGAACGCTGACAGCTACGACAAATTGTCGGTCACCACGCTGCCGAAGAAGCTGGATGAGAAGGTGGCTCGCCTTCACCTGGATGCGCTCGGCGCCAAACTCACCGTCCTCACCCAGGAGCAGGCCGACTACATCGGCGTCCCGGTGGACGGACCCTACAAACCCGACCACTACCGCTACTGACGATCACCCACTGACTACCGGGACCGCAATTGGGAACGATCTTCGCCGTAATTCTCGCCGGGGTGCTGCTCTGGGCGGCGGTAGCGAAGTTCCGTGATCCTTCGGGGACGGCCGACGGCTTCCAAGAGTTGGGGCTTCCCCGTGCTCATGTGTTGGCGATCCTGGTTCCCGTGGCTGAGGCGGCAACCGCCATTACCCTCCTTGCCCTGCCCGGCTGGGGTGGTGTGGTGTCATTCGCACTGCTGGCCGCATTTACCGTGGTTCTCGTGACCACGATTCGGATCGGTCGGTTGGTTCCGTGTCGGTGTTTTGGTGGAACGAGCGACTCGCCTGTGACATGGCGGCATGTTTTTCGCAACCTCCAGTTGATGGGTATGGCGGTCTTTGCATCCTTACAGGATCGCCTGCAATGGCCAAGCGTGTTGGATCTTGTTGTCGCGGTTTCCCTCCTAGGAGTAGGGGCGATATCCATTCGAAGCTTCGCATCGCGGTCTACCGTGACCACATGAAGTGGCGTTTCATCCTCATCGCGCTGGTCGTGGCCGTTGGTCCAGGGGGATGTAGTACCGGGTCCGAAGCTGACCAGGATCCGTCCAACCAGCCCAGCGTGACGGTGCTGGGGACGGCGGTTGAGGAGCAGCAGCCGGACCCGACGCTCGGCTCAGCGATTTCCACCGAACGCTGAGTGTTCAACCGATTCTCGTTGCAATGACTATGGCTTCATTGCCAATGCGGCTCCAATGATGGACGTGTCTCGGTGATGTAGTTCAAGGCACGAAGCTGCGGCTGCCATTGACGCTCCCGTGGTTATGACGTCGTCGATCAACACGATCTCCTCTGGCGACGATTGTTGCGCCCAGTCTGGGCGGATTCGCAGTCGTGGTCCCTCTAGTCGAGTTGTGCGATTGCTGCCGAATTGGGCTCGTCCGCTGCGGGCGAGGGACGGAGCGCTTCGTAGGTCGAGTTCACGGGCCACATACTTGGCGAGAAGTCGTCCTTGGTCGAATCCACGGTGGCGTCGTCCCTTCGGGCTGGCGGGCACCCACGTGATGACGGGCGACGATTGGACGAGGGGGCGAAGGTGGAAAGCGAGCGGGATAGCCAAGCTTTGAAGGAGATCGGGTCGCCCGCCCCTTTTTACCGCATGGATGATCTGCGCCATCACAGGCTCGTACTCCCACACAGCTACAACCTCCTTCAGACCAGGGATCGCCGTAGGCGGTGCGGGTCGAAGTGCATTGGCGCAATCGATGCAGATACGAGAAAGGAAAGCCGAGCAGTGTGAGCGATTCAATGGACGCCGGCATCCTCCGCAGCCTCGCTCCAGCAGCACACCCTGAGTGTACGCTGTTAGAGATATATAAGACACAACAACAGTAAACTATCCCTAATTGGGAAAGCCTTCAGGGAGTGGCTTGATGGGTCGATACCACCCACGTGATGGAACGCGCTACAACCGTCGCCCTCTGCGACGACCACGAGATCTACCGGCGCGAGCTCATGACCGCGTTGGAGCGGGACGTCGAGATCCAGGTGGTTGCGGAGGCCGACATCCCCAGTCAGCTGGGTCCCGTGATCAACGACCATCCACCGAAGATCGTGGTTGTGGACCTCACACCCATACAGGGCGACCCGCTCGAGATCATCAGCACCTTGCGGGACCTGATGCCGATCAGTGCCGTGTTGGCAGTGGGAGGCCCCAATGACGAACTAGCCCCTGCTCTGCTCGCCGGTGCCAATGGGGCAGTGGACAAGAATGTTGCGATCCGTTTAGGACCAAAGATCGTCAAGACGCTGGTGCGGGGGCACCTCTTCGTGGATCAGCGAGCCGCCCAGTCCCTACTTCGAACGATCAACAGTCATCCCCGCCGTAGCAGTATCCCGGCCCGGCAGGTGGACCTGGTCGACCGCTTGTCGTCGGTGGAGAGCATCGCCGATATCACCGGTGACGCATTGGCCGAGGCGGCCATGGAGCGGGAGCTTTTTGCACTGCTCGTTTCGCTTCGAGGTGTGCGCGCAAACTCGTCATCAGGGAGTCTGTCTTGATTGTCAGGTGCGAGGGTCGGTAACCCGGCCGATGAAGAGTGGCTCGCCGCTTTCATCGTGCTGGATCACGAACAGGAATGGTCGATCGACGCTCAGGCTCACCGGCTCTGGAGCTGATGTTGCGCCGACTACCAGGGCGGTTGCTGCGGTCGCCGTTGTACCGAGCTCGTCTACTTCGATCGTGGCTTGATGGAAGGCCCCTGACACATAGAGGCGGGCGGCCTCGGCGGGGGCGATGCCGGTCAGGTCAGCGAGCGTTTCGCTGAACACGTCGACAACTCCAAGTGGTTGAAACAGCGGGATCAGGTCTTGCGAGGTCTTGAAGTTGAACTTGGGAAACGAAAGCGCAACCGCGTAGTCGGACTGGGTCGCGGAGAGGTTCTCGAGGAATCCATTGTCCAGCTGGCTCTCAACGTTCGCCAGTTCTCCGGTGTCGGGCACTACAACGATCATCGAGTAGCCACCCCAGTACGGCAGACGGACCATCTGCCAACCGTCGCCTGTGCCGAAGGTGGTGCGAATCGAGCCGCTCATGGTGGGGACCATGGCAACGGACCCATCCAGCAATGTGAACTCCTGATCGCCGGTTCGGGCCGGATCGAACTCGTTGAACCAGGTGGCCTTGAAAAAGACGGTGTTTACCAACACCAATCGCACCAAGGCATCGATGCTGCCCGGAGGCAGCAAATCGAGGATTCGATCCCTCGTTTGATCCGCCACCCAGGCGTTGATGAGTTGGCGTGCTGCTTCGGGGTCAGAACTGAAATCCAAGGCTCGCATGTCCGCGCCGTAGTACTCCGCCAGAACTCTGATGAAATCCTCCTCAAAGGGAAACCCCGTTTGGCCGAACGGTGCATTGGCGATATCCAGCTCCAGCGGTTGGGCCCCTTCAGGAACCTGGGTGGGTGTCCGAACAAACGTGTCCAGTGCATTTCGTGACTCGTGCCAGTCTTGACCGGTGCCCCCCAGTGCGCTTGCGAGCTGTTCGGCGGACCGGGTCCGGGCCCCCGCCATGAGCATCGAGAAGGCCGACGCGATGCTGAACGGCGAGAAAATGAAGTTCTCCCGGGACGCTTGAGCCATGAGCGAATAGAGCTTGGCCGCCAGTTGTCGGTCGCCATCGACTGCCCCAGCGCTGTCGCCCGACGCTGTGATTCGTCGGAACGAGTGGCCAATCGTCTGAATGTCACCTAGCTCCGGATCGGACGGCCGAGCGGGAGTTGTTCCGCCGTCGCTGCCACCGTCAGAGGCGCCGGGGGGTGACGATGCTCCGCAGGCTGAAGCGGCCGCGCTGGCGAGCACGAGTGCGAGAAAGTGTCGACGGGTGGTGAGATCCATGGTGGTAGGACGACGCGGCCGGGCCGAAAGTTCCGGCTAGGAAGCTGTGACCGATGGATACCCGGGGCTGTCCAGCGCTCGGGACCCACGGGAGTACGCTGGTAGAGCCCTATGAAGCTCTTCGACAAGATTCTCAAAGCAGGCGACGGTAAGCGCCTGAAAACCATCCAATCAGTCGTTGCTCCCGTCAACGCGATCGAACCGGAGATCGAGAAGCTCAGCGATGCTGAGCTGAAGGCCAAGACCGCGGAGTTCCGCACCAGGCTGGACAATGGCGAGACTCTGGACCACATCCTGGTGGAAGCCTTTGCCGTCACCCGTGAGGGGGCCAAACGGGTGCTCGGCCAGCGGCACTACGACGTTCAGCTGATGGGCGGGGCCGCCCTCCACTTCGGGTGGGTTGCCGAGATGAAAACCGGCGAGGGCAAGACCCTGGTCTCCACGCTCCCGGTGTACCTCAATGCCCTCGGGGGTAAGGGGGTCCACGTTGTCACGGTCAATGAGTACTTGGCTTCTCGGGATGCGGAGTGGATGGGTCGCCTCCACAACTGGTTGGGCCTCACCTACGGGCTGGTGGTCCCGGGGATGAATGACAGCGCGGTGAAGCGGGAGCAGTATGCCCGAGACATCACCTACGGCACGAACAACGAGTTCGGCTTCGACTACCTCCGAGACAACATGGCTCGAACCAAGGAAGCCATGACCCAGCGAGGTCACAATTACGCCATCGTGGACGAGATCGACTCGATCCTGATCGACGAGGCCCGAACACCTCTCATCATTAGCGGCAAGGTCAAAGGCGCTGCCGATCTCTACACCCGTTTCTCCCAGATCGCCGCTCGCCTCAAACCCGAGATCGACTACGAAGTGGACGAAGAGAAGCGCCTTGTCACCGTTACCGAGGAAGGCATCAACACCGTGGAGGCGGCTCTTGGCATCGAGAACCTTTACGACGGCGTTCAAGGCGACCTCGTTCACCACTTGAACCAATCCCTCCGTGCGAAGGAGTTGTTCAAGCGAGACAAGGATTACTTGATCGCTGACGGTGAGGTGAAGATCGTCGATGAATTCACCGGACGCGTTCTGGAGGGCCGGCGTTGGTCCGACGGACTGCACCAAGCGGTGGAGTCCAAGGAGGGTGTTGCAATCAAAGAAGAGCAGCAAACCATGGCCACGGTCACGCTGCAGAACTATTTCCGCATGTACGAAAAGCTTTCGGGTATGACCGGCACGGCCCAATCAGACGCCGCCGAACTGGAGACCACATACAGCCTCCCCGTTGTGCCAATTCCCACCAACGAACCGATCGCCCGTATCGACCAACCCGATCTGATCTACAAGACCGAAGATGGGAAGTACGAGTCTGTGGTCGAAGACGTTTTCGAGCGGGTACGAAACGGACAACCCATTCTCGTCGGAACCGCATCGGTGGAGAAGTCTGAGAAGATCAGTCGGCTGTTCGCTGAAAAAGGCGTCGAACATGAAGTCCTCAACGCGAAACAGCACTTTCGGGAAGCCGACATCGTTGCTCAGGCCGGACAACCGGGAGCGGTCACCGTTGCCACCAACATGGCCGGTCGTGGTGTTGACATCGTGCTGGGCGGCAACGCGGAGAAATTGGCCGAGCGAGACACCCGCGCCGAAGGTTACGAACTCGGTGGGCCAGACCCGGATCCCGAAGCCGAAGCGTATTACCAAAAGCGACTCGACTACTGGAGCGGAATCTGTGAGGTTAACAACAAACGGGTCATCGAAGCCGGTGGGCTCTATGTTCTCGCCACTGAGCGGCACGAGTCCCGCAGAATCGACAATCAGCTGCGGGGTCGGTCCGGCCGTCAGGGGGATCCGGGCGAGAGCCGGTTCTACCTGAGTCTTGATGACGATTTGATGCGCATCTTCGCAACCGGAGCAATGAGCTCGGTGATGGATCGGGCGATGCCCGACGATGTTCCGATCGAATCCAAGCTGGTCACGAAGTCGGTGGAACGAGCGCAGCAAACGGTGGAACAGCGGAACGCCGAAACCCGCAAGAACGTCTTGAAATACGACGAGGTGTTCAACCAGCAGCGCAAGGTCATCTATGCCAGACGGCTGCAGCTGATCGAGCAGGGTGATCTCCGGGAGGACACCCTGGCCGCTATTGAAACCACTGCAAATGGGCTGGTGGTAACCCACTGCGGCGATGACCTGGAAGACACGTGGGATCTCGAGGCGTTAATCGCCGATACTCGACAGTTCTGGCCTACTGAACTGACCGAAGCCGATTTGGTGGAGGTGAAAGGACTGAAGGGTCTGCGCGAGATTCTGGTGGAAGATGCCACCGGAGTCTATGAAAAACGGGAAGCCGAATTGGGTCCTGAGGTCATGCGCCAGGTGGAAAACCAAATCATGCTGCAGTTGATCGACCAGCGGTGGCGCGAGCATCTCACGGAGATGGACCAGTTGCGCGAAGGCATTGGCCTGCGGGCAATGGGTCAGCGGGATCCGCTCACCGAATTCCAGCGTGAGGGTTTCGACATGTTCTCCGGGATGATGACTGCGCTGGAGACCGACTATGTCCGCTACATCATGCACGTGCAGATGGTTCAGAAGCCCGCCTCTCCGCCACCGGAGGAATCCAAGGCACCAGAGTCTTCCCGCGATTCTGGTGATGTGAAGGCGAAGGGTCTGAACGCTCCGGTCCCAACCACCACCGATATGCAGGCCCAGAAAGCCGACGTCGATGCCGGAATCGATCCCAATGCACCAAAGGCCCCGGCGGATCGCGTTGCGAAACCCAAGATCAACGATGAGTGGGCCAACACTGGCCGCAATGAACCGTGTCCCTGTGGCAGTGGCAAGAAGTTCAAGAAGTGCCATGGGGCTGCATAGGTGGCTGAGATTGATGACATTGTCGAGCGACTCCGCCGTGACCTGATCGAGGCCGACGAGTACCTGAAGGTCGGGGCATTACAGGCGCGGCTACCTCAACTGGAGGCCGAGATGGGTCGGCCCGACCTCTGGGACGACGCCGATAGAGCGCGCGAGGTCCAGACCGAATTCACTTCGGTGAAAGGTGATCTGGATCTCTATGAGGAGTTAGGCGCAGGGATTGGTGATCTCGAGGCCCTGGTGGAGCTGGCCCAAGAGGAAGGCGACAGCAGTTTGGACGATGAGATCGCCGAGCTGTCTGAACGCCTCACCGACCAGTTCGCTCAACTAGAACTACGCGCCCTGTTCACCGGTGAATACGACCATGGTGATGCGGTATGCCAAATCAACAGTGGGGCCGGCGGCACCGACAGCCAAGACTGGGCCGAAATGCTGTTTCGGATGTACGAGCGATGGGCCAAGAACAAAGGGTTCACCCTCGAGGTTGAAGACTGGCAGGAGGGTGGGGAGGCTGGCATCACCACGGCTGCGTTCACTGTTCGCGGCCGGTATGCCTACGGCCTTCTTCAGGCCGAGCGAGGGGTTCACCGACTGGTGCGGATCTCACCTTTCGACCAGCAGGCTCGACGGCACACGGCATTCGCCAGCTTCAGTGTCTGGCCCGATGTAGCCGAGTCGGCTCAGACGATCGACATTCCCGACAAGGATCTCCGAGTAGATGTGTTCCGCTCGTCGGGCGCCGGGGGACAACACGTCAACACCACCGATTCCGCAGTTCGTATCACCCACCTGCCCACCGGGGTTGTCGTTTCCTCCCAACAGGAACGAAGCCAGCACCAGAACCGCGAGACCTGCATGAAACAACTGACCGTGCGATTGCTGGAGTTGGAGCGGCAAAAGCGCGAGGACGAATTGGCTGCCGAAGCCGGTGAGTCCAAAAGCACCGAGTGGGGAAGCCAAATTCGCAGTTACGTGCTTCAGCCGTACGAGCAGGTAAAAGACGAACGAAGCCAATTCACGTCGGGCAATCCGAAGGGCGTCCTCGACGGAGATGTTGAACCATTCATGGAAGCGTGGCTTCGCTGGCGGCGGGCCCGGGCATCATGACCGCATCGGACACAGTTCCTGAACTAGATTTGTGTGCTGATCTGCCGAGGGAAGTTTCTTGATCAAACTTGAGAACGTGACAAAGGAATACAAGGGATCCCCGATCGCCTTGAAAGATGCGACCGCCGAGATCAACAAGGGCGAGTTCGTGTTCCTGGTCGGTCCCTCCGGATCAGGCAAGTCGACCTTCTTGCGGCTGCTAAATAAGCAGGAGGTCCCCGATTCGGGTCGGGTCCTGGTGAATGGCAAAGATGTTGGCGACCTCCACCCTTGGAAGGTGCCCCTGCTTCGTCGTCAGATCGGGTGTGTCTTCCAGGACTTCAAACTGCTGCCGTCCCGTACGGTTCGCGAAAACGTCAGCTTCGCACTCGAGGTCATCGGCAAGCCGAAACACATCATCGAAACACAGGTGCCAGCAATCTGTGAGCTGGTCGGTCTGGGTGACAAGATGGAGAAATACCCCAACCAGCTCTCCGGTGGTGAACAACAACGGGTTTCAATCGCTCGGGCGTTCGTCAATCGACCGGTTATTCTGCTGGCCGATGAGCCCACCGGCAACTTGGACCCCCAGACGGCCAACGGCATCATGTGGCTCCTCGACCGAATAAACCGGTCTGCCAACACCACGGTGGTGATGGCCACCCACGATCGCGGCATCGTAGACACGATGCGACGACGAGTTATCGAACTCTCGCATGGCTCGATCGTGCGAGACCAGAGCCGGGGTGTTTACGACTGATGGCTGTTCGTGTCGACTACATCGTTAAGGAAACCGCGCTCAACATCATCAGGAACCCCTCGTTGAGCATCGCCACGGTTCTCACCGTGGCGGTATCGCTCTCTCTCCTCGGGGCGGCTTTGGTGATACAGCAGGGCGTGTCAGGTTTGAACACTCGCTTCAAAGATGATGTCGAGTTCATCATCTGGATCAACAACGACGCCAGCGATGACCAGATCTCATCGGTTGAGCGCGCCCTGGCGGAGTCGCCGGTGGTCAAGAGCGCCGTGTTCATTACCCGCGAGCAGACGTTCGCAGAGTTCGAAGAATACTTCGCCGAATCACCCGAGGTGTTGGCCGCCGTTACCCCCGAAGATCTTCCAACGTCGTTCCGGGTGGTGCCGGTGAACCCCGACCTCAGCGTGGTCGAGCAACTCGGCAGGCAGTTCACGCCATTACCAGGGGTGCGTCAGGTGGACTTCGCCGGCGACTACATCCGCCGGCTCAATCAGTTCTCCTCTGCGGCCAGCATCACGATGACGGTGGCCGCCCTGGCTAGCGGCCTGGCGTCGAGCCTCTTGATGTACAACACCATCCGCACCGCCTTGTTCGCACGGAGGCGTGAGGTGGAGGTGATGCGGCTGGTTGGTGCTACCAACTGGTTCATTCGAATCCCGTTCATGCTCGAGGGTTTGCTGCAAGGGTTGGTTGGTGCGATCTTCAGCGCCGGTGCTGTTCTAGCCCTCAATCGTGTAGTCGGCGGAGCGGTAAAGGGTGCCGACTTCCGCCTGTTCGATTCGTTCGCATTGGAAAGCGGTCAGCTCTGGGTGATCACCGGAATTTTGCTGGCCGCCGGAGCCTTGATCGGTGCGGTGGGTTCGGGCGTTGCCGTCACCCGGTACCTCGAAGCGTAACCGAGCTCTTTCGCTGCTGAATTTCCAAAGTTTTAAGCGGGCGTCGGGGCTTCCGATGCTTTACCTATGCATCAACGGCAGTTTGCGACGGTCGTGGTTGGAGCCGGTCCCGCGGGCTTGCTGTTCTGCTTGACGGCGGCATTGCGGAACGGTCCTGAGGGTTTGGTGGCAGCGCCGATTCTGTTGGTCGACAAGCGAACCTCGTATGAACGTAGCCATCGCCTGCGAATGGATCGGCGGCCCTATCTGGCCGCGCAAGCAACCTTGGATCACCCGCTATTCGACGACCTCATTGCATTCCTTACCGTTGAGAACTTTCGACCCGCCGCCAACATGTTGGAAGCAAAGCTAGAGAAGCTTGTGAGCGAGACCGGAATTTCCAAGCGGCAGATGCTCGTTGGATCCGGCGAAGGCGCCACGGACCTTGCCGGCGTCCGCCAGTGGTTGGAGGACGATGGTGTTCTGGTCAAAAACGGGTGTCTCATGGTGGTTGGGGCCGACTCGGTAAATAGTGAAACAAGAAAGCTCGTGGCCCATGGGAACGAGGCGATCGAGAAAGTTCATCAGACCGTGGCCCGACTCCGCGTCGAAGCCGAGGGTTTGCCCCTTTCCCTCGATCTGGTTCGTCAGCTGAAACTGGCCAAGCTGCTGGGCTCCGCCATCGACTATCGCTTCAATCAGAACGGGTATGCCGAGATCGACCTTTTTCTCTCGCCCGCTGAGCACGCTGCGGTGGAGTCCTTGGGCGCTCGTCCGGCCGAGCCAGTCACACTGACAAGCGACGTGTTGGACCATCTGAATGCTCCGTTGTTTTCAGCCGTCGTCGATCATGTCGGTTCGGATCTGACTCCCAATGCCGCGAAGGTGATGATTCAATCGACGTTTCGATTGGAGCATCGCTATCAGCAACGGGTGGCCTTCGGTCCCGATGAATACACCGGCGTCTTCCTTGTTGGCGATGCAGCGGTCTCGTTACCCTTCTTTCGCGGTATGGCCTGTCTCATGGAGTGTGCCGACGTGTTGGCGTCCGTGCACGCCGAGCTGGTTACCGGCTCGCAAGACCCTCCTCATATGGCCGAGGCTCGACGGCACTACAACGAGTCGGTGAAGGAGATCCGTGATCGCGAAATAGCGATCGTGGAGTCCCGAGCGCGAGCCGTACGGCTAGCCCGCGAACTCGTGAGAGTGAGTTCGATGGCACCGTTCCCGATTCAGACTTGGCTGCTGAGCGCTAAAAGGCCGGCCCGCCCGCAGCCTCGTTTCACCCCAAGATTGGCTGGCACGGTTGTGCTTGTGGTGTTGGCTGCGGTATTCGCACTGTCCAGCCCGATAGTTGGGATCGCTGGCCTTGTGTGCCTCCCGATCCAGGCGGCAGCCGGCGTGGTCTATCGGTGGGACTTGGCGAGTCCGCGGCGTCCGAATCCGGCGATCGCGATGGTCTGCCGGTCCCAGGTTCTCGTACTGATGATCGCTGGCGCCCTCATCTCGATCTTCAATCCGTTTCGCTCCGGCTGGCTGATCAGAGCGGGAGCCGCGATCGGTTGGTGGGTACTCGGATTGGTTTTCGTCGCGGGAATGTACCTCTATGAGGAGTTTCGTCCAGCGGCTGTGGAGGCGACTGGGGTGTAGGGGGGACTGGCGGGGAGCGGAGCACCGTGCATGTTGGAGCCAGGTGTAGGTACCGGGGTGTCTGGTGGAGTGCCGGAGGCAAAGGCTGCGTGCCGTTTGAACGTCTCCCGGAGGGACAGTAGTTGTTCCGTCAGTTCATGGCGCCGCAGGCTCTGGTTGAGCGGAGCGAGCCGTGAAGCGACCCCGTGGCGAGGAACGAGCCTGGGCGAGCGGAACCAGTCCCAGAATGCGTGAGGCTGCGGAGGGACGGAGCAGCTTAGTGGACGTGTCGTTCTGGTTGAGCGGAGCGAGCCGTGAAGCGACCCCGTGGCGAGGAACGAGCCTGGGCGAGCGGAACCAATATTAGAGCGACAGTCGGATGATGGCGAGCACTGCGCCAGCGACGCTGACGATCTGGACTACTCGGGTAATGCGGTCGTCCACCCAATTGTGGACCGCGCGGGCGGTCAACACACCGGCCAGTGAGAATGGCATCAAGGCCATTCCGGTTCGGATATCGATAGCTTCCAGCTCTCCAGCGAGCGCGAAGCCGCTGATGGTCATGGCGCCACCCACCAGCATCACCGTTCCCACCGTGGCCCGAAGATCTACGCCAGCGCCGTGTTGATACATGAGTCCTAGCGGCGGACCACCGATGCCGGTGGCGGTGCCAAACAGGCCGCTGGCGAATCCGGCCGTGAGCAACGTAGGGGTATTGCGCTGTATGGGCGGGATATTGGCCGTCACCAGAACCGCCGCCAACACCACGGTTGCGCCTACGTAGGCAAGGAAAACAGGGCTCATTCGCGAAACGATGAACGCCCCCACCGCTACTCCAGGAGCACGCCCCACAATCAGGCGAAGGGCCTCCCCCCAGAGCACTGAACCTCGATTCTGGAAGAAGACAGCAACCACCACGGGGGTGGTGGAGATGATGACGGATTGGGGAAGTAGATCGGGCTCGACCAGCACAACGACGGCGAAGGCGGTAACCACGGCTCCGAACCCGATACAGCCCTGCACCAGCGCTCCAGTGAAGATCGCGAGGCCCACAATGAGGAGGCCTGCGAGTTCGACGTGCACGGGCATCAAGGCTACACCGGTGGGGTGACTATAGATTTGGACATCAGCGACGGAATCGCCACGATCACGCTCAATCGGCCGGATCGATTGAACGCTTTCAACGTGGCGATGATGCGGGACATCATTGAAGCCCTGGATGAGACCGACGCCAATGACGAGGTTCGTTCGGTGATCGTAACGGGCGCTGGACGGGCCTTCTGTGCTGGAGCTGACCTGGAGTCGGGCGGATCGACGTTCGATCATGGGGCTCCAACCGACAGCGTTCGTCGTGACGGCGGCGGCATTCTCACGCTTCGGATCTTCAACTCGGTCAAACCGATTATCGCGGCAATCAACGGACCCGCCGTGGGCGTAGGTATCACGATGACATTGCCGATGGACATACGCATAGCAGCTGACGACGCCAAGATCGGATTTGTATTCGGGCGGCGCGGAATCATCACCGAGGCTGCCAGTTCGTGGTTTCTTCCCCGTCTGGTTGACATGGCCACGGCACTTGAGTGGTGTTATAGCGGCCGGGTAATGCCGGCCCGCGAAGCAGCTGAAGCAGGACTGGTTCGGACAGTTCCGTCCGAAGAGCTCATCACCGCGGCGCGTGAATTGGCGGCAAGTTTCGCGGCGAGTGCTCCGGTGTCGGTCCGGGTCATGCGAGAACTGCTGTGGCGTGGCCTCACCTTCGATCATCCGATGGAAGCCCATCGGGCCGATTCCAGAGCGTTGCAAGCCCTCGGCGGAAGCGCCGACGCTGGAGAGGGTGTGAGAAGTTTCCTGGAGAAGCGGCCTCCGGTTTGGTCGATGAAACCGAGTACGGACACGCCGGAGATATTCCCACAGCAGCCTGACAGAGAGTTCTCCTAGCGGATTTCAACTGATCAGAGGGGACCGGCTGATGGAGCTCGTAGCCGGGTTTCTTCGGAGTAGCTGTACGTAGCGGCGGTGGAGGATCCAGGCCCCGATTCCAGCCACAATCAGCAACGGGGGCCAGACCATCCAGTTGAATACCATTCCGATGAGGGCGCTGAAGACCGTCCAAACCCAGCCCATCCAGGCTCCTAGTCCGTTGATGCATCGAGCCTGATTCAGATCGTAAGGTCGATAGGAGACCGTGCGCTCAGTACCGATCGCGGTTCGTTTGGAGCTGGCCGTGGATGTTGTGAAGCGCACAGGGCCATCGTCTGTTTCGAACTCGATCGTGTTCGCGTAGACCGTTCCGCCTTTACTGCCGCTGCGAGCGACATGATCCACCACGTGGCCAGTGGTAATCACGCCGTCCGGGAACGGTTGCGCCTGCCAGAGTATGAAGAAGCCCACCAGTAGGAACAGCAGCGTGAAAGGGGGACCGGGAAACGGCCCCTGCACCGCTCCGCCCAGCACTGCCAGGAGGACCATGGTGAGGGCGTAGTTCCGAACGGCCGGTTTCAAGCTGGCCGTGAGTGCCTTGACCCTCGCCACCTCCGTCTCATCAGCGGGGTAACGCTTCGTGGTGGGGTTGGATTTGTATGTGTTTGAGTCGAGTCCGGCAAACTTCCAGCCCTTTGGTCGGCCCGTGGCGATTTGTGGAGGTGGTGGAGCGGTGTCGGGGCTCGGTTCGTGCTTGCTCCCGTTGTATGCCGTCGCTGAGAACTCGTTCCGGGTGAGCGTTCCAGAGGCGTGATCGTGGTCAATCGTTGGGGCGACTGGCTGGGGGACCGGCGATGCCCCGCCTTCTTCTCGGAAGGCCGAACAGACCGTGGAAGAGGTTCGGCCGGTAGCCCTCCGTCGGATTGCATTGGCCAGTAGCGCAGCTCCTCCAATCGCGAGGAGCGGCCAGTAGTCAAGGAAGAGAACGATCAGAAGTGGGCCGCTGGTGATCATGGTGAGCCAACCGATGATTTGGCGTGATCGGTCATATCGCTTCGCTGTCGTCTCATCGCCAAATCGATGACACATCTTCACTTCCGTGCCGACCGAAGGCGGCTGGCCTCGCCGCAAGGGCGGTTCAACATAACGCACCGTCGATCCCCACTCGCTCGTGAAGGTGATCACGGCGGATGGCTTGATCGTTCCGTCACTCAGCTTGCTCGGGATGTGCTCGCTTACGATGCCCGGATTCCGCCAGGAGCGAAAGAGGGGCCGCCCCAAGTAGCGAAGCCGGCGTCCTTCGCGAAAAACCAGCAGCAGTAGGAGCAACAGCGGGCTGCGCGTAAGAAAGACAATGATGTCTTCTGCTGCGAAAGGTTCCACTCGCAGGATATCGACGCGTGAATACGCAAACCTGAGCCGTGGGCGCGACCGGAGGCTAGACAGCCGGCTGGGTCCGCATCTGGATGGAGAGAAAAATTGCCGTGGCTGCGGAGAGGAGTGTGATAGCGGAGAGAGCCAGGGCAACTGAGGAAACTTCGGCGAGAAGGGTGATGATCACCGGCATCGCCATCCCGCAATATGCAGCGAAATAGTAGGTGGCGCTGAGCGCACCGCGATTCGTGTCGTCGGCGATTGCATCGGTGAGTGCCAGGCCGGCGGTGAGGATTATTCCTGAAGCGGAGCCCATCAGGACCGCGGCCAGGGGGACGAGCTGCCACAAGTCGGTAACGAAGGCAAGCGTGCCCACTACGTAGCCCGCCACTCCGATCCGAAGTCCGACCAAGAGTGAGTTTCGGGCGTTGCCTACCCGTCGAAGAACTGGTCGGGATAAGAGGGCTGACAGGGCCGTCAACGTTCCGGTCACTCCTGCCACCAACACGTCGCTTCCGCTTCCAACAGCATCTCGAAGGATCACCGGAAAGAGAGCAAAGCTGGTGGATGGAAATCCAAAGACCCAAATGGCAGCTGGTGCCAAGACGCCAAGAAACTCGCGGCGGGAAATGGCTGGGACACCCACTTGGGGTCGGAGACTCATATCGGGGTCAGCTCGCTTCGTCTCCGGCACCTTGATCATCGCCGCGACCACAGCAAACGTAACAACCGCATGAAAGACATAGGGCACCATGAGCGGGCTCGAGCCAAACCGCTCATACAGCGCCGAGGTGATTGGACCAAAGCCGAATCCCACGTAAATCATGGCGGTCGTGACCCCCGCCAACCGCAAGCGTTCAACCGCAGTGGATCCACCTTCGTTCAACTCACTCAACCAGGCGGTGCCAACCGACAGGACGGCGCCACTGACCGCTCCGAGCAGTAGGCGTCCGAGGAGCAGAAGGAGCAGCGAGTTGCGACCCAGAACGAGTGTCAGCGATGCGATGCCCGAGAGGCAGGTAAAAGGAAGGATGACCGGTCGCCGACCGAATCGGTCGGAAAGGCGACCCGCGAAGAGCAGTGAGAAAAGGATTCCGATCACGTAAATCGTGAAAATGCCGACGGCGCCGGTATCGCTGAGCGAGAGTCGATCCTGGTACCGGAGAATCAGCGGTGTGCTGACGTTGGTTCCCCAAGCCACCACGAACAATCCGGCGGCGAGAATTCGCTGCTGGCGGTTCACTCCCGCACGTCGGCGCTCACCGGTTCAGCCAAGGTCACCACTTCAGCCAGTCTCGCATCGGACCTTACCTACCGCCCAATTGCCACGTCTCGTGCGCTGTAGCCCGATGTTGGACATCGGCGGCAGCCGAGGTTCGCGTTGGGTCAATCTGGCAGCGGAGTATGGCGCTAGCGCGAGTGTTATGTCGCGGGACTTCCCTCAGGCTTTTTGGGGTGTGGTCCGGCGGGTATGTCGCGGGACTTCCCTCACACTATCGGGTGGGTTGTTTTCGGAGTCGGTAGGTGTGGCGTTGGGGGTCAAAG
>JABDIY010000062.1 GCA_013003535.1 Acidimicrobiales bacterium | reverse complement strand
GTCGAGCGGGTACGTCGACAGCTGCTCCCAGCCATCGGCGGTGATCAGCACCATCTCTTCGAGCTTCACGCCGTCCGGGCCGCCGACCTCGCCGGCGTAGCTCTCGATACACAGGGTCATGCCGGCTTCGATCACGCCGTCGTAGCCGCCGCCGTACGCACCGGGGATGTCGCGTTTGTCGGGCGATTTGATGATCGGCCACTCGTTCTCGAGCCCGAGACCGTGGAAGATCGTCGTGAAGTTCTGTTCTGCGAGTTCGGGCGAGTAAGTGAAGCCCTTCTCGGTGAGCTCCATGAAGGTGACGCCGGGCTTCAGCAGTTCCATGTTGCGATGTACGTGTTCGAACGAGGCGGCGTAGAGGCGACGCTGCCGGTCGTCGGGCTTGCCATCGGCAATCCACGTGCGGGAGATGTCGTGGGCGTAGCCGTACGGGCCGATCAGGTCAGAGTCGCATCCGATGAGGTCACCAGGTCGGATGATCCGCAGGCCGGTCTCCTGGGCCCACGGGTTCGTTTTCTCGCCGGAGAGGAGATAGCGGGCGTTGATCCACTCTCCCTCCCACTCGATGTTGGCGGCGTGCAGGTGGGCCCAGATGTCCGATTCGGTGACGCCGGGCTGGGTGACAGCGAACATTCGCTGGAAGCCGTCGTGGCAGGCCTTGGCCGACAGACGCTGGGCTTCGACCTCCTCAGGGCCCTTCACCGCCCGGGCTCGGTAGATCGGGGCCTGACCGTTGATGACGCTCACGCCTCGGGCTTCCAGAGCGGTGGCCTGGAACGGCGTGAGGCGGTCGATGCCAATGCGCAGGTCGTCGGGCGACGTGCGCCGCACCAGGGCGGTGATCTCATCAGCCCAGAGCGCCAGCGCGTTGTCAAAGTTCTCTTCGCCGTCGCTCATGTAACCCACGGGGCGGGCAGTGTGCACCATGTCGATCGTGTCGAGGTGACCGTGGTATGCGTCGTGACCCGCAACCCAGTCGAAGAGCTCGGTCGTGCCGTCCGCGGCCATGAAGAGGTACCGGCAGTCGTGATTCAGGGCATACACCTGCACGTTCCGGCTGTCGGTGGCGTAGCGAATGTTGACGGGGTCGTAGATGAGAAGAGTCGGAACGTCGAGTTCCTGCATCATCTGGAGCAACCGGTTTTTGCGGTAGTGCCGCATGCGGTGAATGGTTGCGGAGGGCAGGGTCTCAACCATTGTGGTCTCGTCTCTCGTGCGGAGCTTGGTGCTGGCGAGAACCTACCCATCGGCGGGTCGGAACGCAAGGCTACCGAACCATTGGGGAGCGTCTGATCAGGTGTCGGTGTTGATGTCGAACCGGAACGTCGCGGCGCAGTGATTCTCACCTAGCACGGCCGCATTCGGCACCATCTCGATGTGCGACCGCTGGGCCAGGGCCGAGCGCAACGCTGCAGAAATGAACGACCCTGATCCAACGGAGTCGGCTGGGGCCAAGTCGTGCAGCTCCGACGCTTTCAGTGCGACAAGCATCGGATCTGTTCGGCTGAAGAATGCGGTATTCTCCCCGGGAGGAACCGGGGCGATGTATAACGTGTCCACCGCACCCCGGCGCAGCGCCCGTAGCACATCCTGGGTGGAGGAAGACCCGAGCCCGCCGGCGATCGCGTCTCGGAGATGCGCCAACCGTTTGGCCCGGCGTTCGGCTACGGCCGAGGCAACCACGTCGGTCACCCGGGGTGCAATGACATCGGCATCGGTGTGCCGCGATCCTTCCACTTCAACCAGGAGATCGGCGGTGCTTCCCAGGGCATGACGAAGGAAGCCGATGGCCCGAACGTCGCCCGCCGCAACGATGAGTTGGGCACCGATTTCCTTCACGGCGTCACGCACCTCGTCGGCTACCTCGCTGGCATTGTGCTCCCAGGTGTTTTCGGCCCGCTGCTGAAACCGTCGTTGAGACCATCCGCCCGGATGACCACGATGGATGTACTCGGTGTCGCCGTGGACCGTTGTGGTCGCCGAAGCCCCCGGCGCACTCACGCTGAACACGTCGGCGCCACTGCGGTCAGCCAGCACCACCACATGGGGGATCGTTCGAGAGGCCGAGTCCAGCACGGGGGCCAGGTCGGGCAGCTCCTCCACGGTCACCCGAGCCTTGTACGGATCGGCGAGGTGGCCAGTGAGAAGGACTCGTTCAGGCGACGCGATCACCACGCTCGTTGCCCCGCCGTGGGGTCCCAGCCCCACCAAAGCTGAACGAACATTCTCGGCAGCTTGCTGGGACCATCCGTGATCCACGATGGAGCGGCCGGCGTTCGAAGCGTGCAACGAGTGACGCTCGATTGCGCCGGTGCGGTCTGACTCGGCCGGAATGTAGATCGACGCACACGGGCCGGGTTGTGTGAAGATCTCGGCGACGAGGTCTGGGCCGCCCGGCTGGGCTGGCGAAACGTGGATGGGAAACGCTGTGGTTGTCATGGATTATGGCCTCTTTGATTCCGGTCGGGGACACACGGCGAACGCTACTCACGCTCGCCTCACACAGATAACTGTGCTTGGTTTTTCTACCCTAGACGCAGCGGAAACATTTCTCCTTTGGAAGTCGCATTCGGCCCGCCTGCCGATCTCAGAAGCCGCTTTCAAGAACGAGAAGCCGACCTTGTAGTTCGCATCGATCAGGCTCGTTTGGGATGGACCTCTGAGGAAGAATCGATTCTCGCTTGACGATACTCCTAACGATGTTCTAAGTTCCTAACATCGTTAGGAACTCATGACCACATCCGTTTCGACAAGCACCACCACGCCGAGGGATCGCCGGCGGCGGGAGACCATTGCTGAGATACTTGACGCTGCGTGGGAGTTGGCTCGCACGGAGGGCATCGCGTCGCTGTCGCTTCGTCAGTTGGCCAAGCGAGTGGGGATGCGAGCGCCAAGCCTGTACTCCTATTTCGACAGCAAGCACGCCATCTACGACGCAATGTTCCGGCAGGGACAAGAGCAACTGGCTGAGCACATGGCCGATGTGTCCGAAAAGCGGCCCGTCACTCGTGAAAGCCTCAAGGCCGGCGTCCGCCTCTGGTTCGAGTTTTGTCTGGCCTCCCCGGTTCGGTATCAGCTGATGTTCCAGCGCTCGGTCCCTGGTTTTGAACCGTCGCCGGAGAGTTATTCGCTTGCCCAGGCTCGGTTGGCCGACGCCGGCCGGGTGCTGCTTGATGCCGGCGTGACCGACCCTGCCGCCCTTGACCTGTGGACGGCGCTGCTGACGGGCTTGACCTCCCAGCAAATCTCGAACGACCCCACCGGCGACCGCTGGGCTCGGCTGCTCGACGAAAGCGTCGACATGTTTCTCGACCACGTCGGCGCCCTGCCGACCCAAACCGGAGATGCACCATGACAAACACAAATACGCACTCGACCACAACCACCATTGACGCGGCAGCGATCGATCCCATCAGCAAACGTGAGGCCCCGGGCCTGGCTGAGGAGGAGTATCGCCGTTGGGCTGTTGCGGTAGCTGAGCTCAAGCCGGCCGACTGGGACCGACCGACCGACTGTGAGCTGTGGACGGTGCGCGATATGGCCGGGCACGTCCTCGGCGCGATGCAAGCCGCAGCATCGATCAGGGAGCAGCTCAGTCAGCAGCGCGAGATCGGCAAGCGGCACAAGGCGACTGGTGAGAATGAGGTCCAGATCATGACCGCACTTCAGATCGAGCGAACCGCCGATCTCTCTGCGGTTGAACTCATCGCCAAGACCCGGTCTCTTGTCAGTCTGGCCGCGAAAGGAAGGAAGCGCATCCCAGGGCCGATGCGCCGGTTGGTCAAGATCCCTGTTGATCTCGGCTCGATCGTCGAAACGTGGACGCTCGGATACCTGGTCGACACGATCCTGACCCGCGACATCTTCATGCACCGCATCGACCTCGCCAGGGCAATTGGCGGCAGCCCCGATCTGACCGGCCAACACGCCGTGCGGATCGTTCAGGACATCGTTGGTGAGTGGGCTCGACGCCACGACCGCCCGTTCGACCTGACGTTGGTCGGCCCGGCAGGTGGCAGGTTCCGGGTGGCCGGCGGCGACGCCGAAAGAATCGAAATCGAAGCGCTCGAGTTCTGCCGGATTCTCTCCGGCCGTGGAACCAGCGATGGCCTTCTCACTCAGCAAGTACCCTTCTGACTCAACCAGCCCCAGAGATTTCCGAGCATCGGTCAACGGCGATTCAGACGGACGCTCGAGCCAGGGAGAACGGGCCTTGGTGGGAACTGTCCTCATCTGATCAGAGGTTTCGGTGCTCGGATGGTTGACGGGTTTTGCCGTCGGTAGGAGACTCAGCTCATGGGAATAGGTAGCCATTTCCTGAGACTGTTTCGCGACGCGCCGAGCAAACGGAGACTTCTGCGATCGTTGGCGCTGGGGAGCAAAGGTGGCAACGGCTCCGTGACATCTGCCGATGGAACTGTGCTCTCGCTCCGGCGCAGCGGGTCCGGTTCACCGATGGTTCTCGTCCATGGCACCCTCGACGGGATGAACACCTTCTCCCTGGTGGAGTTGGCCTTGGCTGATCATCACGAGGTCACCGTCTACGACCGCAGGGGCCGCGGCGGAAGCTCCGACGCGACGGCCTATGCCTTGGACCGCGAAGTAGAGGACCTCCAGGCTGTTCTGGGGACCTACGACCAGCCGGTTCACGTGGTGGCACACTCTTTCGGCGCGGTCGTGGCAATGAAGACGGCGCTCGCCGGGGCCGACTTGGCGTCGCTGGTGTTGTACGAACCGCCGATGAATGGGGACCAGATCCCCGATGACGTGGTCGCTGCCCTCGAAGACGCGGTGGCAGAGGGACGACCAGATGATGCGATCCGACTGCTCGCACATGATCTGGCCGGTGTGAGCGATGAAGAGATCGGCATCGCTATGGCGGTTCCACCTGTTCGCAAGATGCTTCGGGAAGGTGTGCGGAGTGCAAGTCGGGAACTCCGTACTCTCCAACAATGCACATGGGACGATCTTCCGATCACCGGAGTGCCAACCCTCATGCTCAGGGGTGAGCGAAGCGATTCGCCGGCCTACCCGACGGCCCAACAGCTCTCAACGATTGTGCTGGGTGCAGAGGCAGTGACACTTGCCAACCAAACGCACCTGGCCCACAGCATGGACCCGAACGGCTTCACAAACGCAGTACTCGGGTTCACTAGCCAGCAGCACCAATGATCATGGCGGGACTGTCCTCGCTAGGTCAGCTCTCGTGATGCAAGATGTTGTGTTGCGTGAAGCGAGTGCGTGCCGGCCAGACGAGGAGGACGATGAATCCGAGAAAGCCAAGAGCGGCTGTACGCCCGCTGCCGTTCGTGCCGTACTGACCTATTGCGCCGCGAGCCTTGCAAATCGTGCGCCAAATGGCGGATACTCGCCCCATCGATCCCGACGATTTTCACGATTTCTGCGTGGCCGATGGTTACGACGCGCCGGCCGACAAGGTGTATCAGCCGAACGATCGGCCCGGTTTTCACACTCATCCATTTGACGCTCGAGTGCTCATCATCAAGGGCATGCTCGTGATGGCGATGACAGACCACGAGATGGTGCTCGGTCCGGGAGATGTGTGTGACGTCCCTGCCGGAACTCCCCATTCCGAGCAGACCGCGGCGACCGGCGCGAAGGGTTTGCTGGCGATCCGGCGAACCGTTGCCTGATTGAGGCAAGCTCTCATTCGGAGCCGTCGTCTGTCCGGCACCCGCCACCGACGCCACCGTTTTGGTGCACGATGACGCCAACGGCTGCCAGGACGGAACAGATCCGTTGTCTACCCTCGTTGCACATGCGAGCAACGATTGTTGGCGGAGGAGTTTCGGGGTTGACGACGGCGGTGGCGATGCGCGAGGCCGGGTGGGATGCCCACGTGGTGGCCCGCGAGCTCTACGATTCCACCGTGTCGATGGTGGCGGCCGCCGTCTGGACCGCAACGATGTTGGAACCACACGAGTCGACCCGGCGCTGGGCCCTGGCAACCCGAACTC
This sequence comes from Acidimicrobiales bacterium, assembly GCA_013003535.1. Taxonomy (GTDB): domain Bacteria; phylum Actinomycetota; class Acidimicrobiia; order Acidimicrobiales; family SZUA-35; genus JABDIY01. Next base: position 29,309 of record JABDIY010000062.1, on the reverse strand, counting down.
GGTTCGCCTCCCTTTCGGAGGATCCGGCGAGCGGTGTAGTGCCGATGCGCCAGCGGGAGCTGGACCGCTGTGTCCCCTCCCGCTCGTGGTGGGAGACCACTCCGTATGTTCGTCGACTTGGTTCTGATGCAGTCCCTGCGCCCTACGCCGGTGGTTTCGAAATCGATGGGTTCGGGATCGAGCCGCCGGTCTATTTGCGGTGGCTCACCACTTTGCTGGCCAAACTCGGGGGAACGATCACCGTAGGCGAGGTTGACCGCTTGGTTGACGTAGAGGGCGACATCGTCCTCAACTGCTCGGGTCTGGGTGCCGCCGACCTGGCTGACGACCCGACCGTTCATCCGATCCGGGGTCAGGTGGTGGCCGTCACGAATCCCGGAATTCGTGATGGCGTAACCGACCATTCCGACGCTGAGCGCGCCGCCTATGTGTATCCACGTTCCGAAGAAGTCATTCTCGGAGGGACGCGCCAGATTGGCTGCACCGACCTGGAACCCGACCCTGTAATCACGCAGCGAATCCTTACTGATAGCGGTCAGCTAGATGGGCGAGTGGCCCAACTCGATGTGCTCGATGTGCGCGTAGGGTTACGCCCGGGCCGTCCGAGCGTACGGGTAGAACGAGACGAGCTCGCCGACGGACGCGCCGTCGTTCACAACTACGGGCACGCTGGAGCCGGTTTCCTGTTGTCGTGGGGATGTGCACAAGACGTGGTGAAACTGACCAATACGCTCAACGGTCGGTTCGAACGATGGTAAGGCCGCCGTCGCTTCCCCCATTCCTCAGGTGATCGAGGCGTCGTAAATGCTTTGGATCGATTGGTCCAGCATGCTGTTGAACTCATCGTCCGTCTGCTGGGCGGACAGTCCTTCGGTAAGGGCGCGAGAGAAGCTGGCGACCATGCCGTGATTCTGCGCCAATCGTTGGTTGGCGTCGTCACGGGCGTAGCCACCGGAGAGGGCGACGACCTTCAAGATATTGGGGTGCTGAATCAGCGAGGAGTAGAAGTTCGCTTCATCGGGCAGCGTCAGTTTCAACATGACTTGCTGTTCGCCGAGCTGGTCAGCGTGGCGCAGAATGGCGTCTCGCAGGAGGCCTTCCGCCTCCGCCTTCTCCGGACTATGAATATCGATTTCTGGCTCGATAATCGGGACGAGACCAGCGGCCAGTATCTGGTGACCGATCTCGAATTGCTGATCGACCACCGCGTCGACACCGGCTGGGTTGGCGAGCTTGATCACCGAACGCATCTTCGTACCGAACATGCCCTTCTCCACAGCACGGCTGAGCAGGTCGTCGAGCCCCGCGATCGGTTTCATCACCTGCGCACCGTCGGCCTCGTCGGCGAGACCCTTGTCGACTTTCAGGAAAGGGACCACGTTCTTCACGCTCCACAGGTACTCGCCGGTATCTCGGCCATCGATACGGCGGTCCATCGTCTGCTCGAACAGGATGGCTCCGATGATGCGGTCGCCAGTGAAGGCGGGGCTGGTGATGATGCGAGATCGCATTGTGTGAATCGCATCAAACATCTCGTCTTCGTTGCTGTAACTCTCTTCGGTAACTCCGTAAAGGCGAAGCGCCTTTGGGGTACTGCCCCCACTCTGATCGAGGGCAGCGACGAAACCGTTCCCCCCACTGATCTTGGACAACTGTTCTTGATTCATCTTCGTTCTCCCTGCGGTTTTTTGGGTTCCACTACCTTCAATAGCATCTCCCAGCGCCGAAGCGGAATTGGGTACATGGGTGCGCTGTGCCTGGCTCACTCCAGTGAGCATGATTCGGCACGTTCGTCAGCACGACGAGTGGTCAGCTGACTGCGCGAAAGCCGAGGCCTTCGTCGCCGGCGGTCCACAGGCTGAGCCGGTTCTCATAGATCTCGACTCTCGGTGACTCGATCACGCTGATCATCGTATTGTCCTGCCGTTGGAGTTCAGGAGGGCACTCGCCATCGGCTGCCATCTGGGTGATCGCAATCTCGTCACCATTCAGTTGATAGGTGCCAGTGAGCGTGCGGCAGCCGGTCGAGCCGGTAAAGGTGCCGTCGGCGTCGAAGCGGAGCTCGGCCTCGCCCAATGTGGAGCTGGCGGCAGCGCCCTGAAAGATGGTGTCGAGCAGCCAGGTGGTGCCGATGAGTTCTGCAACCGGTAGCGGCGGGATGAGCGAGAAGGACAGGTCCGTTCCGTCGCCTCTCATTCGCAACTCGTCGCCGGCGCGTTCGAGCTCCGGGGTCCGCTGCAAGACGGTGATGAACGCCTGCTCCGAGGCCATCACTGCCGGCTCGCAGCCCATCTCGGTGATCGACCATTCGCCGAAGCTGATCGCCGAGCCGTCCAACTCGTAGGTGCCGCCGTATCCGTTGCATGCCGCCCGGCCGCCAAACCGGCCGTCTTCTTCCAACTGAAACGTGACCCGCCAACCGTCCACCAGCGGAAAGGTCTTGCCGTCCAGCGTGCCGCCTTGGAGTTGCCATTCACCTACGAAGTCGCTGGACCCTGACCCCACGGACACAGCGTCGGAACCACATGCCGAGGTCAAGATTGCAAACGTGCCAACGAGAATAAGGATTCGCTTCATAGTTCTTTGACGATGTCATCCCCCATTGTGGTTCCAAACCACAACACATCGTTGCTGTCCTACCAAGCCACAACGCCCTCTCAGCGACGACGGGAACTCAGCCGGTCCATCGAATACGGCACCAGGTTCTGCGATGACAAGCCGGACAGCTCAGCCACCGACTGAACCGTTTGAGCGGGATCCACAGCGAGAATCCCCAGATTCGGGCCCCGGCATCCAAGACCGAGATCCTGGTGTGTTCGAGACATTCAGAGCATTCGACCATCACCGTGCCAAATCGGGGTTCGGTGTCAAGCGAGTACAACGCCTTGACACCATCACGGGTTCGCTGGCCTCGAGGGTCTTGGCGTGGCCGGCGATTCTCGGCAGGTTTTGCGGGGATCGGGGGAGAAAAAAGCGCCTGCTTACCCAGCGGATCGCGGTTTGAGGAACCGCTCGTCATGTACGAGCCTCGATCGTGGCGGCGAGTTCTCGATACGCATCGGCGGGCTTGGAGCTGCTGGCATGAGCCAGAACCGACCGACCCCGGCCCGGGGCTTCGGCGACACGGACTGATTTGGGGATCGGGGGCGGAAGCACTTCGATACCATGGACTTCGGCGACGTCGAGAAGAACCTGTTGGGCCAGCCGCGTGCGGCCGTCGAACATCGTTGCGATCCCACCCAGAACCTGGAGATCCTCATTGGTGTAGGCCCGTACGTCGCGCACCGTCTCCAGCAGCTGTCCGACGCCACGGTGGCTGAGGGTTTCCCCCTGGAAGGGGATGGCCACGTGGGTGGCAGCGGTGAGACCATTGATCGTGAGGATCCCCAGCGACGGTCCACAGTCCAGCAGCACGTAGTTATAGTTCTTGACCAGCCGTTTCAGCGCCCGGGCCAAAACGAACTCCCGTCCGGTCTTGGTGAGGAGGTGCACTTCGGCTCCGGCCAAGTCGATCGAAGAGCTGAGGATGGACAGGCTTTCGTTGAGCTCGATCAGGACCTCTTCGGCTTTGGCGCGGCCCACGAACACGTCGTGGAGGCTGGCGCCGACGTTGTCGGCGTCGATACCAACCGCATACGTGAGACACGCCTGCGGATCAAGGTCTATCAGCAAAACGCGGTGGCCCCGTTCGACAAGCGCGTCTCCGAGAGACTGGACCGTCGTGGTCTTGGCCACGCCGCCCTTCTGATTTGCGAACGCCAGTACCGAACCCATGCCCGAAGCCTAGTTGGCGCCCCTGCGTCCGGAGGTTGTAGCGGCCTGGAATGTCCCGATTCCTTTGTCTGGTAGTCCCTCAGCTGGATGCAGGTCGTCGGCGGGCCTAGTGTCGGCACAGACCTAGATGAAGGAGGCGTTAGGCGTGGGGAACTTGATCAGGAATGTTGCTCTCGTTGGCCAGCAGGGAAATGGCAAAACCAGCCTGGTGGAGGCCATGCTGTACCGCGCCGGCGTGCTGGGTCGCCCGGGAAGTGTCGCCGACGGCAGTACTGTTGGCGACACCGAACCCGAGGAGCGTGAGCGCCATCAGAGCCTGTCGCTGACCGCCGTGTCGTTCCACTGGGCCGGGCACGACATGACGATCCTCGATACTCCCGGTTATGCCGATTTCCTCGCCGAGGCCCTTCAAGCGATGCAAGTTGCCGAGCTCACGGTCTTCGTGATCGACGCCGTATCGGGTGTGCAAACTCAAGATCTGGTGCTGTGGCGCTATGCCGCGAAGGACACCCGGCCCCGCATGATCTTCATCAACGGACTCGACCGCGCCCACGCGTCGTTCGATGCGACGCTGGCCAGTGTCCGGGCTGCTTTTGGTTCCCACACTGAACCGGTCGAACTGCCGATCGGGCAAGGTTCGAGCTTCCACGGGATCACAGACCTGCTTACCGATGACGCGTTCGTGTACGACTCCGGGCGAGCAGTGGCTGTGACGGTCCCGGAGGCGCTGGAGGACGCCGAGCGGACTGGGCACGCCCACTTGGTCGAGGAGGTCGTGGAGGGCGATGACGACATCCTGGAGCAGTATCTCGACGGCCACGCCCCAACGACCGAACAGCTGGAACAACTCCTCCACGACGCAGTTGACGCTGGAAAGGTGTTTCCTGTGCTGTGCGGCTCGGCCACGACCCCTATCGGCGTGGACCACCTGCTCGACTTCATTTGCCACGTTGGTCCGGCCCCCACCGAGCTCGGTCCCGTTACCGTATACGCAGGGGAAGTACCTGTCGAAGTCGCCGTGGATCCCGATGGGGACAGCCTCGCCTACGTGTTCAAGACCCGCATCGACCAGTTCCTCGGAACGGTCTCATACCTGAAGGTGATCTCTGGCACGATTCGCGCTGAAGATGTTTTGGTCAACACCCGCACCAGGGGGAGTGAACGGCTCCGCCAACTCCTGTCCTTCCAGGGCGCCGACCAGCGCCATACCCACCAGATCATAGCTGGTGCGATCGCTGCGGTTGCCAAGCTGGTCGATACTCGCACCGGCGACACTCTCGCCGTTGAGGGGTCCCCGGTCGTAGTGCCCAGCCCGGAAGTGCCCGCGGCCGTGTACGGCATCGCCGTGCGGGCCGCTACGCCCGCGAACGAGGACCGGTTGGCCAGCGGCCTCGCCCGCCTGGTCACTGAAGATCCAAGCCTGACCGTGACCTTCGAGCAGTCGACCCATCAGACGGTGCTGTCGGGCGGCGGCGAGACCCACTTGCGGGTGGCGCTGGCTCGCTTGGCTCGTCTCGGGATCGAGCTGGAGACCGAAGATGTGAAAGTTGCCTACCTGGAGACGCTGAAGGGTTCGGTCGAGATCTCGGCCCGCCACAGGAAGCAGAGTGGTGGTCACGGGCAGTTTGCGGTGGCGACCGTGGCCTTTGAACCTCTTGACAGGGGCGCTGGCTTCGAATTCGAGAGCCGGGTGACGGGAGGTGCCATCCCCCGTAATCTCATTCCTGCCGTCGGCGCCGGCATCGAGGCCGCACTCGTCGACGCTGGGGTGCATGGATTTCCGGTGGTCGATGTTCGTGCCGTGTGCCTGGACGGCCAACATCATCCGGTTGACTCGTCGGAAATGGCGTTCAGGCTCGCCGGCGCCAAGGCATTGCGATCAGCGGTAGGTCAGGTAGGTACCGAGGTACTCGAGCCGGTCAGTGAGTTGACGGTACAGGTGCCTGCATCTTTGCAGGGCGACGTGTTGGGTGATCTGAGTTCTCGTCGTGCCAGGGTGTTGGGGACCGGTCCAATAGGCGGGGTCGGTTTCGCCGAGGTCCGGGCCCTGGTCCCTACTGCCGAGATCGGAAACTATGCCATCGATCTCCGTTCGATGACAGGAGGGGCGGGCCAATTCACCCGTTCCCACGACGGTTACCAGGTGTTGCCCCAGTCTCTCGTGGCCAGAGTTGTCTGAACAGGGCAAACGATTGGATCGGTCGATTCTCCGCGAAAGACTTAGGCATTGACGGCCTCTTCGGTTTCGTAGAACGTTTCGAGCCTGAGTTCGTCGACGGTGACATCGTGAGGGGCCCCGATCGTCGCAATCGTAGAGATAAAGGAGCGATGTTGGCCGTCCAGTGTTGTGATTCGCAGAGGGATGACGAGCCCGGCGCCAGAGCTGGGCAATGCCTGATGCCTGAGCGCGGCTACACCTTCATAGTTCAGGACTTCATCGAGAATTGACTGCAGTTCTGTGTCGGCTTGGCGATGCCGTTGCTCTTGCTCAAGACGTTGAAGAACCGTGGCGCCGAGCTCTTCCCAGTTCGTCGTGCGCTTGCGGATGCCTTCGGGGTGAAGTGTGATCCGGTTGAAGTTGATCATCGGCAAGAGTGCTGGGCTGTTGGGCTCAACGACGGAACCGAGCAAGTGGAGTGCAGCAGCATTGGCATCAATCAAATCACCCTTCCGGTCAACGACGGCGGCCGGATTTGGTTCATTCGCATCGAGGATGGTGCGGAGCACGCGTCGGATTGACTCCATCTCCGGGGCGGTGATGTCCCGGTGGGAATAGACGGGAGCGAAACCGGCTGATTGCAGTAGTTGATTTCGGTCCCGTAGCGGTATTTCGAGAACTGTCGAAAGGTGCACGATCATTTCGCGGCTGGGGCGGGCGCGGCCCGTCTCCAGAAAGCTGACGTGCCGGCTCGACACGTCAGCTTCAACAGCCAGCTGAAGCTGGCTGAATCGTCGGGAGGTTCGCCACCGGCGAAGCGACGATCCGAAATCGGTAAGAACGGGCGACATCTATCGATTGTTGCTGCCTCCAAGAAGCACCGCCATTACCTGAGAGGTAATTGTCTTGCATCACCAGCGGATTGATGCTGGTGGAGTCGGACCTGCCGGCAGAGAAAGGAATTGCAATGTCAACGAACATCATCGCTGTCGAACAGCCCGCCAGGACAGCCTCACTGGCCGAGCGTGTATTCGTAGCTGATCGTGCGCTCTCAACAATGAGCGCACTGGCCCTCGTCGTTGCAGGGGTGGCCATCGCCGACGTACTTGAGTGGCCGACGTGGGTGGTGGTGAGCATCGGCCTGGGTCTTGCCGTGAACTCACTTCTGGTCCACATGATTGTGCGGCGCGGTGAGTTCGCCTCGCTCGCTGCCAGAGCAAGTGCGGATATCGACCTGGCGTGGGTGCTGGCATCGCTGGCAATCGTGTCGGGACTGCTTGGTGAAACCAGTGCAGTTGGCCGTTGGCTCCTTGCCGGAGGGGCGGTAGTTGTTGGCGTCGTCGCGGCCTTGAAGGTCATCGGTATTCGACGTCTCGCTGTGCCCTAGACCGTGACCCAGTGGTCACAGGGATCTCCAATCTGGAGCGGTCCACTTGACAGGAGGGACGAGGAGGAGGACGGTGAAGGTCTGAACGAGCTTCTTTCAGATCGATTGAGGGGGAACAATGCCAAAATATATGATTGATGCCAGCTACTCGACCCAAGGGATAAACGGTGTGCTTGCCGAGGGTGGCTCTTCCCGAGTTGCTGCGGTGGAGGCGTTGGCAAAGAGTGTTGGTGGCTCCTTGGAGTCTTTCTACTTCACCATGGGCGAGCACGACGTGGTTGCCATCGTTGACCTTCCTGACAACGCTGCCGCAGCTGCGATCGCCATGACAGTTGGAGCCGGGGGAGGACTGTCCTCCTACAGAACCACAGTGCTTCTGACTGCGGCCGAGGTGGACGACGCAACGAAGAAGTCACCGGCCTACCGGGCGCCTGGAGAATAAAGAACTCGCTGCAAGCGGTTGTCTACCGGCTGAGAGCACCGTGGCTTCGGCGTGATTCGATCGCGTCCGTCTTGGGCCGCACACGCTCCAAGATCGTGCGGAACTGCCGATAGGCGACAATGGAGACACCCGGAAACGACATCAAGGTCGGCGGTACAAGTGGCGGCTTCGGTACATTCCTGGCCGGCGTTGCTCTCGCCGCTGTCTCCGCATGGTTTTTTGTGGACTCTGTGAGTGTTGTCTCCGGTGGCTACGGAGTGATCAGCCGAGGGTTCGGTGGAGGGTCGCGTGGATCGGCGGGAGTGATCTTCCTGCCGTTGTTCATCTCGATCGTCTGGTTGTTCGTCGACGCTAAGAAGCCATGGCCGTGGGCCCTGTTCGGCGTCGGCGTGGCCGTTTTGCTCGTGGAAATTCTCAGCAGCCTGCGGTTCTGGTTCGACCTGAAGCTGTCGACGTTCCTCATTATGTTGTTCGGCTTCGCCGCCGGACTGGGCATGATCATTCGTTCGATGCGCTCGATGCCATCAGATTTTCTGGACAGCTAGCTCACACAAGTCTACGAGGCGTGCTGGACCACCCGGGAAGCACCGTTGGGGAGCTTCTCGACGGTAAGTCCGGTGGGAAGGGCATCCCGCACGGCCTCTACATGAGTGATCACCCCAACCGTGACGCCGTCGTTCCGAAGCTGGGAGAGTACGTCGACAGTGAGATCGATCACGTCTTGATCGAGAGATCCGAACCCCTCGTCGATGAAGACCGAACTGACCGCCGTGGCTCCGTTGCTGCTGAGTACATCGCTGAGGCCAAGAGCCAATGCCAACGACGTGTAGAAGGTCTCTCCGCCCGATAGCGATTTCACGCCCCGTTTCTCACCCGTGTGCGAATCGGAGATGGTGAGATCCAATCCCCACTCGCCGCGCCCGTCGATCGCCTCGTCTTCCAAGACCAGTTGATAGCGACCGCTGCTAAGAGAGCGGAGGCGGATGTTGGCCTGGTTAACCACCTGGTGGAGATAACTCCGGAGAATGAAGCCCTCGAGGCCGATCTTCGATGCACCCTTAGCATCGCAGAGGTTGGCAATTCGTTCGCGTCGATCTGCCTCGGCAAGAGCTGTGGACAGTTCAGCGCCATCGTTGACGAGCTCGATGATCATACGCCGCGCCTCCTGTAGCGACTGTTGTACTGTGGCACGTCGTGCCGTGGCTGCAGTTGCCTCCGCTCCTGCGATCTCGGACTGGTTGGTGAGAATCTGGAGGTCGGGTTCATGATCCGGAAGGTTCAACTTGGCCAGGGCGGCCAGGTCGGCTTCACACTGGGCCCATTGACTGGTGAAAGCCTTCACCAGCTCGCCAAGAACGGCAAGCTGATCTTGGGGCAACTCCGCGCTGCGGGCCTCATCGAGGGTGGGAAACCCAGAGGCCTCCAAATCAGCTGCAAGAACTTCGGCGCTGCGAGCCGAGATCTCCTCGGCGCTGCGTAGAACTTCTCCTGTTTCCTCGACAACCAAAAGACAGTTCTTGGCGGCGATGGTGTTCGCCAGCACTTCAACCGGATTGCGGTCTCCAGCGGGGGCTAGGAGAGTTTCGCAATCCGCAATCTGGTTTGCGAGCTCGCCGATTACGGATTGATCGGCGGCCACTTGTGTGGTGGTCGCGAGGAACTGGGCGTGGACCTCCTCACGGGCGGCGGCTAGCTCCTGCAGCGATGCGTCCAGAGAAGCCGTTGCCCCTGCCAACTCCTCGAACTGCGCAACTACGGCGGTTGCCTCCCTTAGTTGGGTCTGGAGATCGTGCACATCGGCGGTTTCCTCCGACCCGAGCTGGGAGAGTGCTGCGATGCGTATGGTCTTCTGCTCATCTTCAAGACTGCGAAGTTCAGTGATACGGCCTTTGAGTAGCGTGATGGCCGCATCCAGATCTTCTAGCGCCCGCTCCCGAGTGGCAACCGACTCCACGGCATCGGTTGCTTCTACCAGCGCGGTTTCCGCGTCGTCGAGCAGGGTGCTGGCCTCCTGGAGTCTTGTGTGGCCAACCGCTTCGGAAAGTATCGAAAGCCGCTCCTGCAATGCACTGACGGTGATGAGTGCCGCGGAGGTTCGTTCTTGGGCTGCGGTGACCATTTGGTCACTGACACTGAGGGTTCCGTCACCCGCCGGTAGGGCGGGATTGGGGTGTTCGGTGGCCCCACAAACGGTGCACGGTTCGCCAGGAATCAGCGCCCGGGCGAGTCGAGGAGCGACCTCTGCGGTGAATCGTTCGGTAATTGCCGCTTGGGCGTTGGTGGCTGAGGATAATTCGGCGGCGGCATGATCGAGCTCTGCCCGAACGGCGTCTTGCTCAGCTACTGCTCTGAAAGTGCGCTCGGCGCCGGCGACGGCAGTAGTTCGTTCCGAGAGAAGTGCGGCGATCTGGCGCGCCTCCAGAAGCGACTGAGCGAGGCTGGTTCGCTCCTCCTCTGCATCGGTGAGCGCTTCCTCTGCTGTTACCAATTCCGCAGCGAGCGCTGTTTCGGTCCGGACCGCAGCGTCTCGGTTCAGCGCCGCCTCAACGGAACGGGCGGAGTCGGCGACAACGGCGCGTTGGCTTGGCAGGAGTGTGGTGGCTTCGCGCGCTTCGCCGTGGCGAACGGTGAGCACGTGGGCCTGGGCTCTCTGTTCCTCCTCTTGCTCGGCCAACGAAGCAGCTTTCGCCTCGAGACCGGCCAACTGGCCAGCGATCGCCGCCGCCCGCTTACTCAGTTCGGTCTTGTTCCTCTGGTGTTCGGCAAGGGTTTCGAACGTGTGGATTTGTTCTTCAACGATCGACTGGAGATCACGTACGGTGCTTCTCTCTGGTGACCGGAGTCTCGCAGCGGCGAAGGCATCGGCGAGTTCGACGGCTGCGTTGGCGCTGGCGACTTGCGCGCTCGCCAGTCGATTCTGGTCGGCGGTGAACCGCCGGTGGCTGGCCACAACCGGTTGTGCCCGCTGAGCCCGCTCCACCTGGACGGCCGCCGCCTCTGCCTGAGGCCGGTTTTGTTCCAACCGCGCTTTCGCTGCAACCAAGGATGCTCGCCGACGAATCTGTTCGGTCTGATCGAGGGCCTTCTGGAGGGCATTGGCGGCCGCCGCCGCCTCGCTGGTAGCCGATTCCTCCGCTTGCTGGAGTAAAGGTATAATCGCCAGTTCCACCTCATCGGCTGCGCTCTGGAGATCCCGGACCGGATCCGCAGCCTGGTTGTCCAACTGGGGTGATTGTGGCGTTGGCAAGATGGACAGTTGGCCAGGGGAATGGTCTACGGCGATGGCACGAAGCTGGCTGGTGAGCGAAGCGGCGGCCTCGATTCGGACCGTGCGGACCGTTTGTGCGGTAGCGGCGAGATTGCGGGCCTCGGCGGCCCTGACCTTGAGCGAAGAGACCGCCGCATTGATCGCGCTGGTGCCAAAGAGCGAGCGAAAAAGTTCGCGGCGTTTGCTGGACGGGGCATGCAGGAGTTTGCGGAACTCTCCCTGAGGGAGGAGGCCGACCCGTTCGAACTGTCCCCGATCGAGGCCCGCCAGTTCCTTCAGCTTGGGGTTGACCTCTCGTGTGGATCCTTCGTGAGGCTCCCAGGACTCACCGACCCACCGATAGAGCGCCACCTTGGCGGGTTCTTTGGTGAGGCCAGTTGAGCGAATCTTGGCTCGCATGTACTCCGGGGACCGCACAACCCTCCAGCGATCGTTGGCAGCGGCGAAGACAAGTTCGACCCGGGTGGGATCGGTTGGTCCTACGTGGTCGGACCGGACTCCGGCGGTTTCGCGGGTGCCAGGGAGTTCACCATACAACGCGTATGTAAGTGCATCGAAAATGCTGGTCTTGCCCGCGCCGGTCACACCGCTCACGCTGAACAGACCCTGGCGCGCGAGTTTGGTGAAATCGATGGTCTGAGGTTCCGCGTATGGCCCGAAACCAGAGATGGTGAGGAGTTCGAACCGCATCAGGCTGCCTCGGTGCCCGATTCCTCAGTGCCCGTGGAACCGTTGTGGGTCCGCTCCGAAATCGCCTCGCGGACCAGCGATGCATCGTGGGTTTCGAGACCGACCTCGCCAAAGGCCTCTGTGATCAGATCGAAGTCGTCGATCGCGGCCTCTGCCCCGGTTGCGACTTCCAAGAAATCTTGGACCTGCTGGGCGAGGGAAGGGGCGCCTTGACCCTGACGGTGGTGGGGGGACATGGGGGGGTTGAGGTTGACGAGTGACAATTCGACCAGGTGAGGAAACAACGGGAGGAGCCGTCGCTTGGCTTCTCGAATTGGTGCGTGGTCGGTGAGTTCAACCCTCACGAGATGTTCTGCGTCCGCACTCATACCGCTGACCTCGGCGAAGGACGCCCGAATCGTCCGAACACCCTTGCCGCAGGGAACCTCGATCAAGGAGACCGAGCACTCACCCTTTGCGTCCATGTCTATGAGCACGACGGACTTCGGTCCGGTCTCACTGAAGGAATAGGGGAGTGGCGTACCCGAGTAGCGAATCGTCTCGGTTTTGCGCACGGTCTGAGGGCGGTGAAGGTGCCCGAGGGCGGTATAGCTGAACGGCTCGAAACAGCTTGCTCCGATGTGATCGGTCCCGCCCACCGTGGCGATCAAACTCTTCTCGGAATCGCTGCCTTTGCCTCCGGCCACGAAGCCGTGAGCCATCGCCAGCGAGCGCATTCCCTCAGGAACCTCGGCTGCGGCCGCCTTGGCGCAGGCGGTTACCACCTGATTGTGGGTGAACGGCCCGTCGTCGGGGTCCAGTAATGTGAAGTCTGTGGGAATCAGCCGCGGGTCGAGAAATGGAATGGCCGCGATAGCCAAGGGGCCGTCGCTGAAATCTCGGATAGCAACAAGATCGTGGCGTTGTCTACCGACGGGACCGGAGTCTGAAGTGGCCTGGGCCGTGGGATAGCCGCCGCGCAGGAGTAGCCCCCTGGCCTGGGTGAATGCGGAGTAAATGGCAACCCGCTCGGCGCTGTCATGATTGCCGGCGATCGCCGCCACCTCTATTCCGGCTGCATTGAGCGAGACCACCACCGAGTTGAACGCTCGGATGGCCTCGGCGGGAGGGTTGGACCGGTCATAGATGTCGCCGGCGATAGCGACGAGCTCCACATCGTTCTGCTCGGCCGTGGTGATCAGCCACTGAAGGAACGCTTCTTGGTCTGGCAGTAGGCCATAGGTTCCAAACGACCGACCGAGGTGCCAGTCAGATGTGTGAAGGATCTTCATACAACCAGCATGACCAGGGGGTGTGACAGTGGCGGGGATGGTCCCGGTGATTTCCGCTACCCACGCCGCCTTAACCAGGGAAAACGTTCGTCTTGAGGATTATCTTCAGCGACCGTTTCGGCTGAAATGCTGGTAGTCCTTGAGGGTGTTCCAATGACCACCCCATTCCCAACCGATGGCGTCGAAAGCGGTTACCACCAAGTCGCTCTCCGCAATCATTCCCGGCCGTTCCCAGGAGCGGTCGGCATAGGCCATCGCCAACGGCGGGATCACGCTGGTCCGGCGCACGTAGGGGTTCTGGAAGGGATTGATGTCTACTGCGAGGCCATACGCATGCTGGGAGAATGTGGTGGTGCCAGTAACCCGGCGGCACACGAACGCCGTGGTGTTGTTCACGTCGCCATCCGATGGGGGGAGAAGGTCGACCGCTTCGACGATCCGCATCTCCTCGATGGGGTAGCGGGCCTCGAACAGCGTCTGAAATACCGAGACCATCGCCTGGGCGTGATCGGCATGCACGATCATTTCGCCGGTATGAGCCAAGCCGTCGAAGCCAACAAACGAAACGGTGACATAGCGAAGTTCGTCAATTCCAACGGGGCAATCTTCGGTCCAGGTGGACCGCTCCAGTGGATCGCCAGCCAATTCTGTGATGGAAGATCGGAACGAGAAACTTGGCGGTGCCGGCAACGTGTCGTTTGTGGCCAGCGCCCTGGTTCGCAACGGTAGAGGAGTGAGCTGCACGATCACCGAACCCGTTTCGTCAAGTTGGAGATCTCGGCGGGCCACCCCACCGGCGATCACGATTTCCGGAACAGGTTCGGCTGGGTTGGTTAAACCATCGGTAGCACTCTGCGTAACTTCGTCCACGATCACGTTCCTCGGGTCAGCGGCAGTAATCGTTTCTGTGCCCGCAACTGATGATCGGGTCGCTCCGAGCGCCAAGTCGCCTGAGGAGCAGGCCGTCAAACCTATGACAACCGCCATCACGCCAGGCCAGTAGCGGCGAAACCCATGGTGACTTGGCACCACTCCAGTGTGGCAGCTGTTCGTTGTGCGGCCCTGGGAACATCGTCGCTGGCGGGAGCGAACCCCGCGAACCTCCTTTTCGTTTGTGTGCCTCAATTGACCCAGCATCTGCAACACTGGCGGACAATGTCTGCTCGAAAGGCCGCGCGATGAACCAGAACGCCCACTTCACCTTCAACGATGTGGGTGTGATTTCGCTCAGCCGGATCGAAGCTCCAGAGGTGGTCACCTCTGAAGAGGTCGACGAGCGCCTGGCTCCCTTTTATGAGCGGACGGGCAACCCCGCCGGCCTTTTGGAACGCCTTGCCGGTGTTGCCGAGCGTCGGCAGTGGGAGCCCGGCTTCAGTTTTGCCGAGGCATCCGCTGCGGCGGGGCGTCGAGCCATCGACGAGGCCGGAATCGACCCGTCGCGAATCGGGCTCATCGTCGACTCCTCGGTCTGTAAAGCTCGGCTGGAGCCCTCCACCGCCGTCACGGTGCATCACCTCTTGGGACTCTCGTCCCATTGTCTGAACTACGACGTTGGAAACGCATGCCTGGGATTCGTCAATGGCATGCATCTCGCCGGGCTCATGATCGACAGTGGACAGATCGAATATGCGCTCATCGTCGACGGTGAAGGTACGCGTGAGATTTACAACAACACGATCAACGACCTCAACGAATCCGGAATGCACCGAGACGACTTCGCCGAGAACTTCGCCAGCCTCACGTTGGGCTCCGGCGCCGCCGCTATGGTGCTGGGCCGCTCCAGCAGCAACGATGGCAGTCACCGACTGGTGAAGGGCTACTTCCGAGCCGACAGTTCTCATCATGAACTCTGCGTTGGCTCGTTGGAGCACATGCGTACCGACGCCCGAGCTCTGCTCGATGCTGGTTGCAGTCTTGTCAAGCTCTCCTGGGACCAATCGGACTTTCTCGACTGGGAAGACATGGACCGCTACATATTGCACCAAGTCTCTCGGGTCCACACAAGTGCGGTGCTCGACGTGTTGAATATCGACAGCGACCGCTGTCCGCTGACCTTTCCCTTGTATGGGAACATCGGCCCGGCGGCCATTCCGTTCACACTCGCCCACACCGCTCATTCGCTCCGAACCGGTGATCGGGTTCTGTGCATGGGCATCGGATCAGGGCTCAATACGGGCGTGCTCGAAATCCACTGGTGAAAGCCCAGCTTCCTCCGGAGACCTTCCCTGGGTATGACCCCACCTGGTCACGGTTGGTCAAGATCCCGGCTGGTGATCAGACTGGCGACGGCTCCGAAACCATCACCCTGCATGTCCTCGATCATTGCATCGGACCAGCGGAACTCACTCTGCTGTGTGTTCACGGCAATCCGTCCTGGAGTTACCTCTGGCGCAATGTCATAGCTCAGGCCCGCCCCGGGGTACGAGTCGTTGCACTCGATCAGGTGAACATGGGTTGGTCGGACCGAATCGACCGACCCCGAATCCTGACCGAGCGGATCGGCGACCTGGACGCCCTGACCGATGTTCTGGCAATTGACACCCCGGTGGTCACATTGGCCCACGACTGGGGCGGTCCCATCTCACTAGGGTGGGCCCAATCACACGTATCGCAGCTGGCCGGGGTCATTCTCACCAATACTTCGGTCCACCAACCACCGAACGCCGCCGCGCCGCGTTTGATCACCGTCATCCGTACGCCGGGGCTGCTCGGAGCGATGACCCAGCGGACCCCGGCCTTCATCCGGGGTGGCCTTCGGTTGTCCAGTCCAGAGCCGCCGAGCGAGGTTCGTCACGCCTTTCTTGCCCCGTACCTGACGCCGGCCCGGCGAGCCGGAATTCGAGACTTCGTGGAAGATATTCCTCTCGAACCAGACCATGTTTCGTTCGCTGCTCTTCAACAAGTAGAAGCCCGAATGCCCGAACTCGCTCACGTCCCCGCACTGCTTCTCTGGGGGACAAAGGACCCCGTTTTCAACGAGCTCTATCTGCGGGATCTCGAGGAGCGTCTGCCCCATGCGGATGTTCATCGATTCACCTCGGCCAGTCACTTCGTAAGCGAAGACGCCCCGGTAGCCGAGGCTGTCTGGGCTTGGATCGAGTCCCTCCAGGACCGTCCCGAAAAAGCGCCGATTGCACCGTCGGTGGCCACACTTGTCCCGGACCTGAGTTCGTCAGGACCTTTGGTCACAGAATGGTCTGACGGCGCCTGGAAGTCCATCGCTGGCCGGGACTTCCTGGATCGGGTTTACCGAATTGCGAGAGGGTTGGTGATCGCCGGCATCCGGCCCGGTGACCGTATTGCCACCATGATTCCGCCAGGCATAGACCTGACCGCGGTCGTGTATGCGTGTTGGCAGATCGGGACGGCCGCGGTTCTGATAGACAGCGGGTTGGGTGTACGGAACATGCATCGGGCGGCCCGGGCTGCCGATCCGCACTGGCTCATCGGGATCCCCCCTGCCATGGTGGCCTCGAAAGCACTGGGTTGGAACGGCAAGCGCATCGTCGCCGGAGAAATGGACTCCCGATTGCGGAGCGCGCTCGGTGTGTCGCTTTCCCTCCGCGAGGTCGAATTGACAGGCGAAGGCGGTCCGCTCGCCGTCGAAGATGAAGACCCGCTGGCCGCCATCCTTTTCACGTCCGGCTCCACCGGCCCGTCCAAAGGGGTCCGCTATCGGCGATCTCAATTGGCGGCCCAGCGGGACATCATCGCCGAGCTCTACCAAATCACCCCGTCCGACCGGCTCGTCGCCGCCTTTGCGCCGTTCGCACTCTACGGACCGGCCATGGGGCTCGGCTCTGTGGTGCCCCAGATGGACGTCACGAAGCCGGGCTCGCTCACCGCCTCAGCCCTGGCTGATGCCGCCGGTCAGATCGATGCCACGATTGTTTTCGCTTCACCAAGTGCATTGAAGAACGTAGTTGCAACTGCAGATTCACTCACGGGCACGCAGAAAAGGGCGCTGGAACGGCTTCGGTTGGTCATGAGCGCCGGCGCCCCAATCGCTCAGGAGCTACTTTCCTCTGTCGCAACGCTTTGCCTCGGAGCAGCCGTTCATTCGCCGTACGGGATGACGGAGGTTTTACCGGTGGCGGACATCTCACTGGCAGAACGGGTGGGTCGAGGTCCCGGTCCCGGTGCATGTGTCGGGAGGCCCCTGGCGGGGGTCGACGTGCGGATCGACCCGTTCAAAGCGCAGACTGGTTATTCGGCCGGCGAAGCTCAAGGCGAGGTGCTGGTTCGGGCAGCCCATCAAAAGCAGGCGTACCAGCGGCTGTGGTGGACCGAGCAGCAAACCCGGACAGCCGACGGCTGGCACCGCACCGGGGACACGGGTTGGGTCGACCGGGAGGGGTACTTATGGATCACCGGTCGAATGCACCACGTGATTTCCACCGCCGATGGTCCGGTCACCCCGATTCCCATTGAACACGTTGTTGAACAGGTTCCGGGGGTCGAGCGGGCGGCGGCTGTAGGTGTGGGTCCCGCCGACGTTCAAGTGGTGGTTGTGGTGCTGGAATTGACTGAACGAAGCCGCACTTCACGAGCGGCAACCGAACTCACCAAGGTCGTCCGTACCGCGCTGCGGGAAGCGTCTTTGGCAGAACCCGCTGCCGTTCTGACGGTCACGGACTTACCGGTAGACAAGCGGCACAATTCCAAGGTGGATCGTTCGCGAGTTGGCGTCTGGGCCGGCAAGGTCTTGGCGGGAAAGACCCGGGTCCGATTGTGAGGGTTCTGGTCACGGGGGCGAGCAGCATGATGGGACGCGGCGTTGTAGCCAAACTGGTGGCGCGAGACGATGCCGTGGTGACGTTGCAGAGAACCGCAGGCACCTGGCCGTCCGCTGTTGAGGAGTACCTCGGCTCCGTTGCCCAGCTCGACCTTGTGCGGCGGGCCGCCGATCGTTGCGACGCCGTGGTTCACTTGGCTGCCAAGGTGGGGATCACGGGTCCTGTTCAGGAGTTCATCGAGGTCAACGTGGAAGGGACGCGGACCGTTTTGGCAGCTGCACAAGCGGCTGGCGTCCGTCGCTTCGTTCACATCTCGTCGCCGTCGGTTGCCCATGCGGGACAGTCGTTGGTCGGCGCTCCGGCCGGCCGGGCCGATCCATCCGCCACCCGGGGGCACTACTCCACAACCAAAGCAATTGCCGAACTGGATGCACTAGCCGCCAACTCCTCCCATTTCGCCGTTGCCGTGTTACGGCCGCACCTGGTGTGGGGACCTGGCGATACCCAGCTCGTCGGCCGGATCGTCGAGCGGTCACGACAGGGACGGCTGGCCTATGTCGGCTCGGGCACTGCGTTGGTCGACTCCACCTACATCACAAACGCAGTTGAGGCCGTCGTGGCCGCTCTCGACCACACGGTCGAAGCAGCGGGGGAGCCGCTCGTGGTCACCAACGGAGAACCGCGGCCGATCGGGGAACTGATCGACGGCATACTGGCGGCACACGGCCTGGAGCCACCGAGCCTGCGGATTCCCGTGTGGATCGCCAAGGGGTTGGGCTGGGGAGCCGAACGGGCTTGGTCTCGCTTCGATCTCGGTGGTGAGCCCCCAATGACCGTCTTCACGGCCGAGCAGCTGGGGACCGCCCATTGGTTCGATCAACGACG
Organism: Acidimicrobiales bacterium; assembly: GCA_013003535.1. Taxonomy (GTDB): domain Bacteria; phylum Actinomycetota; class Acidimicrobiia; order Acidimicrobiales; family SZUA-35; genus JABDIY01. The sequence continues at coordinate 10,698 of JABDIY010000062.1, read as the reverse complement.
AACCCGGCAGGTACTTCGGTGGCAGCCAAGGATCTCCATTGATGAGGGGCTGACGGCCCTTGCGGTGGGTTCGCTATAGGCGAATCACATTGGCGATACCGCCCGGCGTCGTGCCGGCCAGAACGTTGTGGTAAACGGTTTCTGCTGCTTCGATCCCGTGGTGGACCCGCACGTCAAGTGAGGCTGCAGCCAATGGCACGAACTCGGCCCACCGATCGTTGATTCGCAGTTGCAACTCGGCCCCGCCCCAATCGGCTGTGCGCTTTTCCACTTGGGTGGGGGCGAAGAAGAACTCCTGCCGTGGTCCGGGGTGTTGACCGGCGGGACGGTCGGCATCCCAATGGGTGCCGCCGATCGCGATGGAATGTTTCAGCGAATCGCCAAGGTGTTCATGGACCGCCCGAACAACGTTGGCGTTGCCGGCGAAGTCCAACAGAACTGAGGCTTCCTGGGCCATCCCCCGCAGGGCATCGTAGGCAAGCACCTCGTCATACGATCCCAGTGATTCGGTGAACTCGGTGTTCGCAGGCGAAGTGAGTCCCGTCACCTTCACCGAACTACGCCGTTGAACAAGGTGAGCTGTGCCGAATGCTGTCTTGGAAGAGGCACTGGTGGCAATGACCCTCGTGGCGCCGAAGAAGTCGTTGTCTGCCAGGAAATCATCGATGAGGAACGACGTTGTGAACAGCGGTTGGAGCAGCATCTGTACGTCTTCGCCATCGGCGCTATATCGGGAGTCGCTGGAGCAGCGAACGCAGAAGTTGTAGGCGCTTGGAAGACTGGAACGGTGGGGGCTGCTGTCCACAAATCCACGAGAGCCGATGCGGGCTGGTGTGACATTGAGATCTTCGGCCATCGGGAGATAGCCGTAGAACCGCTCGCCAACGGCGACCCCTTCCACCCTGGATTCCGATACGTCGGCGAACCCCCACATCGGGACTACCCCCCAAGTCGATCCGCTTGCAGCTGGAAAGAAGTTCCAATACTGCATGGCGTCACCGAAAACAGCGTACGTGATGTTGTTTGCGGTAAGCCCGAACGCGTTGATCTTCAATCGGACCTGCCCGTGGGCCAGATCCACCGTCGGCGCTGTCACGATCTGCGTCTTCCCCAAACTGGATCGACGAACTTCTACCACGCGTGTCATCTGCTGAGACTATTGGCTCAGCCACGAGCGTCGGCAATTTGCCCAATCGCGTGGCGACCTTCCTAGTTGGCCAGCGGATAGCGATCGGAGCCTTCGGAGGTCCACCACGCCACTGCCTGCGCCCGATTGGCCACCTTCAGCTTCCTGATCAGGTTGGAGACGTGGGTGGAAACCGTGCGATCGCTGATGAACAGTTCGGCGGCTACGGCTTTGTTACCAAGACCGCGAGCCAAGCCGGCGAGCACCTGAGCTTCGCGCATGGTGATCGGCAGTGGCGCCGGCAGGTTGGTGTTCTCCAGTGTGCCGCTGGCCCAATCAAGTACTTCTTCGGTGATCCACCGGGCCCCCATGGAGCGGGCTGTGATGGAGATTTCCGCTTCTAATCCCGGAACTTTGGCCGACGCCTTGAGGGCGCCGAGCTTTGCCCGCAAAGCTTCATAGTGGTGATGCGCCCTCGTCATGTAGTGCGCCGCCTGGAGGAAGTCCTCGGCTTCGCCGCTCAGCTCGGCGTCAATGAGGGCGCCAAAGGCGAGACCGGCCGGATGATCGCCGGGGTTGGGGTTCACAGCTCCCTCGGGAAGTGGCACCCCACCGGCGGTGAATGATCGAGCGGCCTCCAGCGCCGCACTTCGCCACATGGATTCGTTGGCGGAGCCTGTTAGCCACTGGAGAGCCCGCCGGCTATAAGAGACGGCCTGATCGATATCGCCGGAGCGGCGGTAGTACTCCGCCCAGAGGCGGCACTGCTGACCGGTGTCCTGGGAGGTGGCGAGGCTCTCGGCTACCTCATCGGCCGCGAGCAGGTAGTTCTGCACCGCCTCCAAATCACCCAGAGCCAACGACAATTCGGCCCCGAACTGGTCCGCATCGAAGCGATCGGTCCCCTGAAGGTTTTGGCTCTCCAACCGATCCCGGGTCTGGCGGGCCTCGTTGAGCAACCCTGCCTCCAGCTGGGCGATTCCCAACGAGGCCAAGGCGAAGCTGAACTGGTCGAGCGCAGTTCGGTCCTCTGCCAACAAAACCGCCTGCGCCAAATACTGCAGCGCGGTTGGATCAACACCTCGATCGCTGCATCGGGCCACACCCCGAGCGGTCAGAGCTCGCACGGCGGGTCGCCATAGATGTTGCCTTCGGGCTTGGAGGTAAATGGTGGCGAAACGCTGATCGGCTTCGAGAAACCTCCGCTCGCTCAAGAGGACGAAGGCTTCACCGGTGGCGGCGAGTAGTTCTACCTCGGGCGGATCTTGGATTTCAGGGCTTGCCCGAGATGCCAATAATCGAAGGAGTTCGGCGTTGGTGTCCGCCAGAGCATGTTCGATGGTGACGCTCCGAAGCAGACTCACATCATCGGAGCTTTCTGAAACCAGCGACTCGGCGTCTGCAAGAAGCAGCTGGGCCCGTTCGCTATCGCCCATCTTGCGAGACGCCTTGCTGCGTAGCGCCAGCAGCGTTGCTTCGTCCCGGAGAGACTGAAACGGGTCAGGGTGAGCCACTTCGTGAAGCAGGAATTTTTCTGCTTCGGCGAAGGAGCCGGCTTCGAGCAGTGTGGTGCCGCGAAGCAACACGAGTTCCTGACGGATGGCGTGGGCCGCCGCTGTCTCGGACGTCATGGCGGCCAGTAGGTCAGTGAGCAACCCCTGCGCTCTTTGAGGTTCGGCTTCAGCCCGCCAATAGTTGGTGAACAGATGTGCGGCGGCGACGCTCAGTTGTTCGTGGCCCTCGGCGGCGAGGCGGCGAGCAATCAATTCTAGAAGTCTGCCCCCTGTGGTGCTCGACGGCCCATGACGGAGAACGAAGAGGGCTCGGACGAGAAGCCGAACATTGTTGTTCCATTCCGGACTCTGCCTAAGGTCGATTGTGGCGGCACCGGCCCGCAGATCGATGGCCGACGTGTCGAGCCTGTCGAAAGCGGACTGCAGCCGATCAGTCAGCCAGGTGGGGACATCGGTGGTGCCGAAAGCAGCCTGGAGAGCAAGAGGGTCGAAAGCACACTGAGAAAGACCATCAGTGGTTAATGCGTCTCCCTCCATAGGTTAAGACTACTTCGCCAGCCAAATATACGTCATTTGACGTATACCCAACTCTGTTCACTCCCAATAAAATTCCCACTATGACCAGTTCTTGCGAGGTGCGCCGCTAGTACCCCACAAAGTTTCCTGCGGGTGAGCAACGATCTACGCGGCGTAGATCTGCTGGCATACGGATGAAGTTCCCAGCGGCGGGTACCTCGTCCCGAAGCCCGGTCGGCCGCGACACCGTGTCAACACGGCAGTTGCACTCCGACCGTCACCCGCAGGATTCTGCCGCGGGAAGATAGGAAGAGATCTCTTTAGCACGACGATTACACGATGTGAAGAGTGAAAACCCCAGAGCACGCACCATTCGTGAAGTCATCCAAATGCAATAAACGTGTGTTCGCTCACGGCTGCGCGGAACTGTCTTCGGGTGGCCATGTTGGCATTCAGGGTGACCGGTTTGAACGTGGAGCGCGGTGACTTGACTGCGGTTGGGGAAACCGTAATATTCGGGCGTTTTCGCAGGTCAGAGCTCTAGGTAGATCTGCCTTCCATGGGTGGATACACCCATGGTGTGGCATCGGTAACACTACGTAGGGTGCGATTGGCAGCAGGGAGCGGCCATCGCTGAAATCTCTCGAGATTTCGGCCAATCGCCAACTGGAGGAACCCACAAATGAAGAATGTCCTTAGCGCGCTCGTAGACAAGGCGGCCCGCGCCACCAGGGTTGGTTACCGACTCGAAGCTCAGTCGGTTGAGCAACGCACTCTGCCGAAACGACGATCGCGTGCAGGAATTGCTTTTGTTGTTCTTTCTATGATTTTTGGGCTGGTTTCTCTGTTCGCAGCCCAGCCGGTTTCCGCAAATAACCATGTGGGGACGCTCAGCATTGTGAAGTCTGCTGATAAGGCGTCGGCGGATCATGGGGACACGATTACCTACACGATGATGGTGCAGTTCATTCCCAGCAGCATTCGGCCGTTTTCTTGGGCGCAGAAGATTGTGGTCCAGGATGTCGGTTGCTCCTCGCCGATCAGTGGGCCAGTCAAGAACGACGGCAACACCAACGACCGGCTCAACCCCGGAGAGACGTGGGTGTACACCTGTAGCTATGTGGTGCCGGCTCATCGGAATAACGAGCCGGACCCGATCAGCAATCAGGCTGAGGTTATTGGCGTACAAGGAAACAACGAACTGCCCTTGGCACGAGCACTGTCGAACTCAGTTGATGTTGATGTGAATCATTATTCGGGGACGCTTCGTATCACCAAGACTGCTGATGTGACGGCGGCCGATCATGGAGACACGGTTACTTACACGTTGAACGTGACCTATGAGCCGGGCGCTGATGGTGCTGCGGCCCGGAACGTGGAGGTCACCGATAACCAGTGCACTGATTTGATTCGTCAGCCTGATGCTCCGGGAAATGACAACAACCGCTTGGCTGGGTCGGAGACGTGGGTGTACACGTGCACGCATGTGGTGCCGGCTCATCGGAACAACGAGGATGATCCGATCGTCAACACGGCGACGGTGAGTGGTCAGAACTATGAGCGGATACCCCTCACACCGGCTACGGCGACGGCATCGGTTGATGTTGTGCATGATGTGGGGACGCTCAGCATTGTGAAGAGTGCGGATCGGGCGTCGGTGCGGCATGGGGACACGATCAATTACACGGTGGTGGTGACTCACCTCAGCAGTGACGGTGCGCCAGCCAGGAACATTGTGGTGAGGGACAGTCTTTGCGGTGAGTTGACCGATCCGGTCAAGACCGAGGGGAACACCAACAATCTGCTCAACAATCGGGAAATCTGGACCTACACCTGCGCCTATACGGTGCCGGCTCATCGGAACAACGAGGCGGATCCGCTTGTGAACACTGCCACCGTTATCGGCCAGAGCTTTGACGGTACGGCTCTGGCACCGGCCACAGCAAGTGTGTCTATTGACATAGTGCATGATGTGGGGACTCTCAGCATTGTGAAGAGTGCTGACAAGACGATTGTGGCGCATGGCGGAACAATCACCTACGAACTAGCAGTCACCTACACACCAGGCGCCGACCGTGCGCCAGCCAAAAACATCTCGGTAACGGACAACCGGTGCAGCGGGATTACTGGACCGGTCAAAACGGGTGGAAACACTAATGATTTCTTGAACGCCCGGGAGACCTGGACCTACACCTGTACCTACGTAGCTCCGGGACACCGGAACGTTGAAGACCCGATTGTGAACACTGCCACCGTTAGCGGCCAGAACTTCGACGGCACGGCACTTGCCGAGGCCCGGTCGAACCCGGTCTCCGTGGGCTTTGTGCATGATGTGGGAACCCTCAGCATTGTGAAGAGTGCTGACAAGACGTCGGCGAGTCATGGGGACACGATCAATTACACGTTGGTTGTGACCTATGCCAGTGCTGACCGGGCACCAGCCAGGAACATTGTGGTGACCGACAGTCTTTGTGGCGAGTTGACCGATCCAGCGAAGACGGGTGGGAACCAGAATGACTTGTTGAACACTCGGGAAATCTGGACCTACACCTGCGCCTATTCGGTGCCACGCCACACCAACCTCGAGACAAACCCGCTTGTGAACACTGCCACCGTTAGCGGCCAGAACTTTGATGGCGCACCCCTCACACCGGCTACGGCGACGGCGTCGGTTGATGTTGTGCATGATCGGGGGACGCTCAGCATTGTGAAGAGTGCTGACAAGACGTCGGTGAGGCATGGGGACACGATCAATTACACGTTGGTTGTGACCTATGCCAGTGCTGACCGGGCACCGGCCAGGAACATTGTGGTGAGGGACAACCAGTGCGGTCCACTCAGTGATCCGGTGAAGACGGGTGGGAACCAGAATGATTTGTTGAACACTCGGGAAATCTGGACCTACACCTGCGCCTATACGGTGCCGGCTCATCGGAACAACGAGGCAGACCCCATTCGTAACCGAGCGACGGTCAATGGTCAGAACTTCGACGGCACGGCACTTGCCCAGGCCCGGTCAAATCGGGTTTCGGTTGACGTCGTGCACAGCGCGGACCTGAGAATTCGCAAGAATGGTGCGCAGAAGATGAAGGCCGGCAACAAACTGACCTACAACATCAAGGTTGACAACAGAGGGCCGCACCCTGCTGAACGGGTGAGAGTAGTCGACACGCTGCCCGAGGGGACGACGTTCCTGAGCGCATCAGGTGACGGATGGGTCTGCCGGACCAATGCCCGAGTCACCAGAGTGACCTGTAATCTGAGCGCTGAACTTGGAGATGACGAAACGTCCACTCCGATCAAGTTGGTCGTCCGGATCGACAGCGATCGAACTGACAATGTTGAGAACACCGCCGTAGTCAGCTCAGCGACGCCAGATCCTGTCCTGCGAAACAACACAGTCACCAAAGTCACCGAAGTCAAACCCGACAAAGCCAAGAAAGCCAAGAAAGCCAACAACGGCCGCGACGACGATGACGACGACGATGACGATGATGATGACGATGACGATGACGATGACGATGATGATGATGATGATGACGACGACGACGACAAGCGCCGTCGCAACAGGCGTCGCTAGCAATTTGGATAGCTAACCACTAGGACTGTCAGAGCAAATCAGGGTGTCGCCACCTTGGTTTGTCTCTGGCAGTTTTCATGATGTTCGCTGCACGGTCATCCGACGAACCAATCTCTGTAGCTTGGGAAGCCTATGACCAGATCAACCGCTCTCTCCGTTCTTGACTTGGCCATGGTTCGCCACGACGCTTCCTCCCATGATGCTTTGGAAGAAACCGCAACCCTGGCCCTCGCGGCCGACCGGCTGGGCTACACCCGGTTCTGGGTGGCGGAACACCACAACATGCCTACGGTCGCAAGCACCAGCCCGGCGGTTCTGATCAGCCACGTCGGGGCTCGAACCCAACGGATACGCGTGGGCTCCGGGGGCGTGATGCTCCCCAACCACTCCCCGTTCGTCATCGCTGAACAATTCGCCATGCTCGAAGCGCTCTATCCTGGGCGGATCGACCTCGGTCTTGGCCGCGCTCCAGGAACCGACCGGGGGACTGCGGCAGCCTTGCGCCGGAACATGGACGGCGACGAAGACGAGCGATTCCCGCGCGACGTCCTCCACGTAATGAGCATGCTGGGCGATCACCGAGCCGAACACTCCCCACCCACTGGCCTCATAGCGACCCCGGCAGCGGCCTCATCGCCGGCGGTGATGTTACTGGGGTCAAGTGGTTTCAGCGCTCAACTGGCCGGCCTCCTGGGTCTGCCTTTTGCTTTTGCCCATCATTTCGAAATGGGGGGCACCTTGATTGCCGCCGAGGTGTATCGCGAGTTCTTCCAACCCTCGAGGGTCCTGGACGAGCCATATCTCATCGTCACGGCTACCACGGTGGTGGGGCCCAGCCAAGAGAAAGCCGACTGGTTGGCCGCACCGAGCCGTCTCCGGCGGGCCGGCCTCCGACGCGGTGAACTACACCCGCTATTGCCGCCCGACGACGCACTGAATCACCCGGCATTTCCTACTGACTCTGCGGCGCTCACCGCTGGCCTCGCCGGCACCGCCGATGTGGTTGCCGACGGCCTAACCCACCTGGCCGCTCAGACCGAAGCGTCGGAGCTGATGCTGTACCCGGTGGCCTATGACGTTGCGGACCGTATTGGAACGTTGGAAGAGCTGGCGATCGCATTTTCGCTCACACCGCTAGAAACGTCCCCCGTCCACTAGGAACTCTTGAGCCGTACAGGCACCACCGTCGTCGGCGGCGAGGAAGAGCACCATTTGAGCGAACTCGGCGGGGTAGATACGACGCTTGATCGCCTGATCCCTTAGCGTTCCTTCCTCCCCTTCTGGAGTCCACCATTTGGTCAGCTGTTTTTCCGTCGCTACCCAGCCGGGAAGCACGGTGTTCATTCGCACACCCAAGGGGCCGAACGTTCGGGCCATGGTGCGCGTGATTCCCGACACGCCGGACTTCGCAATTGCATATCCCGGGAAGAAGTCTTCTTGCATCATGAAACTGGACGAGCCGATATTGACGATCGAGCCTTGACTGGCAGCGATCATCTGCGGTGCTACCGCTTGGATGACGAAAAAGTAGTGGCGCAGGTTGACGTTCAGCCGATCGTCCCAGTACTCCGGCGTGATTTCCTCCCACGTGTGACGATCATCGCTGGCGGCGTTGTTGACGAGAACCTGGATCCCATCGAGGTCGGCAATCACCTTTGCCACCACGGCCTGGGTTGCCGGGATATCGGTGAGGTCCACCTCATAGAACCGAGGGACGAAGGACGGATTTAGCGCAGCACAACGATCGATTGTTTGGGTCGCCTTCTCAGTATTGACGTCCAAAAAGGCGACCCGACTTCCTTGCCGCACGAATTCTTCCACGATGCCGGCACCAACACCGTCTGCACCGCCGGTGACAAGCACGGACCGATCATGAAGCGATGGGTAGGTGGCATAGTTGTGCGGGGGAGCAGCCGTGGGGTCCATCGCTTGATTCTACGGTCCGGACCGCGTCAGCGATGGGGTGTCATGAGGGCGATTGGTAGGGAGATCCCAAGCTCTTGAGTCCGGATCGCACAAATCATTCGTCCCGGCTGAACGGCGGCCTTGGGCGAAGTACAGCGTTCGCCGAGGAGCGTGACAGCGCGTTCGATGTCGTCCACGACCAATGCCAGACCCCACAGGCTCAGAGGCCCCGGGTCGATTTCGGCGGTGCGGGGCCCAATCAACTCCAGAATGGTCTCACCCGCCCAGAAGAAGCGTTGTTGGGTGACCCCATCTGTCAGGTTTCGCGTTCGCCGAAGGTGGATATCCACCTCGGCCAGGGCTGTGGTTGTCCGCTCAAGATCTTTGGAGGCGATGACCACATGGTCGACTCCGGTTGCACCGTTGGGGTGATCTATCGCTGCGATGCCGTGCACGGCCGGGCGCGTTTCCAAGCCGTCGAGTTCGCCCGCCCCGATGCCGTGGAAGGCCCAGGCCCTCCGGGTGCTTTTGTTGCCCAGGATGATCCCCACAGGACCAAGCCAAACGGCATCGGCGACCACGGTGAAGCCGGCTTGTCGCCACGGGGCAGCTTCATCAGCCAGGAAAAGGTTGGCGAGCTGGGGCATCGGCTCGATCCTTATTCACCGGCACGAGCTCGACGAAGCCGGCTCACGAGCACAGCCTCGGCCGCAGAGTCCAGATCACCGGGTCGGTTGTGGAGGGCGGCCAGCCGGGCCAAGTTGCCGTGAACCTGATCGAAGCTCTTCCGTTGGTTTTTGGGGAGGCGTTTACGAGTGCTGAGCATGGTCCTCCACTGACCGAATATCGCGATCTCCTGAGCGGTGAGGCCGTATCTGTTGGCCAGCATCGGCACGAGCCGCAAGAAGTGTCCCTGCTCCCGCTTTCGGATCATGGCAACGGCGATGCCCGCGCTCAAGAACAGAAGAACAAAGCCGGGAATGGCAACGAGGAGGACGTTTTCGTTCTCTTCCGCAACACTGAGTGCGCCGTTCCATGCCCCATGGCTGAAGATTGCCAAGGGAAGCCCCCAGGTAAGTGCTACCGCCACAGACGTTCGCCGAGCTACCGCCCAACCGATCGCCAGTCCGGACCACGCAGTAAAAAGCGGGTGTGCAAAGGGCGTCATGAAGCCGCGCACGATGACGGTCTGGACCAGCACATCCTGGCTGGCGGCATCGGAGAAATAGAGAAAGTTCTCGACAACGGCGAAGCCGAGCGCCACCCATCCGGCGTACACCACGCCGTCCATTACGCCGTCGATCTCCTTGCGGCGTAGCGCCCAGATGATGCCCAGCGTCTTCATGCTCTCTTCTGTGAGCGGTGCCGAAAACACCGCGGCCACGGTTTCGCTCGAAGCGGCGTACACGATGCTGTTGATCGTTCCAGCCACGACCCCCGAGATCGTCCCTCCCCACAAGAAGGCATGAATGCGGGATTGGAGCGGCTCGGGCTCCACCCGGTCCAGCCAGAAGAGGACCGGTCCCACGATAATCATTGGAATGAACGCCAGAACAACCGCCAGGGGGTCGCCGAATGCAATAAAGGCGGTAAGTGGGACGGCGAAGAGCAGGCCCACGACCACCGGCCACGAAAGCCATCCGGGCAGCTTGGGCTTCCTCTCAGGATTGATCGAAACGTGCCCGGTCCAGGCCCAGCCATCCCACCAGCGCCACTCGGCCATGCCCCACGGATCGCTGTACCAACCGGGCGGAGTGTTGGGCACAGCCGGCGGTGCGGGCAGATCGGGCAGGGGAGGGAGCGTTCGACCAGGCGGCCCGGGCGGGGTGGGTTCCACCCCCTCAGGGTAGGCGAGGCTGGTCACCGTGCTAGCCGTGGCAGCTCACAGTTGCACTGGTGCCAACTGGCAGCCCAGAGTTGCGCTGGCGCCAGTGTTATGTCGCGGGACTTCCCTCAGGCTTTTTGGGGTGTGGTCCGGCGGGTATGTCGCGGGACTTCCCTCACACTATCGGGTGGGTTGTTTTCGGAGTCGGTAGGTGTGGCGTTGGGGGTCAAAG
>JABDIY010000060.1 GCA_013003535.1 Acidimicrobiales bacterium | reverse complement strand
CTTTGACCCCCAACGCCACACCTACCGACTCCGAAAACAACCCACCCGATAGTGTGAGGGAAGTCCCGCGACATACCCGCCGGACCACACCCCAAAAAGCCTGAGGGAAGTCCCGCGACATAACATTCGCGCAGGTGACATCCTCAGCTGCCAGTTGGGCACGATGAAACTCTCAGCTGCCACGTCGACGGGTATGCGGCGGTGGGACTATTGAGGAGATCGGCGGATGGGGAGAAGCTGAACGAGTTGTCGATTCTCGTCGGGGTCCAGGATGCCGTGCTGCACACACGCCGGGACCAGTTGGTCGGTATCGGGGTGACCCATGCTGTAAGCGCAAGCCTCCAGCCGCTCTTGGGCCTCGAGAATACTCGGTTCCGTGGCGCGGGTACCCGACTGCATATGGTCCCATGCTTGTGCGGTGTCAGCGGCGTCGATGAATTGGTGCATCACGAAGGTGACCGGCTTGAGCTCCCACCAGGGTTGGGTGATGCCCCCGGCCCGTGCCACAAAGCGCCAGGCCCAACTCGCCGCAGACGGAATGACGGCCGGGTGAGAGGCCAGCGACCGTCCAAATCGAACGACGCTCTGACCAGTGGGTCGGAGCGCAAAGTTCCCAGGGAAGGCGGTCATGAATTGGTTGACGGCGGCGTGGTCACGCGGGTCAGTGTCGTCCAGAAGCGGCGTGTACTTGTCGCCCAGGTATCCACCCCAAGTGACACGATTGCAGCGGGTATCGCCAAACTGCATCGCTTCGTAGGGCAGTGAACGTCCGGCGCCATCTTCCACTGCCCTCCAGACGACGTCTGAGGTCAGCTCTCGATAGTCCTCGCCCCAGCGGTTCTTGTTGCCGATATAGGCGGCCGGCTGGAAACTGAACATCCGCCACCCTTGCCCATGGCAGTCACGCACCATGTCGGCTACGGAATCTAGGTTGTCCGGGGTCACGGTCATGTTGTGGGCCAGATAAGAAGTCACGCCGAGTTCCCGTTTCAGCCGGTCGAACATCTCACAGAATTGGCCGCGGTGATCATTGAGTTCGGCCTCCGAGCGGGGTTTCTTCGCACCCGACCGTCCCACCATCGTGGTGTCGATATGGCACGCAAAGGAGACTCGCTTGAAACGTGGGCGGCCATCTTCGGTAGTGACAACGCGTCGCAGATAGTCATAGCTGAAATCGCCGTGGGTGAAGCTCATCGGCAAACGCCCGAATCTGCGCATGAGAGCAATGGCGTCGCCATGATCCTCAGCGTCGAGGAGCGAGACTTCGCCACCGATGAGCTGAGCAAATTGGCCATGACCTCGTCGGGAACGCAGAAAGCTCATCTGCTTGCCGATTTCGGCGAGCGTGTGGGGCCCGTCAATTCGCACTTTGTTGGCGTCGGCACTGTGATAGCACGGTGTGCAGCTGAAGTTGCACTTTGGAAACACGCCGTGGGTGGCTTCGCAGCCGGTGGACTTGCGTCCGATCAGTTGGCCCGGTACTCGTGACGATTCCGGAAGAGTGTCCCACCGCTCCGCCAGAGCCTTCTCGGTTTCGGGGTCAATCGGCCGGGTGGCTATCTCGAATTCTCGCAAGCGGCGGCCGAAAGAACGGACGGTTTGAAGTCTTCTGATCATCTGGAGGCCATCATGGTGACCCCGAGTGGGCGTCGGGTGAACCCATATGAATGAAACTCTCAGCGATCCATGACAATTCCCGAGCCACCGCGATTCTCCGATCTTGGCGAGCATCACCGCAACCGTGATCACGAACATCGAGGGATCGATGGACCCCTTGTTCGCCTCGTCGTTCTGCTCGCCATGCTCGCTCTCATCGCCGTCGCCGTAGCCATATCCGGTCTGGACAGCACGGGCGAATGGCTGCACGAAGCTGCCGAATCACCGTGGGGCGTGGTGGGCTTTGTGCTGCTGTATATCGTCCTCGTGGTTCTGCTCGTACCGGGATCACTTGGCACCATTGCCGCCGGAGCGGTTTTCGGGATGTGGATCGGCGCTGCCGCTGCTCTCACCGGGGCCACCATCGGTGCGTCGATCGCTTTTGCCATTTCGCGCCGGGTTGGACGAGAAGGAGCATCCACATTGATCACGGGTCGCGTGAAGGGGTTGGATCGCTGGCTTTCCGAGCGGGGTCTTGTCGCAATGATCGTGCTGCGCCTGTTGCCCGTGGTGCCTTTCAACGCGTTGAATTACGCCGCGGGGTTGAGCTCAATTCGCCCCCGGCATTATCTGGTGGGCACCGCCTTCGGGATGATCCCGGGAACTCTCGTGGTCACCGCCGTCGCCGATCAGGCCGATGACCCAACGAGCGCAGGGTTCGCCACTGCTCTTGGCACCGCGGTGGTCGCCTTGATCGCCAGTATTTATGCAGCCAATCGAGTTCGGCAGTTGATCGCTGATGCTTGACTCGGCGATTCGGTCAAGGATTGAGCGTCCTCTGGACAAACTCGGGGCGCAACTGAGCGCTCGTGGCATTTCGCCTGCGGTCATCACCTTCGTCGGTTTGGCACTGGGGATTCTGTGTTGTGCGGCGATCGTAACCGAGCACTGGACGGCTGCACTAGTGCTGTGGCTTGGAAACCGAGCCGCTGATGGCCTGGATGGACCGGTGGCGCGGAACGGCACCCACGGTCCCTCGGACTTCGGTGGCTTCGTGGACATCCTGGCCGATTTCGCCATTTATGGCGGGGTGCTCGTAGCCGTCGGGTACGCGATCCCCGATGCTCGACTCGCAGCTCTCGCAGTGTTGTGCACCTATTACCTCAACGGCAGCGCCTTCCTGGCATGGTCCAGCCTTGCCGAGAAGCGAGCACAGGGCGGCGGTGAGCGCAGTCTGCAGTTCCCGGCCGGACTGGCCGAGGGAACCGAGACAATTGTGGCCTACGTGATTCTTCTCCTTTGGTCGCCACAGGCAGCCCAGATCTTGTGGGTGTGGGCGGCGATCGTAGGAGTGACTGTGATCCAGCGCGTGGTGTTTGTTGGCCGCAATCTCCGTCCGTGAAACACCGGCTCTGCTCAGGTGCCGTGCCGTGATCCGTCGGTCGGAGACCACTGACCACGCCGAAAACCGAACTGGTCCCGATCGAGTTCAAGATCGGTCCATTCCCCATCGTTCAAAACAAGCGTGGCGCCGAGAGCTCCGATTGCGTCCGCGCTCTTAGCCGCATGACCGTTTCCGCCCGCCGCGATGAACAGATTTTCATCGATCCGGTCAACGAACGGCAGGCCTGACGAGGTGTCGGTGATGAGGCATGGTTTGATCTCGAACGACTCGAACGCCACGTCGGGAAGGATGGTCGTGAGGATCTCGGTCATGACGGGCAGTTGCGTATCGGCGTCGTTCCCCGCCATCCACGCCCGCTTTGCCTCCGATGTTTCCAGCGTTCTTGCGTCTACCCGGGAACCGCCCATCTTGATGCGGAACCGACCATCGGGATATCGAACCGGGGGACACACATAGATGTCGTCCATGCTGCGATGGTCGAGCAGATAGATCACCGACTGTAGGTCGCTCAAGCGGTCGGCTTCGCGATCCGAGATCTGACCGAGAATTACTGCTTCAGGCCGAACGCATGCTTCCACGCGGAATGAATGGAGCGTGTCCAGATATGGGCCGGTTGCCAGGAGCACCAATTCTGCCTCTACCCGGGCTGTAGTGGTACGAATCTGCCAACCGCTGTTGGTCTTGGTGAGCTTTTGGGCTGACTCCCGCAAGATTTCCGCGCCTGCCATCTCTGCGACCGTGAGCTGAGCACAGACCATGCGGCGGGGATCGATCGCTCCCGCTGGGGCTGGCTCGGTGAGAGTTGTCCAACCAGCCGGGAAGCAATAGTGAGCCGGACTCTGGAGTTCGGTCCTACTGATCGTCACAGGAAGTTGGAGCTGACGAATCACTTCGGTCTGGTTGGCGATCCCGCGAGGGTCTCTGCGGACGAACGTGAGACCAGACGGAGTATGGAAGCTGATCCCTGATTGCGCTTCGATTGCGCCGTATTGATCGATGGCGCGGCTGGCCAGGATGGCCCATTCTCGCCGCGCGTCCAGTCGGCGGGTGATTCTCCCGCTGTCGAAGTAGCTGGCGAAGGGATCGGTGTAGGTGCCCCAATCCTTGGGCTCGGCCGGTCCGATTCCGACCACGCGGCGTCCGGCGTTTGCGAGATGCCGCGTGGCAGCCGAACCGATCAAACCCAGCCCGACCACGGCTACCTCGACTCCTAGCACACTCACGTCTGAACACTAGGCTCAGATGGTGATCAGGTCAGATTGGATTGCGGTGACCACGCCAGTCGCTGACCGAATCGAGCTCTAATCGTGGGGAATTGAGCGTGGCCACCGCTAGTCTCTATCTGCTGATAGCGACGCTTCTGTCGAAGCGGACGAGTTCTCCGAGGAATGTACGCCATGAACCTGATGCAAAAAGTTGAACAGGCCCAGATTCGGGACGACCTCCCCGAAATGCACCCCGGAGACAACGTCAAGGTTCACGTGCAAGTCATCGAAGGCAACCGCACCCGTACCCAGGTGTTCCAGGGAATCATCATCGCTATGCGCGGCGATGGCGTCCGAGCATCATTCAAGGTACGCAAGCTCAGCTTCGGCGTGGGAGTGGAACGAACCTTTCCCATGCACTCGCCCATTATTGAAAAGGTGGAGATTGTCGCCAGGGGCGATGTCCGTCGGGCCAAGTTGTATTACCTGCGCGACCGCATTGGCAAGGCTGCCAAGGTGAAAGAAAAGCGTTTCAACTGAACGTTGCCAACCAACTGAGGACTGGCTGATGGATCTCAGATGAGTAGCGAAGATCTGGAACGGTTCGAGGCGGAGATCGAACTGGCGCTCTACACCGAATATCGCGATGTGATCTCGATGTTCAAGTTCGTGGTGGAAACAGAACGCCGGTTTTACCTGGCCAACAAAGTTGAACGAATCTCAAAGCCTTCAGACCGATTCATCGAGTACCAGCTCACAGACTGCTGGGTGTGGGACATGTATCGGAAGACTCGTTTCCTTACCGAAGTGACGGTCGCAAGCACCAGAGGGATCACCGTGGAAGAGTTACCCCCACCCGTGCTGTGACCCAGCGCCGACAGGAGCTTGGCCGACGAGGCGAGGCTGCTGCCGCTGGCTGGTATGAAAATCAAGGATTCACCGTGCTTCATCGAAATTGGCGCGTGCGAGCGGGAGAGCTGGATTTGATCTGCGCTCGGGATGACACGGTGGTCTTCGTTGAAGTCAAGACCCGTACCTCCACCCGTTACGGACTGGCTGCTGAAGCTGTCACTCCCGCAAAACAACGGCGAATTCGGAAGTTGGCGATGATTTGGTTGGATCAAACGAACCGCCGTTACCGAACGCTCAGGTTCGACGTGGTGGATGCCAACCCCCAGGGCCACCTGAAGGTCTACGAATCAGCCTTCTAAAACCGCTGATGGCTACTCTTCAACGCCGGCAGAGTTGATGACTTCGCGGGTGTATCGAACGACGGCGTTGATTTGTTCGTCGCTGAGCCGCTTACCGTAGGCGGGCATCTGCCCGCTCCCGTTGACGATGAGGTCGAGTTGGTCGGAAGCATTGGGATAGGTCGCCAGCACCTCCCCCTCGTTCAGCCGCTTTCCGCGACCACCTTCGCCCTGCACTCCATGACAACTGGCGCACTGGCTTGTGTATACCTGTTGCCCTTCGACCAGCTCGACGTCATCGCTGGGAGCGGCGATCGTGCTGGTGTTGATACAGCTTGCAGCGACCAACAGGATCGCCGCCATCCCAATGCCCCTGGTGACCCTCAACGACCGGACCCTGTTCTCGAAGAAAGCGACGGTGGCTTGGCGGTTCTCTCGGCTCGAGAGATTGATCGTCTGAACTGCGGCATCGACATCGAGAGCTTCCTCCGTACTCAGCCCCATGGACCTGTTGAGCATCGCTTTGGTTTGAGTCAACGCCAATGGTGGACCGGTCACGAGGTTTTCGCCCAATTCTGGGCTGTGACATCCAACGCTTGTCGAAGAACTAGTTCTGGGCTTTGAACCAGCAAGATGGAGCCTCTCTTGCCAGATGGTCCTGGGTGATGGGTTGGTTACCCGACCTCGTGGAGCGACACTGAACCCGATCGTTGCTCCGCCGAGAGAGGAAACTGCGATGGGCTTCAATCCGAATAGGCAGCACCGGCGTAGCAATCTCGACTATGTATACGTCGCAGTCGGTTCGGCGGCGGTGGTGGCGCTGCTCGTTTGGGCCTTTTTCGGCTGATGCCAAAGCGAAACAGGAAGCGGAGGCCAGCACCCGAGAAGCCCAAGCGGCCCAAAGCCGGACCCAAGAGCACCGGCAAGCCGAAGAAAAAGGGCCGGCGAACGC
The DNA here is from genome assembly GCA_013003535.1 of Acidimicrobiales bacterium. Classification (GTDB taxonomy): domain Bacteria; phylum Actinomycetota; class Acidimicrobiia; order Acidimicrobiales; family SZUA-35; genus JABDIY01. Next base: position 1,795 of record JABDIY010000060.1, on the reverse strand, counting down.
TCGAAGATCCTTCGGTTACTGCCGACACGGTAGCCAGCTTCGTTCAGCCCTATGAAGCCGTCAAGGTCTATCTATGTCCTGGATGCGGGCGAGACATCCCTGTTGGGCAGCACCATGTGGTGGCGGTCCCCGCCAGTGCGCCGGATCTGCGGCGTCACTGGCACAAGGGATGCTGGTCGGCTGCCCAACGCAACGAATAGCCGCCGAGCCCCCTTTGGCAGCCAGAGTCTGTCATCTGCTTGAATATTGCTTGAAGTAAGTAGTTACAGGTTGTTAAACGGAATCTAAGGGACTAAGCTGGAGTTAGCTGCACTGGCAGTGCTCAGCCAACGGGCTGTCCTTGCGTGACGGGTTCCTGGGACTCAACGCCAAATCATTGGGTGGGCGCCTGAGCGCCATGCGAGGAAAGAGGTCCGGCGATGCTGGCTACGGTCCATTCAGCAATTGTCGACGGGGTTGACGGTGTTCCGGTGCGAGTGGAGGTGGATGTCCGCGACGGGTTGCCCGCTTATTCAGTGGTGGGAATGCCCGATGCCGCCTGTCGGGAGTCTCGTGACCGGGTTCGAGCCGCATTCGGCAACAGTGGACTCCGCTGGCCGCAGCGACGCATCACGGTGAATCTCGCCCCCGTCCACATCCGCAAGCAGGGCGCTGGCCTCGATCTGGCCATCGCCGTCGCGGTCTTGGTGGCAGATAAGCAAATCCCCTCCGCCGCCATTGCCGATCTCGGCATGGCGGGTGAGTTGGGATTGGATGGCAGTGTCCGGCCGGTCCCGGGCATGATCATCATCGCTACGGCCTGTCGCGGTCGTGAGTTTCTCGCTCCCGCTGGCAACCGGGCGGAAGTGGCACGGGTCAGACCCGGGGAGATTCGGATAGTGGTATCTCTGGGACAACTGGTCAGGGCATTGGTGGAAGACGGGACGGTGCCGGCCCGTGCCGAAGTAGAAGAAGGTGACAATCCAGCTCGGCCTTTACTCGAATTTGCCGACGTGCGCGGTCAGGCGATCGCCCGATACGCCGTGGAGGTGGCCGCCGCTGGCGGCCATCATCTGCTGCTCATTGGGCCCCCAGGCGCAGGCAAGACCATGCTGGCATCACGCTTGTGTTCGTTGCTGCCGGATCTGGATGCCCAGGACGCTCTCGTGGCAACCCGGATCCATTCCGCCGCCGGTTTGCCATTGCCGCCCGGAGGCCTGGTGCAGGCGCCGCCGTTTCGTGCTCCGCATCATTCCGCATCCACAGCAGCGCTGATCGGCGGCGGCGGCGTTTCACTTCGTCCAGGCGAAATCTCGCTTGCCCACGGTGGCGTGTATTGATGTACCATGCTGCATGGCCAGGCCAGCGATCATCTACTGCCGGATCAGCCGGGACACCGAAGGGGATTTCCTCGGAGTGGCTCGACAAGAGCGAGAATGCAGAGAACTCGCCGCGCAATGTCACCTCGACGTGATCGATGTCGCCATCGATGACGACATCAGCGCCTACTCCGGTCGCCACCGTCCCGGATACGAACGCGTGTTGGACGCGATCAAGAACAGCGAGGTGCAGGCACTCGTCGTGTGGGCGCCGGACAGGTTGCACCGGCGCCCGATCGAGCTGGAGGGATTCATCGACTTGGTCGAGGCGACCGGGTGCCGCATCTACACCGTGAGGAGCGGTGAAGTCGATCTCAGCAACGAGGACGGCCGCATGATTGCACGGATCACTGGGGCGGTCGCACGTCAGGAATCTGAGCGCAAGAGCGCCCGCCTGAGGGCGAAGCATCGAGAACTCGCTGCTGCGGGGAAACCGT
>JABDIY010000059.1 GCA_013003535.1 Acidimicrobiales bacterium | reverse complement strand
CTTTGACCCCCAACGCCACACCTACCGACTCCGAAAACAACCCACCCGATAGTGTGAGGGAAGTCCCGCGACATACCCGCCGGACCACACCCCAAAAAGCCTGAGGGAAGTCCCGCGACATAACATTGGCGCTGGCGCGATCTTGGGCTGCCAGAACGGGGCTTCGCTATTGTGCGCTGCCACGTATGTCGAAGGGGTGAAAACGCAAAAACCGCCCGCAGTGGCAGGCGGTGAGCGTGCCGAGCGGCGTTTAGGTCGATTCGGTTGAGCGAACCCGGTGGATCAGCCGAGACTTGCGTCGGGCGGCAGTGTTCTTGTGGAGCACGCCTTTTTGCTGGGCCATATCGATGCGCTTGATGGCCAGACGAAGGGTGTCTTCTTGGGTGTCGGTGCCGGCGGCTGCCTCGGCGGCCTTCTCGCGGGTCTTCAACTCGGCGCGAACCGCGCGGTTGCGAAGACGAGCCTTTTCGTTCTGGCGATTGCGCTTGATTTGGGACTTGATATTTGCCACAGAGATTTACCTTGTTCGACGTGTTCCCGGACCGACGGGATTCGTTGTCGGACGGACCGGTGAAGGATAGCGCCCTCAGACGCCCCCACCACAGCTACCGTCTATATGCGCTGAACTTCCCCCAAGGCGACCGCTCAACGAAACGAATCCCGTTCTTTCCCATGGACCAGTCCAAAATTCGCAATCTCTCCATCATCGCTCACATCGATCATGGGAAATCCACCCTCGCCGACCGGATGTTGGAACTCACCGGTGCGGTTGAAGCACGCCAGATGCGGGCCCAGTATCTCGACTCCATGGACATCGAACGGGAGCGGGGCATCACGATCAAGCTCCAGAGCGTTCGGCTGAACTGGAAAGACCACGTGATCAATCTGATCGATACTCCCGGTCACGTGGACTTCGGGTACGAGGTGAGTCGATCCCTGGCTGCGTGTGAGGGAGTTGTGCTGGTGGTCGACGCTGCCCAGGGAATCGAAGCGCAGACGCTGGCAAACACCTATCTCGCCATGGAGAGCGACTTGGAGATCGTGGCCATCCTCAACAAGATCGACCTTCCCGCAGCCGATCCAGACCGCTACGCCATGGAGATCGAGAACATCCTGGGGATCCCAGCTGAAGACGTGCTTCGGGTGTCGGCCAAGACCGGCGAGGGGGTTCCCGAACTGCTCGACGCCATCGTGGATCGTATTCCCGCTCCGAAGGGTGACCCCGACGGTGACCTCCAGTCACTCATCTTCGACAGTCATTTCGACTCCTATCGCGGCGTGGTGTCCAGTATTCGCGTGATGAACGGCACGATAAAGGCTCGGCAGAAGCTGCTGTTCATGCAGGCCAACGCCAGTCACGAAGCGGACGAGATCGGCGTGCGCCTGCCCCTGAACAAACCGGTGAAAGAACTGGCCGCTGGTGAAGTGGGTTATTTGATCGCTGGGATCAAGGACGTTCGCGAGGCCCGATCAGGTGAAACTGTAACCTCGGCCGTTCACCCGGCTGCGGAGCCGTTGGATGGTTACCGCGAACCGCAGGCCATGGTCTTTTGTGGGCTCTATCCGGTGGACGGCGACGATTACGAACAATTTCGTGATGCATTGGAAAAGCTCCGCCTTGACGATGGCAGCTTCACGTTCGAACCCGAAACGTCCACCGCCCTCGGGTTCGGTTTCCGGTGTGGATTCTTGGGTCTTCTCCACATGGAGATCGTGCGGGAAAGGCTGGAGCGGGAGTTTGATCTCAACCTGATCGCCACGATCCCCAGCGTCGAGTACCGGATCCAGATGACCGACGGCCAGGAGCGAGTGGTCGATAATCCCTCAGCCCTGCCAGACCAGACCGAGTGGAGCAGTATCAGCGAGCCTTATCTCAAAGCATCGATGATCGCCCCGAGCGACTACACCGGCACGTTGATGGAACTCTGTCAAAGCCGCCGGGGCAGTCTGGAGGGGATGAACTATCTTTCGCCCGAGCGCGTAGAGCTCGTCTACAAGATGCCGCTGGCCGAGGTGGTGGTCGATTTCTTCGATCAACTGAAGAGTCGGACGGCGGGGTACGCCAGTCTTGACTACGAGCCGATCGGTTATGAGAAAGGCGACCTTGTTCGGGTCGACATCCTTTTCAACTCCGAACGGGTAGATGCCTTCAGTACGATCGTCCATCGAGAATCGGCCTACGACTACGGCAAAAAGACGGCCGAGAAGTTGAAGGAGATCATCCCTCGTCAGCAGTTCGAGGTGCCGATCCAGGCGGCCATCGGCGGCAAGATCATCGCCCGTGAGACGGTTCGAGCTTTCCGCAAAGATGTCACCGCCAAGTTGTATGGAGGCGATGTGACTCGAAAGAACAAGTTGTTGAAGAAACAGAAGGAAGGCAAGAAAAAGATGAAGAGCATCGGGACAGTCCAGATTCCGCCCGATACGTTCATCCGCGCCCTCCGCCTCGATGATTGAGTTATGAGCGACGCACCGGTCCTGTTTTGGTTTCGACGCGACCTTCGGATTCAGGCGAACGAAGCGTTGGAGTTGGCGGCCGCAATGGGGCCAATACTGCCAGTGTTCGTTCTCGACGACGCATTGACAGGGCCCGCTGGTGCCAATCGACTGGCATTCATGTACGCCTCGTTGCGCGATCTGGACGAGTCGTTGGATGGTCGGCTCGTGGTTCGTAGCGGGTGCCCCGAAGATGTCCTGCATCAACTCGCCGATGAAGTGGACGCCACGCAGATCTGGGCCACTGCCGACTATGGCCCCTATGGCCATCGGCGAGACACGCTGGTGGGGGAGTCACTGGCCGCACGGGGTATCTCCACCCACTACCGGTCCAGCAACTACGCAGTCGCTCCCGGCACATTGCTGAGCAAATCGGGCACGCCGTACAAGGTGTTCACGCCCTTCTACAAGCTTTGGTTGACCAAACTCTTCACCGAATCGGCACAGACTGGTCCGATCACCTGGGTCGACGGGGTGGCGTCCGAGCTCATTCCCACGGATCCGGCACCGACAGCGCCGGATCTCCCTCCGGCCGGACAGAACGCTGCGTGGGATCGTTTCGCCCAGTTCAAGGACAAAATCGTCAACTACTATGACGAGACCCGAAACTTTCCCGGTACCGACGGCACATCGCGGCTCTCGCCGTATCTGAAGTGGGGGACGATCCACCCGCATCAGCTGATAGATCACCTTGGCGACAGCCCCGGCGAACGAAGTTTCATCCGGCAGCTGTGTTGGCGCGATTTCTATGCAGAGATTCTGTTCAACCGCCCCGACTCGGCCCGGTCCGCCTATGTGGAAAAAAACGTGGTTCGGTCAGACACCGATGCGGCCGCCGCTGAACGGTTCGGACTCTGGTGTGAAGGCAAGACCGGCTACCCGATCGTCGATGCCGGGATGCGCCAACTACATACGCAGGGCTGGATGCACAACAGAGTTCGAATGATCACGGCATCGTTCCTGATAAAAGACCTTCACCTCCCTTGGTGGTGGGGAGCTCGGTACTTCATGGAACATTTGGTGGATGGCGATCTGGCCAGCAACAACCACGGGTGGCAGTGGGTGGCAGGCACCGGCACCGATGCATCGCCGTATTACCGGGTTTTCAATCCCACGACGCAAAGCGCCAAGTTCGACCCCGCCGGGGACTACTTGCGCCAATGGCTGCCCGAACTGGCTCACCTGGGGAAAAAGACTATTCACGACCCGTCTACAGACCCCAACGGAGCGCCGGCAAACTACCCGGCGCCGATCGTGAATCACGCCGAAGCTCGACGGGAAGCGTTGGCTCGGTACGAGCAGCGCCCCGGAAAGCGCTAAAATCCTCCAGACCACTCAGGGAGACACACAAACCATCGTGCTTGATGATCGCAAAGCCGCAATTTTGAACGCCATTGTTGGGCAATACATCGAGACCGCTCAACCGGTCGGCTCCAGCGCGGTCCTGCAATCCACGGCAATCAGCGTGTCTTCTGCAACGATCCGGAACGAGATGGCCAGCCTCGAAAGCGATGGCTACCTGTTCCAGCCACACACCAGCGCCGGGCGGGTCCCGACCGAAAAGGGTTATCGCCACTTCGTTGACCGTCTCGGCGAGGTCACGATGGAAGGCGCGCAGTCGCAACAAGTGTCACAATTTTTCCGGCACATGGAGGGCCAATTGGAGGGGCAGCTCGAACAAACTGCTGGTCTGCTGAGCAACCTCACGAAATACGCCGCCGTCGTCGTAGATCTGGCTGCCTCGCCGGCGGAGATTCGGTCGGTGCAGGTTGTCCGGCTCAGCCCCAGACACCTCCTGGCCGTGGTGATCGATGCCAACGGTGAGATCTCCCGTTTCTCCCTGGAAACCGACAGCGACGTCAACGAAGACAGCACCGAGAAAATCCAGGCGTCGCTGCGGGGAAGTCTCGAAGGGCGGAGAGTTGACACAAACCTCAGCGCTCCCGCACCCACTGGCGAGCCCCTGGTCGATCGCCTCGCGCTCGAAGTCTTTCATCAGTTCGTCCGAGGAAGTGACGACGATCGGGTCTACGTAAACGGGGCGTCCAACGTTGCGCAGTCCTTCGAGGCGGTCGAGTCGGTCCGGCAAGTGCTGTCCATTCTCGAACAGCAGTTGCTCGTTGTGAAATTGATTTCTGATGTGCTTGATCGCGGCATGCGAGTGGCGATTGGAACCGAAACCGGCGTTGCGCCGTTGGAAGACTGCAGCGTTGTTGTGTCCCCCTACCGAATTGACGGAGAAATCAGTGGTTCTATCGCCGTCCTCGGCCCCACCCGAATGCATTATCGAGAGTCCCTGGCGGCGGTTTCCATGGTGAGCCGCCAACTCGAGCGTCGATTGAACGAAAGGTAGGGGCCTCATGGCAGACCTCTATGACATTATTGGCGTCTCCAAGGGCGCGTCGGCCGAAGAGATCAAGAAGGCCTACCGCAAGAAAGCCCGTGAGCTCCATCCCGACGCCAACCCCCACGATGCTCATGCCGAGGAGCGATTCAAGGCCCTGGCATCGGCGTATGAGATACTTTCTGACCCGGCGAAACGCAGCAACTATGACCGTTTCGGCAATGCGGGCGGGCCGGGCGGTTTCGGGGGCTTCGGAGGCGACGTCTTCGGCGGAGGAGGTCTCGGCGATATTTTCGAGGCGTTCTTCAACGTGGGCGGTCAGTCCAGTGGGCCCCGCGTTTCCAACCGTGGCGTGGATTTGGAGACCGTTCTCGAGATCACGCTAGATGATGCCATCGCCGGTACTGCCAGCGAGGTGAAGGTGCGGACCGCGCTCTCCTGCGATACGTGTGATTCTTCCGGAGCGGCGCCCGGTGCCAAGGTAGAGACGTGCGGGCAGTGTCAGGGCGCCGGTCAGGTGCGTCAAGTTCGTCAGTCGATTTTGGGCCAGATGGTCACAACGTCGGCGTGTCCCCGTTGCGGCGGCGAGGGCAAGACAGTCAGCGATCCGTGCCCGAAGTGCAACGGTGAGGGTCGGGTCATCCAAGACACCAACTACACCATCGACGTTCCCGCCGGTATCGATAACGGCCGCACGCTACGACTCAATGGCCGGGGCGCGGTCGGACCGCGTGGTGGCCCGGCTGGTGACCTTTACGTAGAGGTACGGGTGAAACCTCACAAAGTGTTTGCTCGTGAAGGTGACAACCTTCGGGCGAAGCTTTCGATCCCGTTCACTCAGGCTGCGTTGGGCGCCACCGTCGCTTTCGACACCTTCGATGGTCCGGTCGAGGTGCTGGTGCCACGGGCATCCCAATCCGGTCGGATCTTCAAAGTTGCAGATCGGGGCGTGCCGCATCTGCGGGGTCGAGGACGCGGGCATCTCCTTTTGGAGTTGGACGTGATCACGCCCACCGACCTCACACCTGAACAAGAGACCATCCTCCGACAGTTTGCCGAAGCCCGGGGCGACGCAGTAGAAGAAGCTCCAGAGGGTTTCATGAGTCGAATCAAGTCCGCGATCCGGCAGTAACCGTTGGCGTGATCGACCCAACGCTGCGCCGCTTTCCGCTGGCGTATGTGGAAGACCTGTCGGCGCCGGTGTTGAGCGCTTCCAGCCGCCGCCATCTCACCGGTCCACTCCGTCTCGGGCCGGGAGATCCGGTGAACGTGGCAGATGGGCTGGGCGGTTGGGCTCCAGCAGTGTTGACCGACGACGATGCCGGAGTAGCGGTCACGGGCCCTGTTGTCATGACGCCACCATCTTCGGTTGTTCTCACCGTGATGTTCACGCCAACCAAAGGAGTGAAGCCAGAATGGGTGGTTCAGAAGTTGACCGAGTTGGGAATCGACCGAATCGGAATTCTTCAAACAGAACGGTCGGTTGTCTCCTACGACAGGGGGCGTGCTGAGCGTTTACTGAGGAAACTGCAGACCGTGGTAACCGAGGCATGTCAGCAGAGCCGACGGCTCATCCGCCCCGAGATCCTGGGACCAAAATCGGTCCAGGAATTGGTCTCCCAGAACCCCGAAACGCGCCTTTGTGATCCCGCCGGTGATGTGTTCAAAACCGCTATGGGCAGCGATTCCTTGATCACCAGCCTCGCAATTGGACCCGAAGGCGGCTGGTCGCCCGCAGAGGCCGAACATGCGCGTTTGGTGGCTCTACCCGGTGGAATCTTGCGGGCCGAGACCGCGGCGATCACCGCAGCCGTCGTGCTCGTTTCGCAATAGGCCATGCAAGTTTCTCAAGAATTCAACACCCTTCGTGGTTGAACCCGCACGGCGATGGGATTACGGTTCTCGGGGCGCCGCTCGGGGAGCGCCTACGGCAAAGGATCGAGAAACGATGCAAGACAGCGAAACCACATCAGAGGCAAATGACTCCGAGTATGGAGCTCGCGTTGGTGAGCGTTTGCGCGCCATTCGCCGCCAGAAGCGCTTGTCGCTGCAGGACGTGGAGTCTGAGTCCAGCCAGGAGTTCAAAGCGTCCGTCTTGGGCGCCTACGAGCGAGGCGAACGCGCCATCTCAGTTCCCCGTCTGCAACGTTTGGCCGAGTTCTATCAGGTGCCAGTGGATCAACTGCTTCCCCGAGCTACGAAAGTTGGCGTGAAACCCAGCGTCGTGGATCTCACCGACAAAACCGGTCGGGCCGGCGTAACGATCGATCTCACTCACCTACACGAGTTGGCCGGTGCCGAGGGCGACATGCTGTCGCGATACTTGGGGATGATCCAGGTTCAACGGCAGGACTTCAACGGTCGGGTACTCACCATTCGCGAAGACGACCTGCGCGCCGTCGCCTGCATCCTCGGCGTTGAGGTGGACCACGCGGTTGATCGCCTGCTCGACCTCGGCCTCACCCGGATTTCCTGAGCCCAGGTGTTCGCCTACTCGGTTCGTCGTGAACCGGTTGGTACCTGCACCTGTCCGGCGGGGCCTGACGCGATAACAACGGGACACGGCCCCTTCTCTCGGTCCACCGCCAAACCGGTGGCGCCAGCGATCTGAACCAACAGTTTGCCGGGCGAAGGCGCGTGAATGTCATCGAAGGTCCATACCCATGATGTTGCCGGGTCCAGAACATAGATCTCGGAACCAGGACAGTCCACAGGGGGCTCCAGTGCAATGGCGATGTTGCCCGCAGTTCCCACCCTCACCAGGGCATCACGCACCTGAAGCTGGGGACCGGTCACCGGGTCGTTTCGGGTGAACCTCGCAGCGACGAGGGCGAGAACAGAGACCAGCACGATCACCGCAACCACACGCCAGCCCCGCCGCCTGACACTTGAATCGACCGGCGCCAGCATAGTCAGCTCTGAGACCATGGTTGTGGCTCGCCGGGCGCTCATCACCGGGTCCCGCTCCTCCAGTCGTTTGGCGAGAACAAGCCAGAGGCTGAGGTTGGCTGGTGGTGTGGCTTCTCGGGCCCATCGGTCCAGACAAAACGTTATGCACTGGCCAAGGGCGGCGAGGTCATCTACGTGTTCGTCCGGGTTCAGAGAGGTGTTGGGGCTGCAGAGCACGCCGCGCCCATCGCTGGCGATGATCACATGCTCTGGGGTGATTGCCCCGTGGTTGAGGTTGCGTTCCTGCAACTCCGCTAGCGACTGGCCGACACCCTCTAAGGCGTGGGCGGTGTCCACCGGCGTCAACCGTGCCGAGCGCAGTGTCTGACCCCCGGCGAACACGGTGGTTACTGCCGCAGTGCCATTTCCTGACTCTCGCTCAACCAGGTCTACGACACCAGGAATTCCCTCCGCAGCTCTGAGCCAACTGCATTCCCGGGAGACAGCATGGTGGTGCTCCTCTGAAGTGCGACCGGGCCCTGGAAGGGGTCCGCTGTGATCTTTGGTCACTATGGCTACACCGTCGGCGCCGTCACTGATGACTACTCCGAATGCGTCAACGGGGAGTTGCAGTGTGGACCGGACGGTCAAATCTGTTTCGGTGTTGGGATCGTTCCAAGACACGGTTTCCTCCGGAGGTTCGGATCAGGTTGTCCGATGGTGGATTGGGGGAGGATTGGAGTGCGAGCTCATCAGCTCTACTCTGGCCGCCAGCCTCGAAGCGGAGATCCAAACGATAACGGCTCCTTAGCTGATATCAGCGACCAACGGGTAGTGCTGGGCGCAGCGCCAAAGCAAGCGATAGCCTGACGCACATAGCTTCGACTACCACCCCCATCAAGATCAACGTTCCTGCCAATCACCTAATGGTGCAGTTGCTGGGTAGCCGGGACGAGAATCTCGACGCCATCACCGAGAACCTCGACGCAACGATTCACGTACGCGGCAACGAGATCACAATCGATGGCCCGGAGGCGTCCAAAGCCGCCCAAGTGGTTACCGAGCTCGTTTTGATCGCAGAACGGGGTGAGGCAATCGAGCGCTCCCAGGTGCGACGAGCCGTCACCATGGTGGCTGAGAATCAGAGCCCCTCCCATGTGTTCAGTGACCGCGTCCTCACCACTGCTCGAGGGAAGTCCGTGCGGGCCAAGACGGCCGGCCAAAAGCGGTATCTCGATTCCATTCGGACCAACATGGTGACCTTCGGAATCGGTCCGGCTGGCACAGGCAAGAGCTGGTTGGCCGTAGCGTGCGCAGTCCGGGCGCTTCAGAACCGCGAGGTGGAGCGGATTCTGCTCACTCGCCCCGCTGTCGAGGCCGGGGAGCGTCTGGGATACCTCCCGGGCGACCTGATGAGCAAAGTAGATCCCTATCTTCGACCACTGTACGACGCTCTGCAGGACATGGTCGGTGCGGAAGGGATGGCCAAACTCTTTGAGCGCAATGCGGTGGAGGTTGCGCCGTTGGCGTTCATGCGGGGCCGCACGCTCAACGACAGTTTCGTGATTCTCGACGAAGCTCAGAACACCACCCCTGAGCAGATGAAAATGTTTCTCACCCGGATCGGCTTTGGTTCAAAGGTTGTCGTTACCGGGGACATCACCCAAGTCGATGTGATCAACGGCCGCAGCGGCCTTGCCGGCACCGAGGAAATCCTTGGCGAGGTAGACAGTCTTGCGTTTGTGCGCCTGACCGCCGGCGATGTTGTGCGCCACCGCATCGTGCAGGACATCGTCGAGGCGTATGAACGCAATTCCGAAGCCAAAGACACAATCAGTAGGGGCCCGCGATCATCATGATCGACCCGCATGTTTCTCTACCCGTCGATCATTCGGTCGCACCCAGTCTCGATGTTTCCCTGGCGGTCCAGGGGATTGTGGTCTCCACAAGCGACGAGCGTCAGCGTGATGGGAGTGCTGACGCAGAACCGTTACCGGCAGATTTGATCGAACGGATTTCCGCGGCTGTGCACGACGTGTTCATCGGCGAGGGGGTGCAGAACGCTACGAGCCACGTGTTCTTCGTGGCGGAAGACCGGATCGCCGCATTGAATGCCGAGCACCTCGGCGGCGCTGGTCCCACGGACGTCCTCAGCTTTCCACTGGACGACCCTTCCGAAGGTGACGTGTTCGGGTTCACCCCCCATGCCGGCGACATCGTGATCTGCCCGGTAATAGCGCAAGCCCAGGCATCTCAGCACGCCGGAACCTTCGAGGACGAGATGGTCTTGTTGGCGGTGCACGCCGCACTGCACCTGCTCGGCCACGACCATCACACCGACGCCGAGCGAACCGCCATGCAAACGTTGGAGGCTAGATACCTCAGCCGCTTCGGTATCACTCATCCCGGTGATCAGCTGTGAGCAGCGGTGAACTGGTAGCTGTTATCGCCGCAGTCCTGCTCCTTGCCATCGCCATGTTCCTGGTGATGATGGAGGAGGCATTTTCCAATACCTCGGCGTTTCGCCTTCATCATCTCAACGGCGATGATCCCAAGTCAGATGCCCGGTCGGCCAAGATCGCTCACCTTCTCAGCCAACCCGAATCGCTGGTCAACCCGCTTCGGCTCGTAGCCACCGGCGTGATACTGGCTCAAGCCACATTGGTGGCGTTGCTCGCCCAGAGTTGGCTCTCCACTGCTTGGGTGGTCGTGGTCGCCACGGTGAACCTCCTTGTCGTTTTTGTAATCGCCGAGGCGGTCCCTCGGACCTGGGGCATTCTCCATTCCGATCGCCTGGCGATGTCGCTCGGTCGGCCAGTGGCGGCCTTCGTTGGTTTCGCTCCAATCAGGCTTTTCACAAAAGCGCTGATCGGTCTCACTAACGTGATCGTGCCTGGCAAGGGACTCCGGCGTGGCCCCTTCGCCGTGGCCGAGGAATTCATTGCGTTGGCCGACGCCGCTGTGGCCGATGAAGTGATCGAACAGGACGATCGGGACTTGATCGAAAGCGTGATCGAGTTCGGTCAGACGATTGTGCGGGAAGTGATGGTGCCCCGCCCTGACATGACCGTGTTCGATGCTGTCGTGCCTGTCGAGAGTGCGCTAGAACTCAGTGGCGCGGTCGGCTTCTCGAGAATTCCCGTCGTGGGCGAGAACACCGATGATGTCTTAGGACTGGTGTATGTAAAGGATCTCATCCGCGCCGAGCTGGACGGGCGGGTGGATTCTCCCGTAACGAAGTTCCTGCGCGACGCCCACTTCGTTCCCGAGACCAAGAAGGTTGCTGAGTTGCTTCGAGAGATGCAGCAGCAAGCATTTCACATGGCCATGGTGGTGGACGAGTATGGCGGGATCGCCGGCCTCGTCACGCTCGAAGATCTGATCGAGGAACTCGTTGGTGAGATCGTCGACGAATACGACCGCGAGGAACCGTTGGTGGTCCGGCAGGCTGACGGCACCCTTGGTGTAGACGCCCGCATCCCTATCGATGAACTCAACTCTCTGGGAAACCTCGGCCTGCCAGAGGGGGACTACGACACGGTTGGTGGGCTCGTTATCGACCTGTTCGGCCGCGTACCTTCGGTGGGTGAGTCGTGCGAGGTTGCGGGCCACCTGCTGCGGGTCCAGAAAGTTCAGGGGCGTCGCATTACCCGCGTTCGTATCCGAGCTGCGGCCCCAGTGGAACATGAGGTCGGAACGTGACCGACGCGTTGATCCCTGAGACCGTTCCCGGGTATCGGTCCGGTTTCGTGGCGATGTACGGCCGCCCGAATACCGGAAAATCCACGATCGTCAACGCCATCATCGGCGAGAAGGTTTCGATCACTTCTAACACTGCCCAGACCACGCGCCATCAGATCCGCGGCGTACTCACCCGTCCCGATGCGCAAGTGATCTTCGTCGATACTCCGGGTGTTGGCAAGCCTCGTACGGCCCTCGGGGAGAAACTCAACAGGACCGCAGCCAAAGGTCAAGGCGAGGCGGACTTGGTCTGTTTCGTTGTGGATGCCCGCAGCGGCTATGGGAAGGGTGATGCCTTTTTGGCCAAGACCTTGGATCCAGCTCGGACGATCGTTGTGCTCAACAAGATCGACGGGATGAAACGTGAGGCCGTCGCCAAACAGCTGATGCTGGTTGGTGGATTGAACTGTTCGGCATACTTTCCGGTGTCAGGCTTCACCGGCGCAGGAATCGAACCACTGGTTACTCACCTGATCGATCGGCTCCCGGAAGGCCCGCAATGGTTCCCCGAGAATGCGGTCAGCGATATCAGCGACGCTCATTGGGTAGCCGAACTCGTGAGGGAGCAACTGTTCCGGGTACTCCGAGAGGAGCTGCCTCATTCTGTCGCTACTCGGGTGATCCAGTGGAACGACCAACACATCACCGTGGAGATTCTGGTGGAGCGCGATAGCCAGAAAGGAATTGTGATCGGCCACGGAGGGAGCGTTCTGAAAAAAGTTGGAACCAACGTACGCAAGCAGTTGGCACCGGGATTTCACTTGGAGCTCGTGGTCAACGTCGAAAGCAACTGGCAGCGGGATCCCGAGGGTGTGGAGCGACTGCTCAACATCGAATAGTTGACGCGATGATCCTAAAACAACAAACGCCGCCAACCCGAAGGCTGACGGCGTTTAGCGACCTGATGGTTACTTAGACAGGACGAACGTTCTGGGCTTCTTCGCCCTTGCGACCGGGGGCCACATCGAACTCGACCAACTGACCTTCGTCGAGGGACTTGTACCCGTCACCCGCGATATTGGAGTAATGAACGAAGACGTCATCACCACCTTCGCGAGAGATGAAGCCGAAGCCCTTGTCGACGTTGAAAAACTTTACGGTGCCTTGCATTTAATTCACTTTTCTTTAATTTGAACAAGCCAACGCGGCCTGCTCACGGATCATCATAGGTCAAACCAAGGCACTTCCCCCTGCAACTGCTCCAAAGGATCTTGGCGGGTTGATGAGCCCCAACCGGGGCTCGATCGAACGGGACCATCCTGGCCAATCCGTTTCCGGATCGCTCAGAGCCGGATTTGAGTTGCCGATAGCTCCTGATGAGACCGTTCCTTGCGTCGCTTCTGGGGTGTGGTGCGGCCATTTGTACAGCGTTGGTTCTCAGCGGTTTCGTCCCCGGTGACGATCTCCCCGTCCCGCAAATAGTGGCCGCAACCGGTGGTAACTCCACGTCGGCCATCGTGACGACCGTTCCGACCAGCAGCATCCCGCCGTCGTCGACTGCGCCGAAGGCGGTTGTACAGGAACACGACGGCGGCGTCTTGGTAATCGGCGACTCAATCCTCGAAAGCTTGCATCTCACCAACAAAGCGTTTGGCTACCGCACGGTCTATGCCACAGAAGTCTCTCGGAGTGTCATGGCTCTCGACGCGGTCCTCGCCGAGGTCGAACTCAGCGGAGCCGGTATCCCGGGGCGCGTGGTCATTCATCTGGGGTCAAATGGGTTCTGGCCAGACGCCGAGCAGCTACTCGACGTCGCCGTGACGCAGTTGGCTGATCGTCGAGTTGTACTGGTGAACGTGGCCGTGGATCGACCATGGGCGGCGGGGGCCAATGAAGCGATCTCGGCGGTTGCCGACCGACATGAGCACGTCACACTGGTGGACTGGAAGGCTACGGCCACCGCGGAACTCCTGCGCAGCGATGGTATTCATCCAAACTTCGACGGGATCGATGTTCTGCATCGGATGATCGCTGACGCCCTCGGCCTCGACGCCCGCAGCGTCCTTCCCGCCGGGGCCATGGCACCGTGACGCGTAGTGGCTAACCGTTAGCCGTCGAGCGACTGGAGGAACTCATAGACCACCTCGGGATCCTTGGTTCGTTCGAAGGGTGGAAGAGCATTGATGAGGTCCCACCGGTAGCTCTTGGATGTGGCCAGTCGTTTGTCCAGGACCGCCACCACCCCGCGGTCTGTGCTGCGGCGCACGAGCCGGCCAGCCGCCTGAGCGAGAAGGGTGGCGGCTCGAGGAAGGTCGATCGCACCAAATGCTCTGTTCCCCAGCCGATCTCGACGAGCGGACAAGACTGGGTCGTCCGGCCGGGGAAACGGGATGCGGTCGATCGTGACCAGCGTGAGGTCGTCGCCGGGAAGGTCAACTCCCTGCCAGAAACTCATGGTGGCCAAGAGCGCCACGCGGTCGGTCTCCACAAATCGGCGGATGAGTTCGGACTTCGACTCGGTGCCTTGCACCAAGACGGTTATCTCTTCGTCCAGTTCGGTCTCGAAATGCTCGGCCGCCCCTTCCATCGCCCGGTAGGAGGTGAAGAGGCACAATGAACGCCCCCCGGCCGCTGTGACGAGGCGAACGATCTCCTCGCGGCTGGCTTTGGCGAAGTCCGGGCTGTTCGGCAAGGGAAGGTGCACTGGGCAATACAGGTACCCCAACTCGGCGTAGTCGAATGGCGAGGTCACACTCCGATGCTCCAACTCCGGGCGACCCAGCGACGCTCCAAGGGAAGATGGCACGGTGGCGCTTGTGAGAATCACGGACTGACCCGGCCACAGTTGTGCCGCACAGATTGGGCTTACGTCGATTGGCGTGGCCCGGAGCACCGGGTTCGCGTAGGTGCCATCCACCCAGAGCACCGTGGTGTCGGGCTCTGAGGCCATGACGAGATCGATGTCCTCGATGAGCGAAGTGAGTAGGCGCATGGCCCGCTCGATACGAGTAGCCGTCTTTGTATCCAGGGGGGTTCCACCGCTCTTGGCGGTTTCGCTCACCTTGCGAAGACCTTTTCCCGCGTTCTCGCAGCGGGCCCGACCAGCCAGCAGCACTGCCATCAGTTGGGCGCTGACTGTGATGCGATTGCCCGTGTGGTCGCGAAGTTCATCCGGAAGGTCGTCGGCCGAGCGAATCAAGAGGTCGGCGATGTCGCCGTCGGTGAACAGACTCCGAACTCGGCGGGCGATGTTGCGGAAACGGCCGCCGCTGATTTCGGCGCCGGTCGTGGCGCTGATGACCTCGGGCAGATTGTGGGCCTCATCGAAGATCACTACGTCATGGGGTGGAAGTAACGTTCCTTCCGAGGCCATGTGGATGCCGTAGAAATGATGGTTGGTGATTACGATGTCCGCATCGGCGGCAGCGTTGCGGGCGGTTTCGGCAAAACAGTCATCACCCCGGGGGCAGCGGGCCGCCCCAGGGCATTCGTCGGGGCCGACGCTGATCGCCCGCCAAATGGTCGCCGGGGGAGCGGGGACGAGTTCCTCCCGGTCTCCCTGGGTGGTGACCTTGGCCCATTCGTTCAGCGCCGGCAGGTGAGACTGGGCATCGCTTCCTGCCAGGAGCTGTTGTTGTTCAGCAAGGTTCGATTCATTGAGTTCATCCAGCCGTTGAAGGCAGAGATAGTTGGAGCGCCCCTTCAACACCGCCGCGCTCACATCTACCTCCAATGCCTTGATAGTGGTGGGGAGATCTGAACTCAGGAGCTGGTCCTGGAGGGCGATGGTGGCGGTGGCGATGACGGCCCGTTCGATCCGTCGATGCGCCAAAGCGTCCACTACTGGGGTCAGATACGCAATGCTCTTGCCCGTGCCGGTCCCGGCCTGGATGGCAACCGCTTCGCCGGCTTTGCCTACTATCTGGGCCACGATCTCGGCCATCTCCGCCTGACCTGGGCGTTCCTCCCCGCCACCGGCGACCTCGTGAGTAACTCTTCCCAGAAGGTTCGGGATCTTCGACACGGACCCGAGGTTAGGAGATATCTTAAGCTTTAGGCGTTGGCGTCGTAATCTCTGCGACCCTTTGCTGACTTCACCCATGTCGAACACGCCGGAAAACCAGGAATCTTCCGACGGAAGTGTTTTTCGGGACGACGAGGCGATGTCGCTCGCCGAAGCATTGTTGGCAATGGATTCCCCCACGGTGCAACAGCTCGATGCGGCGATTCTCAGCGCTCCGAACGATCGACGGACGTCGCGAGCTATCGAGGACGTCGTGGCAGGAAGCGTATTCGGTCGGCCCGAACCGGCAGCGGCAATCGTCGGCAGACGCCCGCTGACAGGTTCTGAACGACCGGTCAGTTCCATCCGGCCAGTCGCCACCAGCCACCCTTCCTCTACGATTCGCAGGCGCAGCATCGGCACCGCGGCGCCCTCGGGTACTCGCCGGAGTCCCGCGGCTCAGCCGGTTACGGTCACCCTCGCTGTGCTCTTCGTTGCCGCCTTTTCAGGGTCGGTAGTACTCACGATTCTCGGGCGGGAGTCCGATGCGTCGGTGGAATCCACTACCGAACCAACCGTTGGTGGAGTGACCACCGTGGCCACCGTGCCGGAACCGCCTACCACACCGACCACCGTTGTAACCACAACCACTGAAGCGCCATCAACCACTGCCGCTAGCACTACCTCTTCAACGGCCGCCTCATCCAGTTCTACAACGACCCCGCCCACAACTGCCCGCCCGCCCACAACCGCTGCGCCCACAACGACCCCGCCCACAACCGCTCGCCCGGCCACCACTCGGCCACCCACAACACGTCGGCCCACAACAACGGCACCCCCAACAACGCAGATCACCATTCCCGACATCACGTTCGCTCCGCCAACATGGCAGGGAACGGGCGATCCGCCGCCTTAGCTCGTCACATTCCGAACACTGTGGCCGATTTGAGCCGCCGCTCCAGATGTTGTTCCAGCAACTGCACGGCCAGGAACTCTGTGGCATCGGCTACAGCTGGCGGCGTCTCGTCGATCATTCGTCGCACCTCGCCGGAGAAAACCAGCCCCAACGCCGTCCGAACCTCGGGTGTAATGATCTGACCTGACCGGTGCTCACGGCACAGGACGCCGCCCTGATGAAGGTTGATTGCTTGGAGTTCTTCGGTGGCACCACACACCACGCACTCGTCTACCAGCGGCTGAATTCCTTCCAGCGTCAAGAGCTTCGCCACGAACGCCGGCAGCACACTGTGATTTCCGGTGCGGTCCAGTTCCTTGAGGGCACCGGTGAGGAGATTGAAGATCGATCGATCAACTCCTCCGTCGCTGGTGGTGAATTCAACGGCTTCCAGCATTACCGCGGCCCGGTGGAGGCGGTCAGAATCGATTCGAAGGTGGTCGAAGCGGTGCGCTGTTTCCACCTGCGTGACGATGTCGAGGTTTCGCCCTTCATAGAACTGACCGTTGACCCACGACATTGGTTCGAGTCGGGATCCGAACTTTGATCGAGTCCGGCGAACGCCTTTTGCTACGGCTCGGATCTTGCCGTGTTGAGCGGTGAAGAGGGTGATAATCCGATCGGCTTCTCCCAGCTTGTGGGTGCGGAGCACCACACCCTGGTCACGATAGAGAGCCACGCTGCGATCCTACGCTTCTCACCACCCTGGTCACGATAGAGAGCCACGCTGCGATCCTACGCTTCTCACCGAGAAATGACGGGGAGCCGAAGCGGTGTTAGAGCCCGCCGAAACGGCGCGTGCGCCGCTGGAATTCTGTGACCGCAGCGAACATCTCGTCGCGCCCGAAGTCTGGCCAAAAGGCGTCGACGAAGACAAACTCAGCATAGGCCGATTGCCAAAGGAGAAAGTTGGATATGCGATGTTCGCCTGAGGTCCGCACCCATAAATCCACGTCGGGCATTTCGGGGTCGTACATCCGAGCCGACAACGCCTCCTCTGACGGTTCCACCCCGGCCTCGTTCAGTGCCTTGACGGCATCCACCAATTCGGCGCGGCTGCCATAATTGAAGGCTATTGACAGTGTGAGCGTGTCGTTCCCTGCCGTGAGCGCTTCGGTTTCCTCGATACGACGCAATAGTTTCCGCGGGATCCGCCAATCGCGCCGCCCTACAAATCTGATGCGAACACCTTTGGCGTTGAGGTCGTCCCGGCGCCGGAGCAAAAGCTGTTCATTGAAATTCATGAGATAACGCACCTCAGATATTGGCCGACGCCAATTCTCGGTGCTGAACGCGTAGACAGTGAGCCACGACACGCCTAGCTCGAGGGCCGCATCAACGGCATCGACCAGCGCTTGTTCACCGGCAGCATGCCCCTCGGTGCGAACCATGTTCCGTTCGTTCGCCCAACGCCCGTTGCCATCCATCACGCATGCGATGTGCACGGGGATGCGTTCAGGGTCGATCACCGTCTTACCGTACCGCTACTTGTCGGCCACCTAAACGCTCTGGGTGTCCTCGATCGGTACCCAACCCTTGGCCTCGTCGTGCCGTAGCCAACGCTTGCCGTTGGCGTCCCAATAGAGCCACGCCGACCACTCCTCGTTCCATACCGGCTTACCCAAGCCAGCCGACAATGCGGACGCGGCAGCCGTTGATGTGGACGCGTCAGCCTCTCGTTTTTCCGATGGCGATTCGGTGGCGGCGGGTGATGGACCTCGGTTGGTGGTGGAGTCGGGCGTCCAGACGGGGGCGTCTGCAGATTCGGGGAAATGCCACTCGGATGCGTAGGTGCTTTGGGGAAGCGGGTCGTCGCGATCGGTAATCACTTCGATCTCGTGATCGGTGGTGGACTCGCTGAGACCACTGGAAGTAGCAGGGGAGGGCACCGGATCGGGGGTGAGAGCGTCGGACCCAACAATCGGCACCGATGCGGTTTCCTCCAAGTCGAGAACGGGGAAGTCTGCGGAACCGATTCCGGTGAGCGCTCGGTCGAGATCGACGCTGATCAAATCGTCGCTCTCCGGTGGGGCTGGCGCATCTGTGATCCCGCGGTTGGAAGCCACGACGACACCCTTGGCGGCGGAATCTTTGTCTGCCCCGCGGATGACGGTGGTGGTGACTTCGGGACCCTCGAATATCACTGCATCGGCGGCATCGACCACAACCGTGTCGGCGGTGAGGTCGCCAATTCGTTGTCGGCGTTCGTTGCGTGACGCAATCACCCACCCCAGCAGACCGGGCACCACGAACGGGAAGAGATCGACCACGCCAACCAAGTACCTCCGGAGGTAGCTGTCGAGAGGCGGTTTCTGCCCGTGAAGGTCGGTGACTCGAAGGTTCAGCGCCCGGTGGCCAAGCGACCAACCCGTGTTGGCAGGGATGAGCACCCACGCGATCAACGAAAAGATCAGGAGAGAGAGCGCGCTCAGTACAAGGCCTCGGCCGTGAAGGGAGTAGTAGTAATCACCAATTGTGGTTCCGAAGTTCAGTCCTTCATCGATCGCCTCCAGTTGCCGCCTCTGGAACTCGGAATAGATCGGACGACCTTCCGGGCTTCGATTGCTGATTTGGAAGCGGACCGCCAAGCGGTAGAGGACGATGCCCCAGATAAGTAGAACCGACCCAAGATCAACTGCGGAGGCAGCGATGCGACGGGGCAGCACATCGGTTTGGGAAGGTGTGATCACCCCTCTACTCTGCCCGTTTTTTGCGCAGAAAAGTTGGATAGTTCGTGAGACCGTGGGTGTTTGCGCCGACGGGTTAGCCTTTTGCCCATGTCCGACGGACCCTCCCCAAAACCAGAACTCTTCGATCAGGTGGTGAACCTCTGTAAACGCAGAGGTTTCGTCTTCCAATCAGCCGAGATCTACGGGGGCTTTCGGTCAACATATGACTACGGGCCCGTGGGTGTTCTGATGCTCCGCAACGTCAAGGATGCCTGGTGGCGGACGATGGTTCAGCGCCGCCACGACGTGGTTGGACTCGACACTGCGATCCTGGGTCCCCCCCAGATCTGGGAGGCGTCGGGTCATCTTCAGAACTTCACCGACCCTCTGGTGGATTGCAGAGAGTGCGGTCAGCGTTTTCGTGAAGACACGTTGAACGATCCCGGGACCTGCCCAAACTGCGGCAGCACTGATTCCTTCACCGAGGCCCGCAATTTCAATCTGATGTTCAAGACCCAAGCGGGTCCGGTGACCGGTTCCGGAGCCGATGCCTACCTGCGGCCGGAGACGGCGCAGGGAATGTTCGTCAACTATGCCAATGTTCAGACCTCCACGAGAAAGAAGCCTCCGTTCGGTATCGCCCAGATCGGTAAGAGTTTCCGAAACGAGATCACGCCGGGAAATTTCGTGTTTCGGACCAGGGAATTCGAGCAGATGGAAATGGAATATTTCGTTCCGCCCGATGAAGCCGCCAAGTGGTACGAGTACTGGTGCAACGAGCGTCTCAACTGGTATATCGAACTAGGGATCAGCCCGGACCTGCTGCGGCTGCGGCCGCACGAAGATGACGAACTGAGTCACTATTCTTCCAGTACGAGCGACATTGAATTCCTCTTCCCGTGGGGTTGGGGTGAGCTGGAGGGGATCGCCAACCGGGGCGACTATGACCTCCAGCAGCATGCCGAACACTCCGGCAAGGCGCTCGATTTCTACGATCAAGCCAACGAAGTTCGCTACGTTCCCTACGTCATTGAACCGGCTGCGGGTGCCACCAGAACGATGATGGCCTTCCTCATGGCGGCCTATGACACCGACACCGTGAACGATGACGAACGCACTGTCCTGCGCCTTCATCCTTCCATCGCCCCGTTCACCGTGGCTGTCTTGCCCTTGTCGAAAAAGCCGCAGCTGATGGAGCCGGCACAGAAGCTGTTCAGCGAGTTGGCTGAGCATTTCAGCACTGATTTCGACGAGACACAGGCTATCGGCCGCCGATACCGCCGTCAGGACGAGATCGGCACGCCGTATTGCGTCACGTTCGATTTCGACTCGCTCGACGACGAAGCGGTCACCATTCGCTATCGAGACACCATGGAGCAGGTCCGGATTCCCATCACTGGGGTTGTCCAGTGGCTACGGGACAACCTGTAGTCCGTGCGCATTCCGTGGAGCGGGGGTCACAGGGGTCGCCTATCCTGCACCTGTGGGGATACACGACGACGATCTTGACAGGGTGCGGAAGGACTCCGACATCGTTCAGGTCATCAGTGGTTACACCCAACTCAAACGCAGTGGCACCCGTTTCACCGGACTTTGCCCGTTTCATTCCGAACGCTCCGGATCGTTCTCGGTCAACGCCGCCGACAATCTGTATTATTGCTTCGGCTGCCAGGCCAAAGGCGATGTCATTACTTTCGTGCGGGAGAAAGAGGGCCTTGATTTCGTGGGCGCGGTCGAGTGGCTCGCCCAGAAGATGGGCCTCCAACTCCGTTATACCGATGCCGGTCAAGGAAAGGATCGGCAACGGAAAGCCAAGCTGTCCGAGCTGATCGGTCAGGCTGCGGACTGGTATCACGAACTGCTTCTCACCAGTCCCGAGGCGGCGCCGGCAAGGGCCTATCTCCGTCAGCGAGGGCTCAACGGTGAGCTGGTTCGGCAGTTCAAGATCGGCTGGGCCCCCGACCAGTGGGATGCGCTGGCCAAACACCTGCGGGCCTCAGATAAAGACTTCACCGATTCTGGGTTGGGCCTGGTAAACCGTCGGAATCGACAACAAGACTGGTTTCGCGGCAGGATCTTGTTTCCCATCGCTGACGCGCAAGGCAACCCGGTTGGATTTGGCGGCCGCGTCATGCCCGGAGGCGAGGGCGCGAAGTACATCAACAGTCGGGACTCGGTGGTCTACAACAAAAGCGGCGTGCTGTATGGGTTGGACCGAGCCAAGAGCGACATTGTCAACGCCGGGGAAGTGGTGATCTGCGAGGGGTACACCGACGTCATCGGGTACCACATCGCCGGTGTGCCCCGGGCTGTTGCAACGTGCGGGACCGCCCTGACCGAAGAACACGTGAAGCTTCTCAAGAAGTTTGGCAGTCGAGTGGTGTTGAGTTTCGACGGTGACAAGGCCGGCCAGGCCGCGGCAGAGAAGTTCTATGCGTGGGAGCGCACCTACGATCTGGACGTCCGTGTGGTCGACCTTCCTGAGGGTGTCGATCCGGGTGATCTGGCGCTGTCCAACCCGAAGCAGTTGGCTCAGGCTGTGACCGAGGCCCGACCATTCCTGGAGTTCCGGGTCAATCGGGTGTTGAAAGCGGCCTCCATTGATTCGGTGGAGGGCCGAGCCCGAGCCGCCGAGGACGCGTTGAGCGTCCTTGTCGAACACCCCGACGCTCTGGTGCAGGACGCCTATGCCTTGCAGATAGCTGATCACACGCAGATGGCCCCCGACACGATCAGAGCCATGCTCAAGCGGGCCACACCACGCAAACCGGGGGAGCGGAGCACCGCAGTGGGCCGTTCGGGTTCTGACGCAACCGGGAACAACCGGGCCGTCGCCAACCAACCCCCTGATGCAGAGCGTCGGGGTGGGGTTGTCTCAACACTCGCCCGTGCCACCAGGCCGGTTCCGGCCACCGAATTGGAGGCGCTCCGTCTGGTGCTCCATCGCACCGACGAGATCGCTGGCTTGGTGGTGCCTGAGCTTTTCACCGAGCAACATCTTGGCGACATCTACGCACTCATCACCGAGCATCGCAATATCAATCGGGTCATCGAACTGGCAGATTCGGAGTCAACGGAACTGCTGTACCGGCTATCGGTGGAGTCCACCGACGCTGACCCCGTGGACGTGGCGTCATTGTTGTGGGGCCGCTTCCTCGCTGTCGAAAAGGACAAGCGAATGCGCCAATACCACACCGGGACCGGGCAAGACATGGAAGCTCTCACCGCCGAGTTGCGGTGGTTCCAGGCTACCAAAGAAGCACTTCGTGAAGCCACTACGAAAGAACAGACGGTGGCGGACTTGCTAGCGTGGTTAATGTCAACGTCTGAGGAGGCCGGTTAGCCAGATGACGGAGTTGAGTTTTGTGTTCAGCGAGGAACATCAGGACCGACTCCGGCTGCGCGCCAAGGCGGGACGAACGCTCACTCCCGATGACGTAGTTGAAGTCATGCACAACATCGTTCTGACCCCAGAACTGCTTTCCGAGGTGGAGGAGTTCCTGGCCAAGGAGCGGATTCCCTTCGATCACGACGAGGTAGAGGAAAGCGTTGCCGTAGAACCGCCCGGGTCCTCTCGTCGGCGCCGACGGCCCGATTCAGCAGCTATCGCGGCGCAGGCCGTGGCCCGGGCGTCCGGTTCGTCTGATCCGGTCCGGATGTACCTGAAAGAAATCGGACGGGTTCCTCTCCTGGCTGCCAGTGAGGAGGTGGAATTGGCCAAACGCATCGAGCAGGGGGCGGCCCAATCGAAGGAGCAAACCGAACTGGTGATCTCGGGCCGTTGGGATCAACTGGACCCGGCTGAACGGCGCCGAATTCGTCGGATTGTGGCCGATGGCGAGCGAGCCAATAACGATCTCACGGCCGCAAATCTTCGACTGGTCGTCTCGATCGCCAAGCGGTATACGGGTCGAGGCGTCCCGATGCTCGATCTCATCCAGGAAGGCAACTTGGGTCTGATGCGGGCCGTACAGAAGTTCGATTACGCCCGAGGTTTCAAGTTCTCCACATATGCAACATGGTGGATTCGTCAGGCGATCACCAGAGCGATCGCAGACCAGTCCCGAACCATCCGGGTGCCGGTGCACATGGTGGAGTCGATGAATCGTGTTGTTCGTTCACAACGGACGCTCAACCAGAAGCTCGAGCGAGAGCCAACTCTGGCTGAGTTGGCCAAAGATGTGGACATGACCGAGGAGCGCGTTGAAGAGATCATGCGCATCGTGCGCCAAGAAGCCTTCAGCTTGGATTCGCCGGTGGGTGACGACGACTCCTCAATGGCTGACTTCATACCCGACGGCGGCGCAACACCAATGGACGTTGCAGCCCGTCACCTTTTGGCCGAGGCAGTTTCGGAAGTGATGCAGGAGCTGTCTGAGCGCGAAGCCGAAGTGGTGAAGTTGCGGTTTGGGATCGATGATGGTCACCCTCGAACCCTGGAAGAGGTAGGTCGGGAGTTCGGCGTCACCCGCGAACGGATTCGCCAGATCGAGAACAAAACCCTCGCCAAGCTCCGCCATCCTCTCCGCTCCGACAAACTCCGCGGCTACCTCGACTGACAGGCCGCGGAGGGAATTGCAGTGTCCGTGGCGTTTGAGCGGCCCCCGGAGGGAGTTTTTGAGCAGTCGGGCGGGCCGTTGCCGAGGATTTGTTGCAGTGCCGAAGGCAGAGCTTCCGCGGCGTTTGAGCGGCCCCCGGAGGGAGTTACTGTGGGGCGGGTGGGGCTCGAACCCACGACAAAAGCATTATGAGTGCCGTGCTCTAACCAACTGAGCTACCGCCCCAAGGGGGACACCCGCACGGGCGAGCCCGGTGGGCGTAGATAAACGTGGCTCCGGGGGTGGGGCTCGAACCCACGACAAACCGATTAACAGTCGGTTGCTCTGCCAACTGAGCTACCCCGGATTGAGACTTGTGAAGTCTAACAACTCCGTCTCCCCGATCGGCATGATTTCGCCGCTGTGAACGATTGGCAATCGGTTTATCCACCGATAGACGGCGCCACCCGGAGGTCGATGGCCTCTTCCAAGGGAGGCTGGACTGCCAACTCGGCTCGTAGTTCCTGAGCGCCGAGACGTAATGCCGCGGCCGCGGGCACACTGTCATTGTCAGGGAGCGCAACGAGAAGGCTGTTGAGCACCAAGCAAATCTGATCGTCGCACAGTCCCTTACTACGAAGTTGTGCCCGGAGCGAGCGAGGGATGGCCCCACTGGTTGGTTTGTGAAGGATGAGGAGCCCGCCCCCGGGGCCGCGTTGCATGGCGGCGGCCCCATGGAGTTCGAGGATGTGTACGGCTTCGCGTAGGGCGGCGCGACCGGCGTGGTGGGTTTTCATCAGCTGGGCCTCTGAACCTAGAACGTCAGCGTCCATGGGCTCATCGAAGATGCTGGCCAACAGCTGGCTGGCGATCTGCTCGCCCAGTTTGGCCGGGTTTCGGTCGGTTCCGTCGCTCTTCCAGGGCGCTGGAGCGGGGACCCTGTACCGCTCCGATGCCATGAGCACAGCTGTGCCCACAACCTCTGCGCCCGGTGGGGCGGATGTGACCCAGTCGTTGATTTGATCCTCCAACCGTTCAACGGCTCGGGGGACCAAGCGGGCCTGAGACCAAGCGATTCGGAGTGAGAGGGCCATTGGACCGGGTGAGGGCACAGCGATGGTGAGCCCACCGCTACGACCGCGCCGCATGGATGCAACGCCGAGGTGCTCGGCCAGTCGAATGGCTTGCCGGAGCACGCTTCGGCCGGCACCATATTCGTTCATGAGCGTTGTCTCATCGCCAAGCATGAGGCCTGGTTTCCAGCCGCGTTCGGCTGCCGACAGCTCAATCAAGTCCACGACCGTCAATGCCCGTTTGCTCATGAATCGCCCGATTCTTTCATGCTCACCCTGCCGATTGCGGCTGTTCGCTCGTTGCGGAACCTCTCGGCTCAGGATCCGCCACCTGGGATAATATCGCAGACCGTGACCATCTGCGCCGATAGGAGTACTTAGCGTCGCCGAGTCTTCCCTCGCCGTGGACGACCGCTAGGTTTTTGAGCGATGTCCGTACCTCGGCCAAACCCAATCCGCCCCAGTTTCTGGGTACGAGAAGCGGACCAGATCGACGCCGACCTTGCTGAGATTCGCGCGGCTGGGCCGCAGTTCTTCGAAGAACCGGTCCCACCGGTGGGGATTGGGCTATCACACGGTCCTGGTGCCTGGGTGCTCACCAAGCACAGGCAGATTCTGGTTGCGTCGAAGAATCCTCGAACGTTTTCGTCGGCCGCTGGAATCGTGGTAACCGACGTACCGGCCGAATTCAACGAGTTCTATTCGTCGATGATTGCGATGGACGATCCTCGGCATGCTCGGCTGCGACGAATCGTTTCCAAGGGTTTCACGCCACGGATCATGGCGCGCCTCGAGGAGAAGGTTGCATCGGTGACAGCCGACATTTTGCGGGTTGCACAAGAAAAAGAACAGCTGGATTTCGTGGTCGACGTGGCTGCGGCTCTGCCGCTGAGGATCGTTTGTGACCTGATGGGAATCCCGAATTCGGAATACCAGTTCGTCTTCGACCGGACGAATGTGATTCTGGGCGTTGGGGATCCCGAGTATTTCCCGGAATCCGGAGACATCGTGACCGCCGTTCTCACTGCGGGTGGTGACCTCGCTGAACTCATGAATACGGTGGCAGCCACCAAGAGAGGCGGTGACGGGACCGATCTCACCAGTCAATTGGTGAACGCCTGTTTGGAGGAGGATGAGCTTTCTCCGGCAGACCTGGCCAGCTTCTTCATTCTTCTCGTGGTGGCGGGAAACGAAACCACCAGGAATGCCAGTAGCTGGGGCATGAAGTATCTCGCTGACAATCCGGATCAGCGGCAGCGGTGGACCAATGATTTCGACGGTTTGGCGGGAACAGCGGTTGAGGAGATCGTCCGCCTGGCCAGCCCGGTCACGTACATGCGGCGGACGCTGCTTCGAAACACGATTGTGGACAGCGTGGAAATGCACCAGGGCGACAAGGTTCTGCTGAACTACCTCGCCGCCAATCGCGACCCTGACGTCTTCGCGGATCCACTCCGTTTCGACGTGGGTCGCACTCCTAATCCTCACGTGGGATTCGGCGGTCCCGGTCCCCATTTCTGCCTAGGTGCCCATCTGGCCCGGATGGAGATCACCGAGTTGTTCCGCCAGATCTTTACTCGGCTACCAAACCTTCACGTGACGGGTGAACCAGACTTGCTGGAAGCGAGCTTCATCCACGGCATCAAGCACATGCAGGCATCGACGCGCTGACCCTTGGCGGCTGAAGTGGCGACAGTCGCCGGTGCGCGCTGGCGAGCCAAGTAGCCTATGGCCCGTGCATGTGGTCATTGTCGGTGCCGGCGAGATTGGGTTCTACCTAGCGGAGATTTTGGCGGCGGAGGATCATGACATCGTTGTGGTGGAGCAAAACCCTGGCCGCGCCGAGGAGGTAAGTGAACGGCTCGACGTCCAGGTTGTAGTGGGGAGCGGGTCGCATCCCAACGTTCTGCGAAAGGCCCGAATCGCAAAGGCCGACTTTGTTGCCGCCGTCACCGAGAACGACGAAGTGAATCTTTTGGCGTCGCTGGTGGCGGAACAGAACGGCGTAGCGAACACGGTTATCCGTCTTCAAAACCCGGCCTTTCGAGGTTTGGCCGCCGAGCAACTGCGGGCCAGGGTTGGCGCAAATTTGGTGATCGACCCCGACCAGGACACCGCCGACGAGATCCTTGAACTCGTGCACGCCACCGGCACCGACGAGGTGTACCGGATGGGTGGCGACCTCGTGGTGATCGGTGCTGTGGTCCGCGAGGGGGCAGCGGTGGCGAACCAATCCTTGGCCGACATTGGGCGATCCCTTGGTGTTGAACTGGAGTTCTTGTTTGGTGCTATCTCCCGTGGTGGAACCACGGTCATCCCGCGCGGTGATCAACGGATACTTCCCGGCGACCACGTCCGGGTGCTGTGTCGCGATTCCTACAAGAAACGGATGCTCGAGCAATTAGGCGTCCCTGGCGCGTTGGCCCGCAGGGTGATGGTTTTGGGTGGGGGAGCGATCGGAACTCGACTGGCCACCCAGTTGCAGGACGAGGGTGCAGAAGTTGTCCTCGTGGAACGAGACATGCATCGAGCGGCGGAACTGGCGGCCGAGCTGGACCGAGTGGTGGTCATCGGCGGCGATGTCACGGACACCGACCTTCTGGCAGAAGAGGCCATTGGCCGGATGGACGCGGTTGTTGCGGCCACCGGCGAGGATGCTTCCAACGTGCTGGCGTGCGCCTTCGCAGCATCGGAGGGTGCCTCGTTCACCGTCGCGGTTCTGCATCGGCTGGCGCTGCTGCCTTTGGTTTCCAGGTTCGGTGTTGATGCGGCGCTGAGTCCTCGGACCGCTTCGGCCAACGCCGTTCTGCGCCACATTCGAGGCAACACTTCCACCGTGGCCACCTTCCTGGAAAGTGATGCCGAGGTTGATGAGATCGAGGTCAGTGCAGGATCTCTGGCCGATGGCGCAGTGGTGTCCGAACTGGAAATGCCCAAGGACGTTCTGTTGGGGGCGGTGATCCGTTCGGCTGGCAAGTCCGAGATCGTTCGGGGTCATACCGTGTTGGCGGCGGGAGATTCCATCGTGCTCTTCACCCGTCCGCAGAGCCTGGCTGATGCCCGGTCACTGTTCACCGGGGAAAGCTGACCCTGGTGGAAAGGTCCGAGTTCCAGGGCTCCCGCAAGGTGGAGAGCATGTTGGCTCACGTGTGCGGCCTGATCATGGTGGTGACCGGTCTGGGCATCATCATCTCTGCTGCGGTTGAGGCACTGACGAGCGGTCCGAACGTCTTGGAACTCTTGATTCCGGGCATCCTCACAACCGTCGGTGGATATGTCGGCTGGCGGGTGACGGCGATCCCCAGCCGAATACAGGTGGTCGACGTCTTTATCACCGTGACGGGGGCCTGGGTTGTTCTGTCGCTGATCGGAGCCGTTCCCTACATGCTCAGCGGCACGCTTGGCCGGTTCGACCTCGCGCTCTTCGAATCTATCTCGGGGTTCACCACCACCGGAGCCACAGTGCTGCGACCAATCGAAGACGTGAGCAAGGGCATCCTTTTCTGGCGGGCGATCACCCAGTGGCTCGGTGGTATGGGAGTCATCGTCTTGGTGGTTGCTGTGCTCCCCACCGTGGGAGCCGGTGGTATGGACCTGCTTCAAGCCGAGGCCCCGGGCCCGACCGGGGAGCGACTCACGCCTCGGGTACGGCACACCGCCCGCCGGCTGTGGGCGCTGTACCTTGGCTTCACGGGGGCCGTCATGCTGGCCTACCTGATCGCCGGCATGGGCATCTACGACGCCATCTACCACTCGTTCACCACGGTCTCCACCGGCGGGTTCTCGCCTTACAACGACAGCATTCACGCTTTCGACTCGGGCCTCATCGAGTGGATCGCGATCGTCTGCATGTTCATCGCCGGAACCAGCTTCACGCTGCTCTTCCGGGCCCTACGAGGCCGACCCGGTGCATTTCTCCAATCAGCGGAGTTCAAGTTGTATCTGGGGGTGGTGGTCGTGGCCACTGTGATCGTGATGTTCACCGCCGGCGATGGAACCGCCGGGTGGGACGGCTTCCGTGATGCGCTGTTCACGGTGAATGCTGTGGTTTCCACAACGGGCTATGCAACCGCCGATTTCGATCTCTGGGGTGACGCCGCCCGAGCGATCATCCTGCTGCTCATGCCGCTGGGAGGCATGGCGGGCTCTACTGCGGGCGGTGTGAAGATGATCAGAATTCTTGCCGTTGGTTCGTTTGCTCGGCGAGAAGCATTGCGGCAGCTGCACCCTCGGATCGTCCGCCCGGTTCGGATCGGCAAGACCACACTCAGCGACGCCGTGGCGTTCCGGGTGCTCGGCTTCCTGGTTCTGGCCTTGTCGATCTTCGGGCTGTCGTCGCTCCTCATCGCCATCTCAGGGACGGACATGGTGACCGCGTTCTCTGCGGCAGCAACCAGCTTCGGTAACGTTGGGCCGGGGTTGAATCTGGTGGGCCCGAAGTCGGACTTCCTCACCTTGCCAACGCCGGCGATCACCGTTGCCTTCGTCACGATGATCCTGGGCCGGTTGGAGATCTACCCAGTGGTGCTGGCCCTTCTGGCGTTCACCCGGGCATCACCGGCCACCCTGCGCCGGCAGATCGAGAAGTCCCGGTCCGGTCTGGGGACCTGAGGCTTTGGGAGACCGCACTCAGCGACTCGCATTGCGGAGAACCGATTTCTGGACCTTCCCCATGGCATTGCGGGGCAGTTCGGAGACGAACACGAACTGGCGAGGGTGTTTGAAACGGGCCAGCTCGGCGAGCTCAGGTTGGCGGAACGTCTCCTCGGTGGTGTCGGCGTTTAACACCACGAACGCGACTACCTGCTCTCCCCATTCTTGGTCGGGCCAGCCGACCACTGCCGCCTCGGCGATCTGGGGGTCTCGGTCCAGAACCTGCTCGACCTCCTTGGGGTAGATGTTGTAGCCACCCGAGATGATCATGTCTGAGGCTCGTCCGGAAAGGGTGAGCACACCATCGGGATCAAGCGTGCCGATGTCGCCGGTGATGAACCAGCCATCGTCGGTGAAAGCGGCAGCCGTGGCTTCGGGGCGTCGCCAATAGCTGTGGAGGAGGTGCGGTCCTTTCACCTCCACCACGCTGCCATCACCGACCCGAAGCTTCATCTCCGGAAGAGCCGTCCCGACCGTCCCGACCCGTGGATTTCCCGGCGCGTTGGAGGCGATGATCCCACACTCGGTCATGCCATAGCGTTCGGTGATCGTGCGGCTGGTTCGTTCGGCGAACCGGCGGTGCACCGGCATGGTCATCGGAGCCGAACCGCTGGTGAAAAGGCGCACGTCGGCCGCCACCTGGCGCGTGAAGGCATCGTGATCGAGCAGGCGGGTGTAATGCGTAGGAACACCCATCAGCACCGAACAGTGAGGGAGGAGTTCCACCACGGCCTCGGGCGAGAAGCGCTGGAGAAACGTGACCTTGGCGCCCTGCAACATCAATGGGTGAAGTGCAACGAACAGCCCGTGCACGTGGAAGACCGGCAGGGAGTGGAGAAGATGGTCGTCACTGGTGATCTCCCATACCGACGCCAGCGCCCGGCCGTTGGTCAAGAGGCCCCGATGGGTCAGGAGAGCGCCTTTGGAACGACCAGTGGTTCCTGAGGTGAACAGCATGGCGGCAGGGTCTTCCGGCCGGGCGTTATAGATTGGTGGTGTGGGCCCGCCGGTCTCGGCCAGCTGGGCAATCAGATCAGGAACGGTTCCTGAGCCGTCGGTGCCGAGGGTGAGGCCGCGACCCCGTTCGGGAGTGGAGATCAGATAGGTGGTTTCGGCATCGGCCAAGAAGTGGTCCACCTCGGCGTCGGTGTAGGCCGTGTTGAGCGGGACGAAGATCACACCCGTCCGCAAACAGGCCAACCAGAGGGCGATGGCATCGGTCGACTTATCCACCTGAACCACCAGCCGATCACCGGGAACCATGCCGATGTGGGCGAGCGCTGCTGCCATGGCTTGGGATCGGTGGGCGACGTCACCGTAGGAGAGGGTGTCACCCGCTTCGGGTCGATGGAACAACGGTCGGTCGGGATCGTCGTTACCGGCAGCCAGGAGATCGAGGTAGATGTTGGCGTTGGCGCCGTGATTCACGGGGTCAGGTTATGAGAACGGTGTCGGATTGCCCTAAAGATGTGGCACGATGGGTGGTCGTTCTCAGGAGGTCCAAGTGGCGCTCATCGATGTGCCGGGTTTCATCACCGATTTGAAAGGTCACGCCGCCGATCACGGGTTTCATGTCCACGACGAGCGGCACTTCGTGGAAACCTACAGCATGAGTCAAGCGTTCGAGGTGGACCTGCACCCAGAGCGGGCCTGTGGCGGACCGTTGGATCTGCATCTGGCTCTCGAGGTGGATCCACGAACGCTGCTCACATTTGAAGACGCCATGATCTCGTTGCCCGAGGACGCAGAGCCGCCCCAAGGGTTCGCCTTCCCGCTCATCTTCAGCTGGGCGTTGCCACCGCTGGTGAAACCACCAGATTTGTTGGTGCTCGCCACCGAGTTGGCCGGCATCGGTGGGACCTCGCTGCCGCTGGAGGTCTCGGCGATCGACTCCACCGCTTCGGCGACCGACGCCCCCGAACGCAAATTGGCCGTCACCTCCCGGGTCCCGCTCTCGCTCGGCGACCTGTTCATGGAGAAAGAGTCACTGTGTGATCCCTTCGAGCGCTGCCGGGAAGTGAGCGAGTACATTCTGGATCGCTGTCCGTTCTGGCTCGACGAAGTTCTCTAGATCCCGATGGCTCCAGAAGACCTGGTCACGCTGTTTGATCGGCTCGCGTTCGAGCTGGGCGAGGCGCTCGCCAGCCACAGCGATTGGGGCATCACCGGTGCCGTGCCGGGGCAGTATGTCCATGACGTGATGGCCGATGAACTGATCGTGGCACCGCTTCTCGACGCGGGTCTTCGGGCGCTCACCGAGGAGTCAGGAATTTCGGGCGACGGAGAGATCACCGTGGTGGTTGACCCGGTTGATGGATCCACCAATGCCGCCAGGGGATTGCCGTGGTTCGCTACCAGTCTGTGCGCAGTGGACGCGGACGGACCGCTGGCGAGCGGGGTCTACAACTTGGCTCTCGGCGATCGGTTCGTCGCCGTACGGGGCGAGGGAACCGAGGTGACCCCGTCGGGGTGTACGGCGCTGAGCAAGGCCATCGTGTCGTTCTCCGGCTGGCCGTCGGCTCATCTGGGCTGGCGGCAGTA
Organism: Acidimicrobiales bacterium; assembly: GCA_013003535.1. Taxonomy (GTDB): domain Bacteria; phylum Actinomycetota; class Acidimicrobiia; order Acidimicrobiales; family SZUA-35; genus JABDIY01. Next base: position 725 of record JABDIY010000059.1, on the reverse strand, counting down.
TCGAACCTTTGGTGCGGCCGCTCTGGACATCTGTTCGGTCGCAACTGGTGCCTTCGATGCGTACATCGATGTAGACGCCGCGCACGGGGTCTGGGATTATCTGGGGGCGTACCTGTTCTGTGCCGAGTCCGGCTGCGCGATCGGTGAACTGAACGACGCTGAACTGGTGGTGCTGGACATGGCCGCCCGCCGAGGTCCCCTGGTGGCCGCAACGCCCCAACTGTTGACCGAGATCAAATCCACGCTCACCGCTGCCAAACTGCGATAGCCTCACTCAACTCAGGGGCGTTTAGCTCAGTTGGCTAGAGCATCTCGTTTACACCGAGAGGGTCGGGGGTTCGAGTCCCTCAACGCCCACCACCCCGCAAATTCCTGTTGATACCCACATTCAGTGTGGCTATCAAAGGGCCAGAACGCCCGATTGTGGCTGACAACAGGAAATTGCCAGCGCTTGCAGCCGCCGCTTCTTGCAGTCCGCCACAGCAAATCGGTGTCGACGGAAGGTTGAACTAACGCAGGCTGGATCCAGTGATGACAGGGTTGCCGCTGCCTAGGTAGAAGATGCCGGGGAGGCCGGCGGTTTCGAAGCCGAGACTGGGGTTGCGAGCCATCACCACTTCGTCCAACATCATCGTACCGAGACGGTTGTTGCTGACATAGAAGATCCCGCCGCCGCCCTCATTGGCCGTGTTGTCGGTGATCACCGAACCGCGAACGGTCAGGTG
>JABDIY010000034.1 GCA_013003535.1 Acidimicrobiales bacterium | reverse complement strand
CCACCGTGGCCTGAGACCGAACCAAGGTGAGAGCACCAGCAAAAACCACCACGCTCCCGGCAACGATCGCAGCGTTGATCACCTTGTTCTTGTACATGCTGAGCATGAAACCCAGCATGATGAGCGCCATCGCCGCCCCCATGTAAAGGACCATGTAGAACCGGGTTTCACTCCAGCGCACGTGACTGAGTTCGTAAGAATTGAGGTAGGTAAGGCCAAACATCACCAGCGTGGACGTAAGAATCATTGCCCCAAACCGCAGGTACTTTTTGGTCTCGCCTCCGTCGTGACCGGACACCGTCATTTTGTCGTTCGTTGCTTTCGTCTGCATGTCCATGTTTTCCCGCCTACCCGGGAGCGGACAGCACCAAACGAGGAACCGCAGTTTTCCCCTTTGCTACGGTGAAGAAATGGTGCACACCTTTGAGCTCACCTCCGTCGGTGCCCGGGCGGTCGTGGACCTCGCGGGCGGACGGCTGGCGTCACTCCAGATCGGAGGCCTCGAACTTCTCATTACAGAGGGAGCGAAACCCACCCGCTGGGGATCGTTCCCGATGGCTCCATGGGCGGGCCGTCTCCCTTTCGGAAAGCTGCACTTCCAGGGCCAGGTTTATGACTTCCCGATCACCAGTCCACCTCACGCCAATCATGGAACATCGCATCTGCAAGATTGGACCCGATTGGATGATCGGACCATTCACACCGAGTTGGTTGCGCCCTGGCCATTCGGCGGACACGTTCGGCAAACCTTCGACCTTGTGGAACTCAGCTCCACCGAGGGCTCGCTCACGATCGCCATTTCAGTACACGCGGACGACCAGCCAATGCCGGCCCTCGCCGGATGGCATCCCTGGTTCCGCCGCCAGCTCGATCGCGGCGAACCGGCCCTGCTGATCGTGGATCCGGGAGCCGCCTACGAAATGGACGAGTCGATGATTCCCACCGGGAGATTGGTGAATCCCCCACCTCCGCCCTGGAACGAGTGCTTCGTGAATCTTGCTGCCGATCCCCTGATTCGTTGGATCGGCGCGGTCGATCTACGGGTCTCCTCGAGCTTCGACCACTGGGTGGTGTTCACCGAACCCGAACATGCAATCTGTGTGGAACCCCAGAGCGGTCCGCCAAACCAGATCAACACTCAACCGTTCATCGTCACGCCTGGCGCGCCGCTCACCGGGTCCATGACGCTCAGTTGGACCCTGCACTGAGATCCTCACTCGTCCTACTCTGCACGAAGAGCCGCAGGTCGCCTCGCTCCTGGGTTCCCCGCGGTGGCCACGTTGCCAGGCGGAGCGAGTCAGAGGCACCAAGATGGAACGGGGTGATCGGGACTGGGCCTTCGAAGCGGAGACGAGTCCAGCTTTCGCCGTTGGTGGACTCCCAGAATGCCGACTGGGCGGCGTTGCCTTGGTCCCGACGAGCGTCGTATTCGGTTCCGGCCGCCAAAAACCCATTCTCGGTGATGGTGACGTCCCGCGAATCGCCGGGAACCTGACGTCACGATCGCCGACGAAGGCCACCGGTACAGTTGATGGGTGTCTGAGACCAAACTTCGATTCCTTGTTTCCGACCTAGAAGGGGTGGACGGCTACAAGCTGACAACCGGTCTCATCGTGCCCCGGCCTATCGGGTGGGTCGGCACGGTCTCGGCCGACGGGGTGAGGAACCTGGCGCCTTATTCCTTCTTCAATGCCATCAGCGGCAATCCGCCGATGTTCGTGTTCTCGCCCGGCCGGGGAGCCAGGAAAGACACGCTGGACAATGTGCGGGTAACCGGCGAGTTCTCGCTGAACATTGTTACAGCCGAGGTAGCCGAAGCGATGAACCTGACCTCGGCCACGGTGGCGGCCGACGTCGACGAATTCGAACATGCCGGCCTCACGCCGTTCTACGGTGACAGGACGGCGGTACCCATGGTGGCTGAGTGCAAAGCGAACATCGAGTGCGTCGTCACCGACATCGTCAACGTTGGAGACCCTGAGCGGGGCAACGCACTGGTGATCGGCCAGGCGGTGGAGTTCCACATCGCTGCCAACCTGCTTGATGGCACCAGGGTAAACCAAGCTGAGTTGAAGGCGATCGGCCGCCACGTTGGCAACTCCTACTCGAACGCCACTGATCTGTTCGACCTCACGCGGCCCCCATAGGCCTGAGTCGAGTCATCCGTCGCAGCTGGAGAATTCGGTCCCCCGGATCCCGATAGGCGCTACACCGGAATCGACTGTTCCACTGCTGAAACGGCCACGAGCCGTCACGATGGGCCACTCGTCGAAAAATGTCACCGCTCCCGGTGAGGAACACCCGCTCGGCCGGAACTCGACCAGCAACTCATAATCCAATACCTCACCCGCACCAATCACGTCGCTCACCAGCCACTTGGCATTCGGAGCACCTGGCAGAGGGCCTTCCGTTTCGCTACGAACCGGACTCAGCCCAACTGCGGTAAGAGCGATACCAGCGTCATCACCGAAAAGGGGCATCTCGATGCTCTCGATCGTGGCTTCCCGGTCGCTGTCATTGCGCACAAAGAAGCGAAGTTTGCAGTTCATGTCCGGCACCGCATCCACCACGAGGATGAAAAAGTCGCCGTCCTGCGGATGGAGATCAACAGTTGCATCTTCGCATTGCCACGGTTGGCCGTCGGT
>JABDIY010000020.1 GCA_013003535.1 Acidimicrobiales bacterium | reverse complement strand
AGTTCGCCCAGCCGACAGAGTGGACATCACCGACGACATAACCACGACCACTGCGCCACCCGTGAGTACTACTACGACGCCGACCACTGAGCGACCACTGGCGAACCTACGGGACGCCGTATGGGTGCAGATCGATTTGGGGGCGCAGGCAATGGTGTCCAATCGGGGGCAAAGCTTTGATATTGGGGAAGTTGCCCTGGGTGGCAGAGCGGTAAGCAGGTTCTCCGATGGGACGGTAGTTCTGGCCACTCTGGACGGCGTGTTCGCCTATGCACCCGAGGGGGAGGTCGCTGAGGAGATATGGCCCGACGGCGCCAGTGAGCTACGACGCACGAGCGCTGGCGAACTCATCGCCTTCACCGACGCCGGACCGGTCAATCTCCAAACGGGCCAAATACTCGAGACACCGCCGGACCCGGTTGGGCGAATCGACGCCCCCAATGGCTTTGCGGTGGAAGTGATCCCGGGGGAGTACGAGACCGATGGCGAGGGCTTCGTCACTCGGGTAATTCGGCCCGATGCAATACGACTCCTATTCGACGGAGAACAGCACAGCATCTGGCAGTTCGGGGGACCGGACGAATACGTGGTGGTGCTCGACGATTTCGACGGCCGCTACGTGCTCGCCCATCGCCGACCAGAGGAACCGGCGCTGCCGGTATCGGTGCATGTGGTGATCGACATTCTCGAGGGGACGACCGAATCGCTTGCAGCTATCCCCGGGACGGTGTCGCTCGCAACGCCGGACATCGTTGACCGACCCTCGGTCTCCTCGATCGGCGGACTTGATCTTTGCCCCACGATGTCGTCTGTGATTGAGCTGACGCCGCCCAGTGAACTCGGGGTCGAGGCGACAGCATCATTCAACGAAACTGCGCTGGCGATCGCTCGATGCGATGAATCGTGGGTTCGTCGAGTTCACATCGGTGAAGCGATGACCGAAGCTTTCTGGGAACAGCTGGCCGCCTCCCTACGGACCGCACCCCGGCGACTTGAGGATGGGTGGAGATTCGGCGAGGGGTCGCCGATGGAAGTCTTCATCACCGACGGCGGCGATATCGATCTCACTCACAACGCCGGTGCTTTCGAGCTCAGGGTGGTCAAGTTCGAGGACTCGATCGTTCTAGCCGGGGCAGTGGGGCCCGACACTGCGCAGGGACTGCGGTCAGCTGCTGCAGCACAGGCTGGTACGGGTCGGGTGGTGGACTTCGCTCTCACCGAAACCGGCAGCGAGATGGACTCTGTTTTGCGGGAAGCAGTGGAAGAGATGATCGGAACCGGCTTTAGTCGCTCGCCCGTGGTTGAGATGCTCGTCACGGTCGACCTTGTCAGGGTGATCTCCCAAGGCAGATTCGTGACCGACGGGGAACTCACCGCCCCCGCCCTCGAACGAGCTGGGGTACAAGTGGAGACCACCGTGTCTTCGGTGGCACCCACTGCCAGCGAGCGATCAGCTGTCGAAGCGCTGCAACGGTTCGCCGCCGGCAACCCGCTGGATCCAAGTATCAATTGGACCGACGAAATGATTATCGGCGCCGGTCCAATCGAAGCCCGGCGACTGACACCGGCCGAGGTGGGGGAGCGGTCCAACTGGCTGATCGAAACGGTCCCGTTCTTTCGAGCCAGCGGCGACGAGTCCTTCACCGCTTTGCGGGTTGTGCCCAACCCCGTCATGATCGGCGGCCCGCACAATCATTGTGCATCTCCACCGATGCCCGCTCCAGCGGCGCTCGCCGGATTGCGTCGAGTCTCGATGCAACCAGATTTCGAGTCCATCGATAGTTGTCTCCAGTGGGTGACGTTCGATGTCTTCTTCGATGCTGAGGGTCGAGTTGCCGGCGTCACAATCGACTGGTGGGAGCCGTAAGCGATGTGGGGGCTGGCGGCCGCCTATTCACACACCGACCATCCCGGCGATCGAGACATGATGCCGGCGTCGGCCCACTCGGAGTGCATCGATGCCAAACACCGTCAGATCTGAGTCCACGATGTCGCCCATTCGGCACATTGAGACGAGGTGGTCACCGTGATGGCGTAGTAGCGCGCCATGTCTTCCAGCAGTGCTTTTCATCATCGGCGGGATTGGCCGGGAAGGGCCCCGCCGGAGCTCGTAGAGCATCGGGGCCAAGTGAGACGGCGATGCTCCGCGACCATAGCCAGTACACGCCTTATCACTCTGCTGATTGAGCGGCCGGAGAAACTCACATTGTGGTGTCATGTTGATCCGAAGCGTAAGTGTGACTTCTCTCCAGCTCTCTCGGGCTCTGATGTTGGCTGGCTTCGTCGACATCGAAGGTGAAGTGGCTCTCGACCCGGTTGTCACGGTGGGCGCGAGTTGGGGTGGAATTCAGTACGCACCGATCACGCTCAACCAGGGGACCGAAACTATCGACTTCAGCACAGAAATTGATGCCCTTGAATGCGACATCGGGGTGTTGGGTGTGCCGAAGGACTTACCGTCTACGGCTCGTTCACAGCTAGCTGAGGTTGCCGGTTGTCAAGTTGGCTGACCGACGCTTTGTCCAGCAGAGACGTCGAGTCGTTCATGATTGCGGCGAGGCTCCATGAGGGGTGAGTTGTTCTGGGCCGAGATTGTTCGCAATGATGGCGCGGTAAAGCGTCGTCCGGTTCTGGAGTTTTCGGCGTTGGAACTCAGTGCTCCGATCGTTGTGCCCGTCACGACGATCGTGAGAGGTTTGCCCTCGGAGGTGTCGGTGAAGGAATTCGGTGTCGGGGGAGTGTTGAACACCTTGGCGACGGGACCGATTCGACGGGAGAGCCTGGTCGAGCCGATTGGTATGATTGACGAAGCCCTGATGCCCGATGTCTGCACCGCCATGGTGTGGACGATCGGATGTGGCTGAATCTTCGGGCTGGCGGTCGTTCAGCTC
>JABDIY010000011.1 GCA_013003535.1 Acidimicrobiales bacterium | reverse complement strand
CCTTGATGCCTGGCCCTCCACTCAAAAGGGGAGGGGATCCATGACCGAAGTGGTCGCTGACAAGTTCAATGTCGAGATCGACGACGACGAAGCCGCAGCAATCGTTGCTGAGGCTGAGGAATCGGCGGTTCACAAAGCCGATGAACGACTGGCGTATCAAGGCGTCTTCCAGCGCCTACTGATCCGGCCGGAAGTGGGTGCGCTCATCGGTGCCGTAGCTATCTGGGCATTCTTCTGGGCGGTCGCCAACACCTTTGGTATCGCAACCGGGTTCGGGTCGATTCTCGATGTTGCCGCCCCGTTGGGCATCATGGCTGTCGCCGTATCACTCCTGATGATTGGTGGCGAGTTCGACCTCTCGTCCGGCGCGGCTACGGGAACATTTGGCATTATCACCATCCTGCTGGTCAAGGACATGGGTGAACTGGGCGGCGCTGGCCTGTCGCTCCATCTCGCCATCCCAATCTCGCTCATGATCGCGTTGTTCATGGGATACATGAACGGCACCGTTGTAGAAAAAACCGGGTTGCCTTCGTTCATCGTGACGCTGGCGACCTTCTACGTGTATCGAGGGTTCAAACTGGGCTTCTCCAAGTTGATCATCGACAACATCTCGGTCGGCCGTATCGATGAAGCTCGCGGTACGCCCAATCTGGAGCCGGGGGCCGAGGGCTACCGCGCTCCAGGAGGTTATGATTTCTGGCGCCCAGTATTTGATGGCGTCTGGTCGCGGAACGATCATCTTCTTGGCTCCCGTGATGCACTCTGGCTTATGGGCTGGGTGCTCGGAGGAACGCTCATTGCCGTTGCGGTCTACGAGATGAATTTTCGCAGAGTATCCCGCAAGAACCCTGTAGGACTCGTTGTGATGGTCCTCGGCATGGTGGGTGCAGCTGCAACGCTCTGGTACCTGCACAACTTCGATGGCCGTACCGAGAACGCACTCGCCAGCCTCTTCTTTCTCGTGTCGGCCTTGGCCGGCTTTGGTGGCTTGGCTCTTTGGCGCTACGAGCGGCAGACGATCGGATCCACACTGTTCACGAACGAGACGCTCCAGTGGACGGTAGGGGGTCTTCTGTTGATGAGCGGCGGCATCATCATCGCCGGAGCTCTTGACGTGGAGTCTCAGCAGAGCGTGCTCGATTTGGCCGGAGCACTCAGCTGGCCGCTCGTCATCCTCGCTGGTGTTGGTGGTGGCTACATGGCATCGCGAACCATCGAGGGCTTTGCCGACCAACAGTCGGCGGCGCGAAGCGCGATCGCCATAGTGGCCTTGGGCGCTGCCAGTGCGTTCGCCGTGTACGGGTTCATGTTCATGACCACCGAGCAAGGGTTTCGAGCCATTCTCCTTGGCGCAATGGTGATCGGTGGGGTGATTGCGCTTGCCATAGCGGCCCATAAAGCGCGGCGGGTATCGCCGATTGCCAAAGGGCTTGTTCTCACCGCTCTGTCTCTGATGACGCTCTGGCTTGCGTGGTTTGTCCAGGGCGAGAGCCGGAGTACCAAATTCCGCAGCGAAGCGTTCGGCGTCATCCTGCTCGTCGCCGGAGGGATTTTTGTTTGGGCTGTCATCTCTACGCTGTTCGCCACGCGCCGGGAGGACCACCTCCCATCGGCCCGGCTGGCGGAGCTTCTGGCCAAGGCCGGGCTGGTGCTGCTTGGCATCGGGATCTTGGCACGGCTGCTCTTCACCACCGAGGCCGAGCTTGCCGCCGGCCGCACCAGTCCCGTCAACTTCCGCATGTCGGTCTTGTGGTTCGTGGGGGTGACCGCCTTCGCCACCTGGCTGCTGGGCAGCACCAGGTTCGGGAGCTGGATCTTTGCCGTTGGTGGCAACAAGCAGGCGGCCCGACAAATCGGCGTGCCGGCCGCCCGCACCAAAACACAGCTCTTCATGATCGTTGCTGTGGCGGCCTGGCTGGTGGGTCTGTTGCTCGCGTTCCGTTTGAACACTCTCCAATCCGGAACCGGCAATGGGTTGGAGTTCGAATACATCATCGCAGCCGTGGTCGGTGGGTCGCTACTCACCGGCGGCTATGGGTCGGCCTTTGGTGCAGCGATGGGCGCCATGATCGTGGCGATGTCGAAACAGGGAATCCCGGCATCCCGTTGGAACTCCGACTGGCAGTTCGCTTTTCTCGGGATCATCCTGCTGCTGGCGGTGATCGGCAACAACTACATCAAGACCAAGGCCGAGGCGGCGGGCCGATGAGGCCATTATCAGCCGATCCAGAAGTGAGGAATGGGACATCATGAGTACTGAATCTCTGATCGAACTCGATGACATTGGTAAGTTCTACGGCAATATCATCGCCCTGCAAGGGGTGACAACCAGCGTCAACGCCGGTGAGGTCACCTGTGTCTTGGGAGACAACGGTGCCGGAAAATCCACTTTCATCAAAATTCTCGCGGGCGTTCATCAACATGACGCTGGTGACTTCCGCTTCGAAGGCGAATCGGTGCGGTTCAGTTCACCGCGGGAAGCCCTCGACCATGGCATAGCCGCCGTGTACCAAGACCTCGCCATGGTTCCGCTCATGAGTGTGTGGAGGAACTTTTTCCTTGGCGCCGAACCGTCGAAGGGTGTTTGGCCGATTCGATGGGTCGATAAGAAAGCGGCGAGCGAAACGGCCCGAGCCGAAATGGCCAAAATGGGCATTGACATCCGCGATACCGAACAACCCGTCGGGACCCTGTCGGGCGGTGAAAGGCAGTCCGTTGCGATTGCTCGCGCTGTCCACTTCGGCGCCAAGGTCCTGATTCTCGATGAGCCGACATCGGCGCTTGGCGTTCGCCAGTCAGGGGTGGTGTTGAAGTACATTTTGGCCGCCGCTGAACGAGGCCTGGGCGTGATCTTTATCACGCACAATCCTGCCCACGCCTTTCCGGTCGGTGACCGATTCCTCATCCTCAACCGTGGCAAGTCGCTTGGCAACTTTGCGAAGGCAGAAATCACCCAGGCCGAGCTGACCCAGAAGATGTCTGGTGGCGCTGAGCTGGAGCAGCTCCAGCACGAACTTGCTAGGGCGACCGGGAACTAGGTCGTCTCAAGACCGCAATACGATGAGAGAACGGATTCCCTGTGCCTGACAACGCCCCGGAACTGATCACCGTTGGACGGGTCAGCGTGGATCTCTATCCCACTGTTGAGGGACCCATGCGAGACGTGCGCACCCTTCAGAAGAGCGTTGGGGGGACCGCCACCAACGTGGCGGTGGCGGCGGCACGACTTGGTAGACGGGCCGCACTTGTCACCAAAGTCGGTGATGACGCATTCGGTGATGACATCATCCATGCCCTTTCGGACCGATTCGGTGTAGACACCCGCTGGGTCAGCACGCACCCGACTCTGAAGACCCCGTTGGCGTTCGCCGAACTCAATCCGCGGGCTGACCCAAACATCATCTTCTACCGAGAACCGTCGGGTCCTGATATGGAGATCACCGAAGCCGACGTTTCCTCCCTTCCGGTTGAACACGCTGGCATCCTCTGGATCCCGGCCACCCGATTCAGTCACGAACCCAGTCGCTCAACTGTGATCTCCTTGCTGAAGCGTCGGAATCGTGCTCGCCATACGATCCTCGATCTCGACTGGCGATATCAGTTCTGGCCGGACGAGGTCACCGCCACCGCCGCGATCCAACCGATGCTGGTTCACTTCTCGGTGATCATCGGCAACCGGGAGGAGTGCCGAATTGCCGTGGGCACTGCGGAGCCCGAAGCGGCGGCTGATGCGATCCTTGCTCAGGGCGCGGAATGTGCGGTGATCAAGCTGGGCGGCGATGGAGTGATGGTGGCCACCGCTACGGGCCAACGCGAACTGGTCGAGCCCTACCCGGTGGAAGCGGTGTGTGGGTTGGGAGCCGGAGATGCCTTCGGTGGTGCGTTCTGCGATTCCCTTCTCTCCGGCCTCGATTTCGTGGAGGCGGCGCGGCGAGGAAATGCCGCTGGTGCAATCGTTGCGGCCAGACTTCTCTGCGCCGACGACATGCCCTACCGTCACGAGGTGGATCAGGTTCGCGCTCACGGCGCGGTCACCTGAAATCCCTTCTCTGTCTTATCTTCCTCAGGAGTCTTTGTGAAAGAACTACAAAAGGTCACGCCTGCTTCGGCGGAGTGGACCTATCTCGCCTTCCAGGCCATCGAATTGGCGCCCGGAGAATCCGCTACTCATTCTGAAGCTGATCGGGAACAGGCCGTGGTTCCTTTGGCTGGACCAGCCACGCTGGCTTTCGACGGGCAGGAACACTCGGTGTCACGCTCATCCGTCTTTGAGCATTTGGCTGCCGTCGGCTACGTGCCACCAGGCATAGACATCACCGTCACCGCCGGCGACAGCCCCTTCACCTACGCCGTCGGCTCGGCCCCGGCCGAGGGTCGTTATGCCGCCAAGCTTGTACCCCCGTCGGTGATTCGTTCCGAAGTTCGAGGCGGTGGCATGGCGCTACGGCAGGTGAACCACACACTCGCAATGCCGATCGAGGCCGAGCGACTGATCCTCTACGAGGTGTATGTACCCCGCGGAACCTGGTCGGGTTGGCCACCGCACTGCCACGACGGGCTGGACGGCTCGCCCTACCTCGAAGAGGTGTACTACTTCCGAATGGACCGCCCCGAAGGCTACTGGATGCACCGGAACTGGCGGGACAACGGACCCGACGGGGACCATTTCAACGACCTATGGTCCGGCGGCGATGGTGACCTTGCGCTGGTGCCGCGCGGGTATCACTCGTCGGTAGCGTGCCCCGGAGCCAATATGTACTTTCTGAACTATCTGGCCGGCGAGCTGGAAGGAGATGATCGGCGAACGCCTCCGTGTTTCCACAGCGACCACACCTGGATCGAACAAGACTGGTCAGCTGGTACCTGGGGACTCCCAGTCGTGACCAACGGCGACGTTCGTGACTGAAACCCTCGACCCCGCCGGGTGGTCTCCGGGCGCTTTTCGGCGGTTGACGCGTGTGACGACCGGCGAGGGCCATCTGACGGTTCTCGCGCTTGATCAC
>JABDIY010000211.1 GCA_013003535.1 Acidimicrobiales bacterium | reverse complement strand
TCACCTCATATCTCATCGATGATTTCTTGGCCGACGCGGACTTTTTCGGGGCGAGTCAGGTGATTGCGACCAGCGCATCCTCCAAGACGGGTTTCGGGACTGCCCACCTGCTGCATCAACGAGAAGGAATCACCGTGATCGGGCTCACCTCGGCTTCGAACCGAGAGTTTGTGGAAGACCTCGGTTGTTACGACTCGGTTGTGACCTACGACGACATCGATTCACTACCGCCCGGCCCATCGGTGTCGATCGACTTCGCAGGCAACCAGCAGGTGATCCGGGCGATCCACGAGTACTACGGCGACGATCTCAAATATTCTTCGGTCATCGGCGGCACCCACTGGGACGCAGATCGCCCGGAGTCGGCGCCGATGCCGGGCCCGAAACGTGAATTCTTCTTCGCTCCCGCCCGGGCCCAGGCCCGGATCAAGGACTGGGGCATCGCTGAACTTCAGAAGCGCCTCGCCGCCGCGTGGGCACGGTTTCTTCCATTGGCCGATCGGTCCCTGACGGTGGAACACGTCGACGGACTCGACGCCGGTATCGAGGTGTACGCGACCGTCCTCAGCGGCCAGGCGAGTCCGGCATCGGCCCACGTGGTACGGCCCTGAAGATCTGTAGTCATCGACAGATCTTCATCTGTTGAGTCGCGAGAGTGTCGGCCGGTAGGAGCAAATACCGGGCAAGAGAAGACGAAATCAACGACGGGTCGCCAGATTCTGTCAGGGTGCGAGGCTACCGAGCGAGGCCGTGGTTTGGTGAGGGGAAGTTTTGGGATCATTCTCGATGCGTGTCCGCGCAGCCGGCGGACATCGCCGTGTCCTGTTTGCTAAGTTGGGTCGGGTCACGGTTGAGCGCGGTTTGTCCTACGGCGCGACGCTGCCGCTGCCATCGTGCCGGAGCGAGAGAGAGGCGTGCGACATGGCTGACGAGGATCTCACGGAGGTAACCGGGGCATACGAGGACTGGGAGGAAGAGCAGCGGCGGCGCCGCCGGGAGGCGATTCGCGATCGAAGGCCGTTCGAAGGTCTTCAGGTCGATCCAGAGATCGACTTCTACCCGGAGGTTGCCCACCGGGAACCCGGCGACACCAACATCGTCAAGTGGGGCTTCGACATCCATCCCCAGGTGACGTTTTGGTCGGCGGGAATACTGGTGGCGTTCATCACGCTGACGCTGGTCTTCCAGGACACGGCATCAGATGTCTTCGGCGAGGTCCTCAACTTCATCGGGGGCACGTTCGGATGGCTCTACATCCTGGCGGCGAACGTGTTCGTGGTCGTGGGATTCTTCTTCGCTTTCAGCCGGTACGGCAAGATCCGCATGGGAGGCCCCGACGCGAAACCCGAGTTTTCGACGCCGGCGTGGTATGCGATGCTCATCAGCGCCGGCATGGGGATTGGTCTCATGTTCTGGTCGGTGGCCGAGCCCATCTTTCACCTGGCCGGTCCTCCGCCGCTGTTCGGCGTGGAAGGTTTGACGGGGGAAGCAGGGCAGGCCGCGCTGGCAGTCACGTTCTTCCACTGGGGCCTGCATCCCTGGGGGATCTATGCGCTGGTGAGCCTTGCCCTCGCTTTCTTTGCGTACAACCGGGGTCTGCCGCTCACTTTCCGCTCAGTCTTCTATCCGATCCTTGGCGAAAAGATCTACGGCGCATGGGGGAACGTCATCGACATCCTCACCGTGTTGGCAACGCTCTTCGGCCTGGCCACCTCGCTCGGCCTCGGAGTCGGTCAAGCCGCGGCCGGGCTCAACTTCTTGTTCGGTACGCCGACCGGGACCGGATTCCAGGTGGTGCTCATCGCCGTCATCACGGGGGCAGCAACGATGTCCGTGGTGGCCGGACTCGACAAAGGCGTGAAGCGGTTGAGCCAGCTCAACATCGGCCTGGCGATCGTCTTCATGGTGTTCATCATTGTCGTGGGACCGACCTTGTTCATCTTTTCCGTGTTCACCCAGAGCCTCGGTGAGTACATCTCGGTCCTGCCGCAGCTGTCCTTTTGGAGCGAGGCGTTTAGCGGCACGACGTGGCAGCAGAGCTGGACCATCTTTTACTGGGGATGGTGGATTTCCTGGTCGCCGTTCGTCGGGATGTTCATCGCCAGGATCTCGAAAGGGCGGTCTGTGCGGGAACTCATCCTGGGAGTGATGGCGTTTCCCACACTTCTCTCGGCATTGTGGATGTCGGTGTTCGGCGGTACCGCCATCAACCTGCAGCTCGAAGGAATTCGAGATGTGGCCACGGCAGTGAATGAGAATGTGGCCACGGCGCTGTTCGACATGCTTCAGGCGTTTCCGCTCACGCAGTTCACCTCACTGCTCGGAATCCTTCTCGTCGTGTCGTTCTTCGTGACCTCGTCGGACTCGGGATCGCTGGTTGTGGACCACCTGACGTCGGGTGGCAAGCTCGACTCGCCGAAGCCACAGCGCGTGTTCTGGGCGGTCATGGAGGGAGTCATTGCCGGTGTGCTGCTCATCGGAGGCGGGCTCGG
>JABDIY010000174.1 GCA_013003535.1 Acidimicrobiales bacterium | reverse complement strand
CTGGCTCTGTCACCGCCCCGCTGGCTCTGTCACCGCGCCGCTGGCTCTGTCACCGCGCCGCTGGCTCTGTCACCGCGCCGCTGGCTCTGTCACCGCGCCGCTGGCTCTGTCACCGCGCCAACATCCTGTGCGATCATGAAGGGGTGGCGCAAGTAGATGGCGAGTGTGGTCTATTGTCTCCCGCTGGGGGCGGTCCTCTTTCATGATCCTGCTGCGCCCGAACCCCAATCAACAACCACTCGATTTACGCCTTCGCCTTTCGCGTCGCCTCCTTTTTGGCCTCATCGCCGTTGCGTTGATCGCTGGCGCGAGTGGCCCGACGGCAGCCCAAGACGAGGACCCGACCTCAGACAAGCTGGATGAGATCCGTGAGGAACGAGAAGCGCTGGAGGGGGAGCTCGCCGAAACAGCTCGGGGTATCGACGGCACCATGGCAGAGATCGGTGAACTCACCGAGGCCATGGCGACCCTGGAAACAGTGATCAACAAGCAGGAAATTGCCGTGAAGGTAGCTCAGGCTCGAAGTGCCAACGCCGAGCGGCAGTTCGAGCGCTCGGCTGCGGCGGTCACCGCAGCCGAGGAGGCGCTCGTGGATCTCGAGAAGCAGATTCGTGAGCGAGCTGTGGAGGCCTTCGTCGGTCAGGATGTGGGGACACCGGACATCGTCTACACAAACACCCCCAACCTCACCGTCCGGATGGAGTCACTGCTGAACGCGGTACTTCGCGGCGATGCCGACATCGCCGACGCCTATGCGGCGGTCCAGAACGAATTGGCCTTAGAACGCGAAACGGCGCGCCTGGCTAGGATCGAGGCCGAACAGTTTCGTGCCCGTGCCGAAGCTGACCAGCGCCGCCTTGAATCGGACCGAGAAATTCAGGAAGCGCTCTGGATGGCCAGCCAGGCCCGGCTGGATCACCTCCTGTTCGAACAGCAGTCCCGCGAGGAACTGAAGATCCAGCTTGATGAAGACGAGAAGCGAGAGATAGCAAGATTGGCCGAGCAACTGTCCCGCTACTCCGGTCCTGGCGGCATCGCCGGGCCCGTGGCGACGCCGGACGAGATCGAATGGGTCTACGGCATCGCTGTCCACAATTCCATCGCCGGCAACCTCAAAGAAATGCTCGACGCCGCGCAGGCAGACGGAATCACGTTCCGAGGAGGCGGCTACCGCGATGCCTCCGCCCAAATCCGTCTTCGCAAGGCCCATTGTGGATCCTCCGACTATGCGATCTGGCAGGCGCCCCCCAGTGCATGTCGTCCTCCAACAGCGAGACCCGGATCATCGAACCACGAACGTGGTCTCGCCATCGACTTCACCGACGATGGTCGCTCGATCAACGATCGAAACTCTCGGGGCTACAAATGGCTCAAGGCCAACGCTGCTGACTACGGTTTCTTCAATCTCCCATCGGAACCCTGGCACTGGTCCACCACGGGCACTTGACAACGCTGCCGATGTGGCAAGAAATGGTCCGGGGGCAGACCTTTGACGCACCGGTCAGGTATTCACTGCTGAGCCAACAGGTTTTTGTACATCCCGATGAGTTTGTCGGCCCGCGCCTGCCACGTGTTGGCCCGGGCGGCGGCGAGTGCGGCGTGACCCATGGCGACCCGTCGCTCGCGATCGAGGGCGAGCGCTACGATTGCATCGGCGAGATCTTGAGGCGTTTCGATGGGATTGGACAGCGCGATCTTCACGGCCCAGCTTTCGGCAGCGATGAGTCCGGGGCCTTGATGGTCCAGAACGATTGCCGGCAGACCCCACCGGGTGGCGTCATGGAGAGGGGCGCTCCCGTTGTCTCGCAGGCTGTTGTACAGCATCACGTGACTCTGCGAGTAGACCTGGCTCATGGTCGCCCGGTCGACCCACCCGAGATCCCTTACAAGACCGCGGCTCTCGAGGTCCTCGAGTCGGTCAGCGTTGCCGGGGCGATCGGGTCCGTCACCGAGAACGGTGAGCTCGATATCCACTTCCTTTGCCGCTAGTTCTACAGCATCGAGTGCCATGGCCAGGGCCTTGAACTCCTGCATCCTGGAAATCCATACCAGTCGAAGTGTGGCATCGTCGTCCTGAGGAACGGGCTCGGTGTGGATGTCGGCGTTGGCGACACCGTCGTCCATCATCACGGGCACGTTTTCACCGCCGATCGAGCGAACCAGCGCTGCCGTTTCGGGGTTGGAAGCGATGACCATCGCGGCGTGGCGCACGGTTCGTCGCGCAAAGGGGTTGAAGCGTACCGAGTCGACAAATCGGTTTCTGGCCCGTTCGTACGTCGAGGAAGTTGGGAGGACGTCCAAATATTCCTTGGGGAACTGCGTGCCGCCCCCCATCGGTCCCATCACCAGGGGAGTGCCCAACTTCACCATGAACGAGCCGTAGTTCAAGCTGCCCCATGAAAGGTGGTGGATGAGATCGGTGTGGCGCTGACGTAGCCGACGCTTGACCACCCGACGGACCTTGGACTGCCAAATCCAATAGTCGATGGCGGTGTAGAGGGGAACCGGGATTCCCCGTCGGGGGATTGTTCGGCTGCGTACGTCGAGCAATTCTACTCTGGGGGGAGGAGTTCCTACACCGGCGGCGCTGGTTGGATCGGCCCCGTTGTGAACAACCAGGAGCTCTACGCCCTCTTCGGCGAGAGCGGTTATCCAGTTCCAGGACATGCGGGCTTCGGAGCCCCCTTCCTCGGCGCAGGAGTGGCAGATGAGAATGGCGCGCAATGGGTCCACCGGGATTAACCCCGGTTCAGCAGTTGTCGGGCTCCCGAAATCCAGCCGAGCCAACCGTTGAGCTTGGCGGCGAGGGTACGCGGCGTGTCGAACGGATAAGCGGAGAACCGACCGAGACAGTAACGGTCGTCGCTGCGGTCGATGAGTTCGGGTTCGGTGGAGAAAGCACACGTAACGTTGAGCACAGATATCCTTCGGCTCAATTCGCCGCCGGCATAACCAAGTCGGACAACTCCGTAAGGAAAAGCGAACGGAATTGATTCAAGTCCGTAGTCTTCACGCAGGATTTTCGTGTTCAACATGATGTCTTCGTCAAAGTCTTCTGGATGTTCCACGAAGTTGGAATGGGAGTGAGAGTGGGCGCCGATCGTGATGGTGGAGTCGGCGATCAGGCCGTGCAGTTCATTGGAACTCATCGGTCGATAGTTGACCGGGTCCACACCGGCATCGCCATATCGGCTCCGATTGGGGTCGAACGGGAATGCGTCAGAGTCACCAGTAAACGCCGTGTTCACAAAGACCGTTGCCGGAATGTCCAACTCCTGGAGAATCGGTGCCGCGAACTGAGCGGTGCACGCGTACCCATCGTCAAAAGTGACATGAACCGAGTTGTCGGGAAGCTCAGTGGTTCCGTTGAGCCAGTTGATGAGCTGATCGATGCCGATGAAGTTGTAACCCAGCTCCTGGAGGCCAAGAAGGTGGGCTCGGAACTGGCCGGGTGGGACGTTGAGTTGGTCGTTGGCGTCAACCGACGTGGTCGGCGCCGTCCGGTGATACATCAGCACGCCGACGCGCTCGGAGTTTCGAGACGGCAGGACCCGATCAAGCGCCAGAGCCGCGAGGCCCGCGGCTCTTTTCGTTACTTCCGACACCGCGACCTCCATGAGCTGGAGATTATTGGCTTGTGGCCGCTGCTTCTGCTAGCAATACTGCCCAAACTCTCGACACACGGTAGCTAAATCTCACTTACGGTGAAGATTGCCGAATGGAGGTCGAATGGGGTGAACACTGAGTCAGATGGCTCGGGACTGGTCCAGTTTGTAGCCCACGCTGCGAACGGTTTGGATGAGGTGAGCGTGCTCTTCGCCGAATTTCGCACGAAGTCTTCGCACATGAACATCTACGGTTCGGGCGCCGCCGAAATACTCATATCCCCACACCCGGTTGAGCAAGATCTCGCGGCTGAAAACTTTGCCAGGGCTGACGGCAAGGAACTTGAGCAGCTCGTATTCCATGAATGTCAGGTCCAGTGGTCGGTTCTGAAGGGACGCTTGGTAGGTCTCGACGTTCAAGAGCAACGGGCCCAACTCGACGATTTCTGGCCCCGGTGCTTGACCCGATCGCCAGAGCAGATGGCTGATCCTGGCCTGCATTTCGGAAGGATGAAAAGGGCTGAGGATGAAGTCGTCGAATTGCTCGTTTCGATCGCTCAACTCGCTTACGTGGGAACCGCCGATGAGGACCAGGACCGGGATGATCGTGTCTTCGATTCGGCGACTGTCTCGGCAGTAACCCCAAGCCTCGGTGGTCGCTTCATTGGTAGTACCAACGGGCACGACGGACCCGGACCACCCCGCTGCGGGTCGGAGTGCCTTCAGATCCTGGATGTCCCGGACCTCTATTGCGTGGTGCCCGGCCATTGTCAGCGTGCGAATAACCTCGACGATCGCCGGGTTGGTGGCCGCATCCGGTTGTCCTGTGAAGACTGCGAAGTTGGTCTTGTCCATAGGAATGGTCCCCTTACCACGAGGGCAAGTAGCGCTGCAGTTCCCATGGACTCACGTGGGCTTTGTAGTCGGCCCACTCTGAACGCTTGTTGCGAAGAAACCATTCGAAGATGTGGTCGCCGAGCGCCTCTTGTACCAGTTCAGATCGTTCCATCTCGTCGAGCGCCTCGGCAAGCGACGCGGGCAGCGCACTCACACCGAGTTTGCCGGCTTCGCTGGCGCTGAGCTCATTGAGGTTCTGCTTCAGCTCGCCCGGGAGTTCGTAGCCCTCGGTGATGCCCTTCATCCCTGCGGCGACCAAGACCGAGAACGCGAGATACGGATTGCACGATGGGTCTGGCGAACGATATTCGATCCGCGTGGAACTGGGCTTATCCACCCTGGTTACGGGCACTCGAACGAGAGCTGAGCGATTCTGCTGGGCCCAGCTGATCCACACCGGTGCCTCGAACCCGTTGACGAGCCGCTTGTACGAGTTCACCAATTGATTGGTTACAGCGGTGATTTCGCGCGCATGGCGCAGCAGTCCAGCGGTGAACGCTCGCCCGACTTCGCTCAAACCGTATTCTGCTTCAGGGTCATGGAAGGCGTTGCCGTGTTCGCCGAAGAGGGAGAGATGAAGATGCATTCCTGAACCCTGGATTCCGGCAATCGGCTTCGGCATGAAGCTGGCGTAACGATCCCGCTCCAAGGCGAGCTCTCGTACCACCAACCGGAAGGTCATGATTTGATCGGCCATCGTGAGCGCATCGGTATAGCGCAGGTCGATCTCGTGCTGGCTGGGCGAGTCTTCGTGGAAGGAGTACTCAACGGGGATGCTCATCGCCTCGAGCACCGAGATGGTGCGGCGGCGAAGGTCGGAGGCGACGTCGCTCGTGGTCAGATCGAAGAACGACCCGGAGTCCAGGAGTTCGGGCTGGTGGTTTGGATTCCCGTCGGCAAAATAGAAGAACTCCATTTCTGGTGCGACGAAAAGTGCATAGCCGTTGGCTTCGGCCTCGCGAAGATTGCGTTTGAGAATGTGACGAGGATCGCCGCTGAATGCTGTGCCATCGGGGTTGGATATGTCGCAGAACATGCGCCCGGTCGATCCTCCGTCGGCCCATGGCATCAGTTCGAATGTGCTCGGATCGGGTTTGGCGATCACATCCGATTCCTGCACCCTGCTGAAGCCGTCGATGGCGGAGCCGTCGAAATGCACGCCCTCCTCGAATGCGCTGTCCAGCTCGGCAGGGCTGATCGCCACGGATTTCAGCTGGCCGAGCACGTCGGTGAACCAGAGACGAATCAGGCGAACCTGTCGTTCCTCGACGGCCTTCAGCACATAGTCGAATTGGGGTTCCATTGAGCTGAGTGTGGCGTGGGGCCGTGTGTTTCTCCCACCTCATATGCCAAGTAGGCCGCGAATGTTCACATTCCATTCACAAAGGCACATTGTAGTTTTGGTTTGATTCGGTTTGACTCAAGTGGTCAGAAATGGTTGACAGCGCGGTCGGCCGCGGCGCAACGGTTGCGCCGCACCCAGTAAGAAAAACGGTGCGACCCCGCACGGAACTCCAAAGGAAAGAGAGAACCCATGGCCTATAGGGCTGAATACTTGTGGATTGACGGCAAAGAACCAGATGCCGAGATCCGCTCAAAGACCAAGATCCTCGCTGACGGTGCAGAGCCGGGCATCTGGGGGTATGACGGTTCCAGTACCAATCAGGCCACTGGCGACAACTCTGATGTTGTGCTGATTCCGAAGTTCCAGTGCCCGGATCCGATCCGCGGTGGCGATGACATTCTGGTGATGTGTGAGACCTATCTCACCGACATGATCACCCCTCACCCCACCAACACCCGCGCCCTCGCCGTCAAGGCTCTGGAGCAGTACGGAGATCAGGAGCCGTGGTTCGGCCTGGAGCAGGAGTACACGCTTCTCGACCCGGTCACCGGCTGGCCCGCTGGGTTCCCCGAGCACGGGTATCCTCGTCCTCAGGGTCCGTACTATTGCGGCGTTGGCGCCGTCAAGATTTTCGGTCGTGACCTGGTGGAGCGACACACGAGCTTGTGTATGAAAGCCGGTCTGAAGATCAGCGGGACCAACGCCGAGGTAATGCCCGGCCAGTGGGAATTCCAGATTGGGCCTGCTGACACCGTGGAAGTGGGTGACCATATGTGGGTCGGCCGGTATTTGCTGTATCGCTTGGCTGAGGAATACAACGTTGAAGTGTCGATTGAAGCCAAGCCGATGAAGGGCGACTGGAACGGGGCCGGCATGCATACCAACTTCTCCACGGAGAAGATGCGAAATGACTACGACGCCATCATTGCGGCGTGCGAGTCATTGGGCGCTGAGGGCAAGGTGGCTGAGCATCTCGCCGGCTATGGCAGCGGCATCGAGGATCGCCTCACCGGTGCCCACGAGACGCAGCGGTTTGACCAATTCAGCTACGGCGTATCTGACCGCGGCGCTTCAATCCGAATCCCGTGGCAGGTGGAGATGGACAAGAAGGGCTACATCGAGGATCGTCGACCCAATGCCAACGCTGACCCGTATGTGGTAGCAACATTGATGACGAATACGGTGTGTGGGGCCTTGGCCTAGCGGATCGAATATTGGAGTTGAGGGGGGTCCTTTCGCAGGGCCCCCTTCGGCGTTTTGGCGGAGGTGGACGGGAATCGAACCCGCCTGACGAGGATCACCCGTCACACCCGCTTTGAAGGCGGGGGAGCCCACCAGGTACTCAGACACCTCCCGGTAGCGCCCGATCAACGTAGCAGGGTATGCCCTTCTCCCGAATGCCTCTATTTTTTTCCTAAATACGTTTGATACTGTGTAACTACTGTTACTATCGGTATTCAGCCATTTATGTGGCCCTCGCAGGATCTGTCTCTGCCAATGTCGCACCAAGTGTGCGAGGTGCTCCCGTTCCAGGAGCTTGTCTTGATCCAGGTATCGCCCGCGGCATCGCCGTTGCTGGTTTTTCACGGCGCCAAAGGTGGCGTTGGTACGTCCGTGGTTGCCGCTGGCACGGCCGTGTTAGCCGCAGAACGGCGGCCAACCCTCCTGGTCGATCTCGCCGGAGACCAGGCAATGATCTTCGGACTCCCCACCCCATCGGCGTCATTGTCGGACTGGATGCGGGCCGATCAACCGCATCCTGATTCGCTCGCCCGGCTCGAGGTCCCGTTCTCGCCCCGTCTCAGTCTCCTCGGTGTCCAAATGGGCCGGTGCCTCCCACCTGCAGATCGCCTTCGGGCGTTGGCCCAAGTCCTGGCGAACGAACCACGTACGGTTGTGGTGGACCTCGGACGACTGGCTCAGCCCGGGGTGGCCTTGCTGCAGGCGGCCAATCGATCCCTCCTGGTCACGAGGCCCTGCTATATGGCGTTGCGGGCGGCCATGACGGGTCCCTCGCCCGATGGGGTCGTACTGGTCGCTGAACGCGGTCGGGCTCTCGGCCGGCGAGATGTTTCCTCAGCGCTTGGTGTACCGGTCGAGGTGCAGCTCTGGACCGACAATGCGGTCGCTCGATCGGTTGATGCCGGGATCTTCGGCTCCCGCCTTCCTCGGTCGCTTCGGCCCCTCGAAGGACTGCTGTCATGAGCGGCGGGAGGGAACTTCGCTCCTGGCTGGCCGAAGAGCGGTCACTTTCGCCAGCGGAATTGACTGAACGTCTTCGCTCTGCGCTGCCATCGTCGTCGGCGGAGGCGGTGACCGGTGAGGTCCACGGCGCACTGCGCCGCATCACAGGGTTCGGTCCCCTGGCGCAGCTGCTCTCCAGTCCCGACATCAACGACATCTGTATCAATGGGCCCGGTCCCGTGTGGGTGGATGCGGGGGGGCTGTGGCATCGGGCCGGGTTTGATCTGGAAGCTGACGAACTTCAGCTCCTCATCGAGCGTCTTCTCGCCCATTCCGGGAAACGGCTGGACCGCCTGCATCCTCTGATCGACGCACACCTACCTGACGGGAGTCGCATCCACGTTGCGGGCCCGCCGGTTGCGACCGAGGGACCGATAGTCACAATTCGGCGGTTCCGCGCCGGCGGAATTCCACTCGAATCCTTCGCATCCCCTGCGATGGTCGCCCGTATCAAAGCCGCCCTTGCCGCTCGGCAGACCATGATCGTGAGTGGGTCTACCGGTGCTGGCAAGACCTCATTGGTCGGAGCCCTCATCAATGAACTCCACACGACGGAGCGAGTCGTCGTGGTCGAAGACACTGCGGAGTTGCCGTTGCCATCAGCAGCCGCGGTTCGACTGGAGGCGCAGGCGGTAGGCCCGGAGGGAACCGGTGCGGTGACGCTACGCGACTTGGTGCGAAACGCACTGAGGATGCGCCCGGATCGCTTGGTGGTCGGAGAGGTGCGGGGGCCCGAGGCGCTCGACCTGCTGTTGGCGCTCAACACCGGCCACCGCGGCTGCCTCGCCACGTGTCACGCTGGTGACGCTCGGTCGGTGCTTCGTCGTCTCGAGGTGTTGAGTCTCCTGGCCGGCGGATCCGTGGATCGGGCGGCGATGCAGCCGCTGGTCGAAGGCGGAATCGATCTGGTTGTGCACGTAGAACGCCGAGGAGCCGAGCGACGCATAGTGGACCTCCTGGAGGTTTCGCCAACTCCCGGGCAGCCCCGATGAGTATCCTGGCGCTGCTCGCTGGACTCGTGGCGGCCGCTGCGGTGTTCCTGTGGGTCGGCACCGGTCCCTCGCACGGCCGAGTCGATTCCATCAAATCCAAGGCTGGCTCCAACCACGGCCGGAGCGCCATGGTGACCTTTGGTGTTCTCGTGTCGCTGACAATCACCGTTGGGATCCTGACCGGTTCGCCGCTGATGGCGGTGGGAACACCTGCGGTCTTTGGCATCGGCTGGACTGGGCGAACACTCCACTTCAAGACCCGCACAGCTCGGCGCCAGCTGGCATTGGCACCGGTAGTCGTGGAGCTCATCGCCCAGCGGCTCCGGGCTGGTCGATCGGTCCTCAGCACCCTCCGGACACTCGACAAGGAACAGGCCGAAGCGGTGGGAGTCCACACCGTGGTTCCAGAGGTGGACGCGGGTGCTTCCCTGGTCCAGGCGTTGAGCACGGCCCCGGGTGGGCTGCTGCGCGCAGCTCTCGTGGCGGTCGAGTTGTCCGGAGGCGCTGGAGCGGCGGCTGTTGAGCGATTGGCCGATCGGTTACGCGTCGGTGCTGGGGTTGAAGCGACCGCTCGTGCTCAATCGGGACAGCAGCTGGCCTCGGCCTCGTTGATGGCTTTGCTCCCTCCCGTCATAGCGCTGCTGTACGCGCTCAGCGATCGGCATGCTGCAGAGTTCTACATCGAGACCTCCGCTGGTGC
Source organism: Acidimicrobiales bacterium (assembly GCA_013003535.1). GTDB lineage: Bacteria > Actinomycetota > Acidimicrobiia > Acidimicrobiales > SZUA-35 > JABDIY01. The sequence continues at coordinate 14,388 of JABDIY010000174.1, read as the reverse complement.
CCTTGTCCTGGTCTTGTCGATGGCGTTGTCTGGCGTTTCCTGGTTGTGGATGCGCTGGATCCTGCAAGGCCGAAGCCTCCGATGATCGGGTTGTTGATGGGTTTGATCGCGGCGGGTTCGGTCCTATTCGCCTCGCCGCGGCCATCTCGGCGGTCGTTGCCTTGGGCTAACCCTTCGCCGTCCAACCACGTTCGCCAAAGGAAGGTTCCGGCCTCGGCGTGGCGAGCGGGAGGAGCGGGCATGGTGATCTTCCTCGGCACCAGGTCCCTGACAACCGCCGCTATCTGCAGCAGCATGATGGCGGGAAGCCCGTTCCTGCTCGCGGCAAAGAGGTCTCAAGCCGAGCGCTGGCGGGAGCGAAATGCCATGCCTGAGACGCTGGAAGTACTGGCGATGGCAATATCCACCGGAATGCCGATCGAACGCTCCGTCGACTTCGTCGTCCGGGTCGGGCCGGATCCGGCTCGTGCCGCTTTCGATGCCGCAGCCAGACAACTGGGAGCAGGGAGCTCCCGGCGAGCGGTGTTGAGTTCGCTCGCAGACCAGGCGGACGGTTTGTACTCGCCGCTGGTGGAGGTGCTCCTCGCCGCCGAACGCGACGGAGCCCCGGTAGCGCTCGTACTGGACCGGCTGGCCAATGAGGCGAGGCGGGCGTACCGGAATGCAGCGGAGGAGCGAGCTCGCCGCACTCCTGTTCTCCTGCTCGCCCCGCTCATGCTTTGTAGCTTGCCCGCAGTCCTCATTGGTTCGGTGGTCCCGTTCGTGGTTCTCACACTGGGCCAGGCACCGCTTTGATCCACTCGCAGGTTTGATCCTGCCGGGCAGTCCGCTGTCCCACCCAAGAAACTTCAAACGAAAGGGGCGCCACCGTGGCACTTCTCTATTCTCTCTACTGTCATCCCGAGGCCCGGCAACGCGGGCAGGCCACCGTCGAATACGTCGTGGTCGTACTGGCGGCGTCGCTGGTCGCGGGGTTGTTCATCCGTTGGGTCAATGGCACCGGCAAGGTTGGCGAGCTGCTGGACCGAGTGCTCGACGCCGTGATCGGTCGTGTCTGAGACATGACCCGGGCAGTTGATCGGGCTCCGCAGGGCCGTCCCCCGTTCCGCCAACGGGGTCAAGCAACGGTGGAGCTGAGCCTGATCCTGCCCGTCCTCGCCCTCTTGGCGCTCTTTGTTGGACAGGTTGGTGTGGTCGCTACGGATGCGGTGTTGGTTCACCATGCGGCACGCGAGGCTGCCCGGGCTGCGGCGGTGGAACCCGAAGTTGGCGTCGCCACAGCCGCGGCTCAGGGCGCCGCCGGGCTGGTGTCTGACCGCATGACGGTGAACCTGTCGGGGGGCCGATCTGTCGGAGACTCGTTGCGTGTCACCGTCCGATACTCCGCGCCCACGCAGGTGCCGATGGTGGGGCGTCTGATAGGTGACATCGATCTGTCGAGCACGGTGACCATCCGGGTTGAGTAGGGGGTGTCCAGAGTCGGCTGCAGTGTGAATCGCGGCGAGCGTTCATCTTCCCACCAGGCTGTTCGCTCAAAGCGGGAATACCGAGGTCTCTAAAGGGTTGTCCCTGATGCCACTTAGGTTTAATACTGGGGCATCCTGGGAAGCGCTATCTCAGCTAGTTCATGCGTTGGCGGGGTGCCTTCCCCCCTTCCAACGCCATCCTTTTGCGGCGCGTGTATGACCTCTCTCAACCGATCCTCACAATCTCGGCTCTACCGGCCGCGAGACATCGTGCGAAACTCATCGCTACTTGCGCTTCTGTGGATTGCCTATTCCGCGGTTCGGGAGGTCAGCGTTTCCAGCTCTGCTGCAGCTTTTGCCAATGCCACCAAAGTGATGAACGTGCAGCAGACGATGGGCATGGACATCGAGGCGGGCGTTCAGGCGATTCTGGGTTTTGGCTGGCTCTTCAAGATTGCAAACTGGTATTACCTCGTGCACTTTCCGGTGACGCTGGTCGCTCTTGGCACGGCATACATGCTCAGCCGGTCAAACCTCTTCGTTCGTTTCCGCAATGCGCTGATCGGCGCTACGGGAATCGCTTTGTTTTTGCATGTGCAGTACCCGCTCGCCCCGCCTCGCATGTTGGATGGGTATGTGGACAGCGGAGCGGTTTTTGGCCCAAACCCGTATGAATTGGCCGGAAGTGATGGTGCGAATCAGTTTGCCGCGATGCCCTCGATGCACGTCGGCTGGGCGGTCCTCGTCGGCCTGTTGATCTGGGCGTTTTCCGCCGGATCGATAGCACGTACGGTGGCAGTTTTGCATCCGCTCATCACGTCATTCGTGGTCGTCCTCACCGCCAATCACTACGTTCTCGACGTCATCATTGGCGGCGCACTGGCCGGGGGGATCTGGTACCTCATGCGTGGACTACAACAACGCCCGCTCAGCCCCATTCCGGTCACTGACCAAGACAGCGTTTCCTCCGGCTAAAAGGCTTCGGCGTTACCCAGGGTGGTCCGAAGCAGTGCGAGCGCGGCAAATCGGTCGAGCGGGTTGTTTCCATTGCCACACTTCGGTGATTGCACACAACTTGGGCAACCGGCCTTACACCGGCACCCTTCGAGGAGGTCGGCGGTTGCCGCCAGTAGTTGGCTGGCCCGATCGAACGCCAGCGCGGAGATGCCGGCTCCTCCTGGGTACCCGTCGTAGATGAACACGGTAGGCAATCCGGTGCCGGGCATCTCGGCGATGGATACACCGCCAACATCCCAGCGGTCGCAGATTGCGAACAGGGGGAGCATGCCGATGGCGGCGTGCTCGGCCGCATGGAGGGCGCCGGCGAGAGCGAAGTCTCGAATACCCGCCATCTTGATGACCTCTGGCTGCCACTCCCACCACACTGCGGTGGTGCGCAACTCGGTAGGAGGGAAATCCAAATCGATCAGCTCGCCGTTTCGCCGATCGGACCTGGGGCCCGAGTTCTGAAACTCCTGGAATCCAGTCACTGTTGTAGTCACGTTCACATTGCCGAACCGCAGGACGGCGCGGCCGAGTGTCTCCGTAGAGCGAACCTCGGTAACGGCGATGTCCACTCGGGAGCGGGCCGAAGTCCAACGGCCGGAATCGTCAGGCTCCACCGTGGCTCGTCTTGCATCGAGATCGAGATCCGTCACCCGGTAGTTACGGCCTCGGTGGACATAGACAGCGCCAGTGTGAACCAGCGACGGCGCCCGGCTCTTCTCTACCGTGCCGACCGGACTGCCGTCGGAGGTGACGATTTTCAGTTCACCGCCGGAGGTTGAACGCAGTCCGATCTGGCTGAAGGGAACGCCGCGGCCGGTCCAGAGTGCCTGGGGGAGCCGGGTACTATCGGTTCGGACGCCAAGTTGGTCAGCGGCCACCATCCGACCAATCCCCTCATCAACCTCTTCCCACCATGCGCGGTCGGTCGGCACCAACGGACTCTCGTAGGCGGCACAGCAGAGATGGGGGTCCATGATGTGTGGATTGGTCACATTTACAACGGCCGGCTCAGGCTGGCGATCAAAGAGTGCTGAAGGATGTTGCACAAACCACTGATCCATTTGGTTCTCGCCGGCGATGACGACCGCCAGAGCCTCCTCGGCAGCGCGACCGGCTCGGCCGATTTGCTGCCATAGCGAAGCGATGGTGCCGGGGAAACCACAGAGAACCGTTGCATCGAGTCCACCGATGTCGACACCCAACTCCAAGGCGCTGGTCGCAACCACGACCCGCACACGACCCGTGGCCAGTTCCTCTTCGATTTCGCGTCGTTCACTGGCCAGGTAGCCGCTGCGGTAGGGGCGGATCGTGTCTGCCAGTGCCGGATCTACGGCGCGCGCTACACCGGCCGCAACCCGTTCGGTCATCGCCCTGGAGGGGCAGAAGATGATCGCTCGACGGCCCGCGGTTGCCAGTTCGGCGCCCAGACGGATCGCCTCGGTGGCCGGTGACTGGCGGCGACCCTTTTCCTGGTCGATGGTGGCTGGCTGCACCAGGGCAACGGTGCGTTGACCTCGGGGTGAACCGTCGTTGTTCACACCGATGACTGGTCGATTGGTGAGCTCGCTGGCCAATCGTTCCGGCTCACCGATCGTGGCACTACAAAAGATGAACGTCGGTGTGGAGCCGTAGAGAGCAGCCACTCGTTGGATTCGCCGGAGGAGATGAGCGACGTGAGTTCCGAAGATGCCTCGCAAGACATGGAGTTCGTCGACGACCACGAACTCCAGGCGTTTGAAGAAGGTGGCCCACTGCCGGTGCTGGGGAACGATGCCGTTGTGCAGCATCTCAGGATTGGTGAGAATCACGTTGGCGTTGTTACGAACCCAGCGACGCTGATCGGACGACGTGTCGCCGTCATAGGTTGAAGCGCTCAGGCCCGGCACATCCAAATCGGCAAATCCTCGGAGCTGGTCGTGCGCCAGTGCCTTGGTGGGATAGAGAAGCAGGGAGGTTGAGGAGCGCAGACCGCTGACGATGGATTCCGCGATGGGAAGCTGGTAGCACAGCGATTTCCCGCTGGCTGTTCCGGTGGCGACTACAACCGACTGTCCGGAGCGAATCTGGTTGATCGCTTCCGCCTGGTGTGACCAAAGGCCTTCCGGTGGCAGGCAGTGCCGGATCGATTGCGGGAGGGACTCGCTGAGCGAACCGGTTTGGGCGGGACGCTGAGGGATAACCATGTGGTGGACCAGCCGACCATCAGCGGACAGTGCTGCCATGATCTCGGCGAGCGGGCGAGCACCTGGGATTGGCTGCACCGGCTGGGTCGGTGGGCGGATCACTCCGGGCTCTCTGGTGAGGTCGATCACCGACCCGTTTGGTTGCCGTTTCCGCCGTCGACGTTTTTTCGGTGGGACATAGGTTGCCTCCAGCTCGCCGGGAGCGAAGGGGAGGGTGGGCGTCCGCACCCCTTCTAGGCTAGATCCAAAACCTGCGCCAGGCAGGCTCAGGGCATGCGGCCTTGGCTCATTCCACCGTCACTCGTCCGCTATTGTCACTTCCCCTGACGAAGATGGGAAGATGACGACGCACACCACGCAATTGACCGCAGAGGAGCATTCCGTCCTCATCGCCAAGGTCGAGCGACTGTGGCGCAAAGCCCGCTCAACCAACTTTCCCGCCGAGGCGCAGGCGTATGAGGAGAAAGCGCTGTATCTCATGGCTCGGGCGCGGATTACCCAGGCGATGTTGGATCTCGACGGCAAGCCTGACTCCATCGTGGACCAGAAGATCGGCGTCCATCTCGCCGGGGGGTACCGCATTCCCGCGGAGACCATCTTCAATGCTGTATGCAAGGCGTTTGGGTGCCGGGCCTACCTCTATGTCTCGGGGCGTCGAAGCCAACCAGCGGCCGTTGGATTCTCCGCCGACCTCGATCGCGTCAAGTTTCTCTGGCCGATGCTGCACAGCGATGCGATGCGAGCCGCTGCGGAATTGCGGGGACGCACTGCGGCCGAGACATCGAGCCTGCGGCGAAGCTCGATGTACGGCTATGCCGAAGCCATCACCGAACGTTTCGAGGCGATCAACCGGCTCGCTTCAGATGACGCTGACAATGATCCAACCACCAACCGCTCCCCTGGGAGCGCCGGGTCGGCATTGGTAGTGAAAGGCCGAGACAAACTGGTGGACGAACACTTCAAACGCCTCCGGATCAGCTCCCGGGCTCGGCGGGTGAGCGGGGGTTACGGAGGGCATGATCACGGTCGTACCGCCGGCATGGCTGCAGACCTCTCCGGTGGCGCCACCACTATGAAACCGTCGCCGAGCGCGTTGACTCACTGATGTTGGCATGCCGTTGATCCTGGCAGTGCTGCCGTTTCGCACATGGTAGTTGTCCGGGACTCGGACCGGCGCCAGGTCTACTTCGCCGAGGATTTGTCTGCCGAGAACACCATTCTCGTTCTGAACCGTTCATTGGAACTGCTGCAGTCGGTGGTCGAGCGCGTCCTGGATTCGCGTTGGTGGAGAACCAACTCCGTTGGGGATCCCGCTGCGGTCGGGGTCTGGATGAACCGGAGCGCGCTCCGCAGCTGCTGGCAGGCCGAGACCCGTCGAATCAGTCTCAGTCCCAACGGCGTTGATCTCAGCACGTTGTGTCACGAATTGGCCCATGCTGCGGTGACCGATTTTGCACTTCCTGGCGGACCTCCACAACCAAATCACGGGCCGCACTTTCGAACCCTCCACGTGGCGGTCCGTCACCTTGTTCTCGGTAAACAGTGTGGCGATGATCTCGCTGAGGTCTATCACCAGTTCGGCCTCGCATCGGGCCTGGTCACTCCGGCTCCAGCGGGCCCGCCGCCTTGGTCAGCGCCAGTTCTCTCCCCAAGCATCTACGAAGCGGCATGGCTCACCGAACCCGGAGTACTCGTCGCCGGCCGAGAACCCCGAAATGCCACGGGTGCAATAGCGCTCTAGCACTGATCGTTCGGCAATGATAAGAGGTGCATGCCCACCGCTCTTCCCGTCCCGCTTCCCACCCGGACTGACGCCCTGGCCTTCGTTGGCACTCATCTTGAAGGTCTTTACTCAGGCACCCTCAGTGGCTCCGATCGCTATGCCGGTGGCCAGGTACGCGCCGATGCCGCTCTGACCGCTTTCGACCCCACCGGCTATGCCACATATCGCAATGAAGTGTGGCCGGCGCCACGACGGGCAGCCTCGGGGCTTTCGCCGTACATTCGGCACGGGCTACTCAGCCTTCCCCGCGTGTGGGCTCACGTTGACGGACGAGCGCCCGACGTCGACATCCAGAAGTTCCGTGATGAGCTCTTGTGGCAGGAGTACGCCCGCCACTGGTATGCCCGCCTTGGTGCCGGCACCCGTGCCAGCTTGCGTCATCTGCATCCGTCTCGGGATGGCGGTAGCGCCGGCTGGGATCGGTCCATGGCTTGTGTCGAGATATGTCTCGACGAACTGGAAGACGATGGGTGGTTGGTGAACCAGGCCCGAATGTGGTTGGCGTCGCAGTGGACTGTTCGCGATGGGGGCCGCTGGCAGGATGGTGAGGACGAGTTTTTTCGGCATCTCCTCGATGGCTCCCGCGCCGCCAACCGTCTTGGCTGGCAGTGGACCACGGGAGCGGGATCGGCAAAAGCCTATGGGTTCAGTCGTTGGCAAGTGGAAAAGCGGGCGCCGGGGCTGTGTGGGCAGTGTGACCGTTCATCGGATTGCCCCATCGAACAGTGGCCCGAGGATCCGACGTTGGTGAAGGTTGAGCCCAGTCCACTCATGCGTCGGGCCGTCGATCCCAGCGCCGAAGCCGGGCCCCGCTCGGTGGTGGGGACGGTCTCGCCCGACGTGGTTTGGCTGACCGCGGAATCATTGGGCGATGCTGACCCCGCCCTCGTGGCCAACCCAACCCTGCCAGCCGTCTTCGTCTTCGATGAGGCTTTGTTGTCAAAGCTTCAGCTTTCGGCCAAGAGATTGGTTTTCTTGACCGAAACCCTCGCGCAGCTGGGAACCCAGCGCGAGGTGCAGATATACAGAGATTCGCCCACAGCGGTGCTACGGGATCGCGCCGCTGCAGTAACGTTCGCACCCGTGCCCGGGTTCGAACGCATCAGCAAACATCTGGTGCTCGCACAGGTACACCCCTTTCCGTGGCTGTGGTGGCCGGTGGGGGGGAGCGTTTCTTCGTACTCGGCGTGGCGCCAGGCTGTGACGGTATAGCGATGGCGGATCAGGTGAGAACAGTCCGCATGGAGATCCCGTCGTCGGTGGAACTGGTGAACGTTGTGCGCATGACCATCCTGAATGCGGTGGAATCGGTCGGCGCGTTGTCTGGACCTCGGCTGGATGATCTTCGCCTCGCTACGTCCGAGGCCGTGACCAACGCCATCGAGGCGAACCTTCAACGTGACGCCGGTCGTCCGGTCAAGATCCGGTGCGATGTCTACCCCGGCAGTGTGATGCTCGAGGTCGCGGACTTCGGACACGGAATGCCAGCCGAGCAGTCTCTTCCTCCAATCACCGACCCAGCTCGCCTACGGACCGAAGGAGGTTTCGGCGTCCCGTTGATGCGCACGCTCAGTGGCGACCAGGTCGAGTTCATTCCGGGCGAGGAAGGCACCACGGTGCGAGTGTGGCTGCATCAATAGCCCTTTGCGACTCGGCAGCGAGATCGATCCTGTCCGGTGCCACGGGACCTTCTCCCAGTACCATGATGCCCGGTCCTCCGGCCTGACCCGTACCCCCCGAGAAGAGATTTTGGGTAACAACTAAATGTCAGCTCACAACAGTCTCCCAATCCGCGACGAAGCGTTCAGCGGTAGCAAGAATCCCCTCGCCCGCGGAGTAGTTCGCCCGGTGGCCACTTTCTTGCGTCGCGAGACCGCGGCGGGAGTTCTTTTGATCGTTGCGACGGTGGCTGCACTCATTTGGGCGAACGTCGATATCGATAGTTATCACCACTTCTGGGAGACTGACATTTCCTTCGAGGTCGGAACCTTTCGAGTCCACGAGCCGCTGGAGGCCTGGGTCAACGATGCGTTGATGGCGTTGTTCTTCTTCGTCGTCGGGATGGAGATCAAGTCCGAGTTGATCCTCGGCGACCTCAGTAACCCCAAGATCGCCGCCCTTCCCGCCATCGGTGCGATGGGCGGAATGATCGTCCCCGCTGCGTTGTACTTCGCTTTTAACACCTCCAGCCCAGAATCCGCCGGTTGGGGTATTCCGATGGCCACCGATATCGCCTTTGCCGTCGGGGTTTTGGCGCTGGTCGGCAACAGAGTCCCGAAGCAGCTTTCGTTATTCCTTCTCACCTTGGCCATCGTTGATGACATTGGCGCTATTGCTGTAATCGCCATTTTCTATTCGTCCGACCTGAGTATCGCGTGGTTGGGTTGGGCAGTGGCCGGGCTACTTCTCGTGGCCGTGCTCCAGAAACAGCGGGTGTGGTTCACGCCGGTGTATGCCGTCATTGGAGGGTTCGTCTGGTTCGCCACCTTCGAGTCGGGTGTGCACGCCACAATCGCTGGTGTAGCCCTGGGTCTTTTGACACCCGCTCGACCGCTTATTGGCAAGGCCGCGTTGAGTAGCGTGTTCCAGCGTGACACCGTGCCGACGATGGGCTCGGTCAAGGACGCTCAGTTTGCTATTCGTGAACAGGTAGGTGTCACCTCCCGTCTCATCACCACGCTCAGTCCTTTCACCAGCTACCTCATCATCCCCACATTTGCTCTCGCTAACGCCGGCATCGTTTTGAACGGGGATGTGATCGTCGACGCCCTCGGGTCCTCGGTCACGTTGGGCATCATCGCGGGACTCGTGATCGGGAAGCCGGTCGGTATTTATCTCTTCGCGCTGGCGGCGCTAGCGTCGGGGGTTGCCACGCTTCCGGCGGCTATGCGCAAGCTGCACATCCTCGCGGTGGGCGCAGTGGCCGGCATCGGTTTCACCGTTGCTTTGTTCATCAACGGCTTGGCCTTCGACGGACCCGCCAGCGAAGACATAAAGGACCAGGGCACCATTGGCGTCTTGATCGCCAGCATTCTCGCCACGATCCTTGGCTTCGTCATCATCAAGGCCACCGGATCCGATGACAGCACACCCGAAGGTGACCTCAAAGCCCGTTTGGTTGATGCCGACGCCGACGGCGAACCTGACCTCGTGGCCCCGGCCCGGCGAACCTGATTCGCTCGCCACAGCACCCATTCTTCCTGCTTCACGGTGTCGTCGACGCCCAGATCACAGGGGATTTCTGAACTTCTCGGTAGGGGGCTGCCGCGTTTTGGGTGCAGCAGTCCCTACAGTCTCCACTCGTGGCGCACTCCCTTGTCATCGTTGAATCACCCGCAAAAGCCAAGAAGATTGGTGAGTACCTTGGCGCCGATTATGTCGTCGAGTCCTCCATCGGTCACGTCCGTGATCTACCCCGGAACGCTGCTGACGTACCAGCGGCATACAAGGGCGAGAAGTGGGCCCGCCTCGGCATCGACACCGAGAACGACTTCAAAGCGCTCTATGTGACCAATGCGGAGAAGAAGGGCCACGTCCGCTACCTGAAGTCATTGCTGGGAGACGTCGACGAACTCATTCTCGCCACCGATAAGGATCGCGAAGGCGAGGCCATCGCCTGGCATCTTCTTGAGATCTTGAATCCTCGGGTTCCGGTGAAACGCATAGTTTTCAACGAGGTCACCAAAGAAGCGATCCAGCGAGCGCTGGACGATCCCGGCGAGTTGAACCTCAAGGTTGTGGAAGCCCAGGAGGCCCGCCGCCTGCTGGATCGACTCTATGGCTATGAGGTTTCGCCGGTTCTGTGGAAGAAGGTCCAGCAGGGTTTGTCGGCCGGTCGGGTGCAGTCTGTTGCCACCCGGATCGTGGTGCAACGCGAGCGTGAGCGAATGGCATTCGTTTCGGCCAATTACTGGGATCTGGTAGCCACCTTCACCGCCGAGCACGCCGAGAAACCCTTCACCGCGAAAATTCTCGAAGTCGATGGGGCCCGGATCGCCGGTGGGAAGGACTTCAACTCCGAAGGGCAGCTCAAATCCTCCAAATCGGAACTTCTGCACCTCACCCAAGACGGGGCAACCGCGCTCGCCACGGGTGTGGAGGGTCAGGACGCCGTTGTAGAGAGCCGTGAGGCGAAGCCTTATCGCCGTCGGCCCGCTGCTCCCTTCATTACTTCTACGTACCAGCAGGAGGCCGGACGCAAACTGCGGTTGTCTTCCGCGAACGCCATGCGGGTAGCTCAAGGTCTGTACGAGCGAGGCTTCATCACCTATATGCGAACGGACAGTGTGGCGCTGTCTGAACAGGCAATCAACGCCGCCCGGGGCCAGATCTCGGAGCGTTTCGGCGCTTCCTACCTGCCGTCGGAGCCTCGCGTCTACAAAGGCAAATCCAAGAACGCCCAGGAGGCTCACGAGGCGATCCGGCCGGCCGGGGACCGGTTCCGGACGCCCGAGGAAGTGTCTGGCGAACTGCGGGCTCAAGACCTAAAGGTTTACGAGCTGATTTGGCAACGGACCGTGGCCTCGCAGATGACCGACGCCACCGGCGAGACAGTCACCATGCGCCTCGGTGTCGATACAACCGACAGCCGCCATGCGGTGTTCTCCACCAGTGGAACCGTCATCAAGCACCCTGGGTTCCTGAAGGTCTACCGAGAAGACCGCGACGAGGAAGACGACAACGACGATCCAGCCGAGCAGACCCTCCCGCCGCTGGAACAGGGCGAAAAGGCCGAAGTGATCGCCGCCGAAGCCGAAGGGCACGACACCCAGCCGCCACCCCGTTTTACCGAAGCATCCTTGGTGAAGAAGCTAGAGGAGCTGGAGGTCGGTCGGCCCTCCACCTATGCCAGCATCATGCAGACCATCCAGACTCGGGAGTATGTGTGGAAGAAAGGGACCGCACTCGTCCCCAGTTTCAAAGCGTTCGCAGTGGTCGGCCTTCTCGAACAGCACTTCCCGGATCTCGTGGATTACGCCTTCACCGCCCAGATGGAAACCGATCTGGATTCGATCGCCGAAGGTGGCGAAGAACGTATCCCGTGGCTCACGCGGTTCTACTTCGGTTCAGATGACGATGCCGGCCTGAAAGCCAAGGTGCAGGATCGCTTGGGCGAGATTGACGCCCGCGCTGTCAATTCCATCCCATTGGGAATGGACGAGAACAGTGTTCTTGTTGTGGCAAGGGTGGGCCGCTACGGCCCGTATCTCGAGCGGGGTGAAGACCGCGCTTCGATCCCCAACGAAATGCTGCCCGACGAGCTCACCATCGAGGTCGCCCTTCAGCTCTTGGATGCACCGCAGGGAGACACCGAACTGGGGACTCATCCTGAGACCAACCAGCCGATCTTCGTGAAGACCGGTCGATTCGGTCCGTATGTGCAACAGGGTGAGCATGACGATGATACGGAGACCAAGCCGAAGATGCAGTCGCTGTTCAAGGGCATGGACCCCGCCGAGGTCACCCTGGAGCAGGCCGTCAAGCTGCTCTCGTTGCCCCGAGTGGTGGGCGTCGATGAGACCGGTCAGGAAATCACCGCACAAAATGGGCGGTACGGGCCCTACGTGTCGCGAATTCTCGTTGGCGAAGACGGCAAAGAGAAGAACGACAGCCGCAGTCTTGAAACCGAAGATCAGCTTTTCTCCGTTACCGAGGAGGAAGCCCGCGCGCTCTTCGCCCAGCCCAAGCGACGCCGTGGGCAGGCACCAGCCAAACCGGGAAAGATTGTTGGTATCGACCCAGTCACCGAGAAGAACATCGAATTGAAGGATGGTCGCTTCGGACCGTACGTGACCGACGGTGAGACCAATGCCAGCCTTCGCAAAGGTGATTCGGTAGAGGAGTTGACACTGGATCGCGCCGCCGAACTGTTGGCGGACCGTCGTGCAGCTGGACCGGCGAAGAAGCGCAAGAAGAAGGCTGCGACGAAGAAGAAGAAGGCCGTGGCCAAGAAATCCGCCAAGAAGAAGGCGGCCACGAAAAAGCCGGCCAAGAAGAAGGCAGCGGCGAAAACGTCGGCGCAGAATTCCCCCACCGCAACCGAAGAGGACCCGTTTTAGTTGGGTCTCTACATTGCGCTCGAGGGTGGCGAAGGTTCCGGCAAGAGTTCTCAAGCCAAACGCTTGGCGCGCCGCATCGACGCCGTTCTCACACGGGAACCGGGCGGAACGGGGTTGGGGGCCGAGCTTCGACAGCTTCTCCTTAGCCCAGACCTTCCCGAGATAAGCGCCAGAGCCGAAGCTTTGCTCATGGCCGCAGACCGAGCCGAGCACATGGAACTGGTAGTAGAACCGGCCCTTGCAGCCGGGCGCCACGTAGTTGCTGATCGGTCGGTTTACTCCTCGCTCGCCTACCAGGGAGGTGCCCGGGGTCTAGGGGTGGACGCGGTGATGGCGATAAATCAGTTCGGACTGAAAGGTCGGCTGCCGGACAAGGTAGTTCTGTTGGAGGCCGATGCCGAAGTAGCTCGCTCCCGGATGACCAGCCTTCCGGATCGCTTGGAAGCCGCCGGACAACGCTTCCATGCTGCCGTCGCCCGTACCTACGCAGAACTAGCGTCTGCCGAGCCCGATCGTTTCCTCGTCGTCTCGGCCAACGATGCTTTCGCCGTAGTGGAGTCAAAAATTTGGGCCGCGATCGAGCCGTGGATTGCGGCAGAATCAATCGATGGCAACAACCACTGACATCTACGCAAGGGTCATCGGCCAGGCTGAGCCAGTGGAACGCCTTCGTGCAGCCGCAGCCTCACCGGTCCATGCCTACCTCCTGATCGGAACACCCGGATCGGGCTCGGCGGCCGCCGCCCTCGGATTTGCCGCCCAACTCCTCAGCGCCGAGCAAGAGGGTGTGCGAGAGCAACGATCCATCGATCTTGCACTTGCTGGGAAACACCCCGACTTGGTGATTGTGGAAGCCGAGGGCGCGTCGTTGCGTGTATCCGATGCCGAGTTCATCATCACAACCGCTTCCACCTCACCCGTTGAAGGCCGTCGCAAAGTGATCCTGATTCACCGGGTCGACGTGATCGAGGAAGAGGCGGTGGGCAAGCTTCTGAAGATCATCGAGGAACCGCCGGCCAGTTCGATCTTCATAGCGCTAGCTGGTGAACTCACACCAGAACTCACCACCATCGCCAGTCGCTGCGTAAACGTGGAGTTCTCGCCGCTATCGGTTTTGGCGATCGAGAACCAACTGGCGGTGGAAGGTGTCGAGCCCGGCCGCGCGCAGTTGGCGGCATCGGCATCCGGTGGCGACCTGGACCGCGCCCGCCTACTCGCCACCGATGATGCGATCGCCAACCGGGCCGAGCTGTGGCGGTCGCTCCCGAGTGTGCTGAACGGCTCGGGCCATGCCGCCTACGACTACACCCAGCGGCTCCGCGCCGCCATGGACGAGGCCGCGGAACCGTTGGAACGCCGGCACGCCGCCGAGATGGAGGAGTTGGATCAACGGGCAGCCGAGCTGGGGGAGCGGGGTCTTGGACGGGCCAGAATCGTGGCCCGTCACAAGCGCGAACTCCGCAAGCTCCGGACCGATGAGATTCGCTTCGGTTTAGCCACGCTGAGCCGCGCATACCGAGATCGTCTGATCCAGGGGTCGGACCCGGCTGCGATTGCAGCCCTCGACCGAATACAGTTTTCCGCAAACGAAATCATTCGAAACCCCAACGAAGCCCTCTTCCTTCAAGCACTACTGCTTGAAATCAGTGGCTGAAGGCCGACTGCAATTGCTAGCCTTGCAGTTCCTGCCCGGATAGCTCAGTTGGTAGAGCGACGCTCTCGTAAAGCGTAGGTCACGAGTTCAATTCTCGTTTCGGGCTCTGTCTCATTGCGTCCGCTCGCCGGCGCTCGTTCCTCGCTCTGGGTCGCTTCCGCCTCGCTCCGCTCGAACAACGTCGCAGCGCTGATCGTGCTGCTCCGTCCCTCCGCAGCCTCACGCTCGCCGGCGC
>JABDIY010000124.1 GCA_013003535.1 Acidimicrobiales bacterium | reverse complement strand
CGCCATTTCTTCACCGTAGCAAAGGGGAAAACTGCGGTTTGCCGTTTGGTGTGGTCCGCTCCCGGGTAGGCGGGAAAGCATGGACATGCAGACGACAGCAACGAACGACAAGATGACAGTGTCCGGTCACGACGGAGGAGAGACCAAAAAGTACCTGCGGTTTGGGGCAATGATTCTTACGTCCACGCTGGTGATGTTTGGCCTGACCTACCTCAACTCTTACGAACTCAGCCATGTGCGCTGGAGTGAAACCCGGTTCTACATGGTCTTTTACATGGGGGCGGCGATGGCGCTCATCATGTTGGGGTTCATGCTCAGCATGTACAAGAACAAGGTGATCAACGCTGCGATCGTTGCCGGGAGCGTGGTGGTTTTTGCTGGTGCTCTCACCTTGGTTCGGTCTCAGGCCACGGTGGAGGACGAGTCCTGGATGAAGGCCATGATCCCGCATCATTCGATCGCCATCCTCACCAGTGAACGGGCGAACATCGACGACGTTCGAGTCCAGTCTTTGGCTGATGACATCATCGAGGCCCAGCGCAAAGAGATCGCCGAGATGGATTGGTTGATCGAGGACATTGCTGAGAACGGCAAGGTCACTACGCCAGCCGAGGCCGAAGCCCGTCCGGTGCCGGATTTCAGCACCGGCGAATAGAGCTGGCCCAGTTCTCGCTACATGAACTCTGCTAAACCCATATCGTGAGTACTCACGGAATGGTAACGTTTCGGTCATGCAGATTGAAAACTCCCGCGCAATTGTCTTTGAGCTGTTGGCCGCATCCGATCGGGTGCAACGCCGGCTCGATGGCTCGCTCGCCAACATCAAGGGCATCTCCTTCAGTGAGTACCAGCTGCTGCTGGCGATTCAAGACGCCCCCGGCGGGAGGGCCACGAGGGTGGATCTTGCAGCCGTTGTGGGTCTCACGCCTTCGGGTGTCACCAGGGCACTGAAACCGTTGGAGAAGCTCGGGTTCGTGGAAACAACCAAGGATGACCGTGATGCCCGCCGATCGATGGCGCGGCTCACCAGCCAAGGTACGGAGCTAACCAACGACGCCACGGGAGTTGTGAA
>JABDIY010000114.1 GCA_013003535.1 Acidimicrobiales bacterium | reverse complement strand
GACGAGTAAACCTTGCAGTGGGCCAACCCACTCATACGAATCTGGAATGAGTGCCACCGCTTGAGCACCGATCGCTTTCGAGCTACCGGATTTGGCCCCGAGCCACGTTGTCCATCGCCGCGGTAATAATGTAGTCCGGAGCCCCCCAGTGCTTGTCTTGGCCCTGGTTCGGTTTGTACTGCTTGACGCACAGATGGTTGTCGAGGTTCTGGTCTTGGCCTGCCACTACGATTTCGACGGCGGCCCGCTCGTCGGTTGTATAGATACGCCAGTCGATCGAAGCGTTAGCTTCGCTAACAGTCAACAGCTGCCAACCCTTACCGCAGCCAGCGATGGGCCCATCCTCAGCCGAAGCGATCGCCGGTGCTGCCATCACGCCAGTCGCAACTACGGACGAAGCGATTGCTCTACAAAGAATTGATTTCATCGAAATGGACCTCAGCCTGTCTCCCACCCTGCATATTTTGCCTGGCTAGGCGAAACCTACGCTCGGCCGAACCAACTGTCAATGACTATTGCGGCAATAGCCATTCTCACAGTGAAGGTTTCCCCTCGTGATGAGGTCTTTGGAACAAATGGCGCCGATTACGGCGCTGCTACAGGATCTCGACAAAAGCGATTTTGGGAGCGATTCGACTCCGCCCTCGGCCACCCGCTCGAGCCACAATCTGGATTTGTGACGTCGGCCCCTAGAACGGTGGATCGTCGCGGCGCACGATTGCACTACGGATCTCCGGTCCAAGGCTTCAGCTCTCCAGCCGGCGATCCGATCCGAGTTCCGATGCCTGAAGGAGGCAGCCGATGGCCATCTCATCCCACCTCGACTCGTCAGCTAGGCGAGACATCCGAAGCGGCGGGTCAAGGCCAACTGAGCAAGACCCAGACGGCCAGCTGTACCGATGGGGAGGCATCGCTGGTCTCGCCGGCGGGATCTTGATGCTTGGGGCCGGCCTCGTGGTGGGGGCGTTGAACCTACCAGATGCCTCGGACCCCGAAACCCTCATCGACTTCGCCAATATCGAATCCGGTCGAATTGCTGAACACTTCCTGTACCTGGGAGCGCTGATGTTGTTCGCACTGCACATTTCGGTCTTGCACCGGTTACTCATTCCTGCTCATCGGCCCGCCGCGTTGTTCGGGACGGTGATGGCCGGATTTGGTCTCGTAATTTTGGCTGCCAGTTCGTTGCTCCACGTAGCAACATCGCCTTTGGCAGATCTCTACGCCGCTTCCGACACTCCCCCTGAGGACCTGGCAGCAATCGAGTATGCCTGGCATGGTGCCCAGAGTGTGTTCGACACAATGTTGGCAACAGGCGTATTGCTTGTTCCGATTGGGATCGTCCTTTTCGGCGTCGCCATGCGAGCCGCGCCGGCGTTTGGCTCGATTCTCACGGCGGTCACCGTCGGCCTCGGCTCTGTGGGGACGATTTGTGCCGCCATCGCTATCGTGGATCCCGGATCGTGGCTTTCCGCCGTCAGCGTTCTGGCCATCGTGGCCTTTCACATGAGCGCCGGTTGGCGGACATGGAAACTGGGTACCGAGGAAAACATCGACATCACCGAAACTGCGGCCTAGAAACTCGCATTGGGCCATTGGCGAAGACACCCACGGGTCACCGCTCGCAAGGTCACTCCTCGCCCTGCAGAGACTCAACGAAGCGAACCGTGTTTATTGCATACAGATCCAAGATCTCCTGGTTGAGATCCACCTCGAAGTCGAACATGATCGCTGCCTCGTCGGGATGATTCTCCGAGACCCACGTTGCGAATTTCTCGAAGACCCGCGGAGACCAGTTTGAAAGGAAGGATTGGCCCTCGTCCTCCACAGCTATTATTTTGTCCTCGCTGAATCGGACGCGGAACCTGGACATGATGGGTTCGACACCCAAAGCGTCCGACCACGCGTTGCTCCCACTCGTCAGGCAACTGACGTACTGATCGTCGATCTCGACGCACCCGGTGAGCTGCCATTTCCACCCGACGGTCTCATACCAGTCGAACACACCGCTGAGTGTGTGCCCACGACCGAACGGCGGAAGATCCGGTGAATCGATGGCGGCCGGATCGACCAACGCTAGTGCCTGCTCCAGATCGCCGGCCTCGAGCGCCTGCCAAAATTCAGTTGCGAGGTCAGTATGAGTTGGCTCGATCGTCGTGCTGGTAATTGTAGGTGTTGTTGACGTTGTCGTTTCTACTTGGCTGGCCACGCCGGCGTCCTCAGGGGAACCATCGGTGAGGGCGAAGGCAATGAGGACGACTGCGGCAGCGGTGGCCGCGAGTGCAAGGTAAAGGTTTCGTTTGTTCGTCACCGGACTCTCCTGTGTTAGCTCGACAATTAATGGCTTCTCAGACCGTGTAGACCCAGCCGTCGGTATGGGGACAATCTCCACTGATGCTCTATTCAGAACGTCTTCGATCTTGATCGGCCTCGAGGTGGCTGCGGCTTCCTGAATCCACTGGCGGAGCTCAGCCTCGCGCTGGTCAGTCATGGTCCACCCCCAGCTGCTGCCGCAACTTTGCGAGGCCGCGGCGGACATGTGTCCCGACCGTCGGCCGAGAACACTCCAGCAAATCGGCGACCTCATTATTGGTGAACCCCAGGCCATGGACCATCCAAACCGCTACTCGTTGGCGTTCTGAAAGCTGGGCGAGGAACTTGGCCAGATTTGGTTCGAAGTTGGGTAGCTCCCACTGCGCGGGGTGCATCTCGATATCGGTGGATACGAATCGCACGTCATGTCCGATGGCTCGTAGCGCCGCCGTCCGGCCCACTCGATAGAGGTAGCCCATGGGGTTGCTCATTTCTCGCACGCAGTCCCAGTTCTGGCAAGCCCAAGCCAATGATTCCGCGGCGGCGTCATGTCCAGCCTCCATGCCAAAAGCGCCCGACAGGGCAAGGCGAAGGCGACGTTCGGCAGTGTCGAAGAACACTGCAAACTCTTCCCTCGCGAGCGTGTCCATACACCTACAAGAGCATGCGGGGTTCGATCTGTGTGACAAGAATTTGGGGAGATTCCAGCTAGCGACTAGATCCGCAGCTCAGGCGACTAGGCCGTCCAGCCGAAAAGGCTCGATCCCAGCGTCACGAAGGCGAACCAGAACAGGATCGCCGCCACTACACCAACGGGTGCGAGCAAGGGTCGGGCGGTGGCCATGCGAGCGGTGAGAAACAGGCCCATAAACCAGCAGACCATCAGGACCGCCACCGCTCCGGGTGGCACGATCAGTCCTGAGACCAAATACGGGAAGAATCCGATGGCGAGATAGGCGAGAAGCGAGACGATCACCACAAATCGGTCTCGCCTCTCAATCGATGTCAAGACGCCGGCCTCATCGATCTCCTCCTACGACCCACGGTTGCGGGAATCCGATCTCGGGCTACGTCAACCTGATCCCTGCTTCGGCGCGCGGCGGATTTATCGATGACACCCGCACTCCCGCTTGGCACGGCCGACTCCGCGGCGCGAGCGAGGCCGGCAGAGAGATCTCGGAACAACTTCGCGAGCAAGGCCTGGATCAGACGACCAGTCAGTGGGATCGTCGGGGAGAACTGCGCCTTCCATCGAATTCGTGTCCCTGTCCCACGCGGAGTCAGCGTGACCTCGGCGCGATAGTTCTTCATAGGGATCGGGCCGGAGTATCCATAGGCCAACCGGGTGGGTGGATCGAATGAATGAACCGTATCGACCGATCGGAACGGACCGACCCGCAAAGCCCGCTCGGCTCCCACACCATGCGGGGGAGGTTCGCCTTCCCTGGCGTAGCTGGCTTCATCGAATGACGACCATTCAGTCCATGTTGTCACGTCGGCGAGGAACCGCCAGATCGCCTCGACCGATGCCGTCGAGTCCTTCTGAACGTCCACTACGTAGCTGCCCATCACCGATCACCGTCGTTCCGAAAGAGGCGTGGGTCCGGTGTCATTTGATCTTCTCCTTGTTGGTGGCGTCGAACGGTTCGTCCTTGTCATTTGCCACCCTGCATGCCCGCACTGTCCCCACGCTGTCGATGACCTGTTGCATCAGTTGACGGTGACGCCAATCGGTGCCGTTTCTCCGTGTCAGGCGAGTGCAAGCCCTATGCAAGCAATGCTCGTTTCAATTAGATCCAGATCGGGAAACCGGTTGTCCCACCCAAATCCGGCAACGCTGCCGGTCTTCGCAGAGGAGCGTCGAGTGAGTACAAGATTTGCCACACCATTGAGGAAAAGGGATTCCGGACCGAACAGGTCCGGCCCGCCCGAGAACGGGGGCGGTGGACCTCCGGTTCCCGCTCGGCCCATGTGGATATGGTTGGCCGCCGCAGCAGTAGCCGGCATCGCAACGATCGGTCTCGTCGTTGCTGTCTGGGCCAACGACGACAGCTCGGGATCGGCCGAACCGCTTGCACTCTCCGCTGGCGACGGCGGCGCTACCGCATCGTGTTTGCCGTTCAGCGTGGAGACCCTGGCTGGAATGGCGCAAGCCTTCGAAGGCACCGTGACGGCCGTGACCGGCAACACGATCACGATCGCGGTGGACCGCTGGTATACCGGCAGTGATGCCAGCACTGTTGAGCTCACAACCATCGGGGATGCTCAGGCACTCCTGGGCGGACCGTCCTACACCGTGGGCTCGCAGTACCTGATATCCGCTTCCGACGGAGCGGTCAACTACTGCGGTTATTCCGACGCAGCTACACCCGAGCTTCGAGACTCGTTCGCCGCAGCCTTTGGAGGTTGAGGACGGCGAACGGTTGCGCGGTCGGCTGATGCCCGCCGAACCGGAGGTGGGCGTCAGTCAAGTCGCAACCGAGGATTGGCGACCTGCAAGGAGGTCGCCAACCAGATCATGGAACGAGCGGCACTGACCGTCGGTGCGATCGTCGGCAATGACGTCGCCGCCGTTCACTCCGAGCGACCGCAAGGTCAGAGTCTCCTCGGCCCGACGAGGCAGGCGTCGAAGCGCACGCTCGGCGTCGACGAGACGCAAGAGCTCGCCGGCAGCGTCTCGTCGATCTTCGTGGAGCGACACGATTGCAATTCCGTCGAGAGCTTCACACACGGCGCCGGTGTGACCAATCTGGGACGCCAACGCGAGCGCTCTCATGTGCTGTTGGCGGGCGCTCTCTAGATCACCGTTGGCCAGCAATGACACACCGAGCAGGTGTAAAGCTCCGAGAATCCCTTCCACGTAGCCGATCGACTCCGCCTCGGCTAAAGCTTCGGTTGCGCTGTTCACAGCTTCCCCCGGGAAGCCGCTTCTGAGCCGTAGGCGAGCCACCTGTTCGAGCGCGATGCTGATGAGGTGCCGGTCGGTAGTAGCCCGGGCAGCTTCGAGCCCCTGTTCTGCGAGTTCGGCTACCTGAGGACTGTTGCGATCGATCGCTGTCCGTGTCTGCAGTACCCGACACACGGCGAGACCCCATCGCGCATCTGTGCGTTCGAACATCGTGATCGCTTCGTCGCGCGTGGCCTCCGACGCATCGAGATCGCCTACGGCCCATTGCACAACAGCAAGAGCGTTCAGACCGCAGGCGGTCTGCACTGCATCGCCGGCCTGGCGCCCGCACGCCACGCTCTCTTGTGCCAGCGCCTCAGCTCGGCTCATTTGTCCGAGCGAACTGGCCAGTAGCGCCAGGCTCCATAACAGTTTGGAACGCTGACTGGGTGGCAAGTCGGGAAAGGCCAAGACGCGTTCCAACTCCCGATCGGCATCTGCGAGCATTCCGTCGAGGACCCATGGCCATCCGAGAGCTCCGGCATGTCGTGCCGCGGCAAGGCCATCGCCCGTGCTTACGGCCCATTCGAGAGCAACCCTATGATTGGCGAGATCATCGCGCAACCGTCGAAGCCAGACGCGCTGTTCAGAGCCCTGCACGCCTTCCTCTGCTCGCTCGGCCAGTCTCAGGTAACAATCTGCATGCCGGGTCCGGGTGGCGTCGGCATCGAGTTGGCCGAGCATTTCCAATGCGTACGCCGCCAAGGTGTCGAGTAAGCGATATCTGTCGTGTTCGACCACCGTGACCATGGACTGCCGAACGAGCGATGTCAGAAGGTCCAGCGCGACTGTCTCATCTACGTCAGCAACACAGCTGGCCGCTCCCAGATCGAAGCTCCCGGAGAACACGCCAAGGTGAGCGAAGAACAATCGCTGCTCGTCATCGAGCATGTCGATGCTCCATTCGATCGCCCCGCGCAGTGTTTGTTGCCGGGGCGGAACATCGCGTGCTCCGTCGACGAGAAGGTCGAACCGGTGGAGCAGGCGATCCCGAATCGCCCCCGGGGACAGCACGTCGACCCTGGCGGCGGCAAGCTCGATCGCCAACGGCAGCCCGTCCAGCGCCATACAAACCGCGGCAATGTCAGCCGCATTACCTTCGGTCAGCTCGAAGTCCGGGCGCACTCCTGATGCCCGCTCGAGGAACAACTCCACCGATCCATATTGTGGAAGCTCCTCCACAGAAACCGTCCGTGCCGGAGCGAGAGCGAGCGGTGGAACCGGCCACGCAATCTCGCCAGTCACATTCAACGCCCGCCGGCTGGTCGCCAGCACTCGCATATCTGCTGCCTCCCGAAGTAGCGGACCAACGAGACCGGCCACAGCTCCCACCACATGCTCACAGGTGTCGAGAACGAGCAAGCCACGAAGCTCGGACACTGAGCGCGCCAACATCGCCGCGTCATCGTTGGGAGCGATCGGGACGTTGAGCGCCGTGGCCACCGTTGCCAGAACCTGATCGGGTTCGGTCACGTCCCCGAGATCGACGAACCAGATGTTGTCGTCTGCGGATTGGCAGCGCGCCGTCTCTATGGCGAGCCGCGTCTTGCCCGCCCCGGCTGGACCAGTGAGGGTCACCATCCTGCTGCGCTTGAGGAGTCCGCCGACTCGCTCCATCTCTACCGCGCGACCTACGAGCGGGGAAACCGCAGCCGGGAGTGTAGCGCCACGGCGAGCAGCCCTCCCTGAGATGCCGGCATCGACAAGCGGGACCTCCAACACCGCATGTTGCTCGCCCACTCTCGGCGCCTCGACGGAATGGTCCAGGGTCGGATCTTGGTCCAGGATCCGACGCTCCAGATCGCGCAGCTCGGCCCCCGGCTCGATTCCCAGTTCATCCACGAGGGTTCGGCGAGCGTTTGCGAACACCCGGAGTGCTTCCGCCTGTCGACCCGACCGGTAGAGCGCCACCATCAGCTGGTGATGAAACCGCTCCCGAAATGGGTTCTCGCTGACTAAGACCGCCAGGTCTGCGGCCAGCTCCCGATGGCGTCCAAGGAGTAGGAAAAGGTCCCCCCGAACTTCTAGCCCCACCAAACGCATTTCTTCGAGTCTGGTCGTTTCACCGACGGCGAAGTCCTCTCCGGCGACATCGGCCAGAGCGGGGCCTCGCCACAACGCCAGGGCTTCATCCAGCGTGGCAAGACCTGCCTGAGCAGCGCTGGGCCCGGCTCGATGGACTTGCGAAACAGCGTTGACCGCTTGCTCGAAGCGATGCGCGTCGATGGCGTCGTTGCCAACCTCCAGTGCATAACCGCCCGCACGGGTGACGATCGAGTGTCTTGACGGATCCACTGCGAGGCGTTTCCGAAGATACGAGATCTGGGTCTGCAACGCGTTCGCGGGGTTCAGCGGCTGCTCGTCGGCCCACAAGATCTCTGCGAGCGACCCCGACGTAACGGTCTCGCCGCGGTGGAGAATCAAGTATGTGAGAATGGTTCGGGGCAACCCCCGCCGTATCTCGATCGGCGTCCCGCGCCACCGCACTTCCAGCGGTCCAAGCACACCGAAGTCCACACCGTCAGACTACATCTGGACCTGTTGTGCGGCTGTTGCTGGGCCCATCCAAGTTCCAGGATGATCACAGGTGCGCGTGGTGTGATAATCAAACAAGATCAGGAAGGCGAGAGCAAGTGAGCTCAAGTATCACGCGGGAAGAGCTGTATCGAAGCGTCACCAGTGATGACCCGATCGTGCTGGTGGAAGCGCTGGGGCCAGGCTACTTCGCCGACGCCCACCTCCCCGGCGCCGTGAACATACCGCCGGATTCAGTCGACGTCCTCGCCCCCCGTCTCATCGGTGCGTTGGATGCATCGGTGGTCGTGTATTGCAG
>JABDIY010000107.1 GCA_013003535.1 Acidimicrobiales bacterium | reverse complement strand
GGCTCCCTTGGTCAGCGGGAGAGCGCTTCCTTACCTGTTTCTTGATGTGGGGAAGAGGTCACAGGTTCAATCCCTGTAGCGCCCACGGCAACGGCCTTTGGCCGTTGCTTGCGAGTTTGCTTCGCAAGCTCGTGGCGGGTGGTCCGCTCTTCACCTCCTCCGCACATCAGCGGGAGTGGCTTCCTTAGCTGTCTTCTTGATATGGGAAGAGGCCACAGGTTCAATCCTTGAAGCGCCCACTCATAGAAACCCCAGTATTCGCGGACTCTTATCGGCACGCGATCTGCTGTCTGGCGATCCAGCGCGCTTCGTCGACCCCGCGACAACCTCAGAGCGGGCCTCAGGGAAGTGAAAGGAAGCACATAACCGGCAGTATCTAGCGGTCTTACACCGCTCGATTTATGCCCATCTATACGGGTCCGGTGTTGAGTGAGGTGGCGGAACAGGACTCCGGGCCGCGCCGTCTCGATTTTCCTGTCAACATTCGGGTCGATCCGCGCTCTATATGGGTAAGGAGCATGGAGGCTGATGCTGAAACAGGACCAGCGAGCGGAATCGTTTACCGACTTCGTGCAACAGGCTGGGCACCGCATCCAACACGCTTTGGTCGCTGGCTTCGGAACAGAGGTGGGTGTGGACGCGGCGGCAGAGGCATTGGCCTACGGGTGGGAGCATTGGGACCGGATCCGTTCGATGGGCAACCCGCCCGGTTACGTGTACAGCGTGGGTCGGGACCGGGCGCGTCGCATGAAACGAGCACGAGTGGTTGTCGGTGCGACTCCCGTGCTGTTCGAGGCGCCGTGGGTCGAGCCCCGACTGGGAAGTGCGCTGGACAATCTCTCGGAACGTCAGCGACTTGCGGTGGTGCTCGTCCATGGAGCTGAGTGGACGATCAGTGAGGTGGCCGATCTGCTCGAAATCAACCGGGGCTCGGTGAAACGGCACTTAGAACGTGGAATGGAAAAGCTCCGGCGCAGCATAGGGGGTGAGCGGTGACCGTAGATCTCGAACGCCAGGTGAGTGAGTTCTGGATGGAGACGTCTGCTGATTTGCCCAAACTCGACGCTGAGGAAATCGTCCTCCGCGCGCTGGAGGGAACGGATGGAGCAACCCTCCTCCCAGTGGTGTCAGGTGTACATAGGCGACGTGGTTTGCTCGCCGCCGCAGTCGTCACCACCGTCGTTGTCGCGATTGGACTCATTTCCCTCCTCTTGCATCCAGGCGACGAGCTGGCACCGGTCGGCACTCCCGATTCAGTCCCACGGGAGCCGGCTGTCACGGTTCCCGATTCGACATCACCCGAACCGGCCCCGCGCGGCGACACGGTCGTCCCATCGAGTGTGCCCGATCCGGCTGTCCCATCGACGGTGACCGATTCGCTGGGCAATGAATGGTCTCGGGTCCCCCTCGACGAAGCGGTGTTCGCCGGAGCTGAAGTGTGGGATGTGACCGCTGGCGGACCTGGGTTGGTTGCGGTGGGATTCGACCCGATGGGCGCAGCGGTGTGGACTTCGGTTGATGGGCTCCGCTGGTCACGAGTTCCTCACGACGACGCCGTCTTCGGCGAACAATCGGAAGAGACGTACATGAGCGACGTGACCGCTGGCGGACCCGGGTTGGTCGCGGTGGGAATCAACCCGATGGGTGCAGCGGTGTGGACTTCGGTTGATGGGCTCACCTGGTCACGGGTCCCCGCCGAGTTGGCCCCCTACTTTGACGACGGTCCCCCGAGCCTGACTGCCGGAGGGCCGGGGCTCGTGGCGGTCGGCCAAGCGCGTGGCGATGCCGCGGTGTGGACCTCCGTCGATGGGCTTGCTTGGTCTCGAGTACCTCACGACGAGACAGTCTTCGGAGGAAGAGATGAAGCTGGGATGACTGACGTCATCGTTGGAGGTCCCGGTCTGGTGGCTGTGGGAGCGGACTGGGTCCAGGGCGGGGGACTTGATGGTGATGACGGAGTCGGATATGCGGTGGTATGGACCTCGGCTGATGGACTTACGTGGTCTCGGGTCCCTCACGACGACGCGGTTTTTGGCGGGCAGCCGCCCTGGCCGGCAATGACGGGCGTGACTGTCGGGGGACCGGGATTGGTGGCGGTGGGCTTAGGTCGGGTGTGGACCTCCGTTGATGGGCTCATCTGGGACTATGAGGAGTCCGACTGGGGCGCGTGGATTGAGGTCTTCTCAGCAGGCTCAAGCCTGGTCGTAATTGAATCCGGAACCGGAGTGTGGACATCCGTTGATGGAATCACATGGTCCGGTGTCCCCAACTTGTCCGGTGTCCCCCACTTGTGCCCCGATTGCCATGGCCACATGACCGTAGGCGGGCCGGGCCTGGTTGCAGTCGTGAATACCCATCGCGGTGCGGAGGTATGGCTGGTGACGCCAGAGAACTGACAGTCGGCGGGACGAACGGTGTGGTCGTGGAGCTTTCAGCCAGGAACCTCATCGCTCCTTTCGGATCTCATGGGTTGAACGCGGCCGCGTCCGTTGTGGTCTCGCGGGCTGGCTTCTGGCCGGTCGGCATAAGGAAAAAATGGGTCTAGACCGCAGCTCGACATAAGCGTATGTTGCGCGAATCGACCCTCACTCTGAGGGTCCATCGCCAGGAGGGGTGATGAAAAGGCTTTCACTGTTGCTCGTACTGATTGCCGTTCTCTCGGCAATCTTTGCGGTGCCGGCCGGGGCCGACCCGAAAACGGAGCCGCTCGAGTTGACCTGTGAGGGAGTCCCTGACGGGACAATTACTTCTAACGGGAACGGAATGTGGACTCCGGGACTCGCTTCGGCGAGCAC
>JABDIY010000025.1 GCA_013003535.1 Acidimicrobiales bacterium | reverse complement strand
TAGCTGTCTAGCCAGGTCTTCAGATCATCCACGATCGGCAGCGGGCCGGGATCGAGACCTTCGGCAGCCGCCATCTCGAGACTCACCATGTCACCCATCAGGATCAAGTCGAGCAACTGCGAGATCGGCCCCTCGCCGGCTGCCTCCACCGAGATGATGTCGGCCATGACCTCCAATGTTTTCTCTTCAACGTATTGGAAGCGGCGGGCGGTCTGAGGGTGCTCGTACTCGTGACGCAGCTGCACCTCGGTGAACACCTGCCGGGTGACGTCGCCATGCTGTCCCCAGCCCACCAACTCGTTGTGGCAGAGTTCGGGCATCGGCGCCCAGAAGGCCGGAGCCTTGGCATTGTGGTTCACGGCGATCTTCCACCGCTTGGCTGCCGTTGTTCCAATGGTGCCACCGCCGTAGATGATCGGCATAGTTCGCCCGATCCGACTGGCGATCTTCTTGGCCGGTGATTTGTCGGAGTTGAGTTCGTCTCGCCGTATTTTCAGTTGCATCACCGCATCGGTGATCCAGGTACGGGCCCCAGGGAACAACCCCAGCTGCTCGAGCGTGAGCATGGTTGGCGCTGCCAGAGCCCCCAACGCCGCACGCGGCATCGGCGCCGCTCCCACCACGGGAAGGACCGGTGCGCCGGCCCGCCGCGCCAGTGTTTCGAGCTCGCCGCCACTGGTGACCGCCACCAGTGAGGCTCCGGATTCCACTGCCGCCTCCAGCGACTCCAGGGTCTCCTCGGTACTGCCGGATTCGGAGATGGCGATGACCAGCGTGGTGGCGCCCACCCAACTTGGCGGTAGGTAGCCGCCGTACACCACGATCGGGAGCGAGCTGAACGGACGGGCTGCAGCGGCGGCTACCTCGCCGCCGAACCCACTGTCCCCCATGCCCACGATGATCACATGTTCGATGTCGGCGATCTTGGGAAGACCGGAGATGGTGCCGATGGCAGCCATCGACTCTTCGAGTTGCTCGGGAAGTCCCAGCATGGCGTCCCACATGCCCAATGAATCCAGACGGTCAGCCATCAGTTGCTCTCTTCCTGCTCGCTGGTGAACGTTGGCGAAATCGCTTCGGTCTCGATCCGAGCAGTGATCCTGGCATGCTCGTCTGCGGTCACCGTTTCGGCTTCGTCGATCAAGAGAATCGGAATGTCGTTTTCGATCCGGTAGCGCCGGGTGAGGCGGGGGTTGTAGAGGGTGTCCTCGTCCTCAATGTAGAAGAGCGGACCCTTGTCTTCGGGGCAGGCGAGAATTTCCAGCAGGAACGATTCCAATGTCACCAGCTCAGCTTAGGCGGAGATGCGATTCGCTCGGGTGTTACCGCCCACGGCCCCCGGAGGGACGGCACAGTTAGGCGGGTACGCGGGCTCGCCAGATCGTGGCTTCGCCTTGGGCTGAATACGCTTCTTGCGATGCGGGAATCCACACCACTTCTCCAGCGTTGGCCCTGAAGCCTGACAGGTCGACCGAGCCGTTTTGAATGAACAAGATCTCGGGACCGGTGACCGGGAACGACCCATCGGGATCCACGATGCGATCCAACGCAAACTCTGCAACCGGTGCTTCGTAGCTCCATGTCTCGCTCAACGGCTGCTGCACCGGCACCTCGATTGGCGAACAGTTCACGATCGCCAAGAGCTCTGCGACGTCGCGGTGTTTCGGAGTGAGCCCGCCGCGAACCACGTTGTCGGAGTTGGCCATCAGCTCCATTCCCACCCCCGAGAGATATGCATGAAGATTGCCGGCGTCGAGGAACATGGCCTGGCCGGGTTCAAGGACAACATGATTGAGCAGCAAGGCGACGGTGACCCCGATGTCGCCCGGAAACGACGCCGCAATGCGTCCGGTCCATTCGAGATCCAGCAGGAACCCCGTCACCGCCTCGGAATCTGATGCCATAAGCGCTTCGGCTCCGGCCACCGTGGCTATTGCCATCTCCTCTTCTTGTGAGTCAGGCGCACCAAGAAGGTAGGCAATAGCGTTCTGATAGACGTTTCGATCATCGCCCGGTTCGAACAGAATCTCGGTGAGTCGCGCCAGTGCTCGGGCCTCACCCCCCGAGACGAGAAGCGAGAACAACCGACGGGATTCGGCAAGTGGCCGAAACCCGCATTTGCCGTGGAATGGGGTGAGAGCAGCGATGAGTTCGGGTTTGTGATTGGCATCTCGGTACACGCGGTGCGGAGCGTCGATGGGGACGCCCGCTTCGTTTTCTCGAGCAAACCCCGCTTCGGCCTGAGCCAGCGTTGGGTGCGACTGAATCGAGAGCGGTTCACCGGCAGCCAGAACCTTGAAGAGGAAGGGAAGCTGTCCGAAACGTTGGGCTGCCGTAGCGCCGAGGGCGACCTCGGGATCCGAGGCAATCAGCTCCCCCAGCGACTCGCCAGAGCTCAACCGACTGGACGCTCGAGGATGGGCTCCCATCCAGAGCTCCGCCTTTGGTGAGCCGTCAGGCTCTTGCCCCAAGAGGTGTGGAATCGAGTTGGTATCACCCCAGGCATATTCCTGGACGGTGCACGCCAGCAGCTCCATAGTCCGACCTTCCTAAACGGAGGTCATGATCGCTTGGACCTCTTCGACCCGGTTGGCAACGGCTTCCTCGTCTGCGGCTTCAAGGTTGAGACGCAGCAACGGCTCGGTGTTGGAGGCGCGTAGGTTGAACCACCAGTCATCTGACCGAACTGTTAACCCATCGACCCGGTCCTGTTGGAGCTCTCCGTAGTGCGTTGCCACGCGTTCGATCACCGCGGCTGCGTCTGACACCCGAGTGTTGATTTCACCCGAGGCGGCGTAACGCTTCAAGGGTTCTAGGAGCTCGCTGAGTGTGCCGCCACTAGCTGATAACTCTGCCAGCACCATCATGGCGGCGATGAGGCCGCTGTCGGCCCGCCAGTTTCGAGCGAAGTAATAGTGGGCGGAGTGTTCACCACCAAATTCTGCGCCTTCTTCGGCCATGAGCTGCTTGATGAACGAATGGCCCACCCGGCTCCGGATAGCGATGCCGCCGTTCTCTTCGATGACCTCGGGCACGACGTCGGAGCAGATCAGGTTGTAGATGATTTTTGCCCCCGGGCTCACCGCCAAGGTGGCCTTGGCGAGGAGGGCGGTGGTGAGCGACCCGCTGACCGGTTCGCCCTTTTCATCCACCAGGAAGACCCGATCGGCGTCGCCATCGAAAGCCAGGCCTATGTCGGCCCCGGTTTCCACTACGCGGGCCCGGAGGTCGGCGAGGTTCTCGATTTGGATGGGATCGGCGGGGTGGTTGGGGAACGTACCGTCGAGCTCTTCGTACATCACCTCGAGGTCGAAAGGAAGACCGGCGAAGGCTTCGGGAACCACGAGGCCGCCCATCCCGTTTGCGGTGTCGGCTACTACCTTCAGCGGCCGGAGCCCATCGAGGGAAATGAAACTGCGAACGTGGTCGGAAAAGGCGTTGAGCATCTCGGCCGTTGTGCTCGCCCCAGGAGCTTCGGCGGCAGCCACTTCGCCGGCGTCATAGGCCTCGGCCGTGGCACGAATCTGTGCCAGTCCCGTGTCTTGACCGATTGGTGCAGCGCCCGAACGGCAGACCTTGATGCCGTTGTACTGGGCGGGGTTATGCGATGCGGTGAACATCACCCCCGGCTTGTCTTCAGAGCCGGAGGCGTAATACATCATGTCGGTGGAGGCGAGACCGATGTTGACCACGTCGAGGCCCTGTCGGTTGGCGCCCCTGGTGAATGCTTCCACGAGTTCAGGTCCCGACGGTCGCATGTCGTGGCCGATCATTATCGCCTTGGTGCTCGGCTCCACGTCCTTGATGAACTCGGCAAAACCGACACCCAGCGCCTCACACGTAGCAGCATCGATTTGGTCCGGGTAGGTACCGCGGACGTCGTAGGCCTTCACAATTACCGAAAGATCATGCACCGGACGATTCTACGCCGCCTGAACTGCGACTTCGACGGGTTCGTCCAACCCATGCCTAAACGCGACGTCAGCGAGTTACCGGTGCCGAGGAAAGCGAGCCGGAGCTTGGTACGGCTCGTGCGTTGAGGACTGAGAGCTGCGCGGCGTTTGGCCGATACCAGCCCCACCCCACGGCCCGTCGAAGTTTCACCAGATCACCGAAGAACTTGACCGTGTCCTGAAGCAGACGCACGGTGGAACCTTTCCGGTTCTCAACCGACACCGGCACCTCGGTAAGAGAAAGGTGATCCTGCTCGGCGATGAGGAACACTTCGACATCGAAGGCGAAACCGTCGATCCGGCAGCGCTCGAAAATAACCCGCCCGATGTCGCCGCGGAACCCTTTGATACCGCATTGGGTGTCACGAAAGTGCCCGAGTAAAACGAGATGGGTCAGCCAGTTGACAAATCGGCCCCCCAGTTCACGGAACCACCGCGCCTTCACCAGCGTGGTGGTGTCTTCATGGCGGCGGCTCCCCACCACGACGTCCCATCCATCCTCCACCGTATGCATGAACTCCAAAACCAGTGACGGCGGGTAAGCAAGATCTGCGTCGGTGAACACCGTGGTGCGCCCCGAAGCGGCGATCATTCCGGCCCGAACTGCGGCCCCTTTGCCACGATTCTCTTCTTGAACCAGGACATCGGCACCGGCTCGCTCCGCAATATGGACGGTGTCGTCACTCGACCCGTCATCGACCACGAGAATCTGGAGTTCTTCCGCACCCACGTGGGGTTCCAACGCTTCTTTCAACGCAGAAATCGAATCGGCGATCCTATCTGCTTCGTTATATGCGGGCAGCACAACCGTGAGTCGATACAACCCTGGTGCCGAGGGTCGATCCACTTTTGAACCCATCTCGCGACGAACCACACCGAAGAGGATCCAACGGTAGACCCCCCACCGCAGCACCGCCGCAACGGCGATGGCGAGCACTTTCGACAACACGATCAGATCTAGGAGAGAGAAAGTGATCAGGAGAACAGCGGTGTCGATTGCGCCCGCCAGCGTGGCCGTTGCAAAGAACAGGCCCGGTTGACCAACCCATCTCGCATTCGGTTCACCCCGGAAGGTAAAAGAGCGGTTGGCCACGTAGGCGAAGATCGACGCGACTGCGAGCGCAAGGGTGTTCGCGGCCCAGAGTTCACCAGATCCGACCTGCTCCGATCCGATCAACAAGATTCCGCCGTCGAGCACGGTTGCAATGAGGCCAACCAGGGCGAAGCGGCGCAGGCGGCTCCTCATTCCGGTTCCTCCGAGTCCAGTGCTCCCAACATTCGATTGGCGATGTTCACTTGAGCGTTGGCCTGGTCTTCTGGCAGCGAAGGAGACCGGTTCGGCGTTCCCCGCGCATCACCCTCGGCAAGAAGTTTGGCGAACAGGTCGCTCTCCAAGCGTTCGTCGAGTTCGTCGTCATCGTCGTAGTCATCGTCCGGGTCAATGCCCAGCGGACCGACCTCTCGACTGGCTGGGGCCGTTACCAGACCTTCTGGCGCCGCTGCCGGTATCCGGCGGGGCCGTGCACCCTCGTAGGCAAGAACAGCTACCGCTCCAAGGCCCAGCGCAAACAATAAGAACGACATGTACTCCACCCAGGTATTGCCATAGGAAAGGCGCACGGTGGTCTCGGTTGGAACCACCACCATCATGTTTGGTCCGGCGCGGTAGGGGCCATCGGCCCCCGAGACATCCCAGTTGGGGAAGTAGGACATCTTCACGAGAACCGGCGTGCCCACCTGGTCAACGGTGAAGGAAACGCTGGACTGACCTACGGACACATCGCTCACAGTTGCCGTAGGTACGGGAGTTCCATCGCTCGGAATGAGCGTGGAAACCTCATCCCAATCGCTCGGACCGCTCTCGGCGGGGAGGGCCTGGAACGTCTGGGGATCGTTGTAGAACGCCACCGCTTGGCTTTCCCAGCCCACGTCGAATCGGCCGCTGATCTCGGTGATGGCGTCCGCAGACGGGCCGGTGGCGACTACCGGTTCAAAGGCCAGCGCCTCCACGAGCGGGGCATCGGAAACTTCGTAGATGATGAAAGGCTGGCTTTCCGCAACCTGGGTAAGCGAAGGGTGAACGGCTGCGGCAGCGATCGCTTCATCGGACTGCGCCATGTAGTAGCGAACGCCGGTGGTTTGCAGTTGCGCGATTCCACGGTCGATGTTGAAATCCTGGTACGGGAGGTCTCGCTGGGCTCGCGACGGGCTGGTAGACAACGTGGACTGGTTCAAAAAATGAAACGGCGTGGTGGCCGACGATTCGAAATACAAACCCTCCATCGATCCGATGCAACCGTCGGTCCAGTGGGGCAAGAGCATCAGTGCCATTGGGGTCCCATACCGGTCGAGGTCCGATGAGTACTCCCACATGGCGCGTCCGCAACCGACTTCTTCGCCCACGGTAGCCATTGTGTTGACAACGGCTGAATACTCCCCGAACGCTCGCTTCTCTTCGTATCCGCTGTAGTTCCACGTGACCCAGCTGGGGATGAAACTGCGCTCACCACCCTCGATACCGAGCAGTTCCCACGAACCAGATTCGGTGCTTCCGAATGGGACGTTCTGGAGCGTGAACGAAATTCCAAGAAGTGAGGCGGCCAATGCGAGAGCGGTGATACCTGTGGTGGTGGCGAAGTCCGGCTTGTCCAACCGCTCCGACACCGCGGCACCGATCACCCTGGCAAGGATGGCAATGCCGATGGCAGCGAGAAGGTAGACCGAGAGGTAGTAGAACGGGAGGATCCTGGCGTTCCACAGCTTGCCGTCCGGGACGTTCGCCACCCCGACGGCGGTAGCCACGGCGAGGATGCTGAACAACATGCCCAAACGGTCGCGGAAAGCGAAAGCGAGCACAGCCCCCACCGCCGCAACCGGTAACGCCACCTTCATGGGCGATGTCAGGAGCGCCGGCCAATAGTCGTCCAATCGCTCCCAGCCCATGTCGTTGAAATAGTCGCTGCGCATGTAAAACGGAAACAACCAGATCGCAGAAATGAGAGCACCGGCCGGGCCGACAACCGCCAACGTGCCGACTCGACGGATCATCACCGGTGACAGCGCGGCGAAGGCCATCAGCACAATTGGCAATGTTGCAAGAGCTGCGGCCCGTCGGCTGGAGGAGAAGTCAGCGTTCAAACCCAGCGGAACGAGGGCCGTGGCGATGAGCATGACCAGTGCCCACCATCGAGGTACCTGCGGTGTGAACACCAAAAGGACCACCGCCACAAACATCACGAAAATTAGGGGAATGACGTGGGTCAGTGCGACGAGGGACAGCAGCACCGCCGACGACGCCCGCCACTGGCCGGTGTCGAGCGTGCGCATGAGCCAACCGATCGTCAACAGCGCCAACGCGAGGCTGATGGAGAATGCGAATTCCCCGGCCAGCGTGCTTGCGATATTCCCTCCGTAGATATTGAAGTTGGTGTCGAAGAGGAAAACGGTGACGCCGACGGCAATCAGCGCTGGAATGGGCTCGGAAGCCTTCGCCAATCGGGCCATCGCCCAACCGGCCAGCGGCATGAACACAACGCCAGCGACGGAGACAAGCTTGAAGGCCGTTCCATACGGGATGTACACGAGGGAGACCGCGACGACTGTTGCAATGCCGACAATGGCACCCCGCATGCCCGACGTTCGGATTACAGGATGTTTGGACAACATCCAGCCGGCGGCCACCAGACCCGCCGCCAAGGGCAAGCCGAGGAGGGGATGAATGCCGGCGTTTACAGCGATTATCGCCAGCGGTGGCACGATCATGTAGTAGTGGTAGGCCGGAAACCCGGCGTACCAGTCCGGCGTCCATCCGGTCAGTTGTCCTTGGCTCAAAAGATGATCCCGCATGTAGGCCGGGCCCCACACGTGGGCGCCCATGTCACCACCAGATGGAGTGGTGCTACTAACCAGAAGATCGGGTCGCATCTGCAGCAAAACAAACACCACACAACCAAGGGCGGTTGCGAGGCTGGCCCACTTTCCCCACCGCTCCAAGTGATCAACCGGGTCCTTGGTCTGCACTCTTGCTTTGGTTGGCGCGGTGGGTCGATCCGGTTTCACCCCGGCCATGCTCGCATCGGCAATTGGCAGGTCCAGCGGGTTCGGGGGAGGACGGTTGGTAGTGGGGGCAGTCACAGCCTCACCAGTGTTACATCTCTCTGGCAAGCAGGTGTGTCAAGGCGCAATAGGTCAGGTGACCCACCTCTGCATCGAATGAATGGCTCTCGCGGCTCATTTCGGTGGTTGATCCTCACAATCAGTGGGGCACCTCCGATCGGCACTTCGCAATCTTTGTCGGCGATCAGTGAGGAACACCCCAATGGCCCTAGCCCCCGCAGAACTCTGCTCCACGTGCAGTTCGGAACTCGTGCAGTTGAAAATCAACGTTGATGGACACGATCTCATCATGAACTCCTGCACAACTTGCGATACCCGGTCCTGGGCTCTCGCCGGGGACGACATTAATCTCGCCGAAGCGCTGGAGCACGTTGGCACCCACGCCGGGCGTCGCCGAAAACTCAGCGTCTAACGAATTCTGGCCAGCGTGACGGTTGGCGAATCCGGGGCGTTCAGTACCCTTGAGGGGCTTGGCCCGGTAGTAGCACGCTTCGGCGGCCCCGAACCCGCTGATGCAAGTCAACGGTCCTCGCTGATCTGGCCGTTCCTCATAGTGAACCAACGGGTAATCCGGACACGCTCGAGCATCGCTCGATCGTGCGTCACGAGGATCACGGTGCCGTCGAAGGTGTCGAGGGCCTGCTCCAGTTGTTCAACAGCTTCAAGATCCAGGTGGTTCGTGGGCTCGTCGAGGACCAGAAGATTGGCGCCGTTGGCCATCAACAGGGCCAGAGAAACCCTGGTTCGTTCGCCGGCCGAAAGCGTGGCGGCGGATCGCACCACGTGGTCGGAACCAATGTTGAACTTTGCCAGCAGGGTGCGGGTTTCTACCATTGACAGCTGTGACCGGTCTTGGAACACATCGAGGAGCGGCCGGTTTTCTATCATCGCGGCGCGAGCCTGCTCCACCGCTCCGACCACCACAGTCGGGCCCAGCGATCTGGTCCCCGCCGTTGGCTGGATCCGGCCGAGCAGCAACTCGATCAGCGTGGTCTTGCCACTCCCGTTCTCACCGGTGAGGGCGATGCGGTCACCCCATTCGATCACGAGGTTGACCGGGCCAAGGGTAAAGGTGCCTCGGTCGAGCCTTGCGCCGGTCGCTGTTGCAACCACGCTCCCGCCGCGAGGGGCGGTGGGAATCTCTAGGTTGAGCCGCCACGGTTCGAACGGTTTGTCCACCACCTCCAACCGATCCAACGCTCGCTGCGTCTGGGCCGCTTTACCAGCCAGCTTTTCGGTCTGATCCAGTTTGAAGTTGCGAATGTGTTTGTCTGATTCGTCCGATTTTCGAACTTTGGACTGACCCTGACTGGCCCACTCCCGCTGTTTCTGAGAGCGTTCGGCTAATGCCTGTCGCTGGTGCGAGTATTCGAGGAAACGCCGTTCGGCCATCGCTCGGGCCCGGTCGCGTTCGAGGAGATAACCAGCCCAGCCCCCGCCGAATTGCGTCAGGCTCCGATGATGAGGATCGATCTCCACAACAGAAGTGATAGTGCGATCGAGAAAGGTTCGATCGTGGCTCACCACCACGAGCGGCGACTTCAGCCTCAAGACCCACGCTTCCAAGCGTTGCAGACTGGCCAGGTCGAAATCGTTGGTTGGTTCATCCAGCAGCACGATGTCGAATTGGGAGAGAAGGATGGATGCCAGCGAGCAACGGGCAGCCTCTCCACCGGAAAGCGAGCTGGTCGATTGCGCCAGCCGATCGGGAGGCAACCCAAGCTCGGACCACGTCTCATGCATTCGAGCATCGAAGTCGGCGGCACCAAGCCGAAGCCAGGTGTTCAATGCTGCGTCGTAACGTTCGGCGGAACCAGTGGCACCCTGTTCCACTGCGACCAAGGATTCGTCGAAATCCTTTTGAGCAGCGCTGATCCCGACCCGCCGCCGAAGGAAAGATTCGGCTGACTCGGCGGACCGACTGGGCTCCTGAGGCAAGAGGCCTACCGTGGCCGTGGGAGGAGAAATCAACACCGACCCGTCCTCGGGTACGGCCTCGCCCGCCAAAACCCGCAACAGGCTGGACTTGCCAGCTCCGTTGGGGCCAACGAGCCCGATCCGGTCCCCCTCTGCGACGGTGAGATCAACGTTGTCGAGCAGGCGAAGTGCACCCTGGGCCACCGAAAGCGAACGGGCGATGAGTGATGCGACCATGGTGGGCTTTACCTCTGTCTAGACGAAGGAACGTTGGCTAGTCAGATTTGGCTCATAGATCTGACGTTAGCGCACCTCGCCCCTTGAGAGTTGGCCGTTTGGCCAGCAGATACAACTCTCAGGTGAGAGAGAGCTGGCTCACCAAAACGCCAAAGGTGACGCCGTTGAACGCCATGTGAAGGAGGATGCAGGGAATGAGCCGATTGGTTCGAACCCTGGCTACGGCGAGCGCGAGCCCCACCACCAAAAGGCCGGGAAACTGTATGACTTGGAAGTGACTGGCTGCGAACCACAGTGAACTCACTATCACCGCAGGCCACGGGCCGAAGCGGGCCATCAGTGCTGGCAAGGCGAATCCTCGATAGAAGAACTCTTCGACCACGGGGGCGATCACCACAATCATGAGAAACAACACGCCCACGTCCATCCAGGTGACGGCGTTGTCGATGATGTCCTGGGCGGCCTCGGAGACGCTTTCGGTATCCACAAATTGGCTGATGGGCAGGTAAAGCAGCGGGATCACGATCAACTGCATGGCCACCCCGATCGAAGCCCAGATCGGAATGTCGGTGGACTTCATGTCCAGCCCGAAGATCTCCTTGGGTGATCTGGTCGGATCCAATTGCCGGGCTACCACGAGCGGCCCCAGTCCATAGATCGCCCACAACCCCAGTTGGCTCAGGAACAGCCAGGGCGGGTTTCGAGAAAGCGATCCCGGTTCCTGTCCACTCAAGCCGCCGATCATCAGGATCCAAATCGTCGAGCCAACGAGCGCCAGAACCCACAATCCAAGTGCCATTGTCGTGGTCCACGCAACAGGTTCCTCGCGAACTTGCTCAGGCGTTGGCAGCATCGGTCGACGGTATCTGTGACGGGTGTCGTTCAGCGATCGCCCGACCACGGACACTGATCTCTCAACGCATAGACTGGATGACATGTCAGAGCAAGGCCCAAATCTGCCACCTCCCCAACAAGGCCGAAACCCTCGTCTTCCCGGATCCAAGGGCGAGGGCAGCGTGCCGCGCTGGGCCATCCTGGTGGTCAGCGCGGTCATCATCACCCTGTTGGTAGTGGCGGTTGGCGGTGGAACTTCGAACTCTGCCGAAGAGATTTCTTACACCGAGTTCATCGAACGAGTGGAAAACGGCCAGGTCGCCAAGATTTCGTTCGACAACGCCACTTTCCGGATCGATGTCACCACCAACGACGATCCTCCGGTCGAGTACCGGACCACGAGCGTCCGAGAGATCCCCGAGAAGGATCTCCAATTGTTGGAAGAGAACGATGTCACAATCGAGGCGTTCACCGACACCGGCTCCGCTCTCACCGGGATTCTGTCGCTCTTCCTGCCCCTGGGTTTGATCATTCTGTTCTTCTGGTGGATCAGCCGGCGGCAGCAGAGCCAGATGGGCGGCATCATGTCGGTCGGCCGGTCCAAGGCCAAGACCTATACAACCGAGCGGCCGGGCACCACGTTCGCTGATGTTGCCGGCTATGACGGCGTGAAGCGAGAGATCACCGAGGTCGTCGACTTCCTGAAGTACCCGGCCAAGTTTGGCGAAATCGGCGCCCGAATTCCCAAGGGTGTTCTTCTGGTGGGTCCGCCCGGTACGGGTAAAACTCTCATCGCACGGGCCGTAGCCGGCGAGGCCGGCGTTCCGTTCATGAGTGTCACCGGTTCGGATTTCATGGAGATGTTCGTAGGCGTCGGTGCCAGTCGAGTCCGCGATTTGTTCGCCGAAGCTCGAAAAATGGGTCGGGCCATCATCTTTGTCGACGAGATCGACAGCATTGGCCGCAAGCGGGGCTCGGGCATGGGTGGCGGACACGATGAACGTGAGCAGACCCTCAACCAGATGCTGGCTGAGATGGACGGATTCGAGCCGACCGAAGGAATCGTCATGATGGCCGCCACCAACCGGCCCGACATTCTCGATCCAGCGCTCCTGCGGCCCGGGCGGTTCGACCGTCAGGTGGTCGTCCCACTCCCTGAACTGGATGACCGCAAGGAGATTCTGAAGGTCCACAGCAAGCACAAGAAAATGGCCGACGACGTGGACATCTCAGTGATCGCTCGTGGCACGCCGGGCATGTCCGGCGCCGATCTCGCCAATCTTGTAAACGAAGCAGCACTCTTCGCTGTACGCCAAGGGAAAGCCAAGATTTCGGCTGAACATTTCGACCAGGCCCGCGATCGGGTTCTCATCGGTATCGAGCGAGAAAGCATGGTTCGCTCCCCCGAAGAATTGGAACGCACCGCCTATCACGAAGCGGGTCATGCGCTTTGTGCCGCTCTGCTCCCCACCCACGACCCTGTTCACAAAGTCACGATCATTCCTACCGGCATGGCCCTCGGCGTCACCATGACCCTTCCCCTGGGCGACCGGCACAAGCTCGAGAAGACCGAAGCCGAAGAGCGCATCATCATGGCCCTCGGCGGTCGCAACGCTGAGCGTGTGGTGTTCGGCGAGATGTCCAGTGGCGCTTCCGACGATCTTCGGCAGGCAACCCAGATGGCGCGACGGATGGTCTCCGAGTGGGGTATGAGCGACACCATAGGCCCCATGAGCCTCAGCGACAACGGCCCGGTGTTCCTTGGCGGCGAAATGATGGGAACGCGGGAGTTCTCCGAGCAAACGGCCCACCTGATCGACTCCGAGACACGCCAGATCCTGGTGGAAATGGAGGTGCGCTGCAAGGAGCTATTGGAGTCCAAACGAGGCGCCCTCAACCTGATCGCACGTAGCCTGCTCGAACATGAGACTGTGAGTGGGGCTGAGGTTGACCGGCTGATTGCGCTGGCCGAGAACAATCCGGCCGCTGCCTCGATCGAGCCCGAGACAGCCGAGAATCTCAACAACGGTGAGTTCACTTCCGGTGCTGAGGGCGACCCACTGGCGCCAAACATGGTGCAAGAGGCCGACAGCGAAACCGCCTGACCCAGTGGTCTTGCGGCTCGGGCTCTTGGTGGCCCTCTCCATCGCGGCTGTTGGCATCGCCTACCTCCTTCAGCGTCGCCGATCCGAACCCCCCTCGTCACCGTCGTATCGCACTATTGCTGAAGTCGACCGGTCCGAGTTCGTTCAACCCGACGCCAGGCTCCTGGTAGCGATGTTCGGCTCTACAACGTGCAATACCTGCCCACAGGTCTGGGAAACGATCTCCAAAATCGACAAGACCGACGTCGCCCGTGAGCGGATTGACGTCCAGACCGATCCCGAGCGGCACAAGCGTTACCGAATCGACGGGGTTCCCACCACGATCGTGGCCAACCGCGATGGCACGGTGCGCAAGACGATGTTCGGCCCAATCACCCGTGCAGATCTCGACGCGCTGCTGAAGTAGGAAGTGCGGGTTTCGAGCCGGCGGGCCTCAGCGACTCAGCACCGGAACCGCGCCGGTCACCGTTAGACGTCCGTCGAGGTCAACAGTCTGAACTTCGATCGCAATCGGAGCATCGCTCGTGATCCACAACGCCGACTGTGGAACTGGCAACACAACCGAGACCACTCGCCGTGTCTCGCCCGTCACCGCCACACGTTGAGGCTCGAGGAGTCGTCCACCGGCCATCCCTCGTATGGATACCAACGCATCAAGTGGGGCGCTGATCAGCAACACCGTTCCTCCTTCGGGAAGGTAACGGTGGTACGGCACGACCCATTGGTCGGCCATGTAGGCATAACCCGGACGAGCAGACAGGCCGGTGAGCGGTGAGGCCTGGGCCGAGTCGCCCAAGATGATTTGCTCGAGACTGACGCTCACCAAATCTTCGATTGCTATGTCGTCCTCATCCTCTTCGGGTTCGCCGTCTTGGCGGAGAAGGTTTCCTCCGAGGGTGTCGCCGCTGGTGATTGCGCCACTCCCCACAGGATCGCGGCGTTCGATGGTAGTTGGATCAACGGTGATGATCTCTCGATCCGGATCCTCCACGATTTCGCTCTCGTCCGGTTCGATGCTGGGGTCCGGCGGGACGTCGGCCTCACCCCCGGCAACCTCCACTGTTGCCCCGGAGTCCTCAGCACCAACGAGGGAGTTGTCCACCAGTGGATACAGCTGACTTCGGGACACGACGACGGGCACGCCGTTGTCGGCGACCACTCGGACGCCGAACTCGATGGGCAGTGGCACCTGGAGGGCCCCCAGAAGGTCGGCTATGTCAAGAGATTCGAATCGACCCGGCTGGACGGTGAGCTCGATTGGTACCAACCCATATGCGGCTCGCTGCTCGGTTGTGGAAAGGTCGATCGACAGCTCGATCTCGGACTGCTGATCGCCGGGATTGAAAATGACCAGCTGATGGTCCCCCGTCTCGGTAACTCGACCGGCCGGGATGTTCCACTCGGTTGAGGGGCCTGCAACACCCAAGGTAAGAGCGGCGCCGGATGGACCCAACTCACCGTTAACTACCTGGAGCTGCTCCGCTACGACCCGCCCCTGAATGGCGGTAATGGTGGTGGCAACAACGGGTTCGATCGACACGTAGTCCGCAACGTTGATGATCTTTACCGTGCGTCCCTGCACGGGGAATGAGGTGAGATCCTCAGGCCGCCGCTCGCGTGTGGCAGTGCGAAACACCACATCCAGAACGACGTCTTCACCAAAGGGGTTCATCAGCGCCAAGTACTGATTGGTGTCTCGGCGAGTACTCCCGCTTGCGAAATACCAATTGCCGGCAACGGTGCTGGAACATGGTCCCGACGCCAAGCCGAACTGTGTTTCTACGTCGTGACCGACGACGCCCTGGCCTCCCACGATCTCCACCACGACCGCGGAGTTCTCCGCCGAAGTCACCCGATTGAGATCCACCGATTCGGTGGCGAATGCACCCAATTCCAGCCGAAGCGCAGGGCCAGGGCCGTCCTCGGTGACAATTGACAACGTTGCTGTGGCCTCGTCCCCGGACGCATTGGTGATGTGAACGGTGTGATCAGCGTAACCCGAGGCATCGCTGGTACCGATTGCGCAATACCAGGAGGCGGTGAGCGGTGATGGCAGGTAGATCGCCGACCGCACATTGGAGGGATCGGCCGCTACGAGAACCGGATCGTCCTGGTTCGGAACCTGGTAGAGAAAGACCGAGCCCAGTAGCACGGCCGCTACGGTTCCGACGATCGGCCATCGCTGCATCGGCTTCACCGGACACCGCCCATCGAGGCGTCATCGACGGCCACGAAAGGATTTTCCTCTTCGAGTGTTTGACGGCGTTCAGGGGCGAGCGTAGGTCGAAGATCTAGGGTGGAACCAGGTTCGGTTTCATCGGTTCTGGTGGACGCTGTTCTACTGGCGAAGAACCATGCCGCCAATACCACCGCCAACTGAAGCCCATGCCAAAGGCCCGCTAACCGGGGAGTGGCATAGCGCACCCCAAACGGCTGACTAGGGTCCTTTACCTCGATCAGAGAAGCGCCGCCGATCGTGGTCTCGATCGGGCCAACCCCGCCAAAGCTCTCCCACCCCTCGCCTGGTAGGGCCAGAAGTATCCTATCGCCTACGGCCAACGCCGGGTTTGGCTCGAATCGGCGCTCGGTAGCGGTTTGCGAATCGGGCACGATTGCCATGCCTCCACTGAGATCTGTATCGAGCAGGCCGGTGAGTGTAGCCGTGCCGGCATCGAAGCTGGAGTCGACAACCACGGCGCTCCCGTGGGAGGCCTCATTGCTGAACACGATCAAATTCAACGTCGCCTGCTGCCGGCGGAGATCGAGCTGGTTGGCGAGCACGGTATTGAGGTGCTCGGAAATCGCATACGACGGTCCCTCGTATGGGGCCGGAGCCAGCTGTGGTTGATAAATCACGTAGTCGATACCGAACACTGCAAGAAGTCGACCGAGTCGAACAGAATCGCCAGAATTGGCAACGTCGATCATCACGCCTACCTCCCGAGAAATCGGCGAAGCCGATGGGAGGAAGCGATCACCTATGTCGGTACCACCGCCGTCGGTAATGGCATAGGCAATCTCGGCACTAGGGGTAACGGCGGTGTCTGCCGCCAGCACGCGAGGGTCGCCCAACCAAAGAATCCGGCTCGGGCTGCCGGAGTTCCTTGGATCCAACCGAGTGGTGATCTCCGCGTATCCGAGTTCGGGATGATTGTGGCGACCCCCCAAAGATTGACCAAAGCCGAGAAGAAGAACCGCCACGCCACCAAGCGCTGCAGCAACCGTTGCGAACTGCCGCCAGCCGTACCCGTATCGCTTCAGGTCCACTTGTACCGAACGGACAGATGCTCCTACCGCCAGCACTAGGCCGGCCGCCGCCAGGGTGAGAAGAACGTCAGCACCGGGGAGACTCCTCGTGCCACCGAGATCGATCGAGACCCACGCGGCAGTAAAGCTCATGAGCGCCATGATCC
Organism: Acidimicrobiales bacterium; assembly: GCA_013003535.1. Classification (GTDB taxonomy): domain Bacteria; phylum Actinomycetota; class Acidimicrobiia; order Acidimicrobiales; family SZUA-35; genus JABDIY01. The sequence goes on along the minus strand of JABDIY010000025.1, from coordinate 111,513 downwards.
AACCGAGTAGGGCGGCGTCGAACCGGTGGCCTCGCCCGAACAACAGGCCCAAACTCGCTGCAATTGGCAGCCCCCACATCAAGATCGATCCTGTGGATCGGCCGGGAGCAAACAGCACCAGTTCACCAAAACCGCCCACAGCTTCCTCAGCCGAGGCGGTCCCAACTACCCACGCCCAGCCACCACCTCGAAGCACATCGAGCGCGAACTGGAAATGCACTACCGCTGGCACAACGACGGCAATGACCGCACCAGCGAGTCCAAAGCCGATCCTATACACCCGGCCGGTCACAACACCGAACACGGTGACACAGAGTGCCGCCAACACACCTACGGGAATAACTGCGGGAGCGAGAGTTGAAACCAGAGCGACCAGAAGACCGAAGCGGAGCAGCCGGACTGGAAGGACCCGCTCCACCGCGTTCCACGGCTCGAGGTTGGCGAGGCGGGCCACCGAGATCGCGAGGAACGGGGCCGCCGCCCAGAGAACCAGCGTTTCCCATCGGGCCGCTGCGTAGGCATCGGCGGTCAGCGGGTTTGCCACCGCTATCGCCGCGGCGACCGCAGCCGATCGAGGTCCACCCAGCGGTCGGACCATCCGGAACGTGCCGATCGCGGCGACGAACAGCGGCCCGACCAACAGGACCGAGTACAACAAGTTGGACGACCAGGAAAGCCCGATTTCGAGCAAACCGAGAGCGGCGAAAGAAAGCGGGGCTGCTCCAATACCGCCGGCACCACTGGGGCGGAAGCCGTTCCACCATTGCAGCAGCAGGTCTTGACCATCACCCAACACGGGGTTTTGACCGGCCACAACCGGGGCCTGTCCGAGCAGATCGAACGATCCCATAACGATGAGCGCCACCGTGATGCCAAGGAACCCGACCACCGCCGAGCCGATCCGTTGGCGCTCATCCACGAGGCTCTGCCGGACCGAGCGGGACCAATGGATGAAGCGCGCGCTCGGGCGAAGCGATTGCTCCACGATGCTGCCGACAGAGGGACCGATGCGAGACTGGAGAGCGTGAACTTCGCTATCACCGACCAATCGGATCGAGCGGAGGTGACGTCGTCGCCGACGAGCGCTCCCGATGTTCCGTATGTTCCAACCGATCGCCGTAAGGGAGGCCTTGGCGTAACCTGGCCGCCCCCGGAGCAAATTGGCGAGTGCGCCCAGCACCATCCCCACCACGGCGCCGGTGGTGCTGCGCAGCAGCGACAGACGCGAGGAGGTTACATAGAGCGTTCGCAGACGATGGCGAGAACGCTCGCGATAGCGCCGGAGCTCAGCACTCTTTGACAGAACCGGCCGCCGATGTCGGGCACCTGCCTGCGGGACAACGATGACCCGAGCTGCCACAGCATGAGCCCGCCAGCACAGGTCGAGGTCTTCGTTGTCATCGCCCATCAACGGGTCGAAGCCGTCTAACGCAAGGAAGAGATCGGAGCGAATCAGTTGCACGCCGGTGGGAATCACGAAGACATCGCTGACGCCACCGTATTGGTCTTGGTCGAACTCGTCCGGTTCGATCAGTTCGATTCGACGCCCACGACGGTCGGACCCGTACCCAACCGAAATCAATTTGGATCCGTCATCCCAACCAACCAGTTTGGGACCAACGATGCCGGCGTTCGATCGGTACATCTCTTCGAGCAAATATGACAGCCCTGCTGGGCCGAGAGCGCTGAACTGATCGACAATCAGAAGAAAGGGAAATGCGACGGGGTCCACGTTTGTCAACGCCCAATTGGCGAGCTCCGCGAATCCTTTCCCAGGAGTCATCTCGACCCATTCGCCGAAAGGGCATGCGTGCTGGATGCGCTCAGGCATCTCAGCGACTCCGGTGGCGTTGAGAATCGTGACAGACAGGTTGTCGTAGGTCTGGTCAGCCATGGCGGTGAGAACGTCGAAGAGCCGCTCGTCCTCGTGCTCAACCACGATGAGGGCCATCACCGCCGGGGTGTCAGCGAAATCAGTAGTGAATGCGTATTCTGACTTGTTCTCGCGTAGGTCGATGACACCGTCGGAGTAGGACCCAACGCTCACCTCATTACCAGAGGAACCTCCGACGTAGGCGCTCGGTGAATCATCCAAATTCACGTTCTCATCACCCTCAGACACAACAGGTCAAGGCTAGTCGAAGCTGCACGTATTAGTGTCAGAGGCCGTGAGAGCAATTGTTACCGGGGCATCCGGCTTCGTTGGCCCCCATCTGATTGCCCACCTTACCGAGCACGGCGACCAAGTAACCGGAGTCGGCTCCCAATCCGGTCCCGATCTCCTCGACCCCGATGGATGGAAAACCCTGGTCAGCGATGTGGAGCCTGACGTGATCTACCATCTGGCTGGATGGAGCGATGTTGGTGGCTCGTGGAATAACCCGCATACCACATTTCGGATCAACGCCGAGGGAACGTTGAATGTGCTGCTGGGCGCTCAATCTCGACCAGGAGTACGAGTCCTACTCGTCTCGAGTGCCGACATCTACGGGACGGTCACGCCTCAAGAATTGCCGCTCACCGAAGAGTCTCCGGTCAAGCCAAGATCCCCGTACGGTGCATCGAAGGAAGCGGCCGAGGGACTGGCCCGCCAGTTCCATCGGGGCTTCGGAGTAGAAACCATCGTGGCCCGACCGTTCAATCACATGGGATCTGGACAATCACCAAACTTCGCAGCGTCAGCGTTCGCTCTCAAGATCGCTCAAGCCGAACTGGCGGGCGGCGGTACCGTCAGCCACGGTGACCTGAGCCCGCGCCGAGACTTTCTTGATGTTCGAGACGTCGTTCGGGCCTATCGGCTCCTAGCCGAGCACGGTGCCTCGGGCGGCACCTACAACATCTGTTCCGGAGTGGACACCCAGGTAAGCGATTTGCTGCAGATGTTGATTGAGAGCGCCCGGGTGCCGATAGAGACCATGACAGATCCAGATTTGATCCGGCCAATTGAACTAGCTGTGCATCGGGGTTCCTTCGAGCGCCTACGCTCGGCAACAGGTTGGTCCCCCCAGATCCCTCTGCGCGAAACATTGGCCACGGTCTTGGCCGACGCCCGAAAGAATGTGGCCGCAGACGCGGCCGACACCCAACAGGAGAAGCAATGACACGTCGAGCACTCATCACCGGCATCACCGGCCAGGATGGTTCCTATCTGGCCGAACTGCTCCTTGAGAAGGGCTATGACGTTTGTGGCATGGTTCGTCGTTCGAGCACGCTCAACTTCGAACGCATCGCCCACATCCAAGAGGACATCGAGATCATTCAGGGTGACATGCTCGACGAGAACAGCCTCAACGCAGCACTCCGTAAGTCCAACCCGGACGAGATCTACAACCTGGCGGCCCAGTCATTCGTTCAGACCTCGTGGCAACAGCCTGAGCTCACGGGCCAGACCACCGCCATCGGCGTCACCCGCCTTCTCAACGCGGTCCGTACCGTCAACCCCGACATTCGCTTCTACCAGGCCAGTTCGTCGGAGATGTTCGGCAAAGTCCAAGAGGTCCCCCAAACGGAGGAAACCCGGTTCTGGCCACGCTCCCCCTATGGCGTCGCCAAGGTGTATGGCCACTGGATCACCGTGAATTATCGCGAGTCTTACGGCCTCCATGCGAGCAGCGGCATTCTGTTCAATCACGAATCCCCTCGTCGAGGTCTCGAATTCGTCACGCGCAAGATCAGCCATCACGTTGCACAGATCAAACACGGTCTCAAGACACAACTCCCGCTGGGCGACCTCGACCCCCAGCGCGATTGGGGTTATGCCGGCGACTACGTACATGCCATGTACCTCATGCTGCAGCAGGATCAACCGGACGACTACGTGATCGCCACCAACGAGACGCATAGCGTCCAAGAATTCTGCGAAAAGGCCTTCAGCCACGCTGGTCTCAATTGGCAGGACCACGTGGTCCAGGACGAACGATTCATGCGACCCGCTGAAGTGGATCTCCTGATCGGTGACCCGAGCAAAGCTGAGAAGGTGCTGGGCTGGGAACGCAAGGTTTCCTTCGACCAGCTGGTCAAGATGATGGTGGAGTCTGATCTCGAACTCGTCGAGTGGGAAATGAAACACCCGCCCCGCTAGTCCTGGGCTGCCCGAAACGTCGGCGCACGCCAACCCGGCCGCCCAAACCTTCGAAACTCGAACCTTGTAGCGGTCACATCGGCGAACACCGAACCATCCGGCAGCCACAATGGTCCAAACGCGAGCGCTTCGAACGGCTGCGTGCGTGGGTAACGTGACGGCATGGATCGCGAATATGACCTCGTTCTGTTTGGTGCCACCAGCTTCGTTGGCCAGATCACAACACGGAACCTCGTTTCCCGCTGCGCAGACGAGAACCTCAGCTGGGCGATCGCGGGACGAAACGCCGAAAAGCTCGAGTCTGTCGCAAATGAGACGGGCGCGTATCACGTGCCGCGAATGGTGGTGGACGCCGCCGACGAAGGCGCGGTAAGGAACATGGTCCAGTCTGCGAGATTGGTGATTTCCACGGTTGGCCCCTATGCGCAATACGGATCGATGGTGGTGGAAGCGTGCGCCCAGACCGGAACGGATTATTGCGACCTCTCCGGCGAACCCCATTGGATGGCCGCCATGATCGAGGCCAACCACGAGACTGCCGTCGCATCCGGGGCGCGTATCGTGAACGCCTGCGGCTTCGATTCGATTCCGTCCGACATGGGCGCTTGGTTCACACAACAAGCTGCACAAGCCGTCAACAAGAAGCCGTGCAACCAGATCGAACTGATCGTAAAAGGTATGAGCGGAACGGCCAGCGGCGGGACCATCGCGTCGATGATGAACATGATGGAAGAAGTGTCGGACGATCCATCGTTGGCGAAGGTCCTTTCCAACCCCATGGCCCTGGTTCCAAAGGAGCAACGGCCGAAGACTCGCCAACCCAGCCTCACACGTGTCCGGGAGCACAAAGAGGAAAACCTGTGGCTGGCCCCGTTTGTGATGGCGGCGACCAACGTCAAGATCGTGCACCGCAGCAACGCCCTCCTCGACTTCGCGTATGGCGAGGACTTTCGATATTCCGAGGAGATGGCCACCGGGTCGGGTCCGTTAGGGATGGCCAAGGCCGGCGCCGTGGCGGGAGGTTTTGGTGGTTTCGCCGGGCTGGCGCGCTTCAAACCCACACGAGGTCTGCTGGCGAAAGTGCTCCCCAAGCCCGGCGATGGACCATCGCCGGAGCAGCAAGAGAAGGGTTTCTTCAACATCATTCTGCGCGGCACCGACGCAGATGGAAATGTGACACGCACCAAAGTGACTGGCGACCGCGACCCTGGCTATGGCTCAACCGCCAAGATGCTCACGGAGGCGGCGATCACCCTGCTCCGCACCTCCCGTTCAACCACCGGCGGTGGCTTCTGGACGCCGGCGGCAGCCATGGGTGGTCCACTGATCGACAATCTCGAAGCTCACGCCGGCCTCACGTTCGAGGTCTTGGACAGCTGACCGGTCAGGGCTGGTAAACCTCTCCGTCGGGGAAGAAACCAGCCCAGGCGAACCAGAACTCGTTGCGGTGGGGTATCGCCGGCAGTTGGGAACCCTCCAGCTCACCAGCGGTTGCCTTGCCGAACAGATTCCATAGGCTCAGTGTCTCGTTGTCCATGAACGTGCCGTCGCCGTTGGCGGTAAACGTTAGTTCGCGGCCGTCGACTTCACGACCGAGGGCTAGGCCGGTGCCGATCGCCTGACTGTCGGCGATCGAACGGGCATCGAGGGCGTCGGTAGTTCCCGGCGCCCACCACACCACTATTGGCTGGCCATTGGCAATATCGTTGATGACCAGTTCACCGTAGAGAATCGAGAATGGATAGGCCCGCTCGGTTTCGCCGACGCTAACGCTTACCACTCTCTCGAGCGCCGGAAAGCGGCTGTCCGGTTCGTCGGGAAAGAACGCTGCAAATGGCCGCGATCCGCTGCTGTAGCCGACATACGGATTGGCGCCATACCCGATCTCGAACCCGGTGTCTCGGGACAGGACACGACCGTCGGGGAAACTCTCTGCGAACTGACCAAACGAAACGATCGACGTGTCGAGCCGGTTCAACTGCGTCCCGGCGTAGCGGCCGACGATTGCCTCACCGGTGATCTGTTGCCACAGGCTGGTCGTCTTGTCATCCCACATGACAAGATCGCTTTTGCGGAGAAGACCGGAGACACCGAATCGAAGAACCTCACTGTCTACCCGGCGGTCGAAGGCCAGCGCCGTATTGCACAGCGGGCAGAACGTGACCGCCACGGGGATATCACCGAAACGGTCGTTCACGATTTCGTGCCGGGTCATGATCGAGAGCGGATAGAAGCGAACCTCATCATCCAGTTGCACCAGCGCGCCGGGTTCGTCGGCGCTCAACCATTCAGCGCCTGCCGCAACACTCTCGAACGCGGGTTCGTCAATTGGCGGGATGGCGTCCCGGGGATCAATACGCTGGATGCCGGCCGCCACTTCACCCAAGTCCACCGTGGCGCGGTTCCAGTCCGTGTCCCAGATGCCAACGACCGACCGAACAAAGTCCGACAGGTCTTCCACCGATGACGGGCTCAACGCAGTGTCGTCGCCGACCGGCGCTCCCCCACTCAGGTCGAACGGATCCTGATTCTCGTAGGGGCGAAAGACCTCTTGGTCCGCTCCCACCTCAGCACTGACTGCAGACGGAGGGGTGCCGTCAGTGTCGGAGCCCGTTGCTTCGAGACCGGTGGCTGAGGAACAAGCAGCGGCCGTCAGAAGTAGGGCTACAAGGGCTGAGGTGGGGCGGACTCGATTGAGGCCGGAGGGGAGCATGCCTCAAGTAACCGGCCAGTGGTAGTTCCGGATTCCCGTTCGAGCGCGCACGCTGAGTAGATTCGGGGAGGTGTCTGCCTCGATGGTGACCGTGATCAGCGGCGGGGTCGGCGCGGCCCGACTTCTTCAGGGACTGCATCGCCGTATCGCTACCCATGACCTCATCGCGGTGGTCAACGTAGCTGACGACATGGTTTTGCATGGCCTGCACATCTCCCCCGACCTCGACACGATCACTTACACCCTGGCTAACGAGGTAAGCACCGAGCGAGGTTGGGGGCTCGAAGGCGAAAGCTGGCAGGCGATGAAGATGGTCGGTCACTATGGCGGCCAGGACTGGTTCAGCCTGGGCGATCGTGATCTCGGTACGCATCTGTACCGCACCCAGCGACTCAACGAAGGCGTCCCTCTGAGCACCGTGACAGCCGAGATCGCTCGTGCGTGGGGACTGGACCTCACCATCATTCCGGTCACCAACAACCCTGTCCGCACGATGGTGACCCTGGCGGAGGGCCCGGGCACGGGTGAAGAGATTGGCTTCCAGGAATATTTCGTTGGCCGGCAACACGACATCGCAGTTTCGGCCGTGCGCTTCGACGGCATCGAGTCCAGCCATCCGGCCGAAGGCGTTGAAGCGGCACTTGATATCTCCGGCCGAATCATCATCGCGCCCAGCAACCCCGTGGTCAGTGTTGACCCGGTGCTGGCGATCCCGGGGATCCGAGACCATATGAAACGGCGACGAGATCGAGTCATTGGGATCTCTCCGATCATCGGCGGCAAAGCTCTCAAAGGTCCGGCCGCTCGACTGATGACAGAAATGGGATTCGAGTCCTCAGCCGTCGGCGTAGCGAAGTACTACCAGGACATCTGCGGCACGTTAGTGATCGACACCGCGGACGCCGCCCTGGCTCCGGCGATCGAAGCGCTTGGCGTCAGATGTGTTGTTACCGACACGGTGATGAGTGAACCCGGTGTGCTCGATGCGCTGTGCGACACCATCTTGGATCTCTGACGGCCAAAAACGCTCAGTAGATCGCGATCGCACGATTCAGCGAAACAGGTCGTCGTCGTAGCTGCGAACCACGTCTTCCACCACTGATCCCGTACCGAACCAGGCCTCATCCACGCCCCGGATAATCGCAACGGCGACCCCGCTACTTTTGCCACGCACCAATTCGGCGGCGCCCGCCAACTCGTCCACGATGCACACCTCCGTTACGTGCAGGGTGCGTCCGGTGGCGTCGGCGGTTCCCCGCAGATCGAGGATCGGAAGGATCCCGGCACAGCCGAGTGCAATGTCGGTGACGCCGCGTCGCCACGGCCGCCCGAACGTATCGGCCACGATGACGGCGACCTGGGTTCCGGTCCGGTAGGTGATGGCATCTCGGATTCGGCGAGCCGACCGATCCGAATCCACCGGGAGTAGTGCGGCTACATCGGGCGAGACGTTCGAACGATCGATCCCGGCGTTGGCGCACACATACCCATGGGCAGTCTCGGTGATGATGAGATCCCCTCGCCGCCGCAACACCCGCTTGGCTTCAGCGAGCACCAATGGTTTGTGGCTGAGCGGATCGTCCGGATCAACATGGACCAGACGGTTCTCCGCCTTGCTCACAACCTTCTGGCTGACTATCAGCACATCGCCAGCCTCGAGCGGGAACTCGGCTGTACATGCGTCGATGATCAGACCAGCCAGGTCGTCACCGGCCTTCACCTCCGGAATCCCTTCGATCGCCACGATCTCCATCCGCTTGGCCATCGCTTGAGTCTAAGGTGAGCGCCCCGATGCCCGGGCGGCGGTCCGAAATGGTGAAGGATCGCTCGGCAGCGGCCGATAGTAGTCTCATGGTCGCTGACAACGCCGTGTGTTATCTCCACCCCAAGACTCCGGCCGGAACCGGCTGTCAGCGTTGCGACGAGCCGATTTGCAGCGCCTGTATGCGCACCGCCAGCGTGGGCTTCCACTGCCCCCAGTGCACCAAGGCGGGAAGCAATGCGGTCATTCGCCCCGGCCAAGTGACCGGCACGATGTGGGCTTCGTTTGGTTTCATGGGGATTGTCGCAGCACTATTCGTTGCCCAGCTCTCTGGAGCTGGAGAGTTGGGGTTTCGCAGCGATAACTGGGAACTCCTGGCCTTTTCGACCGGGTGGATTCGGGACGGCGAGATCTGGCGGGCCTTCACAGGGCTGTTCCTCACCGATGCTCCGATCACTTTGGCCGTGACGATAGCCGCTTTCTACTTTGGCGGCAGGACGTTCGAAGCGATCGACCCGAAGTGGTTCCTGTTGGTGGCTACCAGCTCAGCCGGAGCGGCCGGGAGCGCCGCAATCCTCCTTGAACCCGGCGTCTCCCATGCTTTGGGCGGCTCCACGGGCGCCGGGGTGGGTGTAGCAACGGTCTACTTCATGTACACCAGGGGCCAGCTGGCGAACTTGTCACGGTGGGGACCCTTCATTCTGCTGTATGCGGCGTTCATGGTCTTTTCAATGATCAGTACATCGCTGTGGGGATTCGCCAGCGTTGCAGCCGCCGGGGTGGTGGCCTATCTGCTGGAACAGTTCAAGCCTTACGCCGTTGCCCAGCCGGGCACCTCGCCGGTGCAAACGGCTCAAGCTTTCACCGGTGGTATTACGGCGCTCTACGTCATTCTGTTGATCGCCGCCTAGCGCCGGGCGACCCATCTCAATCGGTGGCTGCAACCGCACCTCGCATATGCACATCTGCCCATACCAGAAGAACAGTCTCCCCGGAGCCCAAAAGGAGGTCCGCTTCAAGGCTTCCGATGAACGTTTGTCCTGGTGAGGGAGGGATTCTCAACGACTCAGTCCCGCCGACCGCTCTGGATCGATGTGGCCGATGGCATATGCAGAAGACGCCCAAATCAACCGATGGGAATGCAGACTAGAGAACCGACACAGCGAACCGAATGGGCGACAAATGATCACCACGCACAAGACCCCACAACAAACCACCAGCGATCCGCTAACCGTCGCCGCCAATCGCCTGGCGAAAGATGTCACGCCCGCCCGGATGATCGAACAACTCAACGATATGGGCGTTGCGGATGCCCCCGGCATTGTTGCCCAGGCCACCGAAATCGTTGAGGAAGCTCGCAGGAGTTTCAATTCCGATTGGAAGATCGAGAACCGAAAGGCCACCCTCATGAGTGTTGCCGGTGCGCTCGTTGCAGCTTCCGGTGCCGTCCTGGCGGGCGGAGAATCCGCTGGGCCGAGCGCCCTACTCCTCGGCGGGTCGTTTCTCCTCTTCCGTGGACTCAAACGACGGGACCAGCTGAAGCGCCAGTCGTTCCGGACCACCGTCCGCTTCTAGAGAAGGCCCGCCGACAACGGGTTATAGACCCATGGTGGTCATACCGGGGCTGTGTCATGCTGAGCGTATGAGTGAACGTCGACCGTTCTACCCCGAGATCGAGCCGTACGACACCGGGATGTTGGCCGTTTCAGACCTCCACTCGATCTACTTCGAGGAGTCGGGGAATCCTGATGGGAAACCGGCCGTCTTCCTTCATGGCGGGCCCGGCGCCGGCTCCAATCCCAAACATCGTCGGCTCTGGGATCCCACGGCGTACCGAATCATCGTGTTCGACCAGCGGGGCTGTGGGCGGTCCACCCCCCACGCCGAACTTCGGGAGAACACCACGTGGGACCTCGTGGCCGATATGGAACGCCTTCGTGACGACCTCGGAATCGATCGTTGGCAGGTCTTTGGCGGGTCGTGGGGAAGCACGCTCGCTTTGGCATACAGCCAGACCTACCCCGATCGGGTCACCGAGATCATCCTCCGGGGCATTTTCTTGCTTCGCCCGTGGGAGATCCAATGGTTCTACCAACGCGGAGCCAGCGCCATCTTCCCCGACCTATTTGCGGCCTACTGTGATCATGTCGCTCCCGAGGAGCAAGACGACCTCTTGAGCGCCTACCACCGTCGCTTGAACAGCGACGACCCGGCAGTGGTGAGTGCTGCCGCCGCCGCGTGGTCTGCCTGGGAAGGCTCCACGCTGTCGCTACTCCCCCGCCCGGATCTAGTGGAGACCTTCACCGATCATCATCTTGCGGTCTCACTCGCGCGAATCGAGAGCCACTACTTCGTCAACGGCGGGTGGTTTGAATCCGAGGATCAATTGCTCCGCAATGTTGATTGGATCAGGGATATTCCGGCAGTGATTGTCCACGGCCGCTACGACGTGATCACCCCAATCCAGAATGCTTGGGACCTCAAACAGGCATGGCCCGAGGCGGAACTCATCATCAGCCCCGATGCCGGTCATTCCTTTGATGAGCCGGCCAACCTCGATGTCCTCATTCGGGCCACCGACCGTTTCCGCCCCTAGATCAGACTGACGAGGTCGCCCACCGAGTCAGTCCATGACAGTGGAAGGGAACGGCATACGGCCGGTCATCGTCCAACGATGTCGCTACCCTGAGCGCGTGGATGAGGGCGAACTACTGGATGGGTTCACCGAATTCGCAACGCAGCGGGGCCTCGAACTCTACGACCACCAGCTTGAAGCAATCCTGGAGCTCTACAGCGGCAACCATGTGATCCTGAACACCCCAACCGGCTCGGGCAAGAGCCTGGTGGGAGCGGCCGTGCATTACGCATCGCTCAAACGGGGCCAACGCAGTTACTACACCGCCCCCATCAAGGCGTTGGTCAGCGAAAAGTTCTTCAGCCTTTCCCACGATTTCGGAGCGCAGAACGTCGGGATGGTCACCGGCGACGCCAGCATCAACCCGGATGCTCCGATCATCTGCTGCACCGCAGAGATCCTGGCCAATATCGCACTCCGAGAGGGCAGCCGAGCAAACGTCGACCAAGCAGTCGTGGATGAGTTCCACTACTACGCCGATCCTCAGCGGGGCTGGGCGTGGCAGGTTCCCCTGCTGGAGCTCTCCCAAACCCAGTTCTGCCTGATGAGTGCCACGCTCGGTCCTACCAAGTTTTTCGAAGACGAATTGACCCGGCGAAGCAACCGAACGGCCGTCACGGTGAAGTCGGTTACTCGGCCGGTCCCGCTCACCTTCGAATATCGGCGAACCACCCTCCACGCATCGGTGCTGGAGTTGCTGGAGTCCGATCGCGCGCCAATCTACATCGTCCACTTCACGCAACGCGAAGCCACCGAAGCGGCCCAGAGCTACCTGAGCATGGACCCGCTCACCAAAGAAGAGAAAGCTCGGATCAAAGACGTCGTCGGCGGCTTCCGGTTCGACACGCCGATCGGCAAAGACATGCGCCGCTGGATCATGGGCGGGATCGGTGTCCATCATGCTGGCCTACTGCCCAAGTATCGGCTGCTAGTGGAGAAGCTGGCCCAGGAAGGCCTGCTGAAGATCATCTGCGGCACCGATACCCTGGGCGTGGGCGTCAACGTTCCGATCCGAACAGTCCTGTTCACCCAACTCTGTAAATACGACGGCGACCGGAATCGGCTGCTCTCCAACCGTGAGTTCAAACAGATCGCCGGCCGGGCCGGTCGCCGTGGCTTCGATACAGAGGGCCATGTTTGGGTCCAAGCACCGCCCCACGTTGTTGAGAACCTCAAGGCCGACGAAAAAGCGTCCAGTGGTAACTCCAAGAAGAAACCCAAGAAGAAACAAGCCCCCGATCGTCGCTACACGCACTGGACCGAGGACACGTTCACCCGCATGGTCACCGGCGAGCCCGAACCGCTCACCAGCAGCTTCGACGTCACCCACCAGATGATGCTGAACGTACTGGACCGCGACGGCGACGGCTGCGGAGCCATGAAGCGCATCTTGAGGGAAAATCACGAAACCGACAAACGCAAACGTGGTCATCAGCGCCAGGCCATCCGCATCTACCGTTCCCTGCGGGACGCCGACCTTCTGGAGTTCCCTGACGAACCGGACGAACGGGGTCGCCGGGTTCGCGTGACCTTCGACGTTCAGGAAAACTTTGCGCTGAACCAACCATTGAGCCTGTGGGCCATTGAAGCCATCGACGCCCTCCCCGCCGACGGCGACGAGGAACCGGAGTTCCTCCCGGCTTTGGATGCCGATGTGCTCATCACCGGAAGAACTGACGAAGCGAGTCCCGCTGCGGAGGGAAGGAGCAGCGTAACTGATCCGCTTTCGTTGATTGAGCCAGGCGAGCTCGAAGCGACCGGAGGTGCCCCTAGCGCCGACGATGCGAGCGGAGTCGAAAGTAAAGTTCGCTCACCCCATCACCTCCGGGTCCTGACAATTGTGGAAGCGGTCCAGGAGAACCCTGGGGTCATCATCGCCGCCCAGCTGAACAAGGCCAAGGACGAACTGATGGCCGACATGAAAAGTCGGGGCGTGGAATATGAAGAGCGGATGGAACGCCTCGCTGAGGTACGGCCTCCACAGCCGGATCGGGAGGCGATCTATCGACACTTCGATGAGTTCCGGCTCCGTCATCCCTACGTTGGGCAGAACAATCCGAGACCCAAGAGTGTGGTACGGGAGATGCTCACCGAAGCGATGACCGTGGTGGAGTACATCAACTTCCATGGGCTGAAGCGAAGCGAAGGAGTTCTTCTCCGGTATCTGTCCGATGTCTACAAGGGCCTCATCCAGAACGTGCCGATGGACGTACGCACCCCTGAGATCGAAGAGATCATCGACTGGCTCGGGGTGGTAATTCGCACGGTGGACTCCTCACTCATCGATGAATGGGAAAGCCTTCGAAATCCCGAAGAGGCCGAGGCCGCCCCGGCTCCTCCCCCACCAGGCGTGGACTTCACCCAAACCAAAGCATTCGCTGTGCTGGTTCGTAATCGCATGTGGAAACACGTTGAACAGCTGGCGTTCTACCGCCCCCATGCGTTACCGCTCGACGATGCCGCCGAGTTGTTCCAGCCTTATTGGGATGAGCACAACACCGTGATGGTTGACGCCGACGCCCGTGCCGCCAACAAGTTGCAGTGGAATGCCGACTCGGGCGAAGTAATCCAGATCATCAGCGATCCCGAGGGTTACGACGAATGGCGGTTGACCGGGATCGTAGATCTGGAGGAATCCAACGAGAACGGCGAGGTGGTGCTGAGACTCAGCCATCTGGGCCGAATGACCTAGCTGGTGGCCTAACCAGACCTGGTGAACATGCCTTTCACCGCCGCCAGCGGGAGGGCCGTGCGAGTTTTGTACGGGCTGCGCCAAAGGCCGCCGTGACAGGCGGCGTCGGAGAAAAGCTGAAGCGGGTTGGTGAGTTCTGCATGCGGGTCGGCCGGACCGGTGACAGTCCGCAAGTCCCGAATCAGCAGCAAAGCCATCAACGCGTTGGTGGTATTGGGTTGGAACACTTCGATATTGAACATTCCCGCGCCTCGGTAGGCCGCCGCCAGCGCCTTGTTCTTGGTGACCGATCGAGTGGTGCTGGACGGGCTGACGTTGGCGGATACCCGCATGCCGTTGGCCCTCGCCGACACTGCTCGCCACTCCTGAATGCGTTTGGCCAGAGCGTAGTTTGGTCCCTGCTGAGAGACCAGCGTGTCGAACACGGCGGCCCGGTAGCCGTCCTTGCCATCGATCCAGTCTGTGATGGCCGCTTCGAACAATCGATCCCCGGATAACTTGCGGAGTGTTCCTTGCACCGCCCGCAGCGGCAGTGGACGCTCCTCCCATGCCCGCCGGGATGCTTCGGCGGTGGCCTCGGACACTGCGTAAGCATCGGTGGGGGTGAGAAGATGGGCCACGCTGACATGTCCCGCGGGCCGCCGAGCTATCGCATCTGCGATTATGGCGTCCTGGGCAACAGAGACCCGGAGGTGGGCTTCGCCGTCGGCATACGCATAGCCCCCGAGTACGAGCGGTCCCTCGATCGTATTGATCCAGTCTCGAACCTCGGGGAGATCCACACAAAGGTCGGCCCCCGGCACGCCCTGGCGTGAGGGATAAAGGAGTCTGCTTCGTTGGCCCGATCGCGCGCTAAGCCGCTTCCAGACTTCGGGAAGCGGGAGATCCACAGCGGCCACCGTGGCCCCTAGTCCCATGAGGGCGGGGTATGGTCCCAATTCGGCACCGGCACCCATGACTACGACGGTGATGTCGGAGAGGTCGAGCCAGTCAGGGGAATCCAGAACCTCCTCCACCGCACTGGCGGCGCTCACCTCGATCACGCCGCTCCCCACCCAGGTTTCCAACTGCCGACGGAGGTCGGCTCCACGCAAGTTCAGCCCCTTGTACGGAACGGTGTACTGCGGCGCTGATCCCGCAGTTGCGGCAACGACCTTGGTGTCGAATGGTCGACCGGTTGCTCGGCCGCGGAGCACCTGGGACAGGGGCTCGTCTCGATCATCACGGACGAAGCGGACCAGGTCATGGACTGTGTCCAGACCTCGTTCGGCAATCTGCCTGGCGTTCGCAGGACTGCTGATCCCCGCTTCCGCCGCGGCCACGAAGTGCCGGTGATAGTTGGCTCGCCAATCAGCTTGCTCTCGGACGGCGGCGGCCGCGGCGGGATCAGCATTACCGATCGCTTCAGATAGCACGGTCTTGGCGAATGCAGATGTGGACCGCCGACCGTGGTGATCGGCCGGCACAGCAACGCCGACTACGTCGGGCGGGGCGGAAGCCATACCGGCGATATTAACCCTGGTTGAATACCGGCGCTCGCTTCGAAGCGAATGCGGCTATGCCCTCCAGCCCGTCCGGATGAGTGCTGGCCGCCAGGAACACCTCAGCTTCGCGCTCGCCGGCTTCGGGCAGCGTCGAGTCGAAACCTTGGTACACGAGTTTCTTGGCCTGCCCGAGAGCGAAACCGGGGCCGGCCGCCAGCTTCTTGGCCATCTCCAGCGCAGCTGCGTCGGCTTCGCCGGGCGGAACGACCCGGTTCACCAAACCCCACTCCTCGGCTTCGCTGGCCGTCAACATCCTGTTGTTCAGAACCAGATCAAGGGCCCGCCGAACCCCAACGTGACGGGCCAGAAAATACGTGCTGGTGCCGTCGGGCGTCACGCCGGCGTTGGTGTAGGCCATGATGAACTTTGCGTTTTCCGAAGCGACCACGAGGTCAAAGGCCGCCATGAGTGACATTCCCGCTCCGCCGGCCGTGCCGCCGATGCCGGCAACCACCGGTTTTGGCATCGCATTCATTCGATACAGAGCACCGTGGTAATCGGTCAACATGTCCGACGCCACCCGGCCAACGTTCGCCCCCTCGCCGGCGAACAACTTCAAATCCCCGCCCGCGCAAAACACCTTCCCTTCGGCTGTAACGCATACGGCCCGGACCATGTCGTCTACATGAGCCTCCAGCATCGCGGCTCGCAGTTCGGAGGAGAACAATGGTGTCACGGCGTTTGCCCCGGAGGGATTGTTCAGCCGAAGAGAAGCAACATTGTCAGCAACACCGTAGGTGATCGTCTCGAAGTTCATCCTTCGATTGTTCTTGACGGTCCCCGGAACTGCAAAAGGGCCCCCAACTATGCAAAATGGGTCCCGAGACTGCAAAACGGCAGACCTGTTATTCGGCCGGGAGTTTCTCCGCAAAGTGGGTGGTACCAGGTTCGACCGTGAACGAATCGCCGACCACGGTGAGATCGAGCAGTTCAGCACCGGACCCGATGAGCGCATTTGGGCCAACGATCGAATTGACTACTCGGGCACCGCTTCCGATCCGCGCCCCACTTTGGATCATCGATCCGTCGATGATCGCTCCCGACTCCACCTGGGCCCCAAAGCCAACGATGGAGTTGGTGACCGAGGCGTCGTCGGCGATGAGAGCATCGGCTGCTATGGCGGGTTCAGAGGACCGAACGCCGTTCACGAGATCCAGTGCCACCTTGAGATAGCTTTCCGGTGTTCCGGCATCCACCCAGTAGCCCGCCTGTTGAACTGCGAATAGTTGACCGGCAGCCACCATGTCGGGGAAGACGGCTCGTTCGAGACTGATCTTCTGTCCCTCGGGTAGGCGATCCAGGACCGACGGTTCCAGCACGTAGGTTCCGGCATTGATCCAGTTCGTCGGGGCCTCGCCCGCAGGGGGCTTTTCGATGAAGGCCTCCACTCGACCGTCGGCATCGATCGGAACCACGCCAAAGCGTGACGGATCCTCCACAGGAGTGAGATGAATCGTGCCCTCGCCTCCAAAGGTCTTGTGCTGGTCCACTAGCTGCGAAACGTTGAGATCGTTGATCACGTCGCCATTGAGAGCGATGAACGTTTGATCGGTGAACCCCGCTTCACGCGCCGCGAACCCGATAGCCCCACCAGTGTCGAGCGGCTCGGACTCCACGGCATAGTGCAGTTTCACGCCGGCGATTTCTCCAGTGGGATACGCCTCCTGGAACACCTGGGGGAGATAGCCGAGGGCCAGCACCACCTCCGTCACGCCGTGTCGGCCCAGATTGGCGATCACTCGCTCCAGCATGGTGACTCCGTTGACCGGCAACATCTGCTTTGGGGTGGAAAGTGTGAGGGGACGAAGGCGTGTTCCAAAACCGCCAACCAGTACTACTGCGCGCATTATGAGACCCTTAGGACGATAGTGAAACCTTCAGGCTACCGCGAGCACAGTTCTGCTATCAGTAGTCCGTACGCCTCAGCCTGCTGGTCAGGTGTGTACAGGTGCCGTAGATAGGCGTGGGCTCGTTCTCCCATGGCCCGCAACTCCCCTGGGCTGGCCACCATTGCTTCCAATGCCTCCACGAAGCGATGGGGGTCATCGGGAGGAACAGCCAAGCCGGCTCCGGCGGAGCGGATGATCCGGTCGGCATCGCTGTCGACATCGATCGAGGCCAGTACGGGTCGGCCGGCCGCCATGATTCCGTAGAGCTTGCTGGGGGTGCTGCTCTTGGCGAGGCCCTTCCGGAGAAGAATGAGATGCAGGTCGGCCGATCCGAGGACGTCGGAAACCGCTTCCCGGGGCGCAAAGTCGGTAACGAGAACATTGGAAAGCGGGGCGGCCCACTCTTCAACTGCGGCTCTGGCGGCGCCCTCCCCATTGATCACAAACACCAGCTCGGGTCGATCCAGAAAGTGCTGGGCGGCCGCTTGAACCAGCGAGAAGCTCTGGCTGAACCCCACGTTCCCTGAGTACATGACAACTGTCTTGTCCTCGAGCGCATGATCCCTTCGGTACTGGGTCTGCCGATCCACTACCTGAACCCGGACCGTATCTACAAAGTTGGGAATGATGCGAACCCGTTGGTCGGGGTCGACCTCGGTTGGCAGTTTCCTCCGCACGTTCTCCGCCTGGTCTTGGGAAAGAACCGTTACAACATCGGCACTGGAATAGAGGGACCGCTCCAGTCGTCTCGCCGCAGCGATGACCTGAGAATTGCTCAACATCCCCAAATCCACAGCAACGTCAGGGAAGATGTCCTGCACATTGAATATGAAGGGCACCCTGAACCGGCGAGCCAAAATGCGGGCCGCACTACCGAAAAAGATCGGTGGCGACATTGCAATCACAACGTCCGGCGACTTCTTGAAGACCGATACTGCCAAGGAAAGCGCGGTCTGGGCAACGAAAGCGAGACCGCGCGAGATGATGCTTCCCTTGTCCGTGGGAAATGGCCAGACTCGGGTGATCGAACCGAAGCTGGTGGACTCGGCCCTGACCGGCCGACCTCGCCAGCCCTGTTCCACACTGTGATCTCGATACCACGGGAGTGATGTGACCACATCGATCGTGTGACCCTGAGCTGCCAAGGAATCCACAAGGCGGGTCATCACTTCACCCGTGGCCGCATGAAGGTCCGGATCGAAGTGGGGGCACAGAACGAGGATTCGAAACGGCGGAAGGTCTTCAGACAAGGGCGTCACGATAGGCGGAAATCAGCGCCTCCCCTGCCCTCCTCCAAGTAAAGCGGGATGCCCAGGCAGCACCGTCGACTGCCATCGACGCGGCTTTCTCACCGTTGATGAGGATGCCAACGATCGCGCGAGCCAGAGCGTCCGGGTCCCGCACCGGAACTACCGTGGCCGCGGGACCAGCGATCTCGGGCAACGAACCAGCGTCCGCAACAACAACCGGAGTGCTGTGGTTCATGGCCTCCAAAACAGGCAAACCGAACCCCTCGTATTCGGAGGGAAACGCCAGCACCGCGGCGTTGCTGTACCACTCCTGCATTTCCGGTTCTGAAACCCAGCCGGTGATCTCCACAAACTCCCCAAGACCGCACGAAACGATCTGCTCTTGAACGGTGTCGGTCAGCGGGCCGGGTCCTCCGGTCAAGACCAGTCGAGCATCCGGTACGGCCGCCCGCACCTTTACAAAGGCATCGATCAGGTCGCAATGCCGCTTGTGGGCGTAGGCGATGGCCGGATACAGGACAACCGGCTTCTCCCCGATGGGAGTTTGGACTGTGGACGCTGCCCGAACCCCGAACGGCACCACACGGATCACCTCCTGGGGCACACCGAGGAGCTCTTCCAAACGTTGAGCCGTGAACATGCTGGGGACGGTGATGAGCTTGGCGTCATCGACCGAACGCGGAATCATCTGGCCGAGCCAACTGCGTTTCATCCGGCCAAAGTTCTGCGGCATGTCGAGGGGTTGGAGATCGAGGATCGTAAGGATCGATTGCGCCGGAGCACCTTTTGGAAGTACCCCACCGGCATAGTGCATCAGGTTGTGACGACCGGTATGCCGGGACAGCCAGGTATGTTCGGCCGCAACGCGACCCAATCGTTTGGCAGGCAGGTTGGGCGCCACCACAAACTCGAACCGATGCCCGATATCGGGGTGGTGATCCAAAATGGACCGCGGGCCATACACCACCAGTTCCAGGTCCAGTGGATCCAGGTCATGAACTGCCCGAAGCAGACTTAGTGTGTAATTCTCGCTTCCGCCAACAACCCCGGGTTCAAGCCATAACAGGTTGATTCCAATGGACTCCATCAATCCCTGGAGCCCCTTCGATTGTGAGCGGAACGAAAAGCTTCGAGGTATCCGACCGCCGTTCGGTCCCAAGACATCTCGCTTGCCCTCGCCAATCCCTTCACCCGTAGTTCCTCGGCCAACGATGTCTTTTGCAGAACCTCGTTGAGGGCGGCTGCGATCGCTTCAGGGTCGGCCGGATTCACCAAGAGCGCAGCACCGCCGGCCGCCTCAGCCGTAGCGGTTCCCGACGACGTGACCACCGGTGTGCCCTGCGCCATCGCCTCGAGCACCGGCAGTCCGAAGCCTTCTGCGTGGGAGGGAAAGGCGAAAACGCTCGCAGCCGCATACAGGAGGTGCAGATCTCTATCCGAGACTCGCCCAAGCCTGTGGCAGCGGTCGCCGAGTGGACGGAGAATGTCTGTACCGTCGGAGGCCCAGCCGTCTGGGCCAACTACAACGAGCGGCGCATCAACGGTGGCCATCGCCTGAACTAATCCGGCGAGGTTCTTGCGGGGTTCTAGCGTCCCCACCCACAAGACGAACCGATCCGGCAGGTCATAGTTGGCACGGACCTCGTCCACCTCCCTCCGGTGCACCCGAGACTTCGATACCCCCCACGGAACAACGCGGAGTCGGTCCGCCGGAATACCGGCCCGAACGCAACGATCAGCAACGTGTTGCGATGGGGTCACGATGATCTGCGATCTCTTCATGGTGGCGGCGAAAGCCCGCGGAAAGAACGTTCGACCTCGGGCCGAGTTCCATTCGGGATGGTCCAAGAATTCGAGATCATGCACGGTGGAGACCATCGGCACTGACGAAGCTGGTGGGGGGACCATGGCCGACGCCCACACGACATCGAGAGGTTCCGCCAGCCGGGTTGTCCGGGGCCGTCCCAGGCGCAACCAGCCCTCATAGAGCAATGGGCGAGGCAGCCGGCTCTGCACAACTGGGATCGTAAGATCGTGGCTGTCAGCATCGGGGCCGCTTCCCTGGTCTCCATGCCGGGCCGCTATACCAACCAACTCCACACCACCCGCTCGCTGAAGTGCCCTGATGGTCTTGTGAGTGGCCCGGCCCGTTCCACCGGGGACCGGGTGCCAGAACTGCTCAACAATGACGGCGACCCTCATTGGCTCCCACCCTATTACACTGCCGTCCCGCCGCGGGAAAGCCCGCCGTTACAGGCCGAGGACGGTGGCGAAGTAGGCGGTCGTTTTTTCCAAGCCTTCCCGAAGAGGGACCTTCGGGGACCAGCCGAGTTCGCGATTGGCAACGTCGAGATCGGGACGACGCTGCATCGGGTCATCCTTGGGCAACGGCTCGTGCACCACCCCGCCGGAGGAGTTGGTTATGGCCACTACGTGTTCGGCCAATTCCAGCATGGTGAACTCCTTGTCGTTCCCGATGTTGACCGGCAGAACATAATCGGAGTCGAGCAGCGCCAACTGGCCATCGATCTGATCGGTTACGTAGCAAAAGCTACGGGTCTGGGTGCCGTCGCCATACACGGTCAACGGTTCACCGCGCAGCGCCTGGGTGATGAAGTTGCTCACTACGCGCCCGTCGTCGGGACGCATCAACGGCCCGTAGGTATTGAACGTCCGCACGATGCGAACATCGACGCCATGATGACGGTGGTAGGCCAGTGTGAGAGCCTCGGCAAATCGCTTCGCTTCGTCATACACGCTGCGGGGCCCATTGGGGTTCACGTTTCCCCAGTAGGTCTCGGGCTGGGGGTGAACCAGTGGATCTCCATACACCTCGCTGGTGGAGTTGAGGAAGAACTTGGCACCCTTTTCGCGGGCCAGACCGAGACAGTTGAGTGTACCGAGTGAACCAACTTCGAGAATCTGAATCGGGATGCGCTCGAAGTCAACCGGAGATGCAGGAGAGGCCAGGTGCATGACGGCATCGACCGGGCCGGGCACCCAGATGTGGTTGGAGACGTCATGCTTTTTGAACGTAAAGTGCTGGTGGCTGAAAAGCTCTTCGATATTGGATTCGGAACCGGTTAAAAGGTTGTCCAAGACGACGACCTCGTCGCCCCGATCGAGAAGCGCTCGAACAAGGTTGGAGCCGAGGAAGCCGGCGCCTCCGGTTACGACAATGCGGGCCACGGGTTCAGCGACCGATACCGATAACGGTGAAACCACGGCGAAGCAGTACCGAACGATCCAGCAGATTTCGGGCATCGATGATGACTCGGCCTCTCATCTGTTCGGCCAACTGATCGAAATCGACAAACTTGAACTCCGGCCATTCGGTGAGCACCACGAGAACATCGGCGTCCTTGGCGGCGATCAGGGGATCGGAAACCACTTCGACCAGTGGCAATTCCTTGACGCCATTGGGTACTGCAGGGTCATATGCGGTGATCTGGGCTCCCGCGCCACTCACTCGTTGCAGCACTTCAACAGCAGGAGACTCACGAAGGTCATCGGTGCCGGCTTTGAACGAGAGACCCCAGGCGGCCACCTTCTTCTCGCTGAGATCCTCACCAAGAGCCTGGAGAACCTTCTGGGCGGTCCGATCGAACTGGGCGTTGTTTACGGCCAGAACTTCACGCAAGAGAGTGAAGTCGTAGCCGTAGTCTTCGGCGATTTTTGCCAGCGCAGCAACGTCCTTGGGAAAACAACTTCCACCCCATCCAGGTCCCGGGCGCAGGAAATCCTTGCCAATCCTGGTGTCGTAGCCCATCCCCAATGTCACGTCGTTTACGTCGGCACCCACATGCTCGCACAGGTTGGCGATTGCGTTGACGAAGCTCAGCTTGGTGGCGAGGAATGCGTTGCTGGCGTACTTGATGGTCTCCGCTGAGACCGGGTCAGTCACCATGATGGGCGCCCGCACCCGCGAGTACAGCGCCGCAACTCGAATGGCGGCCTTTTGGTCGCTGGCCCCGATGACCACACGGTCGGGGTTGAGGAAGTCCTTTACTGCAGTCCCTTCGCGGAGGAACTCAGGGTTGGAGACCACCTGAACATCCGAACGCTTGAGATGCATGGCAACGACTTCGGTGGACCCCACCGGAACAGTGGACTTGTTAACCACCACCGAATCGGTGGGAAGGCACGGTCCGATCTCCTCGGCCGCCGCCTCGAGATAGTGAAGGTCAGCTGAGCCGTCCTCACCTTGGGGGGTTGGCACACACAGATAGTGGAACTCGGCGTACGAGCTGGCGTTCACCGCACCCACGACAAACTTGATCTTGCCTGCTGCAAGCGCTTCGCTGACAATTCGGCCGAGTCCTTCTTCGACGATGGGAATTTCCCCCCGCTTCAACCGTTCGATCTTGTCCGCATCAATGTCTGCACAAATGACGTCGTGGCCCAGGTGGGCAAAACACGCACCGGTCGTAAGACCTACGTACCCAGTTCCAATTACGGCAATTCTTGCCACGTTCACTCACCTCAAGTCAGGTTCCCACCAGCGTTTAGACTAGCTATGTCAGGCACGGGGGCTGATGTGGGTGGACTTACCTGTTTTCACAGCGGTCCGTGGCCACTGCGCGCCCGTAGGGTTTTTATCGGCCGCAACTTGCGGCACTAAACCCTGAATCCTGACTTACGGCGGCAGGTTCCTCACCTGGAGCGTTTGCGTCGGTCTTACTACCGTCAGCAGGCACCGCATCGGTGAGGTCATCCGTTGCTGTTTCGCTCACGGTCGCCTCGTCTGGGGCGACCGGTTGTCCGAAAGCCACCACGACCGACCGTGGCGGAAGCCCACCCACCTCGACAAGCCGAACAGGCTCGGCGATCTGGTCCGCTACCACCTGGGCCACGCTGGCCTCGTTTGGACCGTAGCGGACCTCGATTCCGGAATGGAGAAGTGGAGCTGGACTTACCCGAATATCACCGAATCCCCTGATCAGGAAGGATCTGGCGAGCGCATCTGCTGCTTCCCCGGTCCCTGAGGTGTGGACCATCTCTACACGTACGGTTCGAGGGTCGGTCGGTCGAGCACCCCGAAAAAGCTCCAGAATTGGTTCGGCCTGGTCCGGATTCAAGAACAGGACACTGGAAGAACCCACCCAGCCAAATTCGGCTGGCAGGCTGTAGGCCTGGAGATTGTTGGAGTCGAACTGTCGAAACGCCCCGCCGAGATCAAGCAGCAGAGACGGCGACAGATCCTGGTCCAGGGTTACGTGTTCGATTGCCGCATCGATGAGACCGTCGAAGACGAACGGGTTGCGGGAGCCAGAGTTGATGGCCTTCGCGGCCACCTGTTTGAGAAAGTCCTGCTGCCGACGAATACGATTGAGGTCGCTGGCCTGCTCGGACACCCAGACGCCGTCGTCATCGAGGGTTTGGTAGTAGCGGGACCGAACATAGGCCAGCGCTGTAGGGCCATCGAGCGGTTGGCAGCCCGCCTCGAGCATTTGGAAGCCGGTTTGGCTGGTGTTGGTTCGTGTGTTCCAATCACGGGCGGGCTGGTCGAACCAGACGCTTACTTCGCCCAATGCATCCACCAAACCCTGGAATCCCGCGAAGTCCACGTTCACGTAGTGGTTGATCGGGATTCCGAAGTTCTGCTCGATGGTCTCGATGAGCATGGCCGGGCCGCCTACCGCAAACGCACTATTGATCTTGGCTTCCCGGTCCCTCCCGGCAATCGGAACCCACAGGTCACGAGGAATCGAGACCAGCGCCGCCGAGCTGTCTCGCTCGTCGATGTGAGCGACGATAATGACATCACCATTCCGCTCGCCTTGGCGTTCGAGACCGATGGGGTCATCATCATCAAGCGTTGCCGCAGAATCTGAGCCAACCAGGAGAACGTTGATTACGCGCTCCCCCGGGCGCGAGCTTCCCGCGGCAGGGGTTAGCGATCCCCCCAACGCAACTCGTTCAATGGACTCGATTCGGCCATAGCTGTTGTTGATGATGTAGGCGCCCGCCAGGGCAGTAAGGATCGCCGAAACGTTGACGAGGATGAGGAATCGCTGAAACCATCCCCGGCGGGGTTGGCCATCGCTTGTGGAGCGAGACTTCACGGCTGCGCATCCCAGAGGTAGGCTCCGGCGGCAGGTTGGAACACCAAGGCCGTCCCCTCGCTCACCGTGATCGTTGCGTGCGAACCTTTGAATGCATTGCTCAGCCCTCTTGAACTCGTAGGGGAGATTTCTTCATCCTCGAGGCCAAATACAAGGCCGTCGGTGGTGAGTCGAGCGGGTCCAGCCACCGCCACTACCGAAAGAACCGCACCGGGTTCGCCGATGGCGACGTATTTCGAGCGGACCACTGTTACGAGGGTGTCGTCGGAAATGCCAAGGACATTCTTGTTGGCCCACCGGTCGCTGGCGAGGACGGTCAGATTGATGAACTCGTGGTCCGCGCGCCCACCACTGAGTCCGAGGGCAACGATGCGATCCGGCGCTGTCTCGGCCGCCAATTCCAAGGCAAGTTCCAGATCGCTGAAGTCTTTCGTTTCGGGATGGGCGTCCAACCGTGTTCCACTGGTGTGCAGCCAGGCTTGAGTTGCATCCGATACCGAGTCGAAATCACCTACGGCAACGTCAACGGTCAAGCCGAGTTCCCGGGCGTGATCGGCACCGCTGTCGGCCGCGATGACACATGCCGAATCGGCACGACCAATCGCCCAGTCCACTTGATTACGGGTTGGACTCACGCCTCCCGCGATCACCACAGCCACGGTGCCGCCAGGCAATCGCTGCACCGAAGCGTCTAATTCGCTGACCGGGGGCTTGGGTGTGGTCATAACCCTGTTGATGGTACGGGCTCGAACTACCTACCGGCGGACCGTGGTGGGTAGTGTTTGACCATGCTGAAGCGCGATCTCTTCGACGATGAGCACGAGCAGTTCCGTATGAGCGCACGGGCGTTCATCGAATCCGAAATCGTTCCTCACGCCGATTCATGGGAGACCGCTGGAATCGTCGACACCGCCATGTTCCGCAAAGCGGGCTCGCTGGGATTCCTCGGAATCGAAGTGGACGAGGAGTACGGCGGGGGCGGTGTAAACGACTGGCGGTTCAACGTGGTGCTCAACGAAGAGGTGCAGCGAGCGGGCGTAATGGCCAGCGGCATGTGCATCACGTTGCACAACGACATTTGCCTCCCCTATTTCATGGACATGACCACTGACGACCAGAAGGCTCGGTGGCTGCCAGGAATCTGTTCGGGCGACAACATGGCGGCGATCGCCATGACCGAACCAGGAACCGGCTCCGATCTCGCCGGGATCGCCACCAGTGCGATCCGAGACGGCGACACCTACGTTCTGAACGGTTCGAAGACGTTCATCACCAACGGTATCAACGCTTCGCTCGTAGTTGTGGCGGCGAAGACCGATCCCTCCTTGAAACATCGGGGAATCAGCCTTCTGGTGGTGGAGGAAGGCATGCCGGGCTTCAGCCGCGGTCGGAACCTGGACAAGATCGGAATGCACGCCCAAGACACCGCAGAGATGTTCTTCAGCGACGTGCGAGTGCCGGCCCAGAACCTTCTGGGCAACGAGGGGGAAGGTTTCTTCGGTCTGGTGCGCAACCTCCCTCGCGAACGGTTGAGCTTGTCGATCAGTGCGGTGCACCATGCCCGAACCGCCTTTGAGTGGACCGTCGATTACGTCAAAGAACGGACTGCTTTCGGCCAGCCAATCGGAGCGTTCCAAAACACCAAGTTCGAGCTGGCCGAGATGAAGACCGAGTTGGACATCGCCCAGGTGTTTCTGGATGCCCAGACCAAGGCCTACATGAAGGGCGAACTCACTGCCGAAGACGCCGCCCAAGCCAAGTGGTGGACCACTGATTTGGAGTGTTCGGTGATGGACCGCTGCCTACAGCTCCACGGTGGCTATGGCTATATGGAGGAGTATCCCATCGCCCGAGCATGGCGCGATGCTCGCGTCCAAAAAATCTACGGTGGAACGAACGAAATCATGAAAGAAATCATCGGCCGCCAAATCGTGGGCTAGCGGCTCTATGGTCCCTCCGGGGGCCGTTCAGACGCCACGCAGGCTTCGCCTGCCCGGCCTACAACAGATCCTCGCTAACTGGTCACTTCACTACTCAACGGGCCACATCCCTCCGGGCGGCACAGGCGAAGCGACGCAACCTACGCAGTCAAGCCCTCAACCACCAACGCACCTGTTGCTGCGCCGAGTAGGCGAGGCTGCGTGCCGGCGAACGCCCCCCGGAGGGACAGCAATCATGTTCCCAGCTGACATAGCGCCGAAGACCCGCAGGGACAACGCCGCCTAGGCCTCTACCACAATCGTTTCGGCAAGCTTGTCCCAAAG
Organism: Acidimicrobiales bacterium; assembly: GCA_013003535.1. Lineage (GTDB taxonomy): Bacteria > Actinomycetota > Acidimicrobiia > Acidimicrobiales > SZUA-35 > JABDIY01. Next base: position 84,618 of record JABDIY010000025.1, on the reverse strand, counting down.
GGCTTGGCGGCGTTGATCGCTGAAGATCATGACCAGCGATGTCACACCCATGACGCCCGCCACGAGAAACCCCAGGAAGGGAACGGCGTACACCCCGAAGAGGGCGATGCGTTTGAACGCATCCGCCCGCTCGATCGGCTGGCCATCCACCCGCACCACCTTGACGCCCAGCGCCGCCTTGCCAATGGTTTGGCCCCGTGAGCTGACCATGAGCGTCTCATAGATCATGACCGCGGCCACGCCCAGCAGTCCGCTCAGCAGAGACAAACCAATGGCTGCGCCGGAGCGTATTCCCAGGAGTCCAATTCCGCTGATAGAACTCACGGCGGAGGTCATCACGGCCCAAAGAATGAGATCGATGAACCGCGCCGCGATCCGCTTCCCGGGGTCGGCGAGAGCGCCAGACATGAGCGATCCGGGGGCGCTAGTAGGACCTACCGGCTGTGGACCGCCTTGCCAGGTAGCCCCATCCCAATAACGCTGGGTACCTGGAGGATCACCGGCCGCGTGATACCAGCCGGGCGGTGTGGGGGTGGAAGCGGTCATTGATGGTGGCTAGTTGTTGATCACCTTGGTCTGAGCGATCTTGTCCCAGACCACCTGGCGCTCAGAATCGGTGAAGAGCAGGACAAGGTTGGCGATGAAGAGCACCACCGCGAGGAGCTGCCCGACGCCAGGAATGACTTGGACCAGCTGAATGGCGTAGCGCTTTGCGGCCGTCTCCATGTTGATGTCGCTGAAGTCCGCGTTCACGACCTTGACGTTCTGAATTCCTTTGCCGACCGTGTAGCCCTTTGTCCCCAGCAGATAGATCTCGTAACCGGCACCGATCAAGAAGGTGACGATGCTGCCCGCGAGGCCTTGTCCGAAAACGACGATCGCAATGATGACCGGGATGAGGATGACGAAGAAGTCGATGATTCGAGCGATGATTCGCTTGCCGGGATCAGCCAGCTGCGGGCCAACCGCGCTACCAACGCCAGCGCCGGCGGCGGCTACGGGTTGTGGACCGCCCTGCCAGGTGGCGCCATCCCAGTAGCGCTGGGTGCCGGGGGGATCACCGGCGGCATAGTACCAACCGGGGGGTGTTGCATTCTGGTCAGACATCTCGGAGTTCCTTCAAATTAGACGACTGCGTAACACAGTAGGGCGTGATGGCCTCGTGGACAGGAACAGACGCAGATTTGGCGGTGAGCGCCAGTCGGCATTTATCGGCGGGGCTATGTTCAAGCGATGGAACTCTCCCCTGTTGAAGTCCGTGTGCTCGGGTGCTTAATCGAAAAGCGAGCAACGACACCGGAGCATTATCCGCTGAGCACGAACGCTCTGGTCAACGCCTGCAACCAGAAGACCAATCGTGACCCGGTCACCAGCTACACCGAACGTGAGATCGTCGCGGCCATGATGGAACTTCGGGCCCAGAAGCTCTGCCGCACCATCTCCTCCGGACGGACAGATAAGCACAAGCACATTCTCGACGAGACGTTCCACTTCGATGAGCATCAGCTTGCGGCGCTAGCGATCATGCTCCTAAGGGGACCTCAGACGCCAGGTGAGATTCGGACTCGAACCGAGCGGTACGTTGGGTTCTCTTCCGTTGACGCAGTGGAACAGGTACTACGAGACCTTGCCCAATTGGAAGAACCGTTGGTTGTGGATCTTGGCCGTGGTCCCGGTCAAAGCCAAGACCGTTACATGCATCTCTTCGGCGGGCCGGTCGACGCAGATGTGCTCAGCGATGCGCGGTCAGGATCCACGGCATCTGCGTCCCTTTCTCGCACCGACCGCCTGGCCGAATTGGAGGCCACCGTGGCATCGCTTGTCGAGCGGATCTCTCGGCTCGAGGCTGAACTCGGGCTCAACCCGCTCGCCCCACTACCTAGCTCCGAGAACGAGTCACGGCCCGGCGTTGGGACATCGCCACAACCGAAAGAGAACGCTAACGCTTCGTCATGACACGACTGCTTGCTAGCCCCAGCAGTGACGGCTGGCATTCCAGGGGCGGGTGCCGGATTCCTGCCAAGTGAGAAGCGCCGCTTCATCCTGCTGCGCCGGAGTGGCCAAATGGGCTTGGCCAACGCCGTAGCGAGCCGCATGGCCATAGGCCGCCCAAGACCCGGTGAGGAACTGATACGCGCCTCGAGCCGAGGAACGGGTGTTGGCGGCGGTGTAATCGTCGCGTGACTCACACCAGCGGATCTCCAACAGGATCGGTGGCACGAAAACGCCGTTACCGGTGTCAACGTAACCGAGGGGGTGGGCCCGCGGGGTCCGCTCGGGCGGAGGTTCGGTATCGGTGAGCTGTTGGTGCTCCGCCGAATCGGAGATGGCGATGATCACCGCGGTGGGGTTCTCGAACTGAGCCCAGAAGTTGTAGCCGGCCTCTTGCGGCTGGCGACCGAGCGCCCCTTGATAGGCATCGAGAATGTGGTCTCCGCTCGCCCGGGCGATGTACTCGGGGGTTTCCAGCATGAGTTGGGCGATCCGCTCCACGGCATACCCGTCAGCCAGCAGTCCGCCCCAATACCGGGCGCCGGTGGCGTCGGCCTCGCGGACCAGGATGGTGCGATACAGACGAGCGGCCTGATCGACGTGGGCGTCGCCCATGGTCTGAGCTTCGAAACGAGGAGCGGCGGAGCCAGCGGCAGAGGCGGGAGGAACAAAACCGATCAGGGCGACAGCGAGGATTGCTGCCGCAAGGACAGCACGAAATAGATCTTTCAGGCGGCACATGGCGGACGAGTATCGAGCCATTCCGGGGTCGATCCTCGGGTAATTTGACCTATTCGGGTATGAAACGGATCACAGTGCCTATCGAACATTCCGCCGGACCATCGACCGATGGTGATGCGCTGACTGCGGAGAATGGTATCGCCACTCCTGGTGGCACATCGACTTCGGCAAACCCGTCGAGTTGCCGGTCCCCGTCGACTCGAAACTGAATGGTGATCGAGTAACCCCGGGGAGCTTCAAGGGGGTTGGTGACCGTGCCCTCTACGTGAGCGCCGGTTCCGTCATTGCTGCACGATGTGATCTCGATCAGTTCGGCAATCGTGTCTGGGCTGAGCTCGCGTTCTTCACCAACGGGGGCGAAGTCCGGCAGGTTCCCATCATCACCGTTGCCAACGAAATCCTGTTGTTCAACGGTGAAGCCGAGGATGTCCATGCTGATCAGTTGTAAGGATGCGAAGAGGGCAAAGGCACCTGTGGCCAGCGCCGCTATGCCGCGACGCCGCAAAGGCCGGCTCCCCATACGATCGGCTGCCGACGGAGGGGGCAAGGTGTCTGGTGGGGCATACAGCAGTCCGGGACCACCGTGCTGGGGGCCGAAACCGCTGGGTGGGAGGTTGGAGCCGCCGCTGTCCACCGGCCAGTACCGACCATCGGAGCGGCGCTCCCATCCCGCGGGTGGCGGAAGCGGGTACTCGCGACCGTTCCACGCCACGTACACACCGCCGCCCGATTCCCCCGACCCGGGTTCTCTTGCGGCGCCGCTCACTTGATCATTTTGCCACACCAGGGCAGTATCGGCCGCGAGGCCGGGACCCCTGAGGTATCACCGATCAGAGATTTGGGTCGAGGTCGTAGGTGGCCGTGGTACATCCAACAGCAAATATCGGGATCGGCTGATAGTAATGCACTGTTCCCGGTGCGCCTTTCGCGGCCGCGGCCACTGCGAGGAAAGTTCGAATTTCGAAGCCGCCTTGACCGGCCTCGGTATAGACGGTCAGATCGTCGTAGTCGAGCAATTGAGCTCGATCATTTCGACACCAACGGTCGAGAAAGTCTCGATCCCACGTTTCGTTGATCTTCCCCGAATCGGGGGTGGCCGGCCAGTGCGATATGCCGCCGGTACCCACAACCGCGATCCGCTCGGGGACCGAGTCGGCGGCACGGCGGATCGCTTCGCCGAATGCCCACGAGCGATGCAGCGGGGCCAACGGCGGTCCCTGGCAATTCACGTTTACCGGAATCACCGGCAGATCGAACTTGGGGGTCAGGAAGTTGAGCGGGACTGCGATGCCGTGATCAAAAAGCCATTCTTCGGCGTAGGCCACATCGACGGTCTGCATGATTTCTTGGATCATCCGTTGCGAAAGATTCCGGTTGCCGGGGGCAGTGAACTTCGGAATCTTCAACCAGTCCGGGTCCTCGATTGGTCCGGAATAATGGTCGGCCATGCCCACTGCGAATGCGGGCATGTTGTTCATGAAGAAGTTGGCAAAGTGCTCCGCTGCGACAACCACGATGGCGTCGGGGCGCGATTCCTCCAAACGAGCCCGCAGCTCATCGAAAGCCAGGTACAGCCCTTCTTTCAGTTGGGGGTCCGCCAAGTCGGCTCGACCGGTGATGCCGGGGGCGTGGCTGCAGACTCCGGCGAATACGAGAGTCATCAGTGGTCTCCTTGTTGAGTTGCGGGTCCGACCTGCGTGGTCATGGCGTACACGCCTTCTCGAACGGGTCCATGGGTGCGAATTCCTTCTCGCATGCGCTCCAAATAGTCGGCCCATGCGATTCCATGAAACGCGGCGAAGTGCATCAAGATTTGGCCGTTGACCCCCAGGTGGTAGAGGAGACCGATATCTGGCTCGGTGAGAGCTTGTTGTTCTTGCGAGGAGAGATTCTGGACGCCCGCCGCGAGCCCGAATTGTTCGACCGTGCCGTGAGGGTCTGCGGCGTAGGCCACCTGGGTGGCGTCGTTGCGATTCAATTCGTAGAGGAACTTCTGTACGTAGTAGAGACTCATATGACCTCGACCTCCAGCAGGCCAAGCGGCCCGTAATCGACTCGGAATGAATCGCCGGCCCGGCAGTCCACCGGACGCGTGAACGATCCGGCTAGAACGATGTCGCCCGCATTCAGAACCATGCCCTGTTGCGCATAGCGGCGAGCGAGCCAGACAATCCCGTTGGCAGGATGGTTGAGGACTGCGGCCGCCAGACCAGTTTCTTCGATCTCACCGTTTCGTTCGAGCAGCGCACCCACCCAGCGAAGATCGACCTCCTCTGGTCCTACCGCAAGTCCCCCGGTGATGATCCCTGCGTTGGCAGCATTGTCGGCGATGGTGTCCACCACGGTGCGCCGGCGTCCGGTGGCGGGGTCCGCCCGATACGTCCTCGCCGCGATCAGCTCGACCGCCGGTATGACGTACTCGGTTGCGGCGATCACGTCCGACAATTCAACCTCCTCGGAATCCAGGTGGGCGTTGAGGACGAACGCCAACTCCACTTCGAGCTTGAGGTCAAGGTGGTGGTAGGCCTCGATCGTTGCTGGGCCACTGCTGCTGGTGTAGTTCATTGCGTCTGTGATGAAACCGGAGTCCGGAGTGGTGATCTGCATTGCTGTCTGCATGGCCCTCGAGGTGAGCCCGATCTTGTGACCGATCAGTAATTCGCCTCGATCCAGCCGAAGCTGTTGCCAATGGGCTTGGATCGCATACGCGTCGTCGATGGTTGCCTCGGGATAGACCTCGGTGGTCTGGCGCATCTGCTGGCGGCTCCGCTCGGCGTTGTCCAATGCTTCAGCTTCGGCGCAAATCTGGCCTTCGGTCATGGTGATCAACTTTTTTCCAACTCTCGCAAAAGACCGAGCAGATCGCTCAAGCGATCAGCACCGAACGAGGCCTCCAGCTGGGCATACCGTTCCTCGGAATCGGGAGCGATCACGCTGAAAAGGTCATGACCCGCGGTGCTCAGCTGGACCACGGACCGCCGCTGATCATGGGGCGCAGGATTGCGGATGAGTAATCCCCGGTCCGTGAGGTTGGCGAGAATCCGAGAGAGACTGGGACCCAGAAGGAACGTGGCTTCTGCGATTTCCCCAACGTCCATGGGAAGATCGTTTGCGGCAAGGGCGCGGATCACTCGCCACTGTTGCTCGGTGAGGTCGTGCTCGGCAAGCATTGGCCGGAACAGCCTCATGGTGGACTCCCGGGCCCGGAGCAGCGCCATGGGGAGAGACTCATCGAAACCTCGCATCTGCTGTTCTCTATTCATCAGCCACTCCGTTGCGGAGGATGCCGATCTCGGGAACTTCCACCTCCACAATGTCGCCGGGACACAACCACACCGGTGGATTCATCCTGGCGCCGGCGCCAGTGGGGGTGCCGGTGAAGATCACATCTCCCGGCTCCAGCGTGCAGAACGTGGAGAGGTAGTGAATCAGATACTCAATCGGGTATTTCATGGTGCTCGGCGAATCGTGTTGACGTACCTGTCCGTTGACCCTCGTCTCGATCGTGAGATCCTCGAACGGGGGAATCTCCTCGATGGGTACCAGCCATGGACCCATGGATCCACTGTGGCGCCAGTTCTTTCCCTGGGTCACGTTGAACTTTGCGTGACGAACCCAGTCTCGAATGGTGCCCTCGTTCCCCAACGACACCCCGGCGATATGGCTGCGGGCATCGGCAGGGTCAATCCTTCGTCCCGGTTTCCCGATAATCACCACAATCTCGCCCTCATAGTCCAGTTGGTCGCTTTCTGGTGGCCGAATCAGGGGTTGCCCGTGGCCGGTGAACGACTCAGCAAATCGAACAAAAACGCTGGGATAGGACTTGTCGGTGGCGTCGTCATATTCGGCGCTGCGGCCGCCATAGTTCACGCCGATACAAAAGATCTTGCCGGGCCGGGTGAGCAGGCGATCGAAAACGACGTCCTCGATCAAGTAGTCGGCAGAAGCGGTCTGGAGATCGCGAACGGAGTGGATTCCGCCTGCCTCCACGAGGTTGCCGAGGGATCGAAACGAGGTTCGTGAGCCCAGATCGATCACGCCCGTGCTGTCCTGATCCAGCATGCCGAAACGAGGGCCCGGGTCGGCCGACAAATGGTACGACAACAGCTTCACCAACATATTGTTGCACACGTTAAACAAGTTGTCTAACGTGTGAAGTAATGCCCCATATCACGATCGAACACTCCGCCAACCTCAACGCCGAGTGCGACGTCCAGGCACTGGTCGACGCTGTGCATGCCGCCGCGTTGGCCCACGAGTTGCCACCCGTGGCCGGCCTACGGACTCGGGCCCAATCCAGAGAGCACTATCGAATCGCCGACGGGGACCCTCGGTATGGCTTCGTGGCCATCACCGCCCGGATCGGACCCGGCCGCGATGCGGCAACGAAAGACACCTTTCTCGCTCGGCTCCTCGACACAACCGAGGACTTCCTCGCGGTGAACGCTCCAAATCTGATCGTCGCCCTCAGCGGCGAGGTCCAGGAGATCGACCATCCCCATCGGGTCAACCGAAACCAGATTCGTGCACATCTCGAAACGAAAGAAGACCTCTGATGGCAGCCAGCTCCCATTCCTTCGAAGAAAACCTCGAGGAGGCCCTCGCCCACCTCCAGCGCTTCGCCGATGAACCGCTCCGCCATCTGATCGGAGGAATGTCCAAGCCAAGCGTTTCGGGCGAGATGTTCCTCAACCATTCTCCCATCGACCAATCCGTCTTGGGCGACGTTGCGTCGGGCGATCTGCCAGACATTGCCGATGCCGCCGAAGCTGCAGCCGAAGCGTTCGGTCCGTGGCAGGCATTAGGCGGAGAGAAACGACGTCAGCTTCTCAACAACCTTGCCACGCTCATCACAGACCGCGCCCGGCAGATTGCCCTGGTGGAGTGTGTGGACACTGGCCAAACGATGCGTTTCATGAGTGCCGCAGCAATCCGAGGAGCTGCCAACTTCCGCTACTTCGCAGATATGGCGCCATCGGTCGCCAATGGTCGAAGCCTCCCCACCGAAACTCACATCAACTACACCACCCGCCGGGCCATCGGTCCCGTTGGCGTGATCACACCCTGGAACACACCCTTCATGTTGAGCACGTGGAAGATCGCTCCGGCCTTGGCAGCGGGATGCACGGTTGTCCACAAACCGGCGGAGTGGAGTCCCTACACCGCACATCTGCTGGCCGAGATCGCACTGGAAGCCGGGCTCCCTCCCGGCGTGCTCAACGTCGTGCACGGCCTCGGGCACACCGCCGGGAAGTCTCTCACCGAACATCCCGCCATCAAGGCGATCGCCTTTGTAGGAGAATCCTCCACCGGTTCGGCGATCCAAGCCCAAGGGGCGGCAACCCTGAAACGAGTCCACTTCGAATTGGGAGGCAAGAATCCGGTGATCGTTTTCGACGACGCCGACCTCGACCGGGCGCTCGACGCTGTCACCTTCATGATCTACAGCCTCAACGGTGAACGCTGTACTTCCTCCAGTCGAGTCCTCATCCAGGACCGGATCTATCAGGAATTCACGAACCGAATCGCCGCACGAATCAAAGACATCCCAGTGGGGCACCCACTGGATCCCGACGCGGTGATCGGACCGCTGGTTCATCCCCGCCATACCCACAAGGTCAGAAGCTACATCGATGCCGCCAAGGCCGCCGGAGCAACCGTGCACTATGGGACCGACATGGTGGATCGCCCATCGGAGAACTTCGTGCCTCCCATGCTCTTCACGGAGGCAACCAACGACATGCCGATCGCTCAGGAAGAGATCTTCGGTCCCGCGCTGACCGCTATCCCATTCAGCGATGAAACCGACGCAGTCAAGATAGCCAACGACATTCCCTACGGCTTGGCCGGATATGTCTGGACCAACGACGTTGGAAGAGCCCATCGGGTCAGCGACGCCCTTGACTGCGGCATGGTGTGGGTCAACTCTCAGAACGTTCGGCATCTGCCAACACCCTTCGGCGGCGCCAAGAATTCGGGAATCGGTCGCGATGGCGGCGATTGGAGCTTCGAGTTCTACACCGAGACCAAAAACATCAGCGTGGCGCTGGGGCCGCATCCCATTCCGAACCTCGCCCGCTGAGCGTCGCCCCGCAGTCCAGAATGTCAGGATCCGAACCGCGGGTTAGATTGCAGCGGTGACCTCGCTCGCGGATTTGGCTATCGATGCGCTCCGAAAACTCGAGATCGACACGCTGTTCTGTCTTCCCGGGGTCCAGAACGATGACTTCTTCGATCGGCTGGTAGACGCGCGTGACATCCGACCCATAGTGACCCGCCACGAACAAGGCGCAGCCTATATGGCAATGGGGTATTCCCAGGTGACCGGGCGACCGTCCGCGTTTTGTGTGGTGCCGGGCCCGGGGATGCTCAACACCACTGCGGCCCTCACCAGTGCCTACTGGTCCGGCGGAAGGGTGCTGGGCATCATTGGCGCGATCGCCACATTCCAGGCCGGCAAGCTCACCGGTGCACTGCACGACCTGCGGGATCCTGGTGCGGTTCTTCGGCAGGTGACCAAACACGCGGCGGCGATCACATCGCCCGAACCGGCTGCGCTAATCGTGCAAGAAGCTATCGACGCTCTGATGGCCAACGAAGCTCGGCCAGTCGCCATCGAATGGCCAGCTGATCTGTGGAACGCTGAAGCCGACGGCGTTCTCGATCCGCCCCGGCGCACCGTGCCGTCCATAGATCCGGAACAGGTTGAGACCATCGCCGGGATTCTCGCCGCTTCCTCGTCGCCACTGATCATTGTTGGCGGCGGCGCCGTTGATGCTGGTCCCCAAATCACCAAACTCGCCGAGACGATCCAAGCCCCAGTGTTCACCCGACGCCAGGGCCACGGCGTGATAGATGCGAGACACCCGCTCTGGGTGCCGATCACGGTTGGATACAAGCTCTGGGCAACCGCCGATGTGGCGCTCGGAATCGGGACACGGCTGGACTTTCCTCGGGGTTGGGGAACTGACGACGATCTCACGATCATCCAGGTGAACATCGACGCCGACGAGTTGGATCGCCACGACCTCGGTACGGTTGGGCTTCACGCCGACGCGGCCATGGGGATTGACGCGATCACCGATGCGCTCGGCAGCATTCCCGCTCGGCGGGATCGGAGCGTGGAGTTGTCGGCCCTCCGCCGGACATTCGAACAAGAGACCAGCGTCCTGAACCCGCAACGAGAAGTTCTCGCCGTTCTCCGCGACGTCCTTCCCGACGACGGCATCGTTGTGGAAGACGTTACACAGCTTGGATTTGCCGCCCATATCTTGTTCGAGTTTCGTCACCCGCGAACCTTCCTTACCACCGGTCCGGCTGGAACATTGGGGGCCGGCACGGCTCAAGCAATCGGCGCGCAGGTGGGAGCCGGGAATCGCAAAGTGGTTGGCCTCATCGGTGACGGCGGTTTCCTCTTCACGGCCACCGAGCTGGCTACTGCGGTTCAACATCAGATCCCCGTGACGCTCGTGGTGCATGACAACGGTGCGTATTTGAACGTCAAGCGGATGCAGACCGATAAATTTGGGCCGGACCGAACGATCGCATCAACCTTGACCAATCCGGATTTCGTGAAATTCGGGGAAAGCTTCGGGGTGCCCTCGGCCGAGGCTAAAACGCCGGGCGAGTTCCGTTCAGCCCTGCAGACCGCCATAGACCACGACGGCCCAAGCCTGGTGGTCCTCACGATGGATGAGGGCGGGGACCCGTGGCCATTTCTGAAGATGCCCCGAGTCCGAGGCAAAAGCGCCAAGCCGTAATCGGTCGGATACAAATGGAACCATGGCATCTGTAACCCTTGGTGGTAAACCTGTAAACACAAATGGAGATATCCCAGCCGTCGGCTCGGCCGCTCCGGATTTCACCCTCGTCGGAACCGACCTGGCTCCTGTCTCTCTGGCTGATCATGCCGGCAAGAAGGTGGTTCTGAGTATCTTCCCGAGCCTCGACACGGCGACCTGTGCAAACGCTGTCCGTACGTTCAACTCTCGCGCGGCTGGCCTGGAAAACACGGTGGTGCTCAATATCTCCGCAGACCTGCCCTTTGCCCAGAAACGTTTCTGCGGCGCGGAGGGCATCGAGAATGTCAGCACCGCATCCTCGTTCCGCAGCCCGGACTTCCCGGCGAGCTACGGCCTCCAGATGGTAGATGGCCCGCTCGAAGGACTGTGTGCTCGTGCCGTCGTGGTGGTAGGCGAGGATGGAAACGTGAAGTACACCGAGCTCGTTCCTGAGATCTCCACCGAACCCAACTACGACGCCGCCCTGGCCGCCCTCTAACCGCCCGGGGTGAGTTGGTCTGCACGGATGGCAACCACCCACCGCTGACCGCCCACCGCTGACCGCCCAACTCATCTACCCATCGGCGTCAGGCATCCGAAAATGGTTGACGGATGATGGTCCGAAGTTTCCACGGGTCGGCTCTACGGGGATCGGACAGGTAGATCTCGTGGTGCTTGCCACTGAGTTGGTAGCCGGTACGAGCAATGAATTGGTGAAGTGCTTCTATGGTCGGCGCCTCAGCGGCGTACGGGCCGATGTGGAGGACCTGGGCAGCCCTGCCTTCGGCAAATTGGGCCACTCTCACCCGGTCCCCTGCCACGAGCTGCTTTTTCTTGGTGACTGCGGGCAGTGTGTCTTGGACCATGGCCGAGGTGACGGCGTCGGGAAGCCCGATCATGGCCGTCCACAGCCAGTTCGACTTGTCGTCGGTATGGAAGTCCCGCATGTCTTCGGCCCACCACAACCCCTCCAGCGGCATGACGACGTACGCGTCGCCGCTCGCCGTCTTGACTTCAGCTCGTAGGGCATAGGCCAAGGGATAAAGCGCCTCGATGGCGTGCCGGTACTCGTCGGCGGTGTTGGGGTCTCCCGCCCCGTCAATCATGAGGAATTGCCTGGTCGGGATCTCCACGATCTCCGGGGTCTTCTTGGCCGTGTACTCGCTCCGGACCTTCCTGAGGTCGATGGTGGTCATAGTGACCACCAGTGTTGTCGGTAGCGATTTTGTTCGCCAGAAGCGAACGAGTCCGTTCTCGATCCGGAGCGGAGTTGTGTTCAGTCAGGTGTTCGAACGCGAAGTCTGTGAACCACTAGGCAGTGGGGAGCGAAGCATCAACGTCGTCGGAGCTGGCGCCATCGTGGTGGTGGCGACGATGATGGCCCCGCAATCCACCTTCGCGAATGGGGCGCTCGGCGGTTACTCGTTCCTCGACCTTGGCCTCGAGACCATCCAGGATCGAGGCCGCTCGCTCGGCGGTGATGTCACCAGCGGCGAGTTTCTCATCTACAAGAGCCTGGGTTTCGGCGACGATCGTGTCTACCAACACCTCGGTGCTGACCCCCTGAGCCTCGGCGACTTCGGCTAGTGTCTGCCCCGCTACGAACGCTTCACGGAGTTCAGCAGGGGTGAGCCCCAGCAGTTCGGTTACGGCTGCAGAGGCCTCCCGAAGACCAGCGCCCCGGTGACCGTGACGTCCCCCGAACTCGGCCCGGTGAGCCGCAAACCGTTCGCGGATGGCATCGGCCTGCTCCTGGGTGATCACGCCCTCGGCGGTGAGTTCCTCCAGCACGTTTGGGCGCTCGGTTGGCGTGGCTCCATCCTCCGTAGTGGTTTCTGGTTCAACGGAATCCTGGGCACCAGCTACAGCTGGGAGTACAACCAGCCCACCGACAAGAGCCGCAACTCCGATGGCTGCGCCGGCAACGCCGGTGCGAAGGGCAGATATGTTCTGGGATTCACTTGGGGTAGTCATGCGCCGAGTATGACAACTACATCTGAATCGAATCTGAATACCTGAACGAGAAATTTCAGGAACCGACGACGGTAGAGGGCAGGTGCACAAAGAATCGGGCACCGCTGCCGCTCCCCGGATCGAGAGTTATCGTACCTCCGTGGCCTTCGACGATCGTTCGCGAGATCGCCAGTCCTAGCCCGCTTCCGCCCGAATCTCGATCCCGAGCTTCTTCGGAACGAATGAAACGCTCGAAAATCTTGTCTCGCACGGCGGTTGGCACACCCGGTCCATCATCACCAACCGTGAGAAACACACCGGCCTCGTTCTCGACCAGAGAGACGATGACGCGGGAGTTGGCGTGCCGAACAGCGTTGGACAATAGGTTCCGCACCACCCGCCGAAGCTGATCGGCGTTGCCAATGAGTTGGGCTGCAGACACCGTCGACGTATCGATCACGATTCCATTGTGTTGCACCGCTGCCACTTCGCTGAGCACCACGTCATCCAAGTCAACCCACGCCTTGGCGACATGTTGACGCCCTTGATCGGATCGGGCGAGAGCAAGGAGGTCCTCTACCAGCGCCTGCATCCGAATCGTCTCATTCAACATTTCTTGCTCGGCCTCTTCACGCCCGGCCGCTTCAGGGTGGTTGATGTTCACCTCTAGTTGGCTTCTGATCCCGGTGAGTGGACTACGCAGCTCATGAGATGCGTCGGCCACGAATTGTTGCTGGGCCTCTACAGAATTCTGGATTCTTTCCAGCATGGCATTGAGCGTTTGGGCCAAGCGGCCAAGCTCCTCGGTCCTTGGTGCGGTCAGTCTGGTCTGAAGTTGACTGGAGGAGATCGCGTCGGCCTCCCGACGCATTGCCTCAACGGGTCGTAGCGCCCGTCCGGTCACGATCCACAACAGGAAGGCCAGTAGGCCGGCCAGGAACGGAAGGATGACCATCAGACTGCGGCGCAAGGCCTCCTGCGACTCGTCCACGTCGGCCATCGAGTAGCCGATGATGAGCGCGAAATTCTCGCCGACCGGAGTGGCCGCCACCCGAAAACGGTCGCCTCGATTGCTCACTACCGTTCGGAACTGGCCGGCCAGCTCATCGCTGAAGGCAGTCTCGGGATCCAGAATGGCCTCGACATCTCGCAAATCGCCGGTCGCTACCTCGATGCGGCCATCGGCCCGGATGAGCTGGGAGTTTGTGGCAAGAATTCGCACAGCCTCTCGACTGATCGAACCCCGCCGGACTCCCCCGCTACTACGAAAGGTCACGCCCAGCTCCAACTGAGCGTCGGCTACTGCGTCGCTGAGGGCGGCGTCGACCGCATCATTCAGCTGGCGTTGCTGGGCGGCGATGAGTGACCCTGCAACGAGCAGCAAGACGGCGAACGTGAACCCGGTGGCGAGGAGGGTGATCCGGGTCCGAAGGCTTCTCATCGCCCGATCACAATTCCGGTTCGAGCCGGTAGCCGACCCCTCGTACCGTGTGGATCGTGCGGGTGCCGAAAGGTTCGTCGATCTTCTTGCGGAGCCGCCGCACGTACACCTCGACGATGTTGGGATCACCTTCGAACTCGTAGTCCCAGACGTTGTCGAGGATTTCGGGCTTGGTCACAATCTGCCCGCTTCGCCGAATCATGTAGGACAGGATTGCAAATTCTCGGGCGGTGAGATCGATCTTGGTTCCGGCCCGTTCGCAATGGTGCCGAACCGGATCCATCAGCAGATCGCCGGCTTCAAATGCCGACCCGTCCTGTGCCCCACTGCCGCGCCGCAGCATGGCCCGCAAACGCGCCGTTAGGACAACAAACGAGAAAGGCTTGGTGAGGTAGTCGTCGGCGCCGGTGTCGAGACCCTCGGCTTCGTCGTATTCACCGTCCTTGGCGGTGAGCATGAGCACCGGCGTCCAGTCGCCACTATCGCGAAGTGTCCTGCAGACCTTGTAACCGTTGAGCTTGGGAAGCATAACGTCCAAGATGATGGCGTCATAGGAGCCTTCCTGGGCCCGCCACAGACCGTCTTCGCCATCTTCGGCGATGTCAACGTCGTAGCCCTCGGCCTGCAGACCACGCCGCAGTGCCGATGCCACCGTTCGTTCATCTTCAACTACGAGAATTCTCACACCCACCAATGTCGCATGCGAAACTGACAATCAGCTGAATTGAACTCAAGAAGGATGTGACTGCTACGGGCTGGGCCGATTCAGCATGAGTGCGTTACGGGTGGCCCGGCAGACCAGAACGTCATGCTGGTTGTGGGCCCGGTGCTCGAACGTGATGATGCCCTGATCGGGTCGAGACTTACTGGACCGGGCCGCCAGCACCTCGGTTTCCACCCGGATGGTGTCACCGTGAAAGAGTGGCGCCGGGAAGTCGATGCTGTCGAAGCCCAGGTTGGCGACGGTGGTCCCGAACGTGGTTTCGTGCACGCTGATCCCCACCACCATTGCGACGGTGAGCATGGAGTTGACGAGCGGTTTGCCAAATTCGGTTTCGGTTTCGGCGTAGTGGAAGTCGAGGTGCACCCGGGCCGGGTTCATCGTCATCGATGTGAACAGCACGTTGTCGGCTTCGGTGAGGGTCCGCCGGATCGCGTGGTGCACTACGAGTCCTGGCGTCAGCTCCTCGAACCACTTCCCTGCACTCATGACTTACCTCCTGCCAATCGAAGAATCTGCTGCGCCTGAGCCACCAACGGGCCATCGATCATCTGACCTTTGTAGTCAGCAACGGAAACCCCTGCCGCCGTAGCGGCTTGGTGAGCTGCCACGATTTCATGAGCGCGCTGAACCGCCTCCTCGGTGGGGGTGAACGCCGCATTTGCGATGTCAACTTGGCCGGGGTGGATGCAGAGCTTTCCCCGAAAGCCCAGGTTGCAGGCGAAGTCTGCTTCTGTCTGGAACCGTTCGGCGTTTCTGAAATCGGTCACCACCTGATCGGCGGCAGGGACGCCGCCGATCCGTGCCGCCATCGCCACCTGGGAACGGGCAAATAACACCTCGGTGTTTGGCGCAGTTCTCCGACCCCCGACATCGGCGATGTAATCCTCTGCCCCGAAGTAGGCCGCGATGGCTCGCCCGTGGGACAGGATCTCAACGGAGTTGGCGACCCCACGCGCGGTCTCCAAGCCAACGAACACTCCCAGATCAGCGAAATCAGCAGCTGTGATCACCGCATCGATCTCCTCCATTTGCCGCCCGGATTCCACCATGGGGACCATGAGCGCCACCACATCGGGACCAAGCTCGTTGATGTCGTCCTCAAACCATTGCGTGGTCACCGCATTGACCCGAACGACAACCGTAGCGCCCTGGGCTGCAAGCGACTGCGAGTACCGTCGGGCATTTTGGCGAGCTTCGGCCTTCCGATCTGCCGGGGTGGCATCTTCGCAATCGATAACCACAACGTCGGCGCCTCGGGAAGCCAGCTTGTCGAGATGATCGGTCCGAACCGCCGGCGCAAAAAGTACCGAACGAATGCGACCGATGGTGCGGATCGTCATTAGAGCCGCTTGGCTACTTCCTCGAGCATGACCTCGGTGGCGCCGCCGCCAATCGGGAGAATTCGAGCGTCACGCGTCATTCGCTCGATCACCGATTCCCGCATGTAGCCGATCCCGCCGTGAAACTGCAGACAGTCATACATCACCTCGTTCACCACCTCACAACCCCAGGCCTTCACACCGGACATCGCTCGAACGTTGTCGATTCCTTGGTCGCCCAACCAGGCGGCGTGATACATGGACGCCCGGACCGCATCGACCTTGGCCTGGTTCATCGCCAACCGTTGCCGAATCGCCCCTTTGTCGAACAGGTGGCCGCCGAATGCCGGCCGGTTCTGGCAATAATCAGCGGTGAGATCGAGTGCCACCTGGGCTGCTCCAACGCCCATTCCCACCAGTACCATCCGTTCGTTCTGGAAGTTCTTCATGGTCTCGTAGAAACCCCGGTGGACCGTTCCCAAAACCTGGGAGTCATCCACCCACACGTTGTCCAGCACCAGTTCGGCGGTGTCGGAGCACCGCCAGCCATGCTTGTCGAGCTTTTTGGAAACGGTGAAACCGTCGCTGCCCGCCGGAACCAGAAACATCGTGATCCCGTATTTGTTGCCGGGGTCGGTCTTGGCGGCCACGATGGTGAGATCACCGTAGACGGCGTTGGTGATGTATGTCTTGGAACCGTTCAGTCGCCATCCATCGCCGTCCTTCTTGGCACTCGTCCGAATGCCGGCAACATCTGAGCCCGCATCAGGTTCGGTAACTGCGATGGAAAGAATGGTTTGGCCGTTCACGACCCCCGGGGCCCATTGCTCCAACTGCGCCGGGGTGCCGGAGTTGAACAGATGCGGACCGGCCATGTCGGTGTGGACCAAGACGGTTACATCGAAACCGGCGAAGGTGGATGTGCCAAGTGCTTCGGCAAAGGTGGCCGACGCCAGCATTCCCAAGCCGAGCCCACCGTGTTCTTCGGGAATGCGAAGCGCCAGCATGCCGAGCGAGCCCATCTGGCGCAACACGTCTCGGGGAACCATCCCGGCTGCTTCCCAATCTTGCCCGTGCGGCGTGACCTCACGCTTTACGAACTCGACCGTCTGATCATAGATCGCCTCCAACTCAACGGTCATGTAGACATTGCGCATTGTCGACTAGTGCTCCTTGAACGTGATCAAGATCTGATTGGATGCGGTTTGATCACCGGGCGCCACGCGGACTTCGGCGACCGTTCCGGGACCACCGGCGGGGAGCGAGTGGAGCATCTTCATAGCTTCGATGACCACCAGCACTTCGCCGCCCTCCACTTCATCCCCGGGTGCTGCGTTAACTTCGGTGACTACCGCGGGGAACGGGGAGATGATCGCACCGGCCGAACCGTGGGACTGGTCAGAGATCGGGGCCCAGTGAGAGCTTCGGTCGACCACGGTGAAGAAGTGCGAGTATCCGTTGAGATTGACCGTGACGCCAATGTCATCGATGGCGACATGAGAGCCGACAGCTCGGTCCCGCTGGATCGGAACCTCCAGGGTCTCGCCCGAATGGTGTTTGAGGAACATGTGGCGCAGGGGGCGGGAAGGCGTCAGGGAAAACTCTGGTAGTGAAGCCCAAGGACCGCTGGCGTGGACGCGACGTCCCGCAAGGACTGTTGCGGCGATGATCCCGGCCTCGTGGGGATCGGCCGTGCTGGGAATGTCATTCTCGTCAAGGAACCGCGTGGTGATCCGACCCTCCACCATGGGTGATTGATCGATTAGCCAGCGATGAAACCCCGCATTGGTGACCAGCCCGCCGATCACCAGTGATTCCAAAGCTTCTGCCATGGCCGCCAGGGCGGTGGGTCGGTCAGGCCCGCTCACGATCAGCTTTGCCACCATTGCGTCGTAATGCGGAGAAATCACCGAACCATGTTCGATGGCGGCATCCCAGCGAACGTTCTCCGGAACCCGAAGGTGAACGACGGTTCCTATCTGGGGAGCGAATCCGTTGGCCGGGTCCTCGGCATTGATTCTCGCCTCGATGGAGTGGCCAACCAGTTGAACCTGCGACTGTTCGATTGGCAACGGTTCACCGGCCGCCGAAGAAATCATCAACTCCACGAGGTCCAGCCCGGTGACGGACTCAGTCACTGGATGTTCCACCTGCAGGCGGGTGTTCATCTCCAAAAAGAAATAGTCGCCAGTTTCGTCGTCCACTATGAACTCAACCGTGCCGGCGGAGTCGTAACCGATGGCTGCGGCCAGCTGGCGAGCACTCGCTCGCAAACCCTGGCGGGTGGCGTCGGGAAGATTCGGTGCCGGCGCCTCCTCCAGCAGCTTCTGGTAGCGGCGCTGCACCGAGCATTCCCGGGTACCCAGGTCCACGAGATTGCCATGCTTGTCCCCGATCACCTGTACCTCTACATGCCGGGGCCGTTGGATGTAGCGCTCCACGATCATGGCGCCATCGGCAAAGGATCGTTCGGCCTCGGAGATCGCCTCGGTGAGCGCAGCTTCGAATCCGGCGGCATCGTGCACGATTCGGATTCCTTTGCCACCACCCCCGGCCGCCGCCTTCACCAGAACAGGGAATCCGATCCGGCCCGCTGCAGCCGCCAGCTCACCGCGATCTTGGGACTGGTCGAATCCGGGAATGATCGGGACACCAGCTTCTTCAGCCAGACGGCGGGCCTGAATCTTGGAGCCCATGGCTTCTACCGAATGAGGTGATGGTCCGATCCAGATCAGCCCGGCCTCGATCACGGCCCGGGCGAAGCCGGTGTTCTCCGAGAGAAAGCCGTAGCCGGGGTGGACAGCGGTAGCCCCGGTCTCGGCCGCCGCCGCCAGGATCCGATCTGAGGAAAGATAGCTGGAGGCCAGCGCTGCCGGCCCGATTCGGCGAGCCTGCGTGGCCTCGGAAACAAACGGCGCGTTGACGTCGGGATCGGCGTAGACCGCAACGGTTTGATGACCCAGCCGATGGGCGGTGCGGATGATACGACGAGCGATCTCGCCTCGGTTGGCTATGAGAATCTTCATGTCACATCCGGTACACGATGCCGGGCCCGGGGGCCGGTTCGTCTTGACGAGCGGCGAGGGCGAGGCACAGTCCTAGAACGTCTCGGGTGTGGACGGGATCGATCAAGCCGTCGTCCCAAAGCCGGGAGGTTGCGTAGTAGGGGTCCGATTGCGTTTCATACTGGCTCCGGATCTCCGCCCGGATCTCGGCCAAGTGTTCTTCGGTGGTCTCGGCGCCTTTCATTCCGCCTTCCCGGATGTCCACCAGGACGGTCTCGGCGGTGTCGGCGGCCATTGTGGCGATTCGGGAATTGGGCCACGCGAACAGGAACCGAGGCTCGAAGCCTCGGCCGCACATCCCATAGTTGCCGGCGCCGTAGGACCCTCCGATGAGAACGGTGTACTTGGGCACGGTGGCATTGGCGACTGCCGCGACCATTTTGGCGCCATGTTTGGCAATCCCGGCCGCCTCGGAGTCCTTGCCCACCATGTAGCCGGAAGTGTTTTGGAGGAACAGAAGCGGGATCCGCCGCTGCTCGCACAACTCGATGAAATGGGTGGCCTTGAGGGCAGCTTCGGAGAAGATGATCCCGTTGTTCCCGATCACTCCAACAAGGTGACCCCAAATCCTGGCGAAGCCGCAAATGATCGAGGTTCCCCACTCGGGCTTGAACGGTGAGAACTTCGATCCATCCACCATTCTGGCGATGATTTCTGTGGCGTCGAATGGGATGCGATGATCGGCGCTGATGATGCCGTAGATGTCCTCGGGAGGTTGCGCCGGGGGCTGTGGCTCTACCCAATCCATCCAAGCTTGACGATCATCGATCCGGCGGGCGTTGGTTGTGGCGCAGATCTCTCGAACCCGGCCATATGCTTCGCGCTCGGTTGAGGCCATGTAGTCACTGACGCCGGAAACACGGGTATGCATCTGGGCACCGCCCAGTTCATCAGGATCGATCACCTCCCCTAATGCAGCTTTCACGATTGGCGGGCCACCGAGAAATATGCGGCCTATGCCCTCGACCATGATCACCTCATCAGACAAAGCCGGGACGTATGCCCCACCGGCCGTACAGCCACCCATGACCACCGAGATCTGCGGGAGACCGCGAGCGGACATTCGAGCCTGACGATAGAACGATCCTCCAAAGTGGTCTTTGTCCGGGAAGATCTCGTCTTGCAATGGCAAGAACGCTCCGCCGGAATCGACAAGATAGATGACCCCCAGGTCGTTCTCATCCGCGATCTGCTGGGCCCGAACGTGTTTCTTGATGGCCACCGGCAGGAGCGAGCCGCCTTTGACCGTGGCGTCATTGGCGATGAAGACGTAGGGGACACCTTCCACAAGCCCGACGCCGGTGACGATGCCACCGCCGGGAGCGGCATTGTCGTACTGTCCGTAGCCCGACAAGCTGGACAGTTCGAGAAAAGGGGTGTGATCGTCGATGACGAGATCGATGCGGTCGCGAACCATGATCTTGCCGCGCACCAGGTGCCGCTCGATCGAGCGGTCGCGGTTTTCGCCGCCACGGATTGCCCATTCCATTCTGTCCCGCAAGGTTGCGACCAACTTTTCGTACGCCTCGACGTTCTCCTTGAACACCGCAGAGCCGGTGTCAACGTGACTGGCGATTTGTCGCATCCGGCCAGCCTACAAAGCGATCGAAGCTTGCGCGGTAAACGCCAACGCGCATCGGCTGCAGACCGAGACGCTGGCCTAACTCTGGTTTTCACAAAACAAAAGGGATCGAATAGCCTCAGCCCATGAGAGCTGTCTTGTCGAACGAGCCCGGTGGTCCCGAAACTCTGGTGATGAAGGAATTGCCTTCACTCCGGCCCGGACCCGGCAAGGTTGTGATCGACGTGAAGGCCGTCGGGGTCAACTTCCCGGATTCGCTCATCATTCAGGACCTCTACCAGATTAAACCGCCCCGGCCGTTTGCGCCCGGCGGAGAATTGGCGGGAGTTGTGCGAGAGGTCGGAGAGGGCGTCACCGATCTCGCGGTTGGGGACCGTGTCCTGTCGTTCCCCGGCTGGGGTGCGATGGTCACCGAGATAGAAGTGCCTTCGACCTCGGCTACCAAGATTCCCGACGCCATGCCATTCGATGAGGCCGCAGCGCTGCTGATGACCTACGGAACCAGCCAGTACGCCCTGAAAAACCGGGCCGAAGGCCAAGAGGGCGAAACGCTGTTCATCTTGGGGGCGGCGGGTGGTGTAGGGCTTGCCGCGGTGCAACTTGGGAAAGCGATGGGAATGAAGGTCATCGCTGGCTGTTCCACCCAGGACAAGGTAGACCTCTGTCTCGACCACGGTGCTGATCTCGGCATCGTCTACCCCCGCCAACCGCTGGACCGTGATCAGCAAAAGGCGTTGTCCAACCAAATCAAGGAAGCCGGCGGTGGCGGAGTCGACGTGATCTACGACGCGGTGGGCGGTGACTACGCCGAGCCCTCGATCCGGGCCATGAACTGGGAGGGTCGCTACCTCGTTGTCGGCTTTCCCGCCGGCATACCCAAGGTCCCGCTCAACCTTCCGCTGTTGAAATCCTGTCAGATCGTCGGCGTTTTCTGGGGCGCGTTCGTGGCATCGAATCCTCGGGGGCACGCCAAGAACGTGGCCGAACTGTTCCACATGTATGGCAAGGGCCAAATCAAGCCGTTCATCTCCAGTAGGTACTCACTCGACCAAGCTGGCATGGCGATCACCGAGCTCATGGAGCGAAGAGCGACCGGCAAGATCGTGCTGGAAATCTGACCCACGATCGTGCAAATGAGGTAAAAACGGGTGAGTGATTCTGCCAGCGGGTCGAAGTCCACAAGGCCCGGTTGGACGCACCGTTCGTACGGTTCACGAAGTGTTTGTCCCGTTCAGTGATCGCTGCGACCCCGAGCACAATTACCCAGTGTCGGGAACGGGTCGGGGAGAGCCATGTTTCTGTTTGATGACCCCTATTGGATCGAAGCGCTTTACTGCACTACAACTCAATCCTATGACGACCGTCACCAGTTCGGCGATAATCGACTTGTCGACCAAGAGGCACCATCGCAGCATCGAGACGCGGCAGAAACTCATCGCCGCCGGCCTTGTTGAGTTTGCGGCCCATGGGTTCGACGGAACGTCCACTCGCACCATCACCGCGCGAGCCGGAGTGCCATCGGCGGCGCTGCCGTTCCATTTCGCCGCCAAAGAAGACCTCTGGAAAGCCGCCGCCGAGCGAGCCTTCGGAGAGTTCCACACCCGCTTCGGAACGATGATGGAGACCACGGTCAACCATCCGGTGCGCGCCAAGGCCGAAACACTGCTCGTGGAACTTGTGGTGTTCTTCGCTCAGCGGCCGGAGCTCTATCGATTCATGGCAAACGGAAGCAAACCATGTGAACGATTGGACTGGCTACTCCACACCCACGTCCGACCAATGCACGAGATGTTCGACTCACTCCTGGACGAACTGGACGCCGACGGCGTCAAACTCCCAATCCATCGCGAACACCTCTTTCACATGTTCCTCGGAGCGGCAACCGCTCCCTATGCGCTGGCCCGGGACTTCGAACTTCACGAGGGCATCTCGCCCTTCGATCCGGAGGCGGTCAGCCGTCACGCGAGGGCTCTGATCGACGCCTTCCTTCCCGACCTTCAAAGCTGAGCGACCACCACGCCGAGCTGTGAGTTCTTGGCCACACCCAACCTTGGCCTAGGCTGACCGACCATGGCCCATCTCAACGCCGGTGACGAGCTCCCGCCACTGCCTGCCAAAGATCTGGATGCCAACGATGTGGACATCACAGCCATAGTGGCCGGCAACTGGGCCGTCGTGATGTTCTACCGCGGCGATTGGTGACCGTACTGCCGTCACCAGTTGGTCGACTTCGCAGTTCACGGGCTCCCTCTCAAGGGCATTGGTGTAAAGGTGGCGGCCGCATCGGTGGATCCCGTGGCCAGCGTTGCTGCGCTCAAAGCGGGTCTGCACGTGGGCTACCCGATGTATGCCGAAGTTGATCCTCACGCAGTCTCGGCGGCAACCGGTGCGTTCGTTCACGACGGCGACACCACCTACTTGCATGCCACTGCGTTCCTCGTCGATCCCGAGGGCCGGGTGGTCAATGCGGTGTATTCAACGGGCCCGATCGGTCGATTCACTGCCAGCGAAGTGATCCGAAAAGTGATCTTCGAGCAGCAGAAGCGCTGATCTCATTCTGACGGCGCCACAGTCCAGGGTCGCAGCTTCAAAGCAACCGCCACGCCGGCATAGACGCCCACAGCCGCCATCCCGGCTGGGATCCAATGCACAACTTGCTCCAAGCCATAGCCGGTGGCCAGACCAGCTCCCACCGCAAACGGGAGCGGCCAGAACGTCCGAACATGACGACTCTCCCTCCAGCCCGGAATCCTTTGCAATCGGGTCCATAGGAGACCGAGCACCACGGCCTCGGTAATGAGTGTGGCGACAGCGGCTCCCTCGAAGGAGTACGAGGGAATCAACCACAGATTGAGAGCAATGTTGAGGCCCAAACCGGTGAGGGTGATCACGGGATACCAGAGGTGCCGGTTGACGGCGATCAAGGCCGTGATTCCCACAGTGGAAACGAACGCCAAGACTTCGCCGCTGACCACGATGGAGGTAGCCAGACCGACATTGTCATAATCCCCGCCGTAGAGGAGAACAGCAGTTTCTCTGGCGAAGAGCCAGAATCCCACCAAACCGGCTCCGGCGGCCAGCCCCAGCAATCGAAGTGAGTGATCGATGCGCTGATGAAACTGGTTGACGTTGACGGGCCATGCTGCGGTCAACGGCGCCAGCAGGGCAACCGAAACCGCCAAGGGAACGAAATGAACGAGGTCCACGAACTTGTAGGCCACTCCGTATGCGCCGACGGCTTCGAAGTCATCCAGCTTTGACAACATGACCGAGTCGAGACGGTAGTAGAGCGTGACGAAAGCGGCGCCAAGCGAAAGAGGAACCGCCTCCTTGAGCAGCGCCCACCAGATACCGAGGTCGATCCGATAGCGGAAACCGATGAGGCGATGAGCGGCGGGAGCCTTCCAGGCCAGGATGGCCAAATCGTTGAGAACGGCTGGGATGACGAACCAAACCAGGGTTCCACCCCGGAGAACCAGAGCGACGATCAGCCCGAATTGGCCAAACTTGGCCAGGGATTCCGCTACGGCGAGTGGGGTGAGCCGATCCCTGACCTGAAAAGCGATCTCGTAGGCATGCGACGGTGTGGCGAAAACTACCACCAACCCACCGATTGCGACGGCCAAAGGAACCGGGCTGGGGAACCCGCCGAAAAGGGCAATGAGAACGGCCAGAACATAACCAAGCCCTCCCAACACCGTCCGAAGAAGAATGTAGGTGCCGGCAAACAATTCCCGGTCTTCGTCAGAATCCAGCAACGCCGCGACCGCAACTCGACCGACGCCGAGATCAGTGATGATGGACAACATCCCGAGCAGCGAAAAGACCAGTGTGAATTGTCCGAATTTCTCCGTACCGAGATCTCGAGCAATCAGAACGGTGCCGGCCCAGCCTGCCAGCGCGACGACAAGGCGCCCCGTGAGCAAAGCGGCGGTGTTACGGCCAAAACGCACCGAATTGTTGAGTTCATCCCGCTCTTGGGAAGAGCTGACCTCGCCTGTCACCGCCACACCGTCATGCTAGCGAAGAAGGCCCAGGCCAGCGGTAGGGCTCTTCGCCCTTCTGGCAGTGCTTGGCGACCTACTCCATGGTGGCCGATGATCGCTAACCTCGTGACGTGCTGGGCGAACACATACGGACAATTCTGCGAAGCAGTGCCCGATCATTTGCTCAACTTCCGGCTGCGAACGACCTTTTTCGATCGGAGTTCGTACGCCAGATCAGAAAGCGTTTCTATCGGATCTCGCCGACTGATTTGGCGGAGGTCGCCACCGCATTGGATGACGGTGGCGTCCGGTGGTGGGTGACCGGCGGTTGGGGTGTCGACCTGTTGCTGGGCCGTCAGACTCGGCCCCACAACGACGTCGACATCTGGATCGATGCGGCTGACGACGGCGAGGCGAGAGCAGCGGCAGCGTTGGCGGAATTGGGCTACGAGGTAGCTGTGAAACGGGCCCAGAGTGGGCGGGACTTCCCGGTGCGGTCCGTGCTACGACATCGATCTGGTCGGATCGTGGATCTCATCATGGTCACCACCAGCGGCATCGATGACTTCCCGGCGCTCGAGCCATCGGACCTCGGCACTGGTGTTCTGCACGCAAACCGCACGATGCGCAACATACCTTGCGCATCGGCAACCACCCAGGTGCGGGCCCATACCGGCTACAAACCCCAGGAACGAGACCACCACGACATGACGCTGCTCTGTGAGCATGCGGGGCTCGAACTGCCGCCGGCCTACACATGGCCGCGAGACACGCCAGATCGTTCGCCGCTGGCAACGGCGAGGCGGTTGATCGGTGAGGGTAGATCTCGACTGCGAGGCTCCACGGCGCTGTTGTTTTTGGTGCCAGAGGCCCAGGACCTTTTCGATGCCGTCGGTGGAGCCACCCCGGGAGGAATCCCCGCCCACATCACGGTCCTTTACCCTTTCATCCGCCCGCCCAAGATCACATCGCAAACCCGAGACGAGTTGGCGCAGCTCGCGGCAGCAACCGATCGGTTTGAGGTCACCATCACCTCGCTCGCCCAGTATGAGATCACCACCTACTTGAACCTGGAACCCGAGGAACCCATACGCACCATCACCTACCGGATCTTCGAGCAATGGCCCAACTACCCGCCCTATGGCGACATTGACCTTTACATCCAGCCACATATGGCCCTCGCACAAGGTGTCATCCCCAGCGATGTTGAATCCACCGCACTCCCCCATCTTCCGGTCAACGCCGAGATTACTCATTTGACCGTGATGGTCCGGCGCTGGAGTGGGCGCTGGAAGGTTGACGCACAGTTCCCGCTTCGCAATGCCGGCCAAGAATGAACGCGGTCGAAACATGAACGCGGTCCCAGCGTGAGCGAGAGCGGTCGCGGCCTTCTAGCAAACGCCAGCTCCCTGTTCTTCGGGCGGCTGGGAATCGCACTGATGGGGTGGGCCGGGACGGTTCTGATCGTCCGCACCCTGGACCAAGACCAGTTCGGTCAGTTCGCCTTCGTCTTCAGCCTGCTGGGAATGATGACCATCTTCACGGACATGGGGATCGGTCGCCTAGCGATCACCGGAGTCTTGGACAAGAACCAGGATCAAGCGAGGTTTGCCGGAACCTACATCATTCTCCGCACGATGCTCGGTGGGGTCGGTTACCTGATGTCAATCCTGTTCGTAGTAGTGGCCAATTACCCCGGAAGTGTGGTGCGGGCGACGGCCATCGGCGGGCTGTCGCTTCTGATCTCCACGCCATCAGCTGCTTATAACGTGGCGTTCCAGGCCCACATGCGTCTCCAGACCGTGGCGATTTCTGGCGTGATCGGTCAGGCCGCCCAACTAGCCGTGACCGTTGCCATCGCCGTCCGGGGTGGAACACTGCTGTTGTTCGTGATCCCACCGGTCATCGCCGAAGTCGTGATGCTCGGCTTCAAGTTGCCGAGAGCCCGCCGGTTGATTCCGTTTCACTACGTCGTGGACCTGCAGATCTGGAAAGGGTTGGCTCGCGAAGCGATCCCGCTCTCTCTCGGCGGCGCCCTGTCCACGATCTCGTTTCGAATTGACGCTGTGATGTTGTCCAAACTGGACACGTTCGAAGCCGTTGGCGCATACTCGGTGGCTTACAAGTTCGCCGATCTGGCGCGCTTCGCCTCCACGGCGCTGACGGTTCCCATTCTCACCGTGCTCGCCAAGGCGTGGCCGGATGACCTCGATCGCTATCGACAAACCATTCGCCAGGGTGCCATCTACCTGAGCTTCGTGGGGGGCCTGCTCCTCATGGAAATGCTGCTATTCGCCGAGCCGGTGATTCGCCTGCTGTATGGCAATGATTATGCATTTGCCGGGGACGCCGCCCGCATCCTCGTGGGTTCCACCACCGTGGTGTTCTTCACCGGGCTGGCGTTCAACTCACTCGTGGCGGCCGACAAACACCGCTGGTATCCGCTGGTGACGTTCATCGGACTCTCCAGCAACGTGCTGATCAACCTCGTTCTCATTCCCCGGTACTCCTTCGAGGGAGCTGCGGTGGCGACCCTGGTCACCGAGGTTGTCGTGATGTCCATGCTCTGGTGGATTCTCATGAGAATTCCCGGCCTTGGTCCTATTGGATTGGGTTTCCTTCCCCGCGTTGTCGTGGCAGGCGCTGGTGCGTACGCAGTTGGCGCAGTGGCCGATCAGGTGACACCGTGGCCAATTGCCGCTACCTTCGCAGGGACTGCGTACTTAGGCATCGCCCACGTCCTACGTACAACCGGCCCTCGCGGGCTCAAATCGTTGACAGAGGATCGACTTACATGAAAACAAATCGCGCCGCGTGGGCCGAGCTTCTTGACCTCCAAGGGAACGAACGAGTAGCCGTCTTCAGCCCCGATCCGGCTTCGATCAGAAACCGATTGAAAGACCGAGTAGCTGAACTCGTGACGCTGGACGCCGCCCACACATCGGAGAAAGGGTGGGATTTGCTCATTCTCGACGGGCCGGCTCGCTCCACCGATCTCAAGGCATGCTGGTCAACAGTGCGTCCGGGCGGCCGAATCGTGCTCGTTGTGGACAACCCCCGCAGCCCGCTCCGGGCCCTCAACCCGCTCATGGGCAAACCCCTCGGGACTTCCTACGGGCGGTACGGCAGGGTTCGGAGACGGCTCGAGGCGGCCGGCTGTCCCAACGTCCAGACCTTCGCCCTCTTGAGAAGCTCGCAATCCTCGCCGACGGCGTTCCGCACCGATCTCCCTGCGATTGCATCGATCGTGCTGTCCTCGGCCATGTCCACGGCTGGCCGCGGTCGGAGGACGGCCATCGCACTACTCCGTAGCTTCGCCAAGCGGGGCCGCAGTCGAGGACTGGCTCCTGCGTGGATGGTGGTTGCCTCGGACCAGCCGTTGCTGGATCGACCCACCACACCAACGGGACGTATAGGTGTTGAGCACAACGATCAAGGCGCGGTTGTCCTAGGGACCGGTCCGTACGGCGTCGAGAAGTTCTACCGTGATCCGGCCCATCTCGCGGCCACGCGAGCCACGCTCGAGATGCTGGAGAACATTCGTTTCCGGCTAGCACCGGTAGTGATCGCCCAGCCAGCGCCGAACCGTCTCCAGCTGAAATGGACGCCGGGGCAGGACATCGACGGGTTCAAAATGAGACCGCACGAACTGCGGCGATGGCTCGATCGGGCGGGGTTTGTACTAGGAACGCTCCAGAGACTCAGCTACGACGAGTCCGGGACCGTTCTGGTTCACGGGGATTTCTGGTTGGGGGCCACGCTCCGAAATGGCGACGAGATCAGTGGTGTCATCGACTGGGACCACTGCCATCGGGGCGATCCCCGAACTGACATGCTCACACTTACGGCGATCGCTTCTGCACGGTCGGATCTCTCCGCTACCATTTCTCAGCGTCTGGTGGAAGCGGCTCACGCGGGACATGCGCGAGCCAGCGGCCCCGCCGACGCTCGTAGACAAGCACGGGCCAAGGCCCACTAAGCAGGCGAAGCCCCAAGAGCGAGGCGAAGCCCCCGGAACAAGGACGGAAGGCCCAATATGTATGTGCACGTAGACCGGGACACCTGGGCAGCGAACGAAGGCAAGCGACCCTTTGGTTTCACGCATGGTCTGACAGGCGATTGTCGGCTGACCCATGAGGCCATCGTCAAACTCAGCGATCGCATCCCGATTTCCCATGTGGAGATGAACAACAGCGACCTGCCCACGCTGTTTCCCACCGATGATGTCCCTGAACTGGATCGATCACCAGGCGAAATTGTTGAGCAGGTGATCGAGCTGCGACGTTGGCTGGCGTTGAGCAACTTGGAAGTCGATTCGGAGATGAAGGCGCTGATCGATGAGTGCCTCGACCCGATCGATGAGATGTTGGGTGACTTCCAGGGCGGTATCACCGGCCGGGAGGGGTACATCTTCATCGCTCCGCCCGGCGCCACCACGCCTGCTCATCTGGACTTTGAACATAACTTCCTGCTCCAGATCCAAGGAACCAAGCGAGTGACCGTTGGATTTGTGGATCCTGAGCTGGAGGCCCGGACCCTGGAGTCGATGACTGGGACTGGTTATGGCCGCCTCCCAGAGCTGCCAAAACAAACCGAAGAGTTCATGCTGAAACCGGGCGACGGAATCTACATCTCTCCCCGCCTTGCCCACACGATCGACACGATCGGAGACGACCTGTCGGTCTCGTTCTCACTGGTGTTCCATACGCCGTGGCTGGAACGAGGCGCCAAGGTACACGCAGCCAACCACGACCTTCGGCGACTGGGTCTGAAACCTGCTCCGTACGGCTCATCGGATCGTGGCGACAAATTCAAGGCCGGGGCTGTGACCATTTGGCGAGCCGCAAAGTCGAAGATCACCTCCTAGTGGTAAGAAGCGCGGGGCAGGCGGCCCGGACTATCGCCATCGGCATCGTCGAATCCATCGAAGCCGCCGAGTCGATTGCCGACGAATGGCACGATCTGGCCTGCCATTCGGTTGATGCCGGCCCCTTCGGCTACCCCGATGTTGCGCTGAACTGGTGGCGGGCGCTGGGAAAGGGGCACCTGCACATCGTCACCGCTCGCAGTGCTGACGGGCAACTGGTTGGTTTGGCGCCGCTTTATTGCCGGGCTCGGGGGCCAGTTGCCGTGATGGGCTTCCTCGGGACCGGTGTCGGCGCGGTCGGTTCATTCTTGCAGCAACCCGGTCTGAAGGCTGACGTGGTGACGCTCATGCTCGAAGAAGCGTTGTCCGATCGCCGCACCGTCCTGGATTTGCAGAACTTTCGGTACGGCGCACCGGGCATCAACGAGCTGCGGCGAAACCCCGACCTCAGAACCAGGGCGGAACTCCAAGACGAGTGTCCGGTAATTTCCCTGGCCGGTATCGCCACCATCGGCGAATTCCTTGCATCCCCGGACCGGTCGGGGCTCCGCAAGAAGCTGGCCAAAGCCGGCCGGAGTCTGGCCGACCATGACGTGGCGTACCGGCACGCAACAGATCGGGATGATGTCATGGCAACCTGGTCCTCGATCCAGCCGTTGTATGACCGGGCCGAAGCGGACTACCCCCGGCAACATTTCGGCAGGGGCGCCAACTCGCGCTTCTTCGAGCCCATGTTGCGATCTATGGCCGAACGGCGACAAGCGTCGATCACCTCAGTCTGGATCGACGGGAACCCTGCTGCCTTCGACGTCTTCTTGTGGACCGGTGATACCGCCCACGCCGTCCTGGGACGTTTCGATCCCGACCTCGCAGGCTTCTCCCCCGGCCAGCTGTTACTGCAGTTTGGTGTGCAGGAGGCCATTGCGGCCCGGGTTGAGGACATCGACCTTCAATTGGGCGACGATCTCTACAAACGACGATGGTCGACCCAATCCTACGACACCGTTCACGTGCGCTCGGCGGCCAGTCGGACGTTCACGTTGGCCGACAGCGTGCTCAAAGGTGTAGACGCAGCCTTTGAACTTCGTTCCCGCCTCCGCTAAGCGCGCGGTCGGGCCCTCTCGGGTTCAATGATGATTCGACCATCGCGGATCTCCACTGCGTGAACCTGGAGCGCTTCCTTCACCGGCTTGCGGGCGGGCTCTCCGGTTCGCAGGTCAAAGCGTCCGTTGTGTTTAGGGCACTCGATCATGCGGTCCACGATCGTGCCGTCGGCCAGATGCGCCGCACCGTGGGTGCAGAGGCCGTCGGTTACCACGATCTCGGAGCCGGCGAGCCGGTAGACGGCGTAGGTTGCGTCTTCGACGTCAACTCTACGAATCTCACCATTCACGAAAGACTCGACAGCTCCGAGGTCTACGCCGGGACTCCCCCAGAGGCGCACGCCTACGTCGACGGTGCCAACCCCGCCGTGGTCCGGCCCCGTCGGGAGGTTGCGAAGTGGTAACTCGAAGGCCAAGTCCTTGGCCTGGCCATCGAGTGCGGTGAGAATCTCCCGATAGGCGGCGAGCGTGTTGGGCAGCGGTGGGGCGAGGTACTGCTTGACCTCGGCGTGGAGAGCCGGGAGGTTGTAGTAGGGAACGGTGGGGAACATGTGATGTTCAACGTGGTAGTTCATGTTGCTGTAGAGGAATCGGAACACGGGGTTCATGTAGACCGTGCGGGTATTGAGCCGGTGGTCCAGCGCATCTTCGGTGAGACCGGCGTGCTGGGTGAGACCGAAAAAGACCACTAACCACACGCCATACAGCGTTGGCAATCCGATGAACATCACCGGCCAAATACTGGTGGTGGCCACGCTCCAAGCGATGGCGACGCCGAGGATTCCGACATAGATCCGCGCCTCCCTTACCACGGCCTTCTGTTCGCCCTCGGGGGTGTAATCCTGGGTGTTCTCGTCCAGCCCCACGAACGCATGGCGCAGCATGGTTCGGACCAGCGGCACCACAGACTTCCAGCCCAGCATGAACAGAGCGATGTCGAAACGGCTTGTGGGGCGGGGAAATGAAATCTCGGGATCCCGGCCAACGATGAGGGTGTCGGTGTGGTGGCGCACGTGGGACCAGCGCCATTGGGTAGGACCCCGCAGGAGCATGAACGACGCCAGGTAATAGATCACGTCATTCGCCCGCCCGGATTTGAACGCCGAACCGTGCCCCATCTCATGCCAACGAGAATCAGACGCTCCGCCATAGAGGGCGCCGTATGCCATGAATGCCGGCACCGCCCACCACGAGCTCCGGAGTGTCCATGCCAGCGCACCGAAACCAACGATCAATCCGAGCCACAGCAGGGTGTCGAAGGCGGCTCGCCCGTTCGTTCGAACCGAGAGCTCGCGGAGCCGAGCGGGGTCGATCGGCGGCCGGTACCACTGGGCGTTTGCCAGGCCGCGCTCGATCGCTCTCGGCGTCTCTTGGCCGGCTAGCGAGTAGTCACGTTGGATCGCAGTCATCCCGCCCTCCTGGCGCAGAAGCATTCCTGGCTCCACCGATGGTATCGACCCGCTCATCTCGCTCCGAATCCCGCTGTGCCCGAAGCCGCCGAGAGTCGGAACGTTACTTCGGCTGGAGCGTTCGGCACGGGTCCGTCGTCGATCAGAAGATGGCAGACCGTTGCCATCACAGCCAACCCAATGGCGATCCACCAGGCCATGTTGTAGCTACCAGTGCGATCGGAGATCTCGCCCGCCAGCCAGGCACCGAGGAACGAGCCCATCTGGTGGCTGAGGAACACAATTCCGAACAAGGTCCCGGCGTTCCGGGTGCCGAACATCTGGTTCACGATTCCCGAGGTGAGCGGGACTGTGGACAGCCAGAGCAATCCGATGGTTGCCCCGAAGATGAGGGTGGTGGTGTCCGAGACCGGGATGAGGAGGTACCCCAGGATGAACAAGCCGCGCAACCCATAGAGTCCGGCGAGCAAGTTGGACTTGTTGTAGCGACCGCCCAGGTAACCGGCGGTGAGCGAACCGAACACGTTGAAGAGCCCGATGAGAGCCAAGGCCTGAGCCGCGGCACTGTCGGAGACGTTCACGTCTCGGGCATACGATGCCAGGTGGGTTCCTATGAACACCACATGGAATCCGCACACGAAGAAGCCCAGATTCAGGAGCAGGTACGACCGGGACGCGGCGGCCCGCCGCAGGTCTACACGCAGGCCGTTTCCCTCGCCCTGTAACTCTTTCTCCGCCGCCGACTGCTGATCTGAAGCGCTGCCCCGCAAGACCGGAGCAAAGACGAGAATTGCAAGGGTCATGAACGCCAGCACTACTGCGGTGGATCGCCACGTTCCGCTGTCCAGCAGTTGGCGGGTGAGCGGGATGATCACGAACTGTCCAATAGAGCCGGCGGCGCTCACAACGCCGAGTGCCATGGACCGTTGGGCTGGTGGGGCCATCCGCCCGATTGCGCTGAGGACCACGGTGAAACTTGCTGCGGAGACAGCAGCACCGGTGAGAAAGCCCGCCGACAACAACAGGACCCCGCTGGAATCCGCAGTGCTCATCATGATAAGAGAGCCGAAGTAGGCCAGGCCGCCCGCCGACAGCACCCGACCGGTGCCGTAGCGGTCCGCAATCGCCCCCGCCAGCGGTTGCGACAGCCCCCACACGATGTTCTGGACGGCGATGACCAGCGAGAAAGCACCCTTGTCGGTTCCCAGCGTTTCGATCACCGGATCCAGGAAGAGCCCGAAGCTGTAGCGGGTGCCAAGCGAAATCGATGTGATGATTCCGCCGGCGATCACTGCCGCCACCAGCTTCCGAGAAGAGTCGCGGCGCTGCTGAGCCAAAACTGCGGTCACCAGACGAGACTACCGCATGGCCTTCCACCGTTGACCGGCTCAACAGCTAGTACCGTCACCATCATGGTGATGCCCGATACCCAAATCGTCTGTGTTGACTGCGGAGGCGACTGCTTTCCGTTGGGATGGTTCCCCGAAGACGGCGAATTGGATCCCGGGACGGTGCTGCCTTATCGGTGCAAGGACTGCCTCGACCGTTGGGACATCGTCATCGGCGACCCGGGAGACGACCTCTAGAGGCTTGCATGGAGTTGACCAAACACTGCCTCGGGCAGTGGGTTCTTTCCTTGCAGCGATCCCTCGGTCTGATACGGCTTGAGACTCATGAACACCGAGTCCGGAGCAAAGAAGTTCGTACCGTTCGGCAGTGCGGGGTCGTATTCCTTGTCGAGCGATGCCTTCATCGCCTCGAGGTGAGCACCGCTGCGGGCGAAGCTGTGAAGGTGGCGGGCCGACTCCCAGAACGACACGGTGCAAAGAATCTTTGGTGGCGCGAAGAAGGCCGATTTCCAGATGACACCATCTGCTTCGAGAAGTTGCTCTTCCACTCGGGTGTTGAGCTGATTGAAGCGAAAGCCCTTCGAGATCCGGAGCGGACCGAGCGAAATACCGATCACTGGCCCGGTCGAATCCGTGTGAACGGACCGGTCGATGTTGGTAGGCAGCCCCGGCCATCGACCAATCGCCCGAGTCACGCTGGTTCGAACATGCCACGAATCTTCGGCGTAAGTTTCTCCGCCCTCGAGAAACGACGAGATGGAGTTGTCGTCTTCCCAGAATGCGATGAAACCGTTGCGGCTGAGTTGAGGGGTTCCCGGCCGCGCTCGGCCGCTGAATGCCGCCGCGATCAGGCGCTGGCTACTGAGCAGCCCTGGTGTCGCCGCTGAGGCGGGGATGCTCGGTCGTAGGAAACCCTTGAGGCCATTGTCGGTCAGATGGATGGAACACGACACCATTGTCGTTCACCTTTGCTGTTTGAAGCCCGGATTCCAGGCTCTTGTGCCTTCCCATGATCCAGTAGAGCACTTTGTGAAGCGTTTCACAAGCGATTCTTGACTGGGTCGAGAATCCCAGTCGCTCGGATTCCTCCATGCGCTATGCTTCGTGTTCGCCTTGGTGGCCGTAGCTCAGTTGGTTAGAGCGCCAGGTTGTGATCCTGGATGTCGGGGGTTCGAATCCCCTCGGTCACCCTCAAGATTTCTCCGCTACGCTGAGACGTCAACTACAAGCACCTCTAGCTCAATTGGCAGAGCAACGGACTCTTAATCCGCAGGTTCTGGGTTCAAGTCCCAGGGGGTGTACCAAGCCGACCAGGGCAAACACATCGACCGGGGTGACCGTGGGAGCTCGAATCCAACGCTTTGTCCAACCAAAACCGTTGGATGCTCGTGAGGCACAGCGACCCCGTCCAAGGCGTTTAACCTGTTCACCGGCTCGCTAGCAGTCATCGACCTGCGGATAATGGCTCCGTTGTCACTACGGACAATCCGACACTCTGCCGAACCGCTAAGGGCCACCCATACTTACACACACAGAAATCGTCAGTCCTCAATGTGGACGGGTATTTGATCGATCTGAAAACGGCCCTTCATATTCGGCCCCGACACGAACAACTCGTCAACGTGTATGGCATCGTTGCATAGCATCTGGTGCTATCATCAGCTGATATGACAACTCGGACCACATTCACGCTTGATGACGCGTTGGCGGAACAGGCGCGCGGTCTGGGTGTGAACATCTCCGCTGCAGCTCGCGAAGGCGTCGCCGCAGCGGTCCGCGCTGCGTTGGCCCAGGCCGACCGAACTGCCTATCAACAGCGTCCCGAGAAGGTGGACGACTCATGGGGCGACGCCGAAATGTGGGGCGACGAATGAATCGCGGCGAGGTGTGGCTGGCCGAGGTCGGTCGCAAGCGACGTCCAGTGCTGGTTCTGACCCGAAGCGAAGTGCTCGACGTCCGCGCCCTCGTCACCGTTGCCGAAATCTCGACAACCGCACGCGGTCTCGCCGCGGAGGTGGGCGTCGACTACGACAACGTCGGACTCGACCGAGAGTCCGTCATCAATTGCGATGGACTGCACACAATCGCCCAGTCGACCCTCACAAACCAAGTCGGTTTGGTGGACGAAGGCACCTTGAACCGAGTGTGCGCTGCAGTGGCCTACGCGCTCGGCTGCTGACTGAGCCTCGCCCTGGCGGACTCCGGCTCTGAGCTGAGCTGGCCGGAAACGCGTCGCAGGAAGGTCACCGGGACCGGCGCCCGGGTGTCGGTGCCGAACATCCAACACGAAATCCAACGAACGAATTGACTCCCGCCAGCGGCGATTCTGCGACGACTAAATCGACAACTCGAACGTTTCTCGTCGAACGGTCGGCCAATGGCCGGCTCACACCACGTTGAGATGGCCACCCGTTGGTTCAGTTGCGGTGAAACAGCGCCGAGATTTGCCGCACTCTCAGCTCACCACATGATGCTGGGCGGCATCTTCGACTATGCATTTGATGATCAAGTCCTTGATTCGTGGATGCAGGATGTTCGCACCCATCTGGGTGGACCACTACTCGAACAAACGACGCCGGGATCTACTCACTGTCCTCGGAGCTGAAACGAATCGCAGCAGAGGAGGCGGAGATGGCTCACCCGGACTACCAGTTCTGACGCATGAACTGCGGTCCCATTCGTTCTGGTACCACCGAGCCATCCCTGCTGGGCATACCGAGAGTAGGACACGACCGTCAGCGGTTCCCGACGGTGACATCCGCTTCCATCTGCAGTTGCTCACGGTTCGAACAGTGCCACACAAGCTGGCAACCCCGGGAGAGCGGCGACTTGACTTTCACGGACCAACTGGCTCCCAGGTCGCCGAATGACTAGCCGTCGGGTAGGCAGTATCCCTCTCCCCGTGCGCTCTAATCCACGGTACTCGTTGTGCCATGTTCTCAATCAAGGGCCGAATCGGGCGACTCGAATACATCGCGCACCGACTCGTAGCAGCGGTGATCATACTGTTCGGATACGTGTTCGCGATGCTGGTTAGCGGTACTCCTTTCAGCGAGCCGATCACCGCTCCCGTACCCCAGATCATCGTCGTCGTAGCAGTGGCAACCGGCGTCCTCGCTGTACTCACCGCCAGCGTTCGACGCTGTCACGACCTCGGCCACAGCGGCTTCCTGCTCATCCTCACCGTGATACCACTGGTAGGCCAACTGTTCCACCTGTACCTCACCGTCTGGCACGGCCAATACGGCGAGAACAAATGGGGCTACCACGGCGGTAG
The DNA here is from genome assembly GCA_013003535.1 of Acidimicrobiales bacterium. GTDB lineage: Bacteria > Actinomycetota > Acidimicrobiia > Acidimicrobiales > SZUA-35 > JABDIY01. Next base: position 48,029 of record JABDIY010000025.1, on the reverse strand, counting down.
CAGTCCCCACGCCAACGGCCTGTCCCCCCGTGACCGCTACCTCGCCGAGTTCGGCTAAAAAACCAGCGGCATCTAGCACTCCTGGCGGCGGTCCAAAACGGACCCGAGCACTAAGCCTTGCTCAGGGCTCGATCCCCTCACAATGAGCGACGCTTTCCTCGAGCGATAGATCGAAACCATCCGGCGAGAACAGGGTCTTCATCTTCATGTCGTGTAATCAACACCGCAACGCCCCCCAACTCTTAAGCAGGCCCCCAGGGCATCATCACATGAAGCGATTTCATATCACGGCGAACGACCCCGGCCTCGAACAAACGCACCGAATGCGGCTGACGCTTCACTCGCCTGTCAGCAGCTCTTGGGCGTGACGCTGGTGTTCTTCGAGGAGGGAGCTCATTTCCACGGTAGCAATCTGGCCATCTTCCACGATGATTTCTCCGTTGACAACGGTGTACTTGGCCTTCTGCGGGGCACAGAAGATAAGAGCCGCCACGGGATCGGCCATTCCGCCGGCGAGGTCGATCGTGTTGAGATCGATGGAGAAGAAGTCGGCGCACATCCCGGGGACCAGGTGACCGATGTCGTCGCGGCCTAGCACCGCAGCACCTCCGCGGGTCCCGATCTCGATTGCGTCCCGAGCCGTGACCCATTCGTCACGCCGCAGCGGATGGGACGTGGACAGTACTGTCATCGGTCCTTCCGGGGGCCGCAGCGCCATCTTGAGCCGTGCCAAGTACATCGCCTGACGGACTTCGAGAAGAAGGTGGGAGGCATCGCTGCTCGCAGATCCGTCGACCCCGATTCCAACGTTCACCCCGGCATCGCAATAGGCCTTGACCGGCGCGATACCCGACGCCAACCGCATGTTCGAATTGGGGCAATGTGCCACCCCCGTCCCCGTTGCCGCGAACTGGCCAATCTCGTCGTCATTCACATGCACTGCGTGCGCGAACCAAACATCGTTGCCCAGCCAATTGACGTTTTCCATCCATTGGACAGGGCGCAGCCCGTACCGCTCGAGTGTGTACTGCTCCTCATCGAGGGTCTCGGCCAGGTGAGTGTGGAGTCCAACTGAGTCGTACTGGCGGGCAAGCTCCGCGGTGTTCTTGAGAAGGTCGGCGGTAACCGAGAACGGCGAGCACGGTGAGAGGACGATCCGCACCATGGAGCCCTTCCCTGCGTCGTGGTATTCCTCCACGACTCTTTGACAATCCGCCAGAATAAAGTCTTCGTCCTCCGTCACATCATCTGGGGGGAGACCTCCGTCGGACTCGCCCAGCGACAAGCTGCCTCTCGACGCGTGAAAACGGACCCCTATCTCCTCGGCAGCAGCGATTTGGTGATCGACCTTGGACCCGCTTTTCCAAATGTGGGAGTGGTCGAACATCGTCGTGCAACCGGAGAGCGCCGACTCGGCCAGCCCGACAATTGTGCTCGTCCGTGTCGCCTCCGGTGTGATCTTTGCCCACACTCGATAATGGGCCTGCAACCACGGGAACAGGTTCAGATCTTGCGCGGCGGGCAGTGCTCTCGTCAGCGTTTGGCCAAGATGGTGGTGCGTGTTCACGAATCCGGGAAGCACCACCTGGCCGGACATATCGAGAACCCTGTCGGCCGCTGCGGGCAATTCATCGGTCAAGCCCACTTGCTCGATAAAGCCGTCTCGAACAAACAACCCCCCACCTGCGATCTCCCGGCGCTCGTCGTCCATCGTCACCAACACTTCGGCGTCCTTCACGAGCATCGTTGACATGCGGTTGTCCTCCCTCGACTCCTACGGGTGCAATGACCCACACTCTTAGGACCCTACACAAGCCCATGAGATCGGGTCGGAGGAACGAGCATCTTGATGCGAGCCAGCCTCGACCTCGAATCACCTTGCGATCGATATCGGAGCGGCGACAAGCGGCTCCGGAGCGGCACTCTCCCCCGGCTCGCCGGCCGACGCAGCCGCCGGGCAAATCCCGGGCGACCAACCACTGCAATCAGCCTGCGCAGACGGCTGACCTCGCCGTGTCACAATGCGCGCCGAGGTACGGGCCCAATCACCCACCACTGAACCCTGCAGGAGCCGAGAACGGTCGCTCGAGGTCACCGGATAGGCGACCGAGAGTCGGCACAGAACATCCAACGCGAAATCCAACGAACCATCCGGACCCCGCAGCCTGCTGTCGGTGGAAGATGTTCTTAACATCCGCCCACCCAGGGTGGCGTATGCTACGGACAGGTTGCGGTCTTGCCAACGATCGATATGCCGTCGTCAGCAATCCAACCCTCTCGTCCGTTGACGTTAATGAGGAACCAAATGGATGTTGTGCCAGCCCACTCGGATTCCTCCCAACCGAGGGCGCTGTAATCGCCTTCTGGAACTGAGACAATTCTGCGAGAATCAAACCTGGACTCGGCGTGGATCGCTGCACCGATGTGGTCGACGGCGATTGAGCAGCTGGATGTATCAGGCGCTAGCGTTTCGGCCGTTCGATCTAATGGTTCGTTAGGACTTGTGCTTCTCTGGCTAGGAGCAACTGATCCAGAAGTCGCCTGATCAGCAGCGGACTGTTCAGTTGCAGCAACCGGAGTGTCACTTTCGCTCGTGATCTTGTCCCAGTTCCCAATTAGCGCTGCGCCAAGCACGCCAACGGCTCCGATGATCGCGGCCACGATTGTCGCAACATACACACCAGTGTGGTCGGGGTCAGACACAACACCACCTGCTCATCCGCTCGGCTAGCCATCGCACGTATTGGGCAACGCGCATTTCTTGTCAATTCAAGATTGCCTAAGACGACCTGAATCGTCAACCATGTTGTGGCTGTGACGCTGGCAAAACGCGACCGTGAAAACGGACTCCCGACCCCAAGCACCATCGGTTCCGTCTTATGCCCTGTGGTGACCCTTCAGTGGGTCGTGGGTGCTGACGAGGCCCGATGCCAGCCATCCGAGTCATCGTGTTCCGTACCCTCTACAGCTTCTTCAGCTCTCCGGCGCGTCTCGCCGTTCGTTCTGGGCGCTCCAAAGATCTCGAGATCATCGTGCTCCGCCACGAAAACACGGTGCTCCGCCGTTGAATTACCTGACCTGCGCTCAACGATGAACCCAGGCCTACTCGGCGCTGCCGCAGCCGCGCTGCCCCGCCGACTCAGCGACGGCTGGATCGTCACACTCGAGACGTTGTTGCGACGGCACCGCAGATGAATCGCCGCTACTGGACCCAGCCACCTATTCGACCCACGGTCACACCACCGCTATTGAGATATGCGACTCATCCTGCTACTCGCCAGAGAAACCTGACCTGGCATACCGAAAACCAGGGCGAAATGTCCAGACTCGGTCACACTATAGCCAGAACCACTATCTGGCAGATCCTCACCGACACCGACATCCGCCCGTCTCCCAGCCAATCTGAGGTGAACCCGACTGAGTTCCTGGGCTCCCTGGCAACGGTCGCATGTGACTATCCACCGTCGACACCGCCGCCCTTGCGCCGCAAAAACGCCCTGTTCTTCATCAAGGTCAACACCAGGGAGGTGGTCTGCTCCGGTGCTACAGCCAACCCCACCGATGATTGGACAACCCAGATTACCCGCGCAACCTGCCCTCCGCTGCGCTGACCAGCGCGCCGATGCCCGAGCCCTGCGGGTGCCGCGAACGCGTCACTGCAGGTCACAGGATCTGTGCCCCGTATCGAGCGCCCGTGCGTCCAACCCGATAGCCAACGAACCAGTCGGACCCGTCGCCGGCATCTGGAGCGTCCGGACAACCCGCCGGACGAATCCCTTGTTCACCGAACGACACCGGACTTTTGGGACCCTTGTCAAGGCCGTCTTAATCCGCAGGTTTTGGGTTCAAGTCTCAGGGGGTGTACCAAGCTGAACAGGGGAACGCGCCGACCGGCGTGACCGTGGGAGCTCGAATCCAACGTTTCATCCAGCCAAAACCGTTGGATGCTGGTGAGGGACAGCGACCTCGTCCAAGGCATTTGACCAGTTCAGTGGCGCACGAGGAGTCATCGACCTGCGGATTATCGCTCCGTTGACAATACGTGACAATCTGACACTCTGCCGAACCACAAGGCCGACCCGCTAAGGCCACCCCTACTTACACACAGAAATCAACAGTTCCGGTTGTGGACTATTGCGTGAATGATTCCAGAGTTGCCCTTCTGGGATAGCATCTAAATAGCCACTGTTACTCGATCTCGCCGGTGTCCGCCTGGGTTCGATTTTCTTCGATGAATATGATCGGAACCTCATCGAACACCTCATCAAACACTTCTTCAAGCTTGAATGACTCACAGGCCTCAGCTAGTTGCTGCTTCGCAGCGGCGTAGAGTTCTGCGACCGCCGGCGGTCGTTCCGCCGAACCAAGCTCAGCGTCTCCACTAATCCGATCGCCAGAGCGGACCACCAGCCCATCCACCGAAAACCAATCCTCACCAACCGCCTCAGGTGCGTTCGCCAACAGCACCCGAAGCGCGTACGTGTCGCCCCCGGGAGTCGTTCGATGGATGTATACACACGCAGATGCACCTCGAAACTCCCGCTCGATCCCCATAGATCGCCCGCCGAAGTCATCGGAATCGCCGACTTCTGAACGGGCCCGAGTGACGCTGAGGATCTGCCCAAGCGCGTCGTTTGCATCATCACTGCCGCCGCCAGACGAAGTGCACGCTCCCATGAACAGCGTGACCACCAGGATCAACCGCCAACTGGTGCTCATCGTCGAAAACTCTACAACCTCCAAGTTCGCCACCGCATCGGGACTAGTTCCAGGGATGCGCTACCGAAGTCAGCGATTTTGTTGATTTTGTGTGTCGAAGAAGGTGTGGCTTTTACGGGTCCGCCGTTGACGCTGGCGGGCGAACGCGATTCGGAACAGCTAGGTCGAACCAAAGCTGCAGTTCTTCTGGGAGATCATTGCTGTACGGGATGCGTACAAATCAAACATGCTCAGGACCTGCGGGCCCTGTTCAGCCATCCATTCAAGTGAGTTTCAGGTAGTTCATTCAGTGTCTCGCAGATCAGTGCGCTTCTTCGCATCTTGATAGCGCCCGGACCTCACCAAGTTGTGCACGTGGGAACACTTATCGGCCCCGAACCCTCCCTAACACCATTCGTCAACACATGTTGACGGTGTCGGTTGTGGCGGGTAGACTGAAACAGTGGACATCGAGGCGAGCGCCCGCAAGCACGATGTCTCCGATGATGACATGCTCCATGCACTCCGACACCACTGGCGAAGCTTCCAGACCGATGATCCCGACGTCACCCTGTTCATTGGACCATCGGCAAACGCCGAACCGCTAGAAGTCGGCGTCGTCGATGATGCCGATGGCGTAGCGATCATCCACGCCATGCCAGCACGATCCAAATTCCTGAAAGGTTGGTGGACACCATGAACACAACGCGAGCACAACAAGCCAAAGCAATCGAGCGTTGGGCCGACCAAGTCGACCCCGCCGACCTGGTCGAAGCCAACACTGCCGCGCTCCGGACTATCGCAGAGTTAGTCGAACAACGAGACGACGTCGACAACGCCCTCCTCGACGCGATCCGTAATGCCCGTGACGCAAACCGTTCATGGTCCGAAATCGGTGCGATGTTGGGTGTCTCCAAACAAGCCGCCCAGCGCAAATACGCCGCCAAACTCTCCGCTTAACACCCCCAAATCAAAACGACAGCCACACACTTCCCGCAAACATTCCCGCAGAGCCCTTTCGACGGGCTGGATCTATCGGAGATAGGCGCGGCTGATTGAAGCCGACTCTGCATGAACCCTGTATCTATCGGATCGACCTCAAGCAGACGCGTGTTCGGACGAGTGGAGCTGACCCGGTTGTGTTGACACGGGTTGGTTACGCGGCTTGTGGTGCCGCCTGCTGGTTTTGTTCGTAGTTTGATGGGTGATCTCATGTCCAGTGCGGTGTGTCGCCGGTGGTGGTTGTACCAGTCGAGGTAGCGCATGATTTCATCGCAGGTCGAGCCTTCCTTCGCCACCGCGGGACGGGCCGATGTCGAACCTCCACTGGTCGCGGTCGGTGAGATCGCTGCGGGCTACCCTGGTGTCGACCGTTGGGGTCAATCGGCCGAGTCGGCGGCGCCGGTGGTAGGTGCGTTCGATCCAAGTACCGCTGCCCAATAAACAACGAAACAACTCAGCCGTGGTCAGGGTGGGGCACCGCGAGAACGTTCAGCCCGGCAATTCCCTCGAAGTCCTTTGGATTACAGGTGTAGACCGGCAAGTCCGCTGCCACCGCGATCGCCGCGATCATCGCGTCATAGGCCCGGGCAGCAGGCTTGCGGCCAACACTGCGCAACGACGCCGCAACCCCACCAAAGGCCCGCGCCGCCGCAGCGTCGAACGGCAACGGATCAAAATCTGCCTCGGCCGCCTGAAGATGAGCTTGACGCGCAACCCGCTCCTGATCGGTCTTGGCCACCAACGGACCGACCGACAGCTCGGCCAAGGTCACCGCAGTAATGAACGCCTCATCGGGCAACGCATCAAGCGCAGTGACACGACCCAGCAAAATCAGGGTACTCGTATCCAAAATGCCGCTGCTGCTCACAACGAACCATCGATCACCGCATCCAGGTCCTCACGAAGCGCGACCGGATCAACCTCGGGAAGGTGCGCACGGCGACGGACCAACTCAGCAACTGGCACTCCTCCAGCACCAAGCGGGCGCAGTTCTGCAACTGGCTTACCGCTCCGGGTCACCGTCACACGCTCACCGCGAGCCACACGGTCCACAACGTCGCCGCCATGGTTACGCAACTCTCGAATCGAAACATCAACCATGCACCTACTGTATCACAGGTGATACACTCTCGCATCCGTGAACAAAAGGGCGGTGGGAACGGTCACGTCCGATGGAGTCATGTGGTTCGGCGGGCGACCGCGCGGCCGGTCGCTGATGCTTTGGCGCAAGCGATGGGGACTTGGGGTGTGCCCGAGAGATCCTCACAGACAATGGCAAGGTGTTCACGTCTCGGTTCGGACCAGGGAACAGCCTGTGGGGGCCGGAAACTGTGTCGTACCTGGTCGGGCAGCGTTTCGGCCGGGGATGAACTCGGCACTTGGCGGGACAACTATTGATCGGCCTGCGTCGAGGGCGTGGGGGTGCCTTCGCCGCGGAACGCTCTCCGCACGTAGTCGTCAGAGTAGGGGTACGTGACCAGGTCGTATTCAATGCGTCCGTCCTCGGAGAATTCAGTGAGGGTCAGCCCGGTTAACTCGAACGGGTTCCCTGCAGCGTTCGTTCCGTACCAGATCCACAGGGAGCCTCCTTGAGAGCCGTCTTCTGACACCCACCAGTCGTAAGCGTCGATCCGAGCGTCGACGGAACCGCCGAACAGCGTGGCGTAGAAGGCTGATCGGTAGTTGACCGCTCCGAACACGTCGTCGTCCATAACGGCGCTGTCGGTCGAGTTCCTGGCGATCGCATCGATGATCTCTTCTTCCGAGCCGAACGCCTCGGGATCATTGAGTATCGCGTTGACCTCGTCGAGGGTGGCCAGCGCCCGGTCATGGCGTTCCTGCCGCTGCTGCGATGCTGCGTCCAGTAGAGCATCTCGCTCGGCCGTCACAGCGGCAAGTTGTTCCTCGATCGCATCGTTGGAGTTGCCCTGCGAACACCCTGTGGTAGTCACGAGTAGGACTGCGATGACTATTGTGATTGTTGCGCGGAACATGTGGCACCTCCATGCTTGAAATGCTTCCATTGTCAGTCGCGGTCGGGACACAGCACTAGAGGACTTCGCCTCGACCAGCCGCGGAGGCCGCACAGAATGCGAGGCTCAGACCGAGATCGTTGTCCCTTCCAACCAATATGCACCCCGACGGCTGGAACACCAACTGCGCCGAATCGCCCATGATGCGAACCACCGCTCGACATCGATGGCCTTGACCTCTGCAAAGGGCGTCACGGTGCCATTCAGGCCGGTTCCGTTCCCATACGGCGATGACAGCTGCCAACGTGGCGAGGTCGTCGGTCGCCGGTGCTGGTTCGGTGCGAAGCGGGAGCAGCCGTGCAGAGCTTTCGTTCCAAGCACCCTCCTTGCCGCGAAATCGCCGGCTCGCCTCCAGAACCAGCCACCGCCAGCGCGCATAGCCCCTCAACTCGTGACCTTCGACCCTTCCAACAGCTCAGATGCTCTGGCTGAATCGAATTGTGGCTTGCGTCGTTCCGTCGACGGTGTCCGGGAAAGGGGTTGGAATCGGTATGCCGCTAATGGATCACGCGCCGAACGACCCCAGCGCGACCAATCTCACGACGACATCGATGCCACTCGAATCGCCCCGGCTAGCTCAAGACCTGCCCGACGTTTCGGTCGCCCGCACAACAGAGCTTCGATGGTTCTTCGATGGCCCCCTCCAAGCTGACGTGCGGTCATGGTTCATGCCCGGGGGCGAAGGCCTGCTCGAGCATCGTTGCGACACGTACCTCCTGGACGGTTTCCTCCACATTGGCGTTAAGCAACGGGCTCGTCGGACGCTCGAACTGAAGATACGAACGGGTCTCCCAGCACCAGCCTCAATAGCCCCCGACGTTTACGGAGGCGTGGAAACGTGGCGACGGTGGAGCCCCGCGGATCGCCTGCTAACACTGGATCACGACTCGGTCTGGTTGGACGTTGACAAGACGATCGTAAAGCGACGGTTCGGAACCGATGGACAGGAGAAGCTGCTGTCGGAGTCAACTCGGGCAATGACCGGACAAGGGTGCGATGCGGAGATCGCCGCTCTCTGGGCGAATGGCCGAGAAGCTTGGACGTTGGCGTTCGCAGCGTTCGGTCAGCCCGACACACACTGCAATTCGCTCCGCTCAGCATGGCGATCGCTGAGCATGGGGCTTGCGCCGCCGGGTCGGCTGGATCTCGGCATCGACAGGTCGTACGGGTACCCCGAGTGGATATCGAAGGCAATGGAATCAGCGACAGCTTCGCAGACGTCAGCCTCACCGTAAATCACGTATGGTCGATGCATGTTTGCGCGCAAGATGTGGTCGCATCTGGAGTCGATCCATGCGGTCACCTATTTTTCGGGCGAGTCGATCGAAGCCGCCAAATCAGCTGGGCTTCGGGGATTCTGGATGGGCTACTTCGGGTTCCGAGCATCACCGCTGGGCCCGGTTACGCCCGGCGTGGTCGAAGCGGTCTTCGCCAACTTTGAACCCGGGATGGTTCGCCGTTCGATCCCGGACGCCTGGGACTTTGCCGACCCAGCTGATCTCGTGATCGTTCGTGCCCAAGCCGCAGGCGCAGCACTACGGAGATTGTCGCCTCCCGTCGAGGATGTTGCAATGCAGGTGAACGAGGATCTCGAAGCCGTGATCTCATGTGCAACTTCGATCGCCCGCCCGTTGTTCGCAGCGAACCGCGACATCGGCCATTTTGACGATCCGGTGCAACGGTTGTGGCAGATCTGCACAACGCTGCGCGAACATCGTGGCGACGGCCATGTCGCAGCGCTGGCCGCGTCAGGCATAGACGGCTGCGAAGCGCACCTCCTCGTCGCTGCCGAGCGCGGCTGGAGCCCTGAGGTCTTCTTCAACAATCGTGGGTGGAGCGTCACACAGCAGCACGATGCACGAACGAGATTGGCCGACCGCGGTCTGCTCGTCGGTTCCAAACTCACGCCCAGAGGGACGGCGGTGAGGTCCCAGGTCGAGGCCACCACGGATTCCCATGCCAGTGAACCGTTCACGCAAGCACTGCCGGCGGTACGGCAAGATCACATCCTCAACGAGTTGTCACTCATCTCAGCGGACATCGTTCGCAGCGAGACGATTCCCTTTCCGAACCCCATCGGCCTCCCCAACCCAAGCGAGGGAACGACCTGACCGTGCTGGCGCGTCAAAAGAGCTGATCAAGGACGCAACCGGCATCGTGTAGCGCCTCGCCTGATCTTTCGATGACGATGACGCACACCAGCGCTTCATCGACAGCGTCAGGGCAAGCTGTTCAAGTTTTTCCGACCCTGCTAGGGTCCGAGTAGGGGAGGTTGGCGTGGGGAGTAAGTCACCGAACTCGCAGATTGATCGCCTCGTCGCTGATGTGCAAACCGGCGAGCGCCGCGCCGCCCGCCGCGCCTGCGACCAGCTCATGGACTACTGGGAGCACCACGATCCGGAGCTTGACGACCTACTCAACTTGCTGGTTGAAGCCGCCCAATCCGGATCCGACGCGGCGCTGGAGGTGGTGTTGACGGCGATACATCAACTGGGCCTCGCCCGTCCAGCGATCACCCGCCTGATCATCGAGCCCAATGCCGTCGACGAGGTAGCGCAGGCGACCCTTGTCAAAGTTGAAGCAAATCTCGCCAAGTTCGAGCGGCGCTCGAAGTTCCGCACCTGGCTCTACTCTGTCGCCCGGAACGAGGCGCTGATGCGGCTTCGGCGGGAGAACGGCTCGGCCACACCCAATTCCGACGAAGTTGAGGACACCGCAACTGCCGGTCGGAGGATGAGCAGCATCGTGGTCACGAGGGCGACAGTGCGTGACGCCCTCGATGCGCTGGCAGAGCCCTACCGAGAGACCATGCTCTTGCGCGTCGAGAACGAACTCGAGTACGACGAGATCGCAGCGCATCTCGGCGTCCCGATCGGAACGGTCAGATCCCGTTTGGCCAAGGCGCGAACGATGCTCACTGAACGGCTGGAGTTCACGTGATCGGCTCGACGCAGATCGACCGGTATCGTGTCCACCGTCAACTCGGCCGCGGCGCATTTGCTGCTGTGCACTCGGCGGCAGACGAGGTCCTTGACACCACGGTTGCGCTGAAGATACTCGATATCGGTTGGAGCCGAGATCCGGAAATTCGCGAACGATTTATTCAAGAGGCACGGTTACTGCGCCGCTTGGACTGTTCAGCCTTCGTCCGGGTGTTTGACATCGGCGAGACCGACGACGGTCGAGCCTGGTTCACAATGACGCTGGCAAAACGAGGTACGCTGGCCGATCGACTCGACGCACGGGGCGGATCAGCGTCGTGGACTAACGCCGATCTGCACCTTCTCATCGATGTTGTGAGCACTGGACTCGATGCGCTCCGTCGAGCCGATGTAGTGCACCGCGACATCACTCCACGGAACCTGCTGATCGATACGACCGATCGCCCCGATGCCGCCAAGCGCCAGCTGTTCGATCCAGACGAGCGCCTGCTGATCGCCGACCTCGGCCTGGCAAAGGACCTCAGCGCCGGCGTCGACGCATTGACGATGTTGGGAGGGACGCCAAGATACCAGGCGCCCGAACAGCTGACGCCCCTGTCGAGCGTCGACCATCGCACCGACCTCTACGCTGCTACCGCAGTGTTGTGCGAGGTCGTCACCGGCGCTCCCCCACCAACCCCGCCGGAGCTGCGAAGCCGGCTCGCTGAACTCACTGAGCCGTGGAGCAGGGTTCTGGCCCGCGGTCTCGCCCCGGCCCCAGAGGACCGGTTCTCATCGATCGACGAATGGTCCACGGCGCTACGCGCGCTCGTCGACGCAGGAACGCCGGTTCTGGCGCCGCCGGTCGATGCGGAGATCATCAACCCGTATCCCGGACTGCGCGCCTTCGACGAGAGTCGAGCCGCGTTCTACAGCGGTCGGGAGTTACTAGTGGACGAGATCGTCGATCGGCTCCACGTTGATCGCATCCTGATCGTAGGCGGACCATCGGGGGCGGGAAAGTCGTCAGTATTGCGAGCCGGCCTGATCCCACGGATTCGCGCCGGCGGCCTCGGCGAGGAGATTACGTGGTCGGTGACACTCCTCACGCCGGGCCCGCAACCGATCAGCCGCCTACGGCGCACGGTCGGTTGGCCGCCAACTAGCAGCGAAGCAGCTGAGGGCAGAAGCGGACAGATTCTTATCATCGACCAATTCGAGGAGGTGCTCACCCAATGCACCGACCCCGCTCAGCGAGAGAAATTCATCGCTGCGATCATCGAACTCTCCGAGGTCGGGACACGAACGCGGGTCATCCTCGGTGTCCGCTCGGACTTCTACGGCCCGCTGGGCAGCGACGCCCGACTAGCCAGCCTGCTCGGCCGACACGTCTTCGTGGGTCCGATGGCAAGGGCAGACCTCCGCCGAGCGATCGAGCGGCCAGCGTTGCGCGTAGGCGTGCCAATCGAGAACTCTCTCGTAGAGCAAATGGTCGACGACGCCTTCGACGCCCCCGCAGCGCTACCTCACGTATCGCACGCCTTGGCCACGATCTTTGCTCGGCGTAGCGGTGACCGGCTTCGGCTGGCCACCTACCTCGAGATCGGGGGAATCGCCGGCGCTCTCGCCGGGACGGCTGACGAGTTCACCCGATCCCTGGAGGAAGACGAGCGGGAGACGCTGCGACGACTTCTCCTGCGTCTGATCGTGCCAGCTACGGGACGCCAACCCGACGTCCGAGGGTCCGCTACACGCGAGGAGCTATCGGAAAGACAGCGAACGATGGTGGACCGACTTGCCCAGCATCGGCTGGTCACCATCACTGATGACGGCGTCCAGTTGGCGCATGAGGCCCTGTTGACGAGCTGGACCCAGCTTCAGAAGTGGGTCGACGCCTCCCGAGCCGACCTAGCCACTGCGAACGAGTTCCGGCAGTCCGCCCGGGCGTGGCACGAGAAGGGTCGAACCGCTGATCTGTTGGAGCAGGGTTCGGTGTTGGAACAGAGCGAAGGATGGGTGAGTCGGGCTCACCCTGACCTCTCGGTCGCGGAGGCAGATTTCCTCCGGGCTTCCCAGGCGCGGCGAACCCGGAACCGGCGAGTCCGACAAGTAGTTGCCTCAGCCCTCGTGCTGCTCCTGGTCGGCGCCGTTGCGGGTGCGGTTCTCGCTCTTCGGGAATCAACGCGTGCCGAGGAGGCGTCGCAACTGGCGCTCGCCCGCCGGCTGGCCAGCGAGTCCGAGACCGCTCTGCTCCGTGCCGATCTACCACTCGCAGCGGTTCTCGCGGTAGCCGGCGACCAGGTGAGCTCCACCGAAGAAACACGCGAGGCGCTATTCGCAGCGCTCGTTGCGGAAATCAGCCAGTCCCAGATCGTGCTCCAGCACTCGGGGCAGGTGCGGGCCGTTGCTGCCCGTGCCGATGGGATGGTTGCCTCCGGAGGAGTCGACGGGTCGGTGCAGATCTGGCGGCCCGACGGTTCGATCATTCAGCTCGCAGGACATGACGGTGAGGTGCGCGATATTGCATTCATTGCCGGCGAGGACAGGGTCGTCTCGATAGATGCGACCGGCTCGGTGCGGGTTTGGGAAGCCGGCGACGGCTCGATTGCCGAGCAGCACGTTGTTGCGTCGCCGAGCGGCGCCGCTAGAGGAGCTGGGGGCGGCAGATCTCAATCAGATAGTGGATCGGGACGCAGCCAGACCAACACCGACGGAGCTCGCCTACGGGCCGTGGCGGTCAGCAGTGACGGTACGCTTGCGGCGGTCGCCGGCGACGGAGGGATCTGGCTGTGGGAGCTTGGAAACGGTGCTCCTCAACTGAGCCACGCAACAGATTCCGAGGTTCGCTCCATCGAATGGCGCGAGGGGAACGATCGACTGGTTTTCAGCGATCGAGAAGGTCGAGTCAGCGAGCTTGAGATCGGAAACAGCCGAGTGACGATTGCACCGGGATCACACAACGACGTCGCCCATGACGTCACCGTTGTCGGCGACACGATCATCTCGGTGGGTCGTGATCACTCGATTCGAGCGTGGAATCAGGCTGCCGACACCACGACGGAGATCGATGAAGCCCACCGCGCCGAGATCTATGCGGTCTCCGCACGGAGCGACGGGGGCGAGCTCGCCACTGCCGGCGCCGATGAGACGATTCGGTTGTGGTCGCCAGAGAATCTGCGAATCCCGATCACCGAGCTGACCGGCCATCAAGGAGACGTGCAAGATGTGACCTATGCCGGGAGCACCGTTGTCTCCGCAGGCAGCGACGGCACGGTTCGCCGATGGGTATCGGGACGAACGAGTGCCGTCGACACCCTGGCCGAGACCGGATCCGAACAAGGGGTGCTCGATCTGGACGCGAGCGAAGACACCGAGGTAATCGTTGCCGCTGGCCGCTCGGGAAGGCTGATCTGGTGGACAGCGAGCGCTGGCACAAGCGTGGTCGACGCCCACCGAGATCGGGCGCAAGCTGTAGAGCTTGCGGGCCCCGCAGAAGCGATCAGCGTCGGCTCCGACGGCCGAATCGTGCGAAGCACACCACAAGGAGCAGAGGAGCTAGTCAATCTCGGCTCGCCCCTCGTCAGCCTGGCGTTGACCGCGGATGGCCGCCTCGCCTACGTCGGCGACACCGATGGCGCTCTTCACGAAGTCAACCTCGCCTCCGGTGAGGCGCGAATAGTCGGTAGAGCGCAGACCCGCGTTCAGGCGATCGCCATCGGACTCGCCAGCGGAACGGTGGTCGGCGCGACCCTCGGCGGCCAGGTTCTTGTGCTCGACTCAACCACCGAGCCAAGCCTCACCGAGATCATCGACCTGGGAGTAGAAGTGCGAGCCGTCGAATTCGATCCCGCCGAGAACTTCCTCGCCATCGCCGGTGCATCGCCCGACGTGCTGGTGCTGGAAACAGGGAAATGGGAGACCGCAGCAGTCCTCAGTGGCCACACCGATGCCGTGCGAGATGTGGCCTGGAGCACCAATAGCGAGCTACTGGCAAGCGTCAGCCGGGATTCTACGGTTCGTCTCTGGGACCGCAGCTGGAACGAGATCGCCGTTTCCGAAGTCCACCAAGCCGACACCCGCTCGGTCCGAATCGGCAATGGTGCCCACATCGTCACCGCATCGAATGCGGGCGAGATCATCCGCTGGCCTGGCCCCACGCAATGGGCGATCGCTGTGTGCGCTCTCGCCGCCCGAGACATGACCGCCGACGAATGGGCTCGACACGCCGGGCCCGACATCGCACCACGACCGGTCTGTCCACAGAACGAATAGCCCCAGCCAAAGAAACGTTGAATCGCCGCGAACTCGCGAGCAAGTAGGTGCATCTCATCGGTAACTCAAAACAAAGGAGAAACCGATGAACAACCAAGGCAGCTTCCACAAGAAGCATCGTTCCACAGGGGGCCGGTCCATGAGATTGGTCGCCGCTATCACTGTTGCCCTCAGCCTCATAACCGGCTCTCAGTCGGCGGGCGCGGCTGAAGTGGCGGTCGGGGTGAACGTCCCCGGCATTCCAATATCGGACTCGTCCGGATCGACACTGGACCCGACTGCTCCCTCTCAACCCGCTGATCCCGAGCAGCCGCCGCCACAACCCGACACGCGGCCAGCCGAGGAAGTGGTGAACGAAGCTTTGGCATCACCACAATTCGTTCAGGCGGTCGGAGCCGGCGAGCTCGAGAACGCAGGACTCGACACAGTCCGCGTTGCTCCCGGCGGCAAGCTCGACCTTGCCGCTTTTGTAGAAGCGACGTCTTTGCGCCACGCACCGGAGGTCGATCAGCTCTTCGAACCGCAGTTCCAGCGCTTGATCGGCGCGGCACCAAAGTACGAAGAGACCATTATCGAGCTCGAGGACCGAATCGTGATCGACCGGGAGGTCACTGTGAAACCACTGCAGAACCCGTGCGGCCCGCAACGGGACCGGGCCCTTCATGACTTCTGCGTCACGATCAACAGCGACGAGGAGCCCAGTCCTGGCCTGGCCAAGAACCTGGACAAGATCCGAAAGCAGCTCGCCCAGAAGGGTCCCGGCAGGCGGGTTTCGGGCAACGTACGGGTTCGTCACGCATTGGCCATGGACGACGCTGAACTTCTCAACCTGTTGGTCAACAGTGGCGAGCGGTCGATCCGTCGTGTGACAGTCCTACCGATCACTGGTCCGAACGGAATCACCGGGCCGAATAGTGTGACTGCCGCGCCGCTCGTTGCACACACCGCCGGTATCACTGCTGGTGCTTATGACGCAACAGAAACGGTGGCGCCCCTGGTGCTGGGCCCAGAATTCCTGCCGCCTGGATCGAATATCGATTACTGGGGCGGTGCTCCGAAGTTCAACACCAAATATTTCCTGACCGGGTTCAGTTACGGCAAGGCCCACGAGGATACATGGGAGTACACGATTGCGAAGAAGACGTGGTGGCACGGTCGCTACTACATCAAATTCGACTACTCGTTCGCCTTCGGGTTCGGAGTTCGGGCACCCTTCTCGATCGACGTGACCCATCGTTCGGGCGGCGGATCGGGCCCGATGCAACTGGAGCTGGCGGTCGCACCCGTCAACGTTTCCGCCAACGGGAGCCCGGCGTATCAAGCAACAGGCCTTCCCGGCGACAAGACCTTCGACGGTAAAGAGTTTGTCCTGGAAGCGCGGGCCAATTGCTCTCTGAAAATCTCGATTCCGGGACCGGATCCGAAAACGAGGAACTGCCCCGGCTTCGACAAGTCGTTCAGCGAGCACATCGACCCGGTGATCGGGAACGAGCGAAGCAGCATCGATGGTTGGTGGTTGAAGGGAGGCGAGGAGACAAACCTCATCCTCGACGTCGGCGTCGCCTACGCGGCCCTCGACATCGGTGTGGACGCCGACATCACGAACGGGAAGATCGGCATGCGTGTCGACGCCAATGATTCGACAAAGCTCACTGGCGGTGTAAGCGAAGGCATGGTGTGGTTCGACAGGCGGGAACCGGTTGCGTTCACCGCCGAGCGGTCAAGCCCCGGTGGTGACTACGGCTTCACGGTCAGCGACCCGAGGTACGGCTTCGACATCAACCTACGACCCAAGATACAGGGGCGGGTTGGCATCGACGTGGGCATCATCGAGGACGAGTGGACGTTAGGTCCGTGGTCACTCGACTTCCTCGAGTTCGGCTTCGGGTTCGAGCTCGGCCGGCACAGCGGCACCGTCGGCTCGCACACCTATAACCTGAAGACGCGACCACTGGTCGTCGATGAGGTCCACGATCCCGATGTCGGCGAGACGGTCACCCAGGGTTCCGACCCAAGCCCTTTCACCGTCTACCAGCCACCCGCCGGAGCCGTTGCGTCCTGGGCGCCTGCGGCTCCGTCTAAATAGAGACGACACACGGCAGGTCCACTAAACCTAGAGCCAACGAAGGCAATCTGAGAGCTGGTGCATCCAAGGGGTGCACCAGTTCTCTACGGAGACCGTCAGCCACATAACAGCCCGTCACCGTTCGTCCACAGGAGGTCAGACCCTCGCCTGGCGTTGTTACGCGCCAACGATCACCATCACGTCATCCAAGGGTTTGCGCTTGAGAGCTGGAACTTTCACACCGGGCAGCGGAAACCCGATCGGAAAGAGTACAAATGGGCGCTCGTTCTCGGGCCGGCCCAAGAGTCGGGTGAGAAAATTCATGGGGGTTGGCGTGTGAGTCAAGGTCGCCAACCCCAAATTGTGAAGCGCCGCGATGAACATGCCGGCCGCGATGCCGACACTCTCCTTCACGTAATAGTTCTTGCGTCGTTGACCGTCAGGCCGTAGCTCGTACCGCTCCTCGAACAAAACAACGATCCAGGGCGCAACTTCCAGGAACTCTTTGTGGTGGTCGGTGCCGAGGGGAGCCAACGCCTCCTGCCACTCCTCGTTCATCCGGTTCTCCAGGTAGTTCACTCGCTCTTCTTCCTCCGCAGCAGCCCGAATGGCCCGCTTCACTTCCGGGTTTTGGGTGGCAACGAATCGCCAGGGTTGCTTGTGTGCTCCCGACGGCGCGGTTGACGCTGTCGCCACGGCAAGTTCGATCAGCCGCTTCGGGACCGGGTCGGGAGAAAACATGCGAGGGCTTCGCCGTCCATCCATCAGGGCGTAGAACTCTTCGGCCCGTTCGACCATGGTCCGTTGATCCAGCCGGGTGAACACCATCTCCTCGAACGGATACTTGGACTCGAGATCTGCCGAGGGGTACGGAAACTCATAAAGATCTTCGGGTGCGACCACGATCCGAACCATAGTTTCACCCGACGTCCACCGCGCCGGCGAGGAATGGATCGCAGGCGAATCTGGGCTCGGCCGACTAGTTCTGGTCAGGGAATTTGCCTAACAGGAACGCAGTCACTTCGGCAACGAGTTCGGCGTGGCGTTCCCAGATCAACATGTGTCCTGCCTTGGGCAGCATGCGAAGTTCAGCATTTGGAATTGCTTCGGCCAGTTGTCGAACTTGCCACGGACGAATCAACCGATCTCGCATCCCGCCTACTACCAGTGCCGGGCATCGAACCTGTTCGAGACGGTCGAGAACATGGTGATCCCCAAGTGCGAATGTGGCCGCAGCTCGCACGCTCTCCGGCAGTCGGCTGGCGGAGACAATGGCTTGATCGATCATGTGGAGACTTGGAGATGCGCCGAAGACGCTCAGCCCTGCCCCGATACGGAGCCGTCGATTCGACGGCTTGAGCCAGCCGGGGATCTGCGTCCGACTTGCCCGAAAGGCCGCCGCTGAACCGCGCATCTTCAGCGATGCAGCTGTTCCCAGCAGGATGAGAGAACCTACACGCTTGTTGAAATCAACAACGTGATCCACGGCGTACGCCATGGCCGCCATCCCACCCATGGAGTGGCCCATCATGGCTATTGCAACTATGTCCAGTTCCTCCACGACATCGTGTAGGTCCCTGCCCAACTGGGCGGAGCCGTAGCCCGCCGTTCCGCTCGTGGAATCACCGTGACCCCGTTGATCTATGGCTACGATCCGGTAGCCCGCAGCAACGAGCCCAGGGATCATGGGTCCCCAGTCATTGTGCGAGCCGGTAAGGCCGTGCACGCAGACAATCGTGGGCCCCTCCCCCAGCGTGAAGGTTGCGATCGTGGCCCCATCCGGCAGTTCCACACGCCTCTCGTCGGCCGGAGGAAATGCGACGGCCTGACCTTCCAGGGGATCCGGGTTTCGGGCCCACCGACTCGTCAGAACGCGGCCTGCAATCACTGCCGCCACGGAAACCGCGGCGACCACCCCAAGACCAACCTTCCACCTCTTGATAGTCACGAGTCGAGGCTAGGCCATGTGGTTGGGATCAGGAATTTTCACCGAGCTTTGAATCGGGAAGACCGTTCCCCGACCGGGGAACTTTTCTCGCTTATCAGGTGAATCCAGCAAGCGTGACGCCATCGAGCGTGAATGTTGGATCGGGCAGGCGGTCTCGAACATCAGCGGCCGTTATGCCGTCTGCAACCGTGGTCATTGCTCCCGCCTGAACTCCCTGGATCGCGTCAACTACTACGAGCGTCTTGGAGTCACCGCATCCCTGAGTGAGGGCCAATCCGAAGCCACCGTTCCAGTCGACGAAGCCAACACCAGCTCCCGTGATGGTGTCCCCCTTCTGTCCCGAACTGGTGACTATCTGGGTCGTTGCGGTATCACATTCACCAGAGGTCACCGCCGAACGCGTTGCATCGTTCGGGTCGAGCACAAAGCTCGCCAGTTCGTCGTCGATGATGATGGCTCGTTGATCCTCGTCCATCGGCAGTAGGGAACTATCCAGTTGTGGATCAGGCGGCCTCGACTCTGCCTCCAGGTCAATCACATGCAAGTGGCGAGTATCGTCGTGCTCGGCAAGAAACCACAGGTGCGTGCCCGAATCCGAAAACTGGATTTGTGAGAACGTCGTCGGTGCCGATGCCACGACTAGAAGACCTGGATTTGTGCCGTCATTGCGGGCAAGGGTTATCCCGAACTCTTCAGCCAGCGCGATGTGAAGTCCATCGGGATGATAAGCAAACGAGGTCAACTTCGCCGGGAACAGGTCGACCGGATCCACTGTTCCGTCCAGCTCTACCTTGGCCAACTGGCCTGTCTCATCGGAGATCAACATCCGCAGGCCAGTGGGTCTGGTCCACTCGGTTTCCGCCGTGTCGGGTGGCAACCGAATGAGAAGAGTGCCTCCTTCGGCTCGAATTTTCTGATCAACGAGCAGCCGATCGCCGTGCGGACCCCATTGGAAACCGTCCCCCACCGCCGTACCCAAGCAGGTCAATTCTCCATCGATGACAGCCAAGATCAGGCCGTTTTCGATCCAGGTGAGCTGGGTCCTTCCCGTAAGCGGTGGCCAGTCTTCTACGCAGTCGGCCGGTGTCAGCCCAGCCGTATCAGGTGGACTCGGATTGGCAGTCGATGTGGTCACACCCGATGTGGCGGTGGTGGACTCCGAGATGGGCAAAGTTGTTGCGCTCGATGAAGAGGAAGGCGCCAGTGTTGGTTGGGTCACCGGGTCCGCTGTGGAACAGCTTGCGGCCAGTACCGCCAGCACCACCAGCCAACGCAGTTTGCGGACCACGCCCTATTTATACAGAAGATGCCGCTTTTACTCCAGGCCCAACTACGCCTCGTCAGTGTGCCGAACTGCCACCGACATGGGTGCCGAGGGACACCACATGGCCGACCCCCATCCTCGAACACATGTCATGTCATCGGATCAACCGTGTTCACAGGCAGCTTCGGAGCTTCCGAAGGCACAACACCTACGGCGTCGTCGCTGGCCTTGCCTGCTCTCCAGCAGCCCAACGTGAAATCGGGGTAGCCGCAATGACTCTTTTGCTGCTAGCTACCTACCAAAAGTGCGACCCCGGCAACAACGAGGGTTGCCACCGCTGCCGCGGTCAACACCGGATAATTGTTCTTCCTCAGGCCAGCGGCGGCGATCAGTACCGGCACGCCCCCTGCGAGAACGCCCCATGCCGCCGGCGCCGTGATCGCTCCGGTCAACCCCGCCACGGCCGCAACGATGCCAGCGGCAACAACCAACAACACCATCAACCAAATAGTGCTCGCACGTCCGATGCGAACAGCCAGCACCCGTTTCCCTGCCTCGGCATCGGTCTCCAGATCGGGGATCTCGAACGCCAGCATCATTGCGAAGTGGATGGGAGCGAGGATCGCGATCGACCACCAGAGCGAAGCCGATGGTGACCCGCCCTGTGCGAGCGACCCGATCAATGGCACAGCCGCAGCTACCACGAGGGTGGTGGCCAGCTCGCCGAGACCGGTGTCGAGCAATCGCACCGGCGGCATCGAGTACGCCCACGAAACGGCCAAAGTGGCCAGTCCAAGCATGGCCACGGGAATGCTGTACGTTGCAACGATCGCAGCCGTGCCAACTGCAACCGCCGAGCTGATACTCGCGGCGTGGCGGGCCACTCGTGGGTCGAAGATGTCTGCGGTCAACACCCCGCTACCACCGGAGAAGAAGGTGCGGTTGGTGACATGACTGTCGACTTCGACGTCGGCGTATTCGTTGACGTAGTGAGCGGTAATCTGGGCGGCGGTCACCATGACCTGGGCAATCGCATACCGAACGGCGTCGACGTTCTCGCCACTGAACGCGCCAACTGCGAACAGGAGGACGCCGCCGAGGAGGAAGTGGGGCCGGCTCAGCCGGACGAAGGCCGAAACGGTTCGCATTCCTCATTCTGACTCACCGGGGCGGTCATGGGATGCCTTCGACGACTCGGACTCAGCCCGTATCGTCTCTAGAGTCAGTACATGTCGGACCGGGCGAGGATCGATCATCGGTCCGTCGCAATCCTGGGTGTGGTCACCATCTGCTCCTACGGCACCTGGTACTACGCATTTGGCGTCCTGCTGGACCCGATCCGACTCACTGAGAGTTGGAGCGAATCGACCCTGGCAGCGTCATTCTCGGCCGGCACCGTGGTCATCGGACTGGGCTCCTTTTCCGGTGGCCGCCTCCTCGATCGGTACGGCCACCGAACCGTCTTCCTACTCGCCTCGATACTAGGCCCGGGCGCTCTGCTGCTGGCTTCCATCGCTCCCTCGGTCTGGCTGTTCTTCGTCGCTTCCGCGATCGGATCGGGAGCGTTCGGCGCCCTCGGCTTCTACCACGTGACCATGACCGCCGCAGTGCGCCTCAACCCCGACCAACCGGCCCGAGCGATCGCCATACTCACCATTTGGGGAGCCGCAGCGTCAGCGATCTACCTACCGATGGCGTCATGGCTCGAAGAGACCACCGGTTGGAGGACCACCACTCGGCTCCTCGCCGGCGCCGCGTTCGTGATCTACTCGTCGGCGGCCGTCATGCTCCCCCAAGGCGAGGCTGTTCAAGGTGGTGTGCAACCACCCCTGACCACTGTGCTTCGATCCATGGTCGCCCGACCGGACGCTCGCCGTTTCACGATCGCCGTTGGCTTCGGTGGAATCGCCATGGCGACGATGCTGGTCTACCAAGTTCCCACCATGACGGCCGTTGGCCTACCCGCCGCAACCGCTGCCGCCGTGGCTGGGCTGCGAGGCTTCAGCCAGCTCGGCGGTCGCATACCGCTCACACCGATCGTGAAGCTCATCGGGATTGATCAGGCGTTGATCCTGGCCTTTGCCGCTATCGGCGTCGGCGGCGCCCTTCTCTCCTTCTCCGGAACGCTTCCGACGGCAATCCTCTTTGCACTGGTCGCCGGCTTCGGGATCGGTGCCTTCAGCCCGCTGCAAGGCATGAAAGCTGAAGAGCTTTTCGAGCGAGACACGCTCGGCGCCACCATGGGTTTCTACGGGTCGGTACTCGTGCTCGTTGGATCCGCCGGTCCTGTCCTCACGGGTTTCATTGCAGAAGCGACAGGCGATCGACGCTGGGCATCAGTGGTAATCATCGCCTCGGCCAGCGCCGCAATCGCCGCCCAGAGGCAGCGGCAATAGCCGACGCGGCTGTGTCACGGTTCGATAAACCGGAGCTCAGGCCGCCAGATCGGCGAGTAGCGAAAATTCGGACTGCCAGGTGTGGGCACGCGATGGGCCACGCAAAACGCCCCACCGCGATAGGCCCCACCTATCAGCGGGGTTCGATGGCCACGAGAATCGCACGGCACGACCCGGTGGTTCTGACGATGCTGACCATCGTGGACAGTTGACCTTCGAGACGAGCACCCTCTTCGGGCGTGACGAAATATTGCTCGAGGGACGGAAACGCAACGCGTTCGCCTGCGAGAACCTCGCCGCGGACACAGGTCTCCCCCGCTGCCAATGTCGGGCGACTCGCTGAGACTCGAAGTGCGTTGGCGGGCCGGGCGCCATCGAACACCACATAGGCAACGTCGCCGCCCTCCATCGTCGCGGGAACCTCCACCTGAACGTCGTAGGTGAGATCCACGTAATTCCCCCGAAAGAGCGAGAGCGGATCCACCGGTCGGATCGCCAGAGCTACATCATCACCGCTGGCCCGAATCCACAACGGTTGCGCCAGGGCCGTAAGCATCGCCGCGACAGCGACGCCGACCGCGATCATGTGCCGGTGGCTCATGGCGCCACCCCCCCCTTCGCCTCGGTGGTGAATTCTCGGCGCTTCCGTTCGAGAAAGATCGCTCCACCAACCAAGAGGAGGCCGCCGAGGATCACTGCGGCCGACGTTGGTAGCTCGCCCGCTATTCGTCCGATATAAATGGCAACGAGCAACACGCTGACCATGGCGAATCCAACGTTCACGAGAGCCCGCACTGCAAAATGTTGCCCAGCCAAGATCGTGGCGACCGCCAAACCGAGGATCAACGCCGTGTAGATCCCGAAGGCCAGCTCGGAATCTCGGAAGGTGTCCGCCAACCACGAGACGGTTTCAGCATCAAAGGTGCGAGTGCCACCCTCCACCTGCGGCAGCAGCGCCACCAGCAACGCCGTAACAGCGACGAACGCCATCACGAGGGGTGATCCTGGCGAGCGGTTCCACACCGCAGCGACAAGCGCTACCGCAATGACGATCACCATGAAGTGGAACGGGCGAAGGTTGATCTGAAAGATCCAGGCGAACGCATCGGGATGGAAGGTCGACACCGTGATGGGGCCGCTCACGAGCAGTGCACCGAATGCTGTGGAAGGTCGGCGCAGAAAGGCGAAATCAGTCGCTTCCAGCAGCAGACCAAGGGCCACCAGCCCAAGACCGATCACCGGGAGCAGCGGACGGATTCCTCCCGAGTCCCACAAGAATGCGCCCTGATCGAAGAATTGCGACGACGGGGTCGATATCCAGCCGAGCGTGAGGATCCCCAGCGGCACCGCCAACCAGCCCTGTGCCGATGATGGCGAGGCCCAGCCCATCGCCAACGTGGCGATCATCCACAGGAGGGTTCCCTGCCAGTAGTTCAACGGGAGGTTGAACACCTGGCCAATGAGAAAGATGTTGACCCCAACGGCGATCGACGACAGAAACCACAAGCCGCGAGCCGTGATCCCGAGGTGCTGACGATCGGCCAACGCGGCACCGGCAACTGTGAGAACGTAGATGCCAAAGAGAAGGAGTAACCGGCGAGTTGGCGAGCTTTGGTCCCACTGACTGGCGATGAACAGGAGCAGCCCACCGCCGATCAGGACGGCTCCGATCGACACAAGGATCCAAATCAGTTTATTCGCCCGCTCCGGTTCCTCGTGGGCTTGCAGGGAGGTGCGCAGCCGTTCGGCAAGGTCACCATCGATCTGGCCCTCCCTCAGCCACATCGACACCGCGTCCTTTGCCTCCATCACTCCAGAGTATGTGGTAGTCAGCCATCAACGAGCAGAGCCTTAGGGCATCTTTGGGCTCGAGCTATCCCCGGGCGAACAATGACCCCGGCCATCCGGGACGTTTCCCTGAGGACTTATGGGGGTGATTTGGCCAGTACCGGGGAGTCGTCGACTGCGACGATCTTGTGTGGCGAGGTAGTGGATCACATCGGTGTTTCCAGCGGTGGTGCAAACCACAGAGCAGCTGACCATTGGACACCAGCGTGGGCCCACCGACCGACCAAGGAGTGATGTGGTCGTAGTGGCAGTATCGCGCTGGCATGCGGCAGCCGCGATGTTGACAATGGTTGTCTCGCAACCGGATCATTCTGCGCTGATTCGTGGTGAAATGCCGGCCGGCCAACCTGTCATGAACAAGCTTCCCCGCCGCATCGAGGGCGTGGTAGCGAACCCGGCCGGTGGCGGCTATGTGCTCGACGATCGCCGGAGGGATCGGTACTCCAGCAGCCGAGGTGGGATAGATGATCGACTTGAACGTGGTGTCCCGGTAGCAGGGCACCGAAGGTGTATCGGTAGGGGCGGGCCGACCAGAAAGATGGTTGAGCCAACCCAGTAGCCCTATTGCGGTGTGGATCAGCTGCTGTTCCTCGTTGATCTCTGCGAGGTCACGGGCATCAGCTTCCGGAACCTCGTCAGTTTCGAGGTCCGCTGGTTGATACGAAGCCTGGTCTGCCTGTGGAGCCAGCGGTTCTTCGTTTGTCTTGGGATAGATGATCTCGATGTGAGCATTGGGCGCTGGGTCCCCCAAGATGAGGTTGACGAGGGCATCGTGATTGGCGGCCGTTCCCTTCAACTCGGGGTCCTGCGCAACCAACTGAGTTCGACGGTCCAGGAGTGCGTCAACGATCTGCTCACCAACCAATGGTTCGAACGTGCCACCGAAGTGGATATTGCCGAACACGTCCTTGGCCCAGCTGAAGTTCCGGCGAGCCTGCGCTCGAATGAATTTATCAAGATGCTCGGTGGGGTCCGCAGCCGCTTCCCAAACGGCGAGCTTGTCCTGAAACTCCTCTGGCGTGCACAGCACCGCGAGGGCAGCCAACGCCTTCTCCGACCGAGCCAACTGAACCGAATCGCACCGCTTTGCCAACCGCACGATCAGATCGGTATGACCGGTAGTGATCCGGCCCTGCATCAACGCCTCATGAAAGTGTCGGAACCGGTGTTTGATGGTTCCGGCCCGCAACAGTTGACCAGCCCGCCGGCGGGAGAGATGCGTACGAGAAGACACCAAAGAAATCATGGACCTCTCTCCTTTGGTGAGCGATGCCGCCGTCTGCTCGCCAACATCCATGAATCGACCGGCCATCATAGCTACCCGCTCACTGGCGGCCGACAAAACGGCCACCGCATCGGCCAGGTCCTCCCGGGACATGGTCTCTGGATCGATCGAAGCGAGCTTCACCAAACCTGCTGCGGCGACATGGATCGCATTCCGCTCCGCCCCCAACAAGCCGATTCCTGTATTTCCCGCCGGGGAAGTCATGCTTATATTATCGCTAGGGGGTGTGACAGTGGAATTCTGGGGACGGTCCCGCGACGGGTGCCGGGACCCTCAACCCTTTCGGGCTGCCACGACCCGTGTTGCTGCGGCGAGCCTTAGGCTCCGGTCCGGCCGATCTGCAACAATCACACCATGGCTGACCTTGTAACACCCCGAGGCGCTTTCCCCCATCTACGCGTGGCGGGGAACCTGGCCTTCGTGTCCGGCACCAGTTCGCGGCGGCCAGACAACACCTTCGCCGGAGCCGAGGTGGACAAAACGGGAACGACGGCACTGGACATCGCCGTCCAAACCAGAGCAGTGCTGGAGAACATCGAGCAGATCCTCAGCACGATCGGGCTCGACCGAAGCGACCTGATCGACGTCACCTCATTCCTGGTCAACATGAACGACTTCGGTCCGTACAACCTCGCCTGGGCGGAGTTCTTCGCGGCCATCGAAGCACCGGCTCGTACAACGGTGGCCGTGCACCAACTCCCCCACCCCTACCTACTCATCGAGATCAAGGCAATCGCTGCCCTAAGGAGCTGACATGACCCTGCAAATGCCGTTCAACCTGATGCAGTGGATCGAGGACAACGCCGACTCGCTCCAACCACCGGTGTCAAACAAGCAGATCTGGGAGGACTCCGACATGATCGTCACGATCGTCGGCGGTGGCAACGAACGCACCGACTACCACGACGACCCACTTCCCGAATTCTTCCACCAACTGAAGGGCACCATGATCCTGAAGATCCGGGACCGGCCGGGCGCCGCTGAACGGGACGTGCCAATCACCGAAGGTGACGTCTTCTTGCTGCCACCCCACGTTCGCCACTCGCCGCAACGACCGGACCCAGACAGCATCGGGATGGTGATCGAATACGCCCGTCCCAAGGGCGAGGTCGACGGTTTCGAATGGTTCTGCCCCAACTGCCACCAGCTCATTCATCGGGCCGAGGTGCAGCTGGAATCGATCGTGGACGACCTCCCCCCGGTGTTCAAGGCCTTCTATGAAGACGAGGCGGCCCGTACGTGTTCGTTTTGCGGAACCGTCCACCCTCGGCCGGAGAAGTGACCGAAGCAGTGACCGTCCGGGCTCGGCGGATCGACGTTCACTCCCACTTCTTCCCTGCGCTGAGCAAGGAGGATGCGGCCATTCTGTGCAGTCCCGATGCGCCGTGGCTGCGGGACAACGGCGACGGCACCGGCTTCATGATGAGCGGGGACCACGAGTACCGACCGGTGGAGGCTCCGCTCTGGGATCCCGCCGCCCGCCTGGCGGAAATGGACCGAACGGGAACCACGATCCAAGTGATCTCGGCAACCCCGATCCTGTTCTCCTATGCGTGCGCTCCCAGTATCGGCGAACGCTGGGCCGCCAAAATCAACGACATGGCATCGGAGATGTGTGAGATCGATCCGGTTCGGCTTCGTCCGCTAAGTCATGCGCCGCTCCAAGACATCGACGCCGCCTGCCGCGAGGTGAGCCGGGCCAAGGACAACGGTCACGTTGGCGTGCACATCGGGAACCATATTGATGGCCGCAATCTCGATGACCTCGAACTGGTGCGGTTTCTTCACCACTGCGCCACCGAGGACATCGCCGTTTTCGTCCATCCGTGGAACACCATGGCCCCGGACCGAATGACCAAATACATGTTGAAGTGGTTGGTGGGGATGCCGGCTGAAACGCACCTTGCCATCCTTTCGCTCATTCTCTCTGGCGCCTTCGAGCGTCTGCCCCGAAGTTTGAAGATTTGCTTTGCCCATGGCGGCGGAAACTTCGCCGCCCAGATCGCCCGGGTCGACAACGCCTGGCGTCGCCGAGACATCATCCGCACGGACTGCCCCAATCCCCCGTCGTCCTACACCGACCGTTTCTGTGTTGACTCCGCCGTCTTCGACGAACCGGCGCTAGCTCACCTGGCGGCTGTGATGGGAACCGAACGGATCATGATGGGGTCGGACTATCCCTTTCCCCTCGGGGAAGAGGATCCTGGTGCAGTGATCGATAGGGCAGCCTTCCTGGACGAACCCACCCGGGATGCATTGCGATTTACCAACGCCGACGCCTTCTTCTCTCTGAACGCCGGTGGCCTCCAGTGAGCGGAGAATCCGTGGTATTCGATGCCTCACTGGCGTGCGCCGAGCAGCTTGACGCAGCCGATACCTTGGCCCGCTACCGGGCCGAGTTCGCTATCCCGACCGACGCTGACGGCAACGAAACGATTTATCTCGTCGGCAACTCGCTGGGGGCGATGCCGCACAGAGCCCGGAACTATGTGACAACTGAAATGGAGCGCTGGGGTTCCCTGGGAGTGGAGGGACACTTCACCGGCGAACTGGCCTGGGAGCCCTACCACGAGCTGCTCACAGAACCGTTGGCCCGAATCGTGGGGGCCCGACCCGAGGAGGTGGTTGCGATGAATTCGCTCACGGTGAACTTACACCTCCTCATGGTCAGCTTCTACCGACCGGAGGGAACACGTCGCAAAATCCTGATCGAAGAACACGCATTTCCCTCGGATCACTTCGCTGTCGAGTCTCAGATTCGATTTCACGGTGGTGACCCCGCAAAATGTCTCGTCACGGTGGGTCCCCGCCAAGGTGCAGCCACCATCGATCCGGATGACCTGTTCAACGCAATCGCCGAATGCGGCGACGAATTGGCGCTTGTGATGCTACCCGGCGTTCAGTACTACACCGGTCAGGTTCTCCCCATGGCCGGGATCGTGGCAGCCGGGCATGCGGTTGGCGCGAAGGTCGGTTTCGACCTCGCTCATGCGGTTGGCAATGTGCCCTTGGATCTTCACAATTGGGGGGCCGACTTCGCCGCCTGGTGCACTTACAAATACCTCAACAGCGGACCGGGCGGGGTTGGCGGCGCATTCGTGCACGAACGCCATCTCCGGACCCCGGATCTGCCGAAGTTTCTGGGCTGGTGGGGCACCAGAAAGGACACGCGGTTTCAAATGGAGACGGTCTATGAACCGATCCCCACCGTGGAATCCTGGCAGCTGTCCAATGCCCCGATCTTGTCCATGGCCGCTCTCCGAGGCAGTCTCGAGTTGATCGACGAGGCCGGCGGGATCACCGTCTTACGACACAAATCGGAGCGGCAAATTCGTTACCTCGACTACCTCCTGAATGAAGAGCTTGACACCAAGATCCTCAACCTTACGCCCACTGAATTGGCCGATCGGGGTGCCCAGTTTGCGCTCAGCATCACCATGCCAGGGGTGGACGGCCGAGCTGTCTATGAAGCCCTCGAGACGGCCGGGGTTCGATGTGACTGGCGCTATCCCAACGTGATTCGAGTGGCACCGGTCCCCCTTTACAACACATTTGTCGATATCCACCGGTTCGTGGCAATCCTGAAGGATCTGCTCCCGTGAGCACCCTCCGCACCGTCGGACCGCTGGTTGTGGTGGGGGCGGGACCGGCCGGTTCGCTGCTGGCGTTGTACCTTGCCAAACGAGGGCATCAGGTAGAGGTGTACGAGAGCCGACCAGACCTACGAACGCACAGCTTCGACGGCGGGCGGTCCATCAACCTCGCCCTTGCCACCAGAGGCATCGTGGCCCTTCGCGAGGCCGGAATCGAGAATGAGGTCGCTGGGATCACGATCCGCATGATCGGCCGCATGGTGCACAGCGACGGGAAGCCGTCGTTGCAGCGGTACGGGCTGCAGGATCACGAGGTCATCCACTCGGTCAACCGCCGGGATCTCAACGCCATTCTGCTCGACGCCGCCGAAAACACCGGGAGGGTGAGGTTTCACTTCGAACACCGCCTGCGAGAAGTTGACCTCGACGGTGGCTCGCTCCGGTTCACCGTTGGTGAGGAGACGATCGACCGACAATTCGGGCTGGTGATGGGAGCCGACGGAGCCAACTCGTTGGTGCGGGCGGCAACCATCGCCGCAAACGACGGTGTGGTTAGCGAACAACCTCTGGACCACGGCTACAAGGAGCTCACTATCGCGGCGGGCGACGACGGGGAGTTCCGGCTCGACCCCAACGCACTCCACATATGGCCCCGGGGCGACTTCATGTTGATCGCACTGGCCAACCCCCAAAAGGACTTCACCGCCACGCTTTTCCTCCCCAACGAGCCAGGCATTGCTGCCGCGGGCGGAAGCTTCGCCGAACTCGATTCGCCGGTGTCGATCGAGACGTTCTTCAACCGCGAGTTCCCGACCTTTGCGGCCTTGGTCCCGAACCTTGTTGAACAGTTCATCACCAATCCAACCGGCACGCTCTCAACTATCCGGTGTCGCCCATGGAGCCACGCTGATCGATCGGTGATCCTGGGCGATGCGGCCCATGCGATCGTGCCCTTCCACGGACAGGGCATGAACGCTGCTATGGAATCTGCAGCCGAACTTGTCCGCCACCTCGACAAGGAATCCCAGGATCTGGCCGGGGCCCTGGCGGCGTTCTCAGCTCAACGCAAGCCTGATGCGGACGCGATCGCAGACATGGCCCTGGACAACTACGTGGAGATGCGGGCCGGTGTTGTGGACCCGTCCTATCTTCTCAAGCGGGAGCTGGCACTGGAGTTGCAGCAACGCCATCCGAACCGATATGCCGCCCGCTACGGAATGGTGATGTTCTCCACCATCCCGTATGCCGAGGTAGCGGCCCGTGCCGCCGCTCAAGCGCAGATTCTCAACACCCTCACCGATGGCATCAGCAGCGTGGACGAAGTGGATTTTGAGCGTGCCGCGTCCCTTGTGTCGCAACTGGCTCCGCTACCGGCGGCCGAGTTCCCCGCCGCTCCAACAGCAGGAGATGTCTCGTGACCAGCTATGAAAACGAGATGAGCCCGGAAGTCACCTACGGGTCCTACTTGAAGATCCCGGAGTTGCTGTCGCTCCAACAGGTTGCCTCCGATCCGCCTGAACATGACGAGACGTTGTTCATCATCATCCACCAGGTGTACGAACTCTGGTTCAAGCAGGTCTTGCACGAACTGGATCACATGGTGGACCACCTCGACAACGATGCGCCCCACCGGGGAGGACATCAGCTGAAGCGTGTTCTGAAAATCCTGAAGATCTTGGTTGCGCAATTGGATGTTCTGGAAACCATGACGCCCTTGGAGTTTGATTCGTTCCGGCACTTCCTGGCCAACGCCAGCGGCTTTCAGAGTGTTCAGTTCCGGGAGTTGGAGTTTCTCCTGGGTATGAAAGATCCTGCTCATGTGGAACGGTTCGCGCACAATCCGACCGAGCATGCCCGCTTGCTCCGGCGCCTCGAGGCGCCGTCAGCGTGGGATCGGTTCCTGGCCTACCTCGATCGCTCGGGTCACCCAATCCCTTCGTACGTTCTCGAGCGTGATGTTTCGCAACCGGTGACAGCCTCAGAGGAAGTGCAGGAAACACTGATCAATATCTATTTGAATGATCCGGCGCTAGCCGAGTTCTGCGAAAGCCTCACCGATCTGGACGAAGGGTTGCAGGAATGGCGATACCGGCACGTGAAGATGGTGCAGCGCACGATCGGGACCAAGATGGGGACCGGCGGCTCCTTGGGTGCGGCCTACCTCCAGACCACGCTTTTCAAGCCGGCCTTCCCCGATCTTTGGGATATTCGTGCCCGCTTCTGAGATCATCTTTCCCGCCGGGCGGGCTGAGCGAGAGCGGGCCTATTCGCCCAGCAGCTGTATCTATGACATAGCACCGTTCATCGCCAGGTACGTCGCAGAAAGCGCAGGAGCACGGGACTTGATCCCCTACCGAACAGAACGATACGGCTCCAGCGACGCCGAGGCTCTCGACATCTTCGAACCCGCCAATCCCCTCAACTCGGGCCCGGTCCACCTGTTCTTCCACGGCGGCTACTGGCAGGAACTCTCCAAGGCCGAGGCGTCGTTCCCGGCGATCAGCTTTTCTTCCACGGGCGTCACCTACGTGGCCGCCGGCTACACCCTGGCGCCCCATGCCACCGTCCCTCAGATCATCGATCAGGCTCGCACCGCGGCGCGGTGGGTTCTCGTCAACGTCTGTAACGGCGACGCCTCCCGACTAACGGTCTCGGGCTCCTCGGCCGGTGCCCATTTGGCTGCATGGGTGGCATTGCGTGAATCGGTGCACCGCGCCGTCCTCCTGTCTGGGGTGTATGACCTGCAGCCATTGGTTGGCACCTACATCAACGATGAGCTGGGTATGGACGTCGAGACGGCCCGGAGCGCCAGCCCACTTCTCGCTCTCCCACCCGTGAAGCGAGACCCAGCATTCACCATCGTCTGGGGCGAGATCGAAACCGAAGCTTTCAAACAGCAGAGCCGCGTGTTCGCCGCCGCTCTCGAGGAGCGCGGTGCCGCCGTGGAACTGCGAGAGATTACCGGCCGGAACCATTTCGACATCGTTCACGATCTCCCGGAAATCGCCGGCGTGTACCTCTAGCTAAACCAGCGTCGGGGCAAGAGCGACAACCGCGATGTCGAACTCATTACCAGCGTCGATGATGGCGTCGAAGAGGTATTGGGCGAACGACCGGTCACAGGCGATGAGATAGGAACGGTCAGGCCCGCGGTCGAGCCTGGCGATGTCGCAACCGACCTTGGCCAAACTGGCCGACACTACCGCGCCATTTGGCGTCATTGGCTCGCTCCAGTCCACGCTGCAGAGTTTCTCCAGCGTCGCAGAAGCATTGCTACCGGTGAGGCGAAACATCGCTCGACTGTGGGTGTGGTCGATCACGCTCACATGACCGGACCGGTCCAAACCTTCTACCAGCGAGGCCGTTGCGGTCGGTGTGCCGACGAGCAGGAATTCGTCGGGTCGTTGACCGAGCACGATCACGTCACCATCGATACGGCTGGACCCGAAGGTGACGGCCAACTGTTCAGCAGCAGCCGTTTTAGAATCGGCCCGCACGATCTGTTTGGTGATTTCGGACAGATCGCCCAGCGTCAAATCCTCCGTCTCTCCCGTGGGGTAGATGGTGGTAACGGGGCTCTCGAACCTCAGTACATCAACCACGGAGTCTTTGTCCTTCGGGATCGAAATGGGCCTGGTGTTCCATCACCCGGGCGGTGATCCTGCGACCATCGATCATTACGATCGTCAGCTCGGTTCCTGCTGGCGCGGCCTCGGGCAGCACCTGTCCGAGGCAGATGGATCGATCCAGGGTGGGCGACATGCGTGAGGATGTGATCCGCCCCAGTATTTCGTTGGTTCCCGCCCGCACGATCTGGGATGCCTCGGTCGGCACCTCTGCGGGATCGGTTGTCTGAATCGCCACAAGCGACGGGAGTGATTGCTCCATCGCCCACGCCAATTCCGGCTTGCCGGCGAAATCGTCTTTGTCCAGTTTGATCAGCCCGTTCATCCCGAGGCTGGGGGCTTTGGTGAGCCCGTCAGTGTCTTGACCAACGATGAAGTGGCCTTTTTCCAAACGCATAATCCGTTGGGCTTCCAAACCGAACGGCTTCACGCCGAGATCGTTCCCCATCTCCAGTAGTGCAGTCCAGACGTGGAGCCCGTGTCCGGAGGGAACGTGCAACTCGAAGGACAATTCCCCGGTGAAGCCGATCCGCCACATGAAGCAGTTGGGAACTCCGGCCACGGTTCCGGACCGAACCTGCATGTAGTCAAATGCGTCGGGACCGAGATCAACGTTGTCGACCAGGCGGCTCACCAGTGCCCGGCTCTTCGGACCAGCCACATTGATGCTGGTGAACCCGGAGGTGACCGGGGTGACGTGCACCTGCCAGTCAGGGTGTTCGGTCTGGAGCCAGTTCTCGGCCCACTCCCAGATGGTGGCAGCTCCAGAGCTGGTGGTGGTCATGAGATAGCGGTTGTCGGATAGGCGTCCCGTCACTCCGTCATCGAGAACCACACCGTCCTCGGCGCACATGATCCCGTAGCGCACCGATCCCACGGGCAGCTGCGACCACTTGTTGGTGTAGAGATGGTTGAGCAGTTTGGGAACGTCCGGACCCTGAAGGTCGAGCTTGCCCAGCGGAGTCACGTCGATGATGCCAACGTTGGTACGGGTGTTCGTGACCTCGGCAGCCGGATCGCCGTAGTGATCGGGCCGAACCCAGGCGCCGGCGAGAATCGGAGTTGCTCCATTGGCCTCGTGCCATGACTGGATTGACGACACTCGGACGGGTTCGAAGACCCGCCCGCCCAGGGCCCCGAGCGTGATAGGCGCATACGGCGGCCGCCATACGGTTGTGCCGACCTCCTGGATGGTCTCGCCCCGCGCTTCGGCCAGAACAGCAACAGTATTCACCGTTTCCAGCTTTCCCTGCGAAGGACCCATGGTGGCAGTTGTGTATCTCTTCAACAGCTCAACGGAGTCGTACCCCTCCTTGGCGGCGGCCACCAGGTCTTTGGAATCCACGTCCTCGGAGTAGTCCACAATCCCATGGGTGGTGGAACGGAAAAGCGCAGGATGGGAGTCACGCGGCAGGGACTGCCGATCGTCTTCGGGCCACGTGGGCTCGGGACCCTGGACCGGTAGCGCCCGAGCGGTGAGATCCTGGACTCGATGAGCTACTGCGGCGGCGCGGTTGGCGGCCAACCGTCCCGTGGCCTCGGCGTGGGCCAGCAGCTGATCGGCGTCACCGTCACCAGCGATGCCGCCGGTTGCCAGAACGTTGTGGATCTCCGCCGATGGGTAGAACCGGGCCGAACCCGCGTGGTAGACCGGTCGATCCCCAGCCATGTTCAGAAGTGATGTGGGTGCGGTCCAGCCAACTGCAGTAACCAACAGGTCGGCCTCGATGACGGAACCATCGCTCAGCTCAACGCTATCGAGTGCCTTTGCACCGCCTTTGGCGACCACGATGTTCTCGCCCTGACGGGCATCGACAACTCGGGCGACCGTCACACCCACTCGTTCGAGATCGACGATGGCCGCATCGCCGTCGGCATTGCCGGTGAAGACCACGGCCCGTTCCCCTGGCTTCACGGCGTACATGTTGATAAGGCGCCGTACCGCCCCGGACAGCATCACGCCGGGTTTGTCGTTGCCGGTAAACACGTAGGGCCGTTCGATCAGTCCCGGCGCCACCACCAACACTTTGGCGCGAGCCTTGATGAGCCGTTCCACCGCTATGGGGTGGCTCCGCTGAACGATCGCCGTCCAGTTGTCCTCGTAACGTCCAGTCACTGTGGAGTTGGTGAGAATTTCCACCCCGGCGCCTTCCACTTTGCCACGGAGTTCGTCAAGCAACCGCCGGTCCTCGGCGTTTCCCCATCGCAGGTGCCCACCCAATGCATGTTCGTGTTCCACCAGCATCACTCGCGCCCCCAAGGATGCTGCCGAAATCGCCGCGGCCATGCCGGCTGGTCCTCCCCCGGCCACTACGACGTCTGGGTGGGCATACCGCTTGTCGTGGTATCCATGCGGGGTGTCAAGGTCCACCGTTCCGCCGGGAGCAAACCGGGCCAACACCTTCTCATACACCGGCCACATTGCCTGGGGTTTGATGAACGTCTTGTAGTAAAACCCCGCGGTGAGAAAACGACCAACCAGACCGTTGGCTGCCTTCATGTCATAGTCGAGCGAAGGCCAAACGTTCTGCGGGTCGATCGTCATGCCATTCTCCACCAACCGGTGACCAGACCGAACATTGGGATCGTCACCGACCTGCACGAAACCGTTGGGATCCCAGAAGTCGGCGGTCAGGTACCCGCGGGGTCGGTGGTATTTCATGCTGCGGGAGACAATCCGCTTGTCGTTGGCCAACAAAGCTGATGCGATCGTGTCACCCTCGAATGCAGACAGGTTCCCACCGTCCCACTTGAACGACAAGGGCGTTGAGCGGTTGATGACCTCGCCGGCCTGGGCCGGTAACCGCCGGGTCATGCCTTCCCCCCAACTTTGTTTCCCGGCATCGGCGGGCTACGGAACTCGTTGGTCCCCGTATGCCGTTCGAGCGTGAAGTAGCGACGGCAGCCCGACCGACAAAACCAGCTCTCCTTCAGCCAGTCCGCAGGGTTGTCCTCTAGGTAGAGGTAGGACCGCCACTCGTGCGGGCTGGCCGAGGCAGGGTTGGGCCGTTCGTGGGATTCGCCGAAATAGCGTAGGTCGGCAGAGTTCCGGGGCCCACAGTTGGGGCAAGGTACTAAGAGCATGATTTCTCCTGAACTCAGTGGCCGACGGCCGCTGCGCCTTTTTCGCCGACGAGCTCGCCGGCGGCGAATCGGGACAGGTTGAAAGCGGAAATGAGCTCGGGGGTTTCGTTGGTGGCGATGCAGTAGGCCATTTGTTCACCGCTCACGGGGCCAGCCTTGAATCCGTAGGTGCCCCAACCAACATCGCAAAGGAAGCCCTGAACGGGCGTGAAGCCCATGACCGGTGAGTAGTCGGGCGTCATGTCGCACAGGCCGGCCCATTGTCGGAGTAGCCGCATTCGCGAAATACCTGGCATCAATTCCAGTACATGACTGGCCAACTCCTCGGTGAAGTCCAGCGACCCCCGGACCGAATAGTTGTTGAACGGGTCAACCGACGCACCGAAGACCAGTTCGCCCCGGTCGGTCTGGCTCACGTAGACGTGAAGGGAGCCTGAGACCACAACCGTTGGGAGAAACACTTTTACCGGTTCCGTGACCGCCGCCTGCAGGGGTCGGGTGGAGATTGGAAGCCTGACGCCAGCCATATCTGAGATGAGGGTGGCCCATCCAGCAGTGCAGTTGACCACGATCGGAGCCGAGATGTCGCCCTTCGACGTGCGGACACCGGTGACCGTTCCTCCCGGCCCCTTGCCGTCTGGACCAGATCCGCCCTCCACCGTGATGTCCAGCACCTCGGTCTTCTGATGCATCTCCACACCCCGCGCATCGGCGCCGCGGGCGTAGCCCCATACCACCGCATCGTGGCGGATCGTGCCGCCTGGCGGATGGTAAAGCGCCCCCAGGATCGGATAGCGAGGATGGCTTGATGTATCCAGGCTGGGGGCCAGCTTCTTGACCTCGGCCGGGTCGATCACGCTGGAGTTGATGTTCTGAAGCTTGTTGACCTCGGCCCGCCAGTGCATGGTGCGAAGGGCGCCGTCGGTGTGGGCCAAGGTCATGTGGCCTCGTTCGGAAAACATCACGTTCATGTTCAGATCCGCGGCCATGGTTTTGTAGAGCTGGAGCGATCGATCGTAGAAGGCCACCCCCTCAGGGGTGAGGTAGTTGGACCGGACGATGGCGGTGTTGCGACCCGAACCGCCACTCCCCAAGTACGCCTTGTCCAGAACGGCAACGTCGGTGATGCCGTGATTGGTAGCGAGATAGTACGCAGTGGCCAGCCCGTGCACACCGCCCCCGATGATCACCACATCATAGGACTTCTTCAGCGGCACCTCGCGCCAAACGCGAGGCCAAGTATCACCTCTCAGGCCCCTGCGGACCAGCCCGACAGCGGAGTATCGAGCCGGTTTTGACTTCTGCAGAACACCCACGCCGAAACTCTACGTCGGTCCAGCGTTCTCGGGCGACAACCACGCCGGGAATGAGTGGACCGACACGACTTCCGTCAGTGCCGGTCCACTCCCAGCGGCGGGATTGAATCTCGAGTGCCTCTCGTGCTCGAGATCAGGCGTCGACCGTTCCCTTGTAGGCCATCAGCTGCGCATGCTGGTCCACGACGTGGGCGAATTCGGTGATCAAACCGTCCTCGCCGAATTTCCAGAGATGAACCTCTGTGTCCTGAACTGTATTGCCGGTGGCCTTGACTTCCAGATCAACCCGGATCACAGAGGCCACATCCCGGTCATTGGCAAGGATGGCTACCGGTTCGAATGCCCTGAAGTGCAGCTCCCGGCCGATCACTTCGAAGAAGTCGGCGACCCCGGACCTGCCGGTGCGAGGCTCATACCAGGGGATACCCCAGTTGGGGGTTTCAACGTCCCAGGCAACGTCTTCGCTGAGCTGGGCCAGAATGAAGTCGATGTCGCCACGGCCGAAAGCCTCGTACATCGCGGCAACGGTGCTGCGATGGCTAGCGCTCGTAGGTGTTCCCTCGTAGCCCAATTGTGCCATCAGCGATGCCGAATCGTAGTACTCGCGCTCGGCAAAGATTTTGCCGTCTCGCTCTTCGATCACGTTGCAGACATCCATCTGGACCCGCCGGCCGGTGGGCGGGAGGCCCATGAGTTCGCCATCGTTGGTGCCCGTGGCGCGAAACTCAATGATCGACGTTGATCCGACGGTGAACTGATTGAGCACTTCGAACCTCAGGTCCGAAAATGCTGCGGTATAGGTTTGGGCGACTGCAAGTGCAGCCTCCCGTGGTTGGTCCGCACCTTCGGCGGAGGTGTAGGTGTAACGGGCGTGAAGGGAGGCTTCGAGATCGCTCCAGTTGCGCGTCTCGATCGTTCTCAACATGTCCTGGTGGAGTGTTTCGACGTTCGACATGACGATCCTTGAAATGATTTGGGGGGCCCGGAGTGGCCCCGTCAACCCGAACATACGCCTCGCCGCGAACGTCGTCAGCCAATTTGACCGAAGCCGGTCAGAACCGCGCCGCTATCCGGCATCTTGGGGTGTCAAACCAACGGTGAGAGGGTGCCCGACACCAAGTTTTGAAAGGTTGATGCAGGACTAGGAGGCGTCGCGCTGGAGATGTTGTCGGCGCTGTTTCCGGTTGGCGGCGGCCTTGCGGGCAGCGCCTGGTCGACCGGCCGATCCATTAGAGCGCCCCTTGCTTCCATTCGAACCCGCTCCTCCGTTTGAGGAACGCGTGGCCCCGTTTGATGAACGCGTGACTCCGTTCGAAGAACCGGCCTTTCCGGTGGGCTTTTTCGTCTCCCACTTGGAGCCACCAGAGGCGCCACGGGAGGATCCGTTCTTGCTCGCGCCCGGCTTTCCGCGGCGATTTCCATGCTGCTTCTTGCCCTGAGGACGGGTGTGTTCCTGCACGGGACGAGGCTTCGGCTTGACTTTGATCGGCCCTGGTGAAAGCTCCAGGAGCACGGCAGCATCGGGCGTGGTGACCGGCTCACTAAGGCCGATCTGGCGCTGCACCTTTTGTGCATCCTTCAGCTGCTCGGGCATGAGCAACGAGACCACAACTCCTCCCTCGCCGGCCCGTGCCGTACGGCCGGAACGGTGGACATAGGTCTTGTGATCTTCGGGTGGATCGTAGTGAACCACCAACGCCACGCCATCAACGTGAATACCGCGAGCGGCCACGTCGGTGGCAATCAGCGCCTGCACCTTGTTGTCAGCGAATGCCGACAATGCGCGCGTCCGTTGTCCTTGGCTCCGGCCTCCGTGGATGGCGGCCGCTTCTACACCCAGACGTGATAGTTGCTTGCACAGGCGGTCAGATCCGTGGCGGGTTCGGCAGAACACAATTGCCGGCCATACCGCGTTCACGGCGTCAGCGGTGACGCCGATTCGCTCGGTCTTCTCCGTCTTCCAGAATCGGTGACTGGCTGCGGTGATGTCTGGTGTTTCCTCGCCAACCTCGTGGCGAACCGGGTTGTTCTGGTATTGCTGGGTGAGTCTCTTGACGTCTCCATCCAAAGTGGCGGAGAACAAGACGGTCTGCCGGCCCGAGGCAGTTTGGTCGAGAATCCGACGCACGGCCGGCATGAAACCCATGTCTGCCATCCGGTCGGCCTCGTCCAACACCACGTGATCCACTTGGTTGAGCGTGACATCGCCCCGGTCGATCAGGTCTTCCAGTCGGCCGGGACAGGCGACGAGGATTTCAACACCCTTTCGCAGTGCGGTATTGGCGGGACCGTAACCGACCCCGCCGTAGACAACCCCGATACGCGTGTCGCCGGAAAACGTGCGTAACTCGGTATGGATTTGATCGGCCAGTTCCCGCGTGGGAGCCAAAATAAGGGCAGTAGGTCGTTTGGGACGAGCCTTGGTGGCGTTGGCGACCATCGGGATGCCGAAGGCCAACGTTTTGCCCGAGCCGGTGGGGGCGCGACCAAGAACGTCTCTGCCGGCGAGGGCGTCGGCGATCGTGGCTGCCTGGATCTCGAACGGTTCGTGAATACCTCGCTTGGCGAGGGCGTTACATATGAACGCGGGCACGCCCAAAGAGGCAAAAGAAGGGGATGTTGACATGGAACTCAATCTCTCTCTGGCCGGCTTTCGCCAGCACTGCGGCTCACGAAACGCCGAGAGAAAGACTCACTGCCTGCGAACCCAACGGCAACAAGGTGTTACCGAGGCAGTGCTAACCGTAGGCCCTCTCGCGCCGAATCCGCGGAATGTGACAGAGGCGACAGCGAATTTCGACCAAGCCCGGAGGTCACCTACAGTTCCACAATGCCTGACAACGTGACGGAAACGCCCGCCGTGCTCACCGAACGGAAGGGTCGAATCCTTCTCATAACGCTCAACCGGCCCGAGGCCCGAAATGCCATCAATGGCGCGCTGGCCAACGGACTCATCGACGCGATCCAGGTGTTGAACAACGACGACGGGTTGACCGCCGGTGTGCTCACTGGAGCCGGGAAAGGCTTCTGTGCCGGCATGGATCTCAAAGCATTCATGGATGGAGAGGACATCGGATCGTTTCTCAGCTTTACCCGTCGAGGGGCAGAAAAACCATTGATCGCAGCAATCGAGGGCTTCGCCGTCGCGGGCGGCCTGGAGATGGCGCTCACATGTGACCTTCTGGTTGCTGCAAGCGACGCCAAGCTGGGGATCCGTGAGGTAAAGGTGGGCCTGTTTGCAGCCGCCGGTGGAGTGCTGCGCCTTCCCAGTCGGGTGGGTTACGCAAAGGCCATGGAGATGGCGATTACGGGCGATCCGATCACCGCCGAGGAAGGATTTCATCGTGGGATGGTCACCGAAATCACTCCGGTTGGCGGAGCGGTGGCCGCCGCAATGGCGCTGGCGGAACGGGTGGCTGTGAATGCACCACTGGCCGTTGCGGCATCAGCCCAGCTGGTCCGAGCGGCCAGCCAGGGGTATGACGAGGGTGAGCTTTGGGAACTCCAGAAGAGTTTGCAGAGCAAGGTCTTCTCTTCGAACGACGCCAAGGAGGGGCCCCGGGCCTTTGCCCAGAAGCGCTCTCCGGAATGGACCGGAACATGATCTGAGGGTGCCGCCGAAACGTGCTCCGACCCTTGGTGGTCACCCTCAGCGAGGTGCCGTCCATCGAGCTCCATTTGGAGCGTCGGCATCGGCTTTGACGC
This sequence comes from Acidimicrobiales bacterium, assembly GCA_013003535.1. Lineage (GTDB taxonomy): Bacteria > Actinomycetota > Acidimicrobiia > Acidimicrobiales > SZUA-35 > JABDIY01. The sequence goes on along the minus strand of JABDIY010000025.1, from coordinate 6,973 downwards.
CTCCCCAAACAATGAGTTGATCTCCGGTCCATGCCGTGTTGGGGGCGTCAATTCCGCTGAGCGGGCCCCCGGTTCGTTGCCATGCACCGGACGGGAGATGGATTACCACGGGGGCTTGATCTGCGGTAAATGCGACGATCCACTCGCCGGCTCCGGCGACAGTTACGGACTCGAAGCCCGGAATGTCGATCCCGGTCTCGTGCCACTGCCAGTCTTCGTCTCGGAGGACCGCCACATCCACGGCAACGCCGTCGCTGTTCTCAACCTCGGCGAGGACGGCCATGCCATCATCGATTTCGACGGCGACACTGCCGTGAATCAAACCGGACGGTGACTGAGGATGTGGCATCGTGCGCCACGACTCGGTGACAGGATTGAACGCGATCCCGCCGTCGGTGCTGTGCCAGACAACGATCTCAGTGCCAGTCCAGACCGTCGTACTCTCGAGCCGGGCGAGCCCTGCAACAATCTCGGCCTGGTCATCGGTTCCCTCGAATACCGGTCCGTACTGCCAGCTGTCCGATTCCGGGTCATACCGGGCGATTGCGAGGTCTGGCTGACCGACAGTGGTGATAGTGACCGGGCCCAGGCCGTACACCGCTTCATCGGTGGCCACCGTTGAGGCGAGATACATCCCCTCCGTCGGCGGAAGGTCGATCCATTGACCGGCGATCGGATCGAATCGGGTACCACCACCCTTGGCGAGGGCGTAGAGCTCGCCATCGAAGAACACGCTGCTCAACCCGGGATGTCCCCAACCGGGCACAACCATCGCCTCCCACGAGTCGGTATCAGGGTTGTAAATGGCCCCGTCGCTGTACGCGAACCCTCGTGTCAGACTCGAACCCGCCCAGAACACTGCCTCGGAGCCCGTCCATGCGGTCATGGCGTAGGGCCGCGGCTCGATCGGGGCTTCAGCGATCGTTTCCCACGTGCCGAAACTGCTCGGCGTTACCGCAGGCCGCTGGACGAGCACTTCGTCCCCGGAATTGGTAAGGCCGATTGCCAGATATCCAAGCCCTGTAATGGCGAGGATGCTGGCTGCGACTGCGGCCAACCGCCACCAGTGCGGTCCGGCTGGGAGTTGTGACTCCTCGAAGGGGTGCAGTGCGACTTCAGCATCCCGGCCCCGGTGGATCGGAACGCCCATAGTCTTCTCATCCCTCAGGAGAGCGTCGGCGAGTTCGACAAGTTCGGTGCGCAACCGATCTTCTAGATCATTCATGAAAGTTCCTTTCGCAGAACCGAGAAAGCACGGTGGGCCAATGACCGGACGGTGGAGGGTCGAACACCAAGAACCTGGGCGATTTCCTCGTCGCTGATGTCCACGAAGTAGCGAAGCACAATAACGATTCGTTGACGCTCGTTGAGACGATCCAAGGCATCTCGCAGCTCCAGAAGCCGAGTTGGCAGCTCAGTCGTCGTCTCTACTGGCACCTGTTGTTTCGCCCGTGACTCCGTTGCGCGACGACGGAGCACCTGAGCGCACCCGTTCACAACCGCGGTCCGCAGATAGCCTCCTGGACGTTCTAGTCGGTCCCAGCGCTCACTGACTGCGGCGAACGCGTCTTGAACGACCTCCTCGGCCACTGCCCCTGATCCAACCATGAGCGTAGCCATCCGAAGCATCGCCAGCCGTTCAGCTTCGAACAGTGTCGAGAACCCGGAGTCTGTGAGATTGGGAGACGACGAGAACTTTTCCATCTACTACCAACGATGCACCAAAGCCACCGATTGTTGCAGAGAATCTCGGTTCAGCGTCGAGGAACCCTCTGTTCTTCTGTCAATCGAAGGCAGCGTGCCGCGGGGCTGGCATGATCAGTCGCGGTCGGCCCACGCGAGCATTCCGCCCTCAAGGTTGGTGACGTCATGGAAGCCGTTGGCCGCAAGAAACCCCGCCGCCTGCCCACTGCGAGCCCCGCTGCGACACAACAGCACGACCGGGCGCGCCGCATCTAGTTCGGTGTATCGATCAGCAAATTCGCTGAGGGGAATGTTGACCGCTTCCGGGAGCGTGCTCGCTGCTACCTCGTCCGGTTCGCGAACGTCCACGAGTTGGGCTCCGCTGTGGAGAATGTTCTCATAGGCGGCTACAGGGTGAACTTTGAACGTCATGATTCTCTTCTTCTGGATGGATCAGGCCGCAGACGGCCGGAGTTGAATTGAGTGGCCCGCTGACCAGTCGCTTACGAATCGATAGCGGTCGCCCCGGATTACCGTGGTCCGCCACTCCACGGGCGTGCCGTCCTTGGTTCCAAGCCGTTCGAGGAAGAACGCAGCATCGGACTTGGTGAGGCCCAGCTTGGTGCGATCGCCGGCGGACGGGATGACCGGCATGAGCCGCTCCCAACCCTGGTTCGGCAAAGGGGCGCCGATCTTGGCCAACTCGCCATACAGCGAAGTATGGGACCAGTCGGCCTCCAGAAGTGGAGTTGCGGTGTCGGCCCGAAGCCATATCCGATCGACCGCCAAGGGTGACCCGGCCGCCAGGCGCAGACGAGACAGGTGCACCAAGGAAACGGTTTCTTCCAACTCCAAATGCATCGCGGCTTCGGCATTTTGAACGATGGTGAGCTCCAGAACCTCGCTGGTCTGCTCTACCCCTGTGGATTCCACGGATTGGAAAAGGCTGTACAGCGTGCCGAGGGACTGCTCGAACTCCGCCTTGTTGACCACCGTACCCCGGCCTCGTTCCCGTTTCAGGAGACCAGTCTTGTTCAGATGGCGAACCGCTTCACGAACCGTGTGACGGCTCACCTCATACGACGTGGTGAGGTCAAGATCGGTGGGGAATGCCTCATTGAACTCTCCAGCTTCCAGCCGGCGCCGGAGCTCCACCTCGAGCTGCGCCCACAGGGGCATCGGGTTGTTTCGATCGAGTTGCCGCACAGACATTTGGCCATTGTAGTCCAATTGTCTGGACAAAAGGCGACCGATGGTCAGACCTTTTCGAGAATCCGGTGCTCGCCGTCTCCGGCGGTGAGGGCGCTCATCACCTGACGTTCCCGCAAATGCAGACCGAGGAAGATTCCTGGGATGGCCACCAGCCCGAGCATTGCACCCGAGGACACCATCACAAGAGCCGGCGCCGGGCACGTACCAGCGATCGCCCACCCAATACCAAAGATCGCACCGCCTTTGATGTGATGGGCTTCGGGCTTGGATCGTGACAAGGAGAACTGACCGCCCAGTGGCGTTGTGAAACCTTTCCGCTCCAGGAGCCAGAGAAGTGGCGCCGAGACCGCGATAGCGGAGGCCATGAACAAGAAAACGTCGTATTCCTCGAAGCTCAGCATGTTGTGGATCGTGTCGTACTCATGCAGCCGAGCACCGGCGAGGACGGCGCCGAAAAGGATCCCGAAGAGGAGGCCGACGGCGTTCAGGGTGTTGTTCTTCTGCCTGGCGAGCCGACTCATGCCACGGCCTTTACAACGAGTCCAAGAGCAAACGTGGTGATGATCGCTGTGGTCATGAATGTGGCGGTGACCGCCACGCTTGCCGGCGAACGTTGGGCCGTGCCGCACATTCCGTGGCCCGAAGTGCAACCACCTGCCACTGCGGCTCCGTAACCGAGAAGGGTGGCGCCGGCGAACACCATGGGGATGACCAGCGCCAACGGGAAATCGGCTCGTAGAGCGTCATAGCCGGAACGGATGTCGCCCCCGCTGGTGCGAAGGACCTGGGTGACGAGGAGACCACCGATGAACATGCCAACGAAGTAGAAGACCCGCCACATGACGACGCCATCGCGTTTACGAAGAAAGCCGGTGGTTTGCACATAGGCGCCACTCGCCCCGAGGGGCTGGTTGGCGAGGACGAAAAGTCCCACGATGAGGAGTCCCAGGGCAGGCCCGGCGAGGAACCAGGGAACCCTGTCGGGTAATACGTCAAACACTTGATCTCCTCTCAGAGGCGGAAGCTACTCGTCATTCAATCTATAGGCGGATGGAACCGGCTTCAGGGGGCGGGCGTACCACAGCGGGCGCCGCAGGCCAGAGTTGTTGGTTCCCGCCGGCCGGGTCTTCGTGAGCCAGTCCAAGTAGGCCTCTCGGGACTTGGCGGTGTCCACCACCACGTCGCCGTACTCATCACCGGCCTGGGCTGGTGTGACCCGGACCCGCTGATGCCAGCATTGCATCCCGCTGATGGGATCGGGCTGCACACAGAACGTAGCGTTCTGATGCACACCGGTGTCATTCCACCAGATGCGCGTGGTGTCGTTGTCGCTGGACTTATACGGCTCGTTACCGTGCTCCCGCTTCAACTTCCATGTGGTGCCGCCGTCGGGGCCGGTGTTTTTCTCGTGGGTGATTCCGGCCTTTCCAGACCCCCAGTTTCTCGCCTGATCTTCCTCTAGGCGCCACCGGCCCATGTGATGAGATGCGGCAACGACTCCGGGACGAATGCCCTCGGTACGCCACGCCACGATCACAAAATGACCGATCCGGGTACTGACCCGAACGAGACCGTTCTCCTCGATCCCCAACTGCTCGGCGTCGGAGGGATGCACCCACAGTGGATGCCGGTGGCTGATCTCGTTGAGCCATTTGGAGTTTGCCGAACGGGTGTGGATCAGCGTGGGGATCCTGAAGGTCGGGAGAAGAATTCTCTCGTTTCCGGCCATGTCGAGGTCTTCCCAATGGACATGGCTGGGGATCCATTTTGGGGTGGCGTACTCGGGCCAGCCCCATTCGGCCAGGGTGGTGGAGAAGAGTTCAAGCTTCTTCGACGGTGTTGGAAAACCCTCTTTGGCTTCCCCATCGATCTGAACCGCAGGGGAACCGTCGCCAAGAGGAGAGAGCTTGAGCTGGTCGAGACCCGACAGTTGACCATCCCAGGCCCCGGGGGTTCCCGCCTTGCGGTACACGCCATGGGCATCCAGTTCACAACCCTCCAGCGCGTCTGCGGCAACCGACCGTTCATAGGGTTCATACGGATCGGTTGGAACGGCATAGGCGCCACGGTCCCGCATGTACTCGAGCGGAGATTGGCCAGCCGCTTCGGCGGCCTGGGCCAGGCCAGGCACGTTTTCGCCAAACATCTCGCCGTAGTACTCATCCACCGTGACCGGCTTGCCTGGATACTTCTTGGACTCGAAGTATTTTCGAATTCCTAGAGAACCATCAGGGTCGATTCGCCAGGACAGATCGATCCAGAACTCGTTTTCCTCCCAAACCTCACCGGGGTTGTAGTCATAGCTTCGGGCGTCGGGACCCAAGGAGCCGTCACCGGTCTCGGCTTCCTTACGGAGTTCTGCATACCGCCGGAAGACCGACTGGCGGAAACCGATCCAGCGACCGGCATGGGTCTCGTACGAGTGAACGTCATGGCGTTCGGTGGAAACGCCCATCGGCAGCACGTAATCGGCAAACCACGCCGTCTCCGACCACGTAGGGGTGAGCGCAACATGGCACTTCACTTTCTCCTCGTCGGTCAGTGCCTCCATCCAGCTGAAGCCGTCGGGGTTGGTCCAGATCGGGTTGTAGACCCGCGAGAAGTAGACGTCGAGCGTGCCCCGTCCCTCGTTGAGGAAATGCGGCAGAAGAATGGACATCTCGTGGTAGGCCAGCGGGAACTCCACCGGCCATTCCAATTCATTCCAGCTTTGGATGGTGGGACCACCAAAAGGCGCAGCGGGTTTGAACTTGTTCATGCCGTTGCCGGCGGTACCACCTTTGGTGGCGACTGAACCGGTGAGCACATTGAGGAAGAACAGGCATCGCGCCACCTGCCAGCCGCCCATGTTCCCAGCACCGGCGGCGCGCCAATTGTGCGAAGCGAACTTGGTGGGGTGCTGCCCGATCAGTTCGGCGATCTCCCTGATCGTGCTGGCGGCAATGCCGCTCTTCTGCTCAGCGGCTTCGGGGGTGTATTCAGCGTATTCCTCCAAGAGCGCCGACCGAAATTCTTCCCACTTCACCGGACGATTGGGGTGCTTGTTCTCGAGGTAGGTCTCCCAATTTGTCCACCGTTTCATGAAGGAGGCGTTCCAGGTTTCGGCCTCGATGAGTTCCCTGGCGATCGCCAGGAGGAGGAACGGCTCGGTGCCTGGCCAGGTCGGCAACCAATAGTCTGCCTTGGCGCCGGTGTTGGACAGACGCGGGTCTACAGCGATGATCTTGGCCCCTTGGGCCTTGGCATCCATGATCCGTTGGGCATGAGGATTGAAATAGTGGCCAGCCTCGAGATGGGCACTGATCAGGAATATGACCTTGGCGTTGGCGAAGTCTGAGCTGGGACGGTCATGACCCATCCATGACTGATAGCCGATTCGAGCATTACTGGAGCAGATATTGGTGTGGGAGTTGTGCCCGTCCACACCCCACGCTTTCAAGACCCTGTCGGTGTAGCCGTCTTCGCCGGGCCGACCGACGTGGTACATGACCGAGTTCTTGCGGTCCTCAACGAACGCCGTACGGATCTTCTCACCTACCTCGGTGAGCGCTTGCTCCCACGAGATGCGCTCCCATTCACCACCGCCGCGTGCTCCCTTGCGCTTCATCGGGTGCATCACCCGTTCCACGTCATAGGTCTGGTTCAGCGTGGCCGGTCCCTTGGCGCAGTTGCGACCACGACTACCGGGATGCTCGGGGTTGCCCTCGATTTTGGCGATCTCCCCCGACGCATTGTCGAAATACGCCACCAAACCACAACCGGCCTCGCAGTTGAAACAGGTCGTTGGGACAAGGGTATAGTTGCGCTCCACTCTGGTGGGCCACGCCTTGGCATCCAGTTCGGTCCAGTTGTGCCACTGCGCAAACGGCGGATACTTAGCCAAATCAGTCATGTGAAGTGAAACCTTTCAACAAAGAACCAGAAGCAGAGTCAGACGGCTGGTACCAGCCTCGCGAGGCGGCGGAGGGACGGAGCAGCAGAGCGGATCTGCCGCGCTGATCGAGCGGAGTCATCAGGAGAGCGGCACGCTTTGTCCGGCACGGACAAAGGCGTCTTCGTAGGCGAACATTCCGATCAG
>JABDIY010000008.1 GCA_013003535.1 Acidimicrobiales bacterium | reverse complement strand
GGCCAGTAGGCCAGAGAGGTGCGCGTTGGACAGGTTCATGGAAGTATCGCTGGGTTTTCCCACGGTCGTCTTCACGTTCCTCCTTATCGTTTCAGTCGGCTTCTGGCTGCTCACCTTCCTCACCGGTGTGGGCAGCGAAGGCGGCATGCTGGACCTCGATCTCGACCTCGATATAGACGCTGACATAGAAGGCGACGTCGGGGACGGCCTCGGCGGTCTCCTACGCACACTGCACCTTCACCACGTTCCGCTCACCATTACTTTCACCGTTATCAGCCTCGTCGGTTGGTTCCTCAGCTTCGGGCTCACTTTGATCATCACAGGTAACAGCGGATCGCCAGGGGGGCTCACGGCTATCGGAATCTTGCTCGGCTCTCTTTTCGCGGGCGGATTCGTGGCCGGCCGGGTCGGTCAACGGCTTGCTCCGTTGTTCAGGCCACCGCCGCACATCAAACACCAAGACCTGGTGGGTCGGTTGTGCACAGTCCGCACCGGCTCGGTCAGCGCCACCTTCGGCCAAGCCGAAGTGGTAGATGTCGAGTCCAGCACCCACACGATTCAAGTGCGATGTGCGGGATCCAATTCTCTGTCACAGGGTTCGCAGGCGCTGATAGTCAGCGTGGACACCGACGGGTTGTTTCAAATCAGCCCCGACGTGGCCGCACTCACCTAAATCCCTAATTCGCACCCACACGGCAAAACCTCAGGTCTCTCTCAGATCTTTCCGAAGCCCTTTAAGAGAGCTCTGTCTACACACATGGCTTCACAACGTTTCTTCGAAAGGAAACTTCGGTAATGGGCACATTCATCATCTGGCTTCTCGTGGCGGCTGCACTGGTCCTGGGCATTGTTGTAATCGGAGCCTTGGCGTTCGCCAGCTTCTACAGGAAAGTTCCGCAGGGTTACGCGCTGGTTGTCAGCGGCGCCAAAAAGGTGGACGTCACCTTCACCGGGCAGATGGTGCTCCCGGTCATTCACAAGGCCGAAACCATGGACATATCGGTGAAGACGATCGAGATCGATCGTCGCCAGACCGAGGGTTTGATTTGCCAAGACAACATTCGGGCCGACATCAAAGTCAACTTCTTCGTTCGGGTCAACAAGGCCAAGGAAGATGTCATCAAGGTGGCTCAGGCCATAGGCTGCGATCGGGCCAGCAACATCGGAACACTGGAAGAGCTCTTCGCCGCCAAGTTCTCCGAAGCGCTGAAGACCGTCGGCAAGCAGATGGACTTCATCTCGCTGTACACCGAACGGGCCAATTTCCGTGACCGAATTATCGAGGTGATCGGTACCGATCTCAACGGCTACAGCCTCGAGGACGTTGCAATCGACTTTCTGGAGCAGACGCCGCTCACGGCGCTGGACTCCAACAACATTCTGGACGCCCAGGGCATCCGCAAGATCACCGAGCTCACAGCGATAGAGCACGTGGCAACCAACAACGCTCGCAACGATGAGCGTAAGCAGATCACGGCGAAGAACGTTGAGACGAAAGAAGCTGTCCTGGAGCTGGAGCGTCAGCAGGCTGATGCCGAGGCGCGCCAGCAGCGCGAAGTCCAGACCGTGATGGCCAGGGAGGAAGCCACTACCGCCGCCGTGCGAGCGGAGGAACGCCTTCGTTCCGAGATGGCCGGCCTCGAAGTTGACCAGAAGCTCGGAATCGAGAAGGAGAACCTGGAGCGCGAGGTAGCGGTAGCCGCCAAGAACCGCGAGCGGGTATTGGCCGTGGAGGTGGAGCGAGTCCGCAAGGCGGCAGAGCTCGAGGACATGAGCCGCAAGGTTGAAACGTTGGCGGCAGAGAAGGCGCTGGAAGAGGAGATGGCAGGAATCGCCGATCTCCGTCGCAGCCGTGTGGCGGTGGAGAAAACGGTGGCGGTGCAAGAAGAAGAAATCGCCTCGCTGCGGGTTGTGGAAGAGGCGAACCGGCAGAAGGATGCCGCCGTGATCCTTGCCGAAGGTGAAGCGCAGGCCAGTCTGGTGAAAGACATCAAGGCCGCCGAAGCCGCAGAAGCGGCGGCTGAGTTCCGGGCCGGTGAGCAGATTCGCATGGCCAAGGCTGAGCTGGAATCCAGTCAGCTCGAAGCCCAAGCGAAGATTCGCATGGCTGAAGGTGTACAGGCCGAATCGGCCGCCGCTGGCCTCGCCGATGTGGAGGTCTTGGAAGCTCAAGCAGCTGCGAACGAGAAGCTGGGGCTGGCACAGGTCAACGTTGACCTGGCTCGCGCCGGAGCGGTACGGGAGCTAGGCGAGGCCGAAGCGTCCACGCTACGGGACTCAGGAATGGCCGAAGCGGAGATCACCGAGGCGAAGCTGAAGGGCGAGGCCAAGGGCCTCACCGACAAGGCCGCAGCGATGCGCGAACTGGAAGGTGTCGGTCAGGAGCACGAAGAGTTCGTTCGCCGCCTGGAAGCCGACACCAAGGTTCGCCTCGCCGAGGTCGACGCCACCGTAGGCGTAGCAACCGCCCAGGCCGATGCCATGAAGGCTGGACTCGAAGCGGCCAACATCGACATCGTGGGTGGATCGGACATGTTCGTCGACAAACTGGTTGGAGCGATCAGCACCGGCAAGTCCATCGACGGCCTTACGGAGAAATCCGACACGATCAGCAACATCCTGGCGCCCTATCAGAACGGTGACGAGGATTTGGTAGCAAAGCTGTCGGAGGCCATCGCCGGTCTTGGGGCCGACGGCATCCGGGACCTCAGTGTGGCCGATCTGATCAACCAGCTGAAAAAGTAGAGGGCAGTTAGCCAAGTGATTGCGCGAACCCACGCGAGCTGTGTTGTCCCTCCGGGGGGCGTTCAAGCGCCACGCAGGCTCTGCCTGCTCGGCGCTGCAATAACTGCGTCAACCTGTGAGGGTTGGACTACTCACCGGGCATCGCTTCGCCTACGAGACAGCAGGTTCGTGAGCTGTGTTGTCCCTCCGGGGGGCGTTCAAGCGCCACGCAGGCTCTGCCTGCTCGGCGCTGCAATAACTGCGTCAACCTGTGAGGGTTGGACTACTCACCGGGCATCGCTTCGCCTACGAGATATTGTGCGCAAACGGGAGAGGGAGCATGGCTGAGGAGCAAAATACTTCCACCTACGCCCTTCTCCGGGGGCGCTTGGAGCAGGCTGCCCAGGAGCTGACCAGGCGAGCAAATTCTCTGAATCAACGCCGGTTGGACACGTTCGGGTCCAGCGCCATGAAGCTACTCGGCACCGAGCGGGTTCGGACCGAGGCCAACGCCGTCCCTCGTGACGTTGTGGCGATCGGTGACCAGATGATTTTGGGCTACAACGTTGCCGCCGGGCTGAAATCGGAGGTGCGAAGCGAGGATGTGTTCGCCGTTCATCACTACACCAGCGACCCAACCGATTCGCTGGCGCCGATCGTTCTCAGTCCCAATCCTGAGGGTTTGGCCGGTACCGCTCTGGACGACGATCAGTTCCACCGGGATTTCGACGAGCTGCACACCTACTTCAAAGACACGCAACTGCAGCAGTTGTATCGACGGGCCGATCGGCTGCTCGCCATTTTTCGAACCGGATCAGGAATCGGGGATGTCCGAGTACTCCGCTGGCAGATCGAAGTGGATGGTCGGCTCCGCTACTTGGACGCCCGGGGTGATCGTGATCATCGTTTCCCACCTCACCAAGACGTTGAATGGACCCTTGCTACACGGGCCGATCACGTTGGTGCCACCCATATCGCAATCACCGATCGGGTCCTCGTCAATCCGCTGGGTGGATCATTGGAGATCTTGTTGGACGACGGCGGTGGCGGAACGCGACTTCTGACCGACCCCCTTCAGCACGCCGATCAATCGTTGCAGGACTGTCAGATTTCGTCGGCTGTCGCCGGTGACTTAGTTCTGCTTGATGTACTTCCCTATGGAGAAATGGCCCATCGCTACTACGTTGTGAACCTTCTCACCCACACCGCTGAACGGATCGACGATTTAGGTCAGACCTTCCGGCAGCTTCCGGACGGGCAAGGCATCATCTTCCCATCCGGCGTGTACATGAAGACGGGAGAGATTCGGACGTTCGACCTCGAGGCAGAAGACATGGAACTGCTCGAGGTGGTCCGATCACCGAACGGCGAAGACGTTGTCTACGTTTTTCACGAGCGTGCTAGCGGCGTCAGCGTGCTTCTTCCGTACAACGTGGTTCGTCAGGAGGTGACGGCACCGATCAGCTGCCACGGGCATACCTTCTTCCCCGACGGCACCATGGTGGTGTTCCGGGAAGACGCCGAACCCAGCCGCATTCACCCGATCCAAGTCTGGGCCACCCCGTTCTCGAGTGACGAGTGGTACGAAGCCCAGCCTCGGCAGACATCGGAGCTGGACCGCATCGGCAATGCCGCACTCGTGCGGGGGATCGCTGACGCACTGGCCCTGACCCGGCTGATGGAAGGGGTTGAACCGAGTACGGCGGTGTACGCCGACCTGGTCGCGTCTGCTGGTCGATTCCTCGATGGCCACCACTGGTCAGCGGATCCAGAGGTGAATGATCTCGCCGAACCGGCCCGCAACATCCGTGTGGTCGCGGAGCAGGTCATCGACGAATTCGAACGAATGCTGGCGGTGCAAAACGCCGCCTCCGACGCGCTTAGCGAGGCTGAGTCCTCGTTAGGCAAGACACTCGAAGACCTCCGCCTGAGCCCGCCCCGCACCACCGAAGCGTTCATCGATGGACTGGCATCTGTGAGAACAGAGATCGGCCATCTTCACACCCTTCGGGATCGCCGCGAAATCGATGTGGCTCGCGTTGACGAACTCATCGAGAGCACCGACCAAGCGTACGACTCGCTGGCGCAGACGGCTGCGGCTCACCTGGCGTCAGAGGGGGCGTTCGGCCCCTACCATGATCGGCTCAGCTCGCTTAGTGAGCAAACCACCACCATCGACTCATCGCTGGCGGCCAACGAGTTGCTCGACGCTGTTGATGCCGTTGCCGCCTCGATGGACGTTGTGGCCGGCACGGTAAGCGATCTGGTGGTCGACGACCCTCGGGTACGCACCAGTGTGCTGGAGCAGGTCAGCGGAGTTCTTGCTGAACTCAACCGGGTGCGGGCGGGAGCGAACCGGCGCCGTACCGAACTGATCGAATCCGAGACGGGAGCGGCCTTCGCCACCGAGCTGGGCCTGTTCGGTCAGTCCATAGCCACCGCCGTCGGACGAGCCGACACCCCCGAGGCGTGCGACGAAGCCCTAGCCCGCCTTTTGCTACAGCTCGAGCAGTTGGAGACCACCGGCCCACGGACCGACGCTCAGCTGGAGGAGATCAACAGTCGCCGAGAACAAGTAACCGAAGCGCTCGGCGGCAAGCGTCAGCAACTCGTTGACGACCGGCAGCAACGGGCGGAACGACTGATCTCTGCCGCCACGAGGACACTGGATCGGGTCACACAGCGGGCGGAGAAGCTCGGCTCGGTCGATGAGATAAACGGCTTCTTTGCCGCCGACGCCATGGTGAGCCGGATTCGTGCTCTGGTGGAAGATCTACGGGAGCTCGGTGAACCGGTTCGGGCCGACGAGCTGGCCTCTCAACTTGGCGCCGCCCGTGACGGCGCCGCTCGCAGTCTGCGGGATCGTCAAGACCTGTACGACGGCGAGGCTGTGAAGCTTGGTCGGCATCGCTTCAGCGTGGATGACCGAACCCGCGAGCTCACGATCGTCCCCACCGGCGAGGAGCTGGAGGCCGTTCTCACGGGTACCGAGCTGCGCCTGCCGGTCCATTCCGATGTTCTGGACGCATCCAAGGATCTATGGGAGCTTCCGTTCAGCTCCGAGACCCGTGAGCTCTACCGCTCAACCTTCCTCGCCTTCCAGATCATCGAGTCGCTGCGAGACGACACGGATCGAATGTCGACGATGTTCGCTCGTCCCGGGCCTGGTGCGAAGGAGACGATCGCCCAGCGGATATTGCCGCTTGTGCAGGCCGAGGTCGATGGTCGGCTGGACCAGGGTTATGACCGAGGCGTCCACGACGTGGACGCGGCGAGGATCGCCGGGGTGGTGGGCTCCATCGTCGTTTCCGCCGGGTCACTGATCGCTCCCGGCCATATTCGAGCGAGAGCCCAGCTGGCGTGGGCGGATATCGGTGACGAAACACGGGCGATCTGGCAACGGCGAGGCAGTGCGGCAGGTCAGCTCGGACTCACCAAACAAGCCTTTGGCATTCTGGCTGATCAGCTGCAGACGGCCCTCAACATCGAGGACGTGGTTGCGAACTATCTCCTGGGCGAGCTGACGGTGGAAGGCAACTTTGCGTTCGCAACGAACCCGGGAGCCGCCGGTTTGGTCAAATCGCTGGGCAAAAACAGTGTTGTTGCATCAATCATCAACGAACTTGCCGATGACATCGGCGGCGCTCAAACAGTCCTCACCGACTATTTACAAAGAACCGTCGATTCGGCCGATGCGCATCAGGTTCCTGAAGTGGTTGCGGCTCTCCTTACACCCAGCCTTCCCCGCCGGGTGGTAG
>JABDIY010000007.1 GCA_013003535.1 Acidimicrobiales bacterium | reverse complement strand
GCCCTGCCCTCTACGCAGTGCGATTGCAGCCTCCTGAGGCGAGATGCAAAACATACGTTCGGATCGAGGAGGCGGTCCGCCTCGCTGCTCGTCCGCAGTCCAGAACGCCCGCCACACCCGATCGCTCACATGCACGTTCAACCAGCCAGCGTCGTCGAGGTCAGCCAGGGTCACAACGCCTTTCCTGCTAAGCGGGTGATGGGTTGAGATCACGGCAACCGGCTGTTCTGTTCCGAGCACCCGGCTGTCGAGATCGTCATCGATCTCTGTAGGACCGATCAGGATGGCGGCATCGGTTTCGCCGGCACGCAGACCCGCGGTCGGGTCGGTCCAGTCGTATACACCGATCTCGATCACCCTAGATCCGTCCTTCGCAGAACGAACGTCGCCGATCCGGTCCAACGCCACCGATCCGAAACCGAACAACGTCCCCACTCGAATGGTTTCGGTTGCAGTGGTGCCCAGCCATCGAGCCTGAGATTCGAGCTTCGTAGAAGCGACGGCGACTCCCCGCAGCAGAGGGTGGAGCGAACGCCCGGCGGCATTGAGCATCATTCCTCGGTTGCTGCGATCGAACAACGTGACGCCAAGTTCCCTTTCAACCCGGCGGATCGCCTCGCTCATGGTCGGAACGGTCACGTGTTGTATAGCCGCGGCTTTCGTGAGGTTCCGCTCCGCCGCAACGGTCAGGGCATAACGCACATCCTGCACCCTCATGTGGCCACGTTAGGCACTCCCGAACGCTCCTACAAGAGTTCCTTGTGGACGAGTTCTGGTATCCGTGAACGAATGGCAGCAAGACCTTTGCGCACCAAGGGAGAACCAGGATCATGACGGAACAAAATTGCACTCTGCCAACGGGCAGGTTTTCACGCCGCAAGATGTTGGCTGGCGCAGGAGCTGCGACCGCCGCCGGCGCTGCGGCCATGGTAAGCACGCCCGGAGTGGCGGGAGCAAAAACCATCCCGCGCCACCCCTCAGCACTACCCAAACCGATCTCCGGCGGGGTGCCGCTCGATCCCGCCGATCCTGAGAATTCCCTGATCCACTGGTACCTGCCCGGCCCTACCGACGCGGTGAGCCCCATTCTTGGGCTGCAGGGCATGGGGTTGGACGTGGAAGGTAGCTCGATCACCGACTTCCAGGGAAAGGTGGCGTTCGCCATCGTGAGCGGCGAAGCCGTCACAAACGACAACGAGACGCTGCAGGTGGAGTTCGATGTGAGAGTGATGCAAGGCCGCTACATCGGCGAGGACGGAAACGAGCACAACTCGATCTTCGCGTTCCTTTGAGTGGACCTCTTCGCCGATTCCGGTCCGGAATCACAAGTCCACGACTTTCAGCCCGGCGTTTCACCCAACGAACTGTTCTGGGTTACCGAAGTAGCACCCGGCGGCTTCGGGTTAAGCAACGAGCATGCGGGATTGCGGCTTCGAAATATGCCGTTGGTCGACACGTTCGTGTTCCTCGGGCCGACGAACGTGTCGGCCTGGGTAGATGTCGACCTGGTCTGGCGACGCACCGGGCACCACCGGGAGCGAGGCAAAAGCAACGACGTGGACCCCACTGATCCGGCAGCCTTCCTCGGTCGCATCGCCGAGGCCGACTGCTATGGCTATGTATCAGGACGCGAGATCGGCTTCTCTTTCAAAACCGGCCGCCTCACGTCGTCCACGTACTACGCCCACATCGGTGAACAACGAAACGGTGTCTTCCTCGACTAGCTCCTCAAGCGCTTAGCTTCTATAGCGTCCCGTTTTCAGGATCATCCAGTGCCCTCCAGGGCACTAACCGCTCCGCAAAACGCCGGGCCGTCGGGCCGCCCGGCCGTGCATGCGTCGGGAGTGTTGGAGAGCAATACTTCCAGCGCATCTCGACCTCGCACCGCTTCAACCGCAGTCGGTTGCCACCGCCAGCGCTGCACAGACCTGATCCATCCGAGCGCCACCCAGGGTTCCCATCCGCTCGACGAGAACACCAACCGAGACCGACTCGACAGAATCGAGGTTGACGGCGCTTGCGAGCGGCACCGGGTCCTTTCCCGGTTCGAGCATCACTTCGCTCGGGAGGCCGCGAATCGTCGTGGTGCACGGGGCGACGAGCGCCCGCCGCAGCCGAGGGATCGCGGCGTCGCGAGTGAGGACAACAACGGGGCGTCGTCCGACTTCGGGAAGCTCACACCACCACACCTCTCCCCGCTTGGGGAGATCCATCAGCTCGCACCCGCCGCGTCTCTGAACGAGGAGAGGTCTCCCCATTCGTCCGGCTCGGTGATCGGTCGGGCGGCGTAGGCGGTCTCGTAGGCCTCGTCCAGCTCGGCCCGCCGATAATGGCGGAGCAGCGACGCCAATGCGGCATCGACCAGCTCGGCGTCATTCGATCCGACACCGATGCTTCGTGCATCTGCCAGCAGCACGCTGTCCACGGTCGTGCTAATCCTCGTTCGAGCCATGCGACAAGTATGCCACATCTATGCCATAGACCACAACGAGTGCACTGCCGCCCGCGCCTGAGTCGGACCGCATGCGTCGGAAGTGTTGGAGAGCAACACTTCCGACGCATGTGGGGCTGGCGGCGACCGTACGCCGGGGTCGGTGGCGCGTCGCCTAGCAGGCGTCGCCCGGGGCGATGACGCAGAACCGATCAGCAATCTCCTGAGTGGCGTCGTCGACGCTCTTTCCGGTGAACGGGCCAACCGACTGACCAACGCCAATCACAGCGTTGGTTCCTTCGAACCAAAAGCCTCCTGGCTGAAGGTTGGCGCCGATTTCGGGCGGCATCAGATCGGAGGCATCCAATCGGAAGACATCGGCGGTCTGGAGGATCTCGGTGAACGACCGTTGGAGCGGATCCAGTGCAGAGAGGTCCTGCCCCTGCACCGCTGACAGGAACCCTTCGAGTTGAGCAGCATGGCGAGCATCGGCGTAGTCAGGGGTCGCCAGATATTCGTGTACCAGTTCGACCTCGATGTCGGGGCGGAGGGCTACTGCGAATGTCCCGCCGCCCAGGGCCGGACTGCTGTCGGCACTGTCAGCCGGGAAGGGGAACGTCCTCGCATCGGCCGGGTCGAACGCGAAACTCACAAACTGTGCCTGACGATGCATCAGGCATTCGTCGTCGGCGGTGAGATTTAACACCGAATCGAAGAAATGCGTCTCTGCGATACCAACACCTGGTGTCGGTGACAAGAGGCCTTCGAACACTGCCCCCGGGGTGTTCCACACACTGAGTACCTCGTTCCAGGCGGCCCGGATGCGCGGGTCGTCGAAGCCGACATCGTTCGCCACCCAGCTGTCGTACAGATCAGGGGGCTGACTTCCGAGCAAGCGGAGCTCGACCCAGTCGGTGAAGTTCCACCCGGTGGCAGGTCCGGACTCAATACCAACGCACCATGGCGTTTGGCCATTGGCGATGATTGCGTCGGTCAGAGCCAAGAGTTCGGCGAACGTTGTCGGTATTGGATAGGGCGCCCCACCCGGGTCCTTGAAGGTTGATTCCTTGTACCACACCAGCGATTTCAGGTCCGACTTGTTGGGTACTGCGAACAGGGTGCCGTCCACTGTCGCGTAGTTCAGCCAATCGTCGGACCAGCCTTCGGTTGCGGTGGCGGCCGCAGCCGGTGAAGCAGCGACGGCTACGCCTGCGTTGGCCAGCTCAGCTATCGCGCCAGGCACTGGCACAACCAAGATGTCGATGACCACCGATGTGCCGGGAACAGTGGGTGGCTCCCCAGTGGCGATCGCCTCATCGATCACATCCTGAAGGTCGCCTTGAAGCCCTACATAGGTGGTCTGAACACCCAACTCTGCGATGAGAGCGTCCAACGCCTGGCTGATACCCGCTACGTCTGCCCCGCCCGCTTCTGGACCGGCCACGATCACGGTGGTGAATTGCACTGGCACACAGGCGGCATCGAACTTGAGGCCGAGTGAATCCGGAACAATACCGAGCGGCAGGCCATCTCCGTGAGCCAGGTGTGCGGGCACAGCGCTGGGCGGCAAGGAGAGGAGCGCCCAACGGCCCTCACCCTGGCGATGGCACACTTCCACTCGGTCCTCTTGCGCCTGTCCCTTCCTGCCGGGCTGCGCAGTGGCGGCCTGGGACACGAACAAGGACACAAGGCCGAAGACCAACGAGAGCACCACAAAGGTGCTGGGTCGCCGTGAACGGGTTGATGAATCATGACGCTCGGGCGTCAACCGGATTACGGATGTTCGTTTGAACTTGGAAGCTCGAATGCTCATATTTCTGAGCGCGTTGAGGACGGAGTTCATTTGTACATTTCCCCCTATGTATTGGCCGAAACAGTGATCGATTCCGGCGGGATGCGAAGTGCAACCCAATCGAACCCTATGCATGGGCCGGCTCATCTGGATATGGGTCCAATTGCCCATATAGACATCGTTAAACAGGGAAAACAAATGATCTCGTTGAATTACTCCTGTCCGTAGGAGCACGGCTGCTTACAACGTTCGAGTCCGTCACCCTGAGTAAGTTTTGCCATACTCAGCGGGAATTATCTTCGTTTTTCGACCTGAAAGAGATTGTTGCAATTCACTTACATTTACTCCACCAGCTGCATTCTGAATCGTCGTCTATCAGCTCAATAGTCCTTCCGGGCACTGATACAGGAACCAAAGACTGGGCTCGGCCTATTGGTTCGTGGGCGACCGCCCCCCTCGGTGACTACCGAAGGCGACACCCTCGGCGACCTGTCCGTAACAGCTC
>JABDIY010000219.1 GCA_013003535.1 Acidimicrobiales bacterium | reverse complement strand
CAAGTTCACCTGCAGCACAGAGTCCGGTGTCTGCAAAAGCGATCTCCAGAACGCCGTCGTATGAGGCCGTCCCGCCGGTTCCTTTCGTCGCACCGGTGAAGATGTTGGCAGCCATGCCGTCGGCGTTGGTATCGATCGCAGTGTCCGTGAAGCTGCCGCTCACGTCCTGCTGGAACTTGCCCGCTTGCACTGCAGACGGAGCAAGGACCATACCGAACAGGGCGACCATTACAACCAGAAGCGTCATGCGCTTCGTCATGAGGAATCCCTTCCTTGGAATAGAGCTGTGGATTCAACGCCTGCAACCGCAGACAGTTCCCCTCTCAATAGTCGATTGCAGACGCGCAATTCGACTCCGGTTACTTCACCGAAATCCCACAGCGGGTGGGTCCCGGCGTCGCCGGTGATAGCGTCGCCAGCAGAGGGCTGGCTCCCGACACGACCGGCGGCCGGGCTATCGCTCTGCCAAATATATCCTTCGGTGTGGCGCGGGCAAGGGGCGAATTTCGCGTTCTCGCCGAGCCGGCAGGACACACCGACGCCTTCGTCGCAGCCTCGACTCCAGCGACCCGCCCAAGCCTCTCCGACTCCGAGCAACAACAACCAGAAGACCCGGGGGACTGATGCGGCGGCAGGACCCACGGGCTAGCGATCGCCGGTTCGCTGCGATGAGACTGAGCATCAGCTCGATGTTCCCCCTTCAGTTCAACCACGCTGCGAACAACGCCTAAACCTCCCTTAACGATTGGGTTTTACCGTGCCTCCGGTGCCCGGAGAATCCCCTACGCATGAGGAGTAGAGCAATGCGAACGAAGATGAAACGAACCCTGGCGATCACGTGGGTGGCTGCTCTGGTCGGCCTGACCGTGGCCGCTCCGGCTTCGGCCGGCGAGGCATCTGTTGTCGAACGCCCGGATGGAGTGCATTCGCTGGTGGGCCTCAACTTCACCCTGCAGAACTACTTCGACACCGACGTCAACGACCCGAACCCGGACACCCTGATCCCCTTCTTCGAGCC
>JABDIY010000210.1 GCA_013003535.1 Acidimicrobiales bacterium | reverse complement strand
GCCAACGACCGCTCCGCCAACGACCGCTCCCCCAACCACCGGTCCTCCGATCGATGCTACGCCGGCGAGTCAGGCCGGGCTGGAAATTCTGCACGGAATTCCAGACACGCCGGTGGATGCGTATCTAGATGGTGAACTGCTCGTCGGTGGATTCGCTCCGGGTGAACTAGCGGGGCCGCTGGACCTTCCTGGCGGGAGCTACGACGTCGATCTCTACGCAGCCAGCGACGAGCCTGCGGCCACAGCCGATGACCGTTCAGATCCCCCCATCGCCTCCGCCGAACTTCCCGTGACCGGTGATCCGGGCACCCTGGTGATCACACCTACCGCATCGGGCGAGGTGCAGCTTCAGACCTTCACCGATGACCTCAGTCCCGTGCCGGCTGGTGATGGCCGCCTGACCATTCGTAATCCCGGACCTGGTGGGGTCTCGATCACCGTGGCCGCCGTTGACGGCGGTTTACCAATGGAAGTGGGCCTCGAACCCGGGGAGTCGTTTACGGCCGACCTCCCCGCCGGGGATTATGTGGTGCAGATAACCGACGAAGCCGGAAACGAACGCCTGGCGAGCGTTGTGTCCAACGTGGAGGGCACCCTGACCTCAGCTACAGCTATCCTGCCCGACGTGGGTGATGCTGAGCTTCTCCTCCAACGGATAAGTGACCTTGGCACGCCTCCAGATGGCATTCCCACCGGTAACAGCGGCCTCCTTCCCGGTAGCCATGGAGACGAATCAACGGGCCTCATTCTCGCCGGGATCGCCGCTCTCGGGCTCCTCGCCCTGGTGGGGCGCCAGCGGCTCCGCAACGTCGAGTGATGACGTTCCGTCGGATCATCGGCACATACCTCGCTGTCATCATCGCCCTCATCGTCGTGGTGCCGTCCACCACTATTGTCGGCGACCCCAGCGTCGTCCAGGTCAGAACCGCCCCTACGGCCGCCCTGGCGGATCTCCCGTTTTCTTCGCCGGTCACGGTGGCGGGGATTGTTCAACGTCGACCGTCAGCTGCCAGCCAACTTCCGGACCTAACGGCGCATGCGCCGGTGCGAATTTCCGTACCGAGGTTGGGCATCGACGGTCCGATCATCCCGGTGGGTATCGCCACCGATCGACAGCTCGATGTGCCCGCAGCCTTGACCGCAGGCTGGTACCGACACTCAGCGCTCCCCGGGGGTGCGGGAGCTGCGGTCATCGCCGCCCATGTTGACTACGCCGGCAAACCTGGACTTTTCTTCGATCTGAGATTGACGGATGTGGGCGATGAAATAGTGTTGGAATCCCCGGATGGAACACTGCGAACCTATCGCGTCACGTCAGTTCAGCTGTACGACAAGACCGAGTTGCCATCAACCGAGCTCTTTCGATCAGCCGGAGCACACGGTCTCCATCTGGTCACCTGCGGCGGAATTTTCGACCCGCTCACGCGGAGCTATCGAGGCAACCAAGTCGTCACTGCTCTCCCGGTGAGAAGCTAGCTTCCTCTCGGAAAACAAAGCTCACAGCAATCCGAGGTCGCCTTTCATTCGAAGAATGCGTTCGACGCTACGGTCCAACCGAGTTTCATCCAGACGACCAGTCTCGATTGCTCCCATAATCCCGGCAACCGCGGCAGAGAGATCAGGCGGCACCAAGAGGATGTCTAGGCCCGCTTCGATGACACGAACCGCCAGCTCACCTTCGGCGATTCCGTCGAGGGCCCGCATATCCATTGCGTCGGTGAAAAGTACGCCGGCGAACTGCAGATCATTCCTCACCAACGCATCGGTGAGAATGGGAGAGATGGTTGCCGGTTGTCCAACCGGATCGAGATTCGGCAGTGCGAGATGTCCAACCATCATCGCGTCCACGCCAGCTTCAACGGCTCGTTGAAATGGTGGCAGGTCGGTACGCCGCCACTCCTCCTCAGTGCTGGTGACCGTGGGAAGGGCCTGATGTGAATCCACCTCGGTGGCACCGTGCCCCGGCCAGTGTTTCGCCACGGCACCCACGCCGCCTTGCTGCAAACCATCTATCATGGCCACCACCATCTCCCCCACCATGATCGGGTCAGACCCATAGGAACGATTTCCGATCACGCCAACGTCCGAGCGAACCACGTCTGCCACCGGAGCAAAGACGACGTTCACGCCAATAGCCACCATCTCGGTCCCGGTTATGGCGCCGGCCTGAAATACAGCGTCGCGGTCCCCTGCCAACGAGCGAGCTGATCCGATCGGCGTGATTCCCTCGCCCTTCACGCGAAGTACCCGGCCGCCCTCTTGATCAGCTGCAATGAACATCGGCGGAAGACCCGCCGTCCCGGCAGCTTGCTGAAGCTCAGCGCTGAAGGTGGCAATTTGGGCCGGTGATTCCACGTTCGGCCCCAGATACATCACGCCACCAAGGCGATAGCGGATGACGAGCTCGGCCGGTGTCTCGGCCCCGCCCAGCGCAAGATTGTACGAACGATCCGCGGCGCTGGCCGTAAGCGCTCCGGTGCCGCGCAGCACGGGCATGAGCATCTGACCAATCTTGTCCTCCAGTGTCATCGCTTCGATTTGTTCGAGGATGGGATCGATCGTGGTCGTTGTTGGTTCGATCGTGGTCGTGGTAGTTGGGGGCTCCGTCGTGGTTGTGGTCTGAACCGTCTCTGTTGATGGAGGCACCACGAGTTCGCCGTCGGGAGTTGGGGTGGCTGTACACGATGAGGCCAGCAGCGCCAGCGTCAACCCGAGCAGTAGTCGGGAGAAATGGCGGTCCGGGCGCACCGAGGGAGCGTAGTGCGGCGATACAACGGGACAGTGGCACCGCATTTGGACTGGACTCAATTGCTCGAGGAGGAGCGTTCCAAACCGTACTGGCGGTCCCTCCAGACGTTCGTTGCGCAGGAGCGGAAACTGGGCCCGGTATACCCAGCCGAATCCCAGGTCCTGGCAGCTCTCCAACACACGCCCCGCACCACCGTCAGAGTCATGGTGCTGGGCCAGGACCCCTACCACGGACCCCGCCAAGCCCACGGTCTGGCGTTTTCGATTCAGCCACCAAACCCACCGCCGCCATCGCTACGAAACATCTTCATTGAACTGCAGAGCGATACCGGTTGTGAGCCGCCCGTCAGCGGCTCGCTCCTGCCATGGGCCCAGCAGGGAGTGCTCCTTTTGAACACTGTACTGACCGTGCGAGGCGGCCAAGCCAACTCCCACCGGGGCCGTGGCTGGGAGGCCTTCACCGATGCTGTTTTCGATTCGGTCAACGCCTTGCCAGATCGCGTCGTTTTCCTGCTATGGGGGGCCGCAGCTCGCAAGAAACTTCCTCGAATCGACGCCGCCCGCCACGCTGTCATCACCAGTGCGCACCCCAGCCCGCTCTCGGCAAGCCGAGGCTTTTTCGGGTCCTCGCCGTTCTCGCGGACCAATCAACTGTTGCGGGAGGCGGGCCGAAAGCCGATCAATTGGGAGCTCGACGGCTCGCAGGGTTAAGCGGCGTGCCGGAGCGCGTCGAGGCGACCGAGATCCTGCCGGGCCTGAGCCAATGCCGAATCAGCACGACGCAGCAGGATTTTGTACTGGCCGAACTCGCGCTGTGACCGCAGCCGCTCGTCTCGCTTGACGGAGGCGACCAACGCTCGGGATTCGGCCAGCTGTCGTTCCAATTCTGTGACGCGCCGAAAATGCGCCGACCGTTCAGCTTCCAACACCCGCAGACGACCTTGTTCCTTGCGCCGCAGGAGCACCATGGCTCCCATGCCTAGGAATACTCCAACGATGACGCCCAAAATAAACACTGTGATGCGCTCCCACTGCGACAAATAGATTCGCTAGTTCAACACTCGCTGCTTCATCATGGAGACTAGTGGCTCCAGCTCCAGCCCCGGCGGATACCTGGCCGCGAACGATCCAAGCCCCGATCAACCCCGTTGCTGCCGTCACGTACTTCAGAACCCAAAGTGGCCCAAATCGGTCAGAATCCGTGCTCCAGCTCCAACGGCAGCTCGTCGAGCCGGAGTTCATCGAACAGGGCGCGTTGCTGCGCGTCATTCCGGCCGGACAACCAGTGCTCACGACAACGCAAATCGTAGGAGACTTCCACCTCAGCGTTTGCGGTGGTGTCGCCGACCACCTTCAATTCACCGTCATAGACCTGTCGGCCATTCACTAGACGGGCGTTGTGGGTTGCCCTCCGACCGCAGAAACAACGGGCCTCGACCTGTAGTTCGTTCCTGGTATCGGCCATCTCCAGTAGTCGTTTAGAGCCTGGGAACAGCTCACCCTGGAAACTGGTGAGGAGGCCGTAGGCGTACACGTCGACCCGGAGTTCGTCCACGACGCGAGCCAATTGATCGATCTGCGCCGGCTCATAGAACTGAGACTCGTCGCAGATAACGGCGTCCAAGCCCTCCCCGGAGCGGTGAATGCTGGCGATCAACCGATACAGGTCCACTGTGGGTTTTATGACCACGGCCTCGGCCGTGACGCCCAAACGACTGGACACCACCCCTTCGGCCCGATCGAGTTGGGTGAGCAGAACACAGTGCAGCCCACGTTGGGTGAGGTTGTAGTGGACCTGGAGCGCCTGGGTGGACTTCCCGCTACCCATGGTGCCGAAAAAGAACTGCAACTCTGCCACGGCTCAGAACCTAACGGCGCCGCAGTGCCGCTGCCACCGCAGTGACGCCAGCGATGCTGTTCGGTAGCCCCGCGTGGGATGCATCGACGGCCACGGCCACCGCAGCAGGGTCCAACGAGGTCCGCCAATCGACGATGCCGTCTGATCGCGAGTAGATGCTGACGAAGTCGACATCGGGAGGAAACGGAGCGAACCGGTCGGCATCCACCCGCGCTTCGGCTTCCACATCCACCGAACCAAATGTCCCAACTCGCCACAAACGATCGAGCGCCTCGGCGGGAACCTTCACGACGGCGTAGCTGGGATACTTGATCAACAATGGCGCACCCAAGGTGATGACCTGATCGACCAAGGCTGGAAAACGCACGGCCAGGATCCTGGCATACTGCCCGCCACGAGAATGGCCGATCACCCGAACCTTTTCTCCAGATTCGTGCAGCTGGTGTAAATTCTCCTCACAGTGCAGGATGCCTCGGTAGGCCGGGCCGGCATTGCGGCCAACGGTTGCTTGCCGCACCTCCCACCCTGCCACTTGAAGCACATGGTCGAGAGCATCGATGGTCCGGGGGCCGGCAAGAAAACCGGCGATCAAGAGTACCGGCCGGCCGTGGCCTTCAGGAATCGAGTGTCCCTGCCAGAGCGGGCTCTCTTTCAGGAGCCGAAGCTCCCGGATCGAACGAGCCTCCCGCCAGATCGGACGACCGAGGAAGCCCGGTACCCCACGGAGCGGGCTGGGTCGCCCTCGCACCGGTGGGAGAGCCCGGTGGATCGACCGTTCTGACTCCTCGCTCATCCGTCGATCAGCCGTGTTCAGCGATGAGCGCCCGTACTTGGCTGGCGAGCGCGTCATCGACGTTCGATCCGATGATGTAGTTGGCGGCCTGCTTGGCATCATCGGTGGCGTTGCCCATGGCGTACCCGCGCCCGGCCCACTCGAGCATCGAAACATCATTGTGGTTGTCACCAAAGCTGGCCACTTCGGACCGATCGACTCCAAGATCTTCCGCCAACTCCATCACTGCCATGGCTTTGGTCACCAGATCGGCGGCCACCTCGATGAACGTCAGCCCCGAGTATGACGGCACGGCCTCATGGCCCACTGCCAGTTCGGTCTTGCGGAAGAGATCGTCGAGAGTCTGTGTGTGGTCGAAAACGAGCACTTTCTGCACCCGAGCAGTAACTGCGGCGGCAACGTCGTCCACCAGGTGCAGCCCCGGTCCTACGGAAACGAGGTTCTCGAAACCTCGCTCGAATATTGCCTCCGATTCGAATTCGACTGCGAATCCGGCCCCCGGCACGAACTGGCGGATAGATGTGATCATGGAACGGACCTTCTCCGGTTCCATCCAGTAGCCGCGAACGGTTTCGGACCTCCCGGCATGCCATGTGATGGCACCGTTGGCGAAGATCCAGTAATCATCCAGGTTGAGCGCATCCATGATTTCGGTTGCGATGACCAGCGGACGGCCGGTGGTGGGGACCACGTGAATGCCCGCGGCCACCGCCTCATGGAGCGCCGCGCGGACATTGGGCGAAAGTGTCCCTGCCGGGGTCAACATCGTGCCGTCGATGTCGGTAGCGATCATCCGAATCGCAGGACCCACCGTCACGAAACGGCCGCCTCCGATGCCGACCCGCCAGCCATCAGGAGACCGATTTCCTCCCGCGTGGCCGTGGCGCCGTCGAGTTCGGCGACAACCCGCCCTTCGTACACGACAGCAACTCGGTCGGAGAGGCTCAGGATCTCGTCCAGTTCGGCGCTGACGAGGAGGACCGCTCGGCCCTTGTCTCGCTGATGGACCAGTTGATTGTGAATGAATTCGATCGAACCAACATCGACGCCCCGAGTGGGTTGTGATGCCACGATCAGCTTGTTCTCGGCGCTCAGTTCTCGGGCGACGATGACCTTCTGCTTGTTGCCGCCGGACAGGGACTTGACCGGTGAAGTGATTGTGCGGGGGCGGACGTCGAACTTCTCGATGAGCTTCGACGCCCATTTGCGGATTGCATCGACGACTCGGATACCCCGGCTGGCAAACGGCTCCTTGAAGTAGGTGTTCAAAACCATGTTGTCGGCCACGGAATAATTGTCAACCAGGCCGTCCTTCTCGCGATTCTCAGGAATGTGGGCAACCCCCCACTCGCTCACTTCTCGTGGCGTGGCGTTGGTCATGTCGATGCCGCCGAAGAGGATCGCTCCCGACTCTGAGTGTCGAATACCGGTGATGGCTTCGACCAGTTCGCGTTGTCCGTTTC
Organism: Acidimicrobiales bacterium; assembly: GCA_013003535.1. Classification (GTDB taxonomy): domain Bacteria; phylum Actinomycetota; class Acidimicrobiia; order Acidimicrobiales; family SZUA-35; genus JABDIY01. Next base: position 3,336 of record JABDIY010000210.1, on the reverse strand, counting down.
CCTCGACCCCGGCAATCCCGAGGATCTCGCCCTCGCGAACGTCGAACGACATGCCCTGGACCGCGGCTGACCCGCGATCGTCTCGCACCCGCAGATCTCGCACCTCCAGCACTGAAGACCCGGGGTGGGCTGTTCCCTTTTCGACCCTAAGCACCACCGACCGGCCCACCATCATTTCGGCAAGGCTCTGCTGGGTTGATTCGGCGGTTTCCGCGGACCCGATGTATTTGCCGTTGCGGAGCACGGTGACCCGGTCGGTGACCGCCAGGACTTCTCGCAGTTTGTGCGTGATGAAGATGATGCCCACGCCGGTGTCGGCCAAGGATCGCATGACCTTCAGGAGCTCGTCGGTCTCCTTTGGGGTCAACACCGCAGTGGGCTCGTCGAGGATCAGCAAGCGAGCGCCCCGGTTGAGAGCCTTGAGAATCTCGACTCGTTGTTGAACGCCGACTGGCAGGTCTTCAACAACGGCGGACGGATCGACCTTGAGGCCGAATCGCTTCGAAAGCTCGAGCACCCGTTCCTCTGCGGCGGCCATGTTCATGACCCCAACCACCGACCCTGGCCCACCTTCGGGAACAACTTCAGCGCCCAGCATGATGTTCTCGGCAACGGTCAAAGGGGGAACGAGCTGGAAATGCTGGTGGACCATTCCGATGCCTTGAGCAATCGCATCGCCGGGCCCCTCGATATCTGCCAGCTGTCCGTCGAAGTAGATCTCGCCGGCGTCGGGCTCGTAGATTCCGAAGAGCATTTTCACCAGCGTCGACTTGCCGGCTCCGTTTTCGCCAAGCAGTCCCACGATCTCTCCGGCATCGAGTTTCAGATCCACGTTGTCGCATGCCAGAACTGGACCGAATCTCTTGGTGAGGCCCTTCATTTCGAGTAGGCGAGACACCTCAGGCCCCCTCGTACGGCGTACCGGCGGCCGCCGGTGGGCGAGCAGCCAGGCCAGCTGCAGCCAACACGATGATCGTAAGCAGGTACGGAATCATGCCAAAGAACTGCGGTGGGATATCCAGCGCCTGTTTGAACTGCAGTTGGGCCTGAATGCCGCCCAGCAAACCAAACAGGAGAGCTGCCCCCATTGCGCCGAATGGTCGATACCGACCAAACAGCATGACCGCCAGTGCGATGAAGCCTTTCCCGTTGGTCATGCCCCGCTGGAAGCTCGAAGCTGATTGCAGCAGGTGCAGACCGGCAACGCCGGCGAGAAGCCCGCCGAGGATCACATTCCGGTACCGGAGAGTGATCACGTTCACACCCACCGTGTCCGCAGCCGAGGGGTGTTCGCCGATCGCTCGGGTGCGCAAACCCCACCGGGTTCGGTACAGCATCAGGTGAACAGCAACCACGATGAACATGGCGCTGTAGGTGAGGATTCCGTGGTCGAAGAGCATGGGCCCGACGAAGGGCAAGTCTTTCAACACCGGGATCGCTACCCGGGGAACACCGGGCATCGTGCGGCCCTGAACGTAGTAGAAGCTTGTGAAGCCGAGCGCGAAAATATTGATAATCGTTCCGGCGATGATCTGATCCTGTTTGAGGGTGACCGAGGTCCACGCCAGGAAGAGGCCAACAACTGCGGACATCGCCAGGCCCCCGAGCATTCCGATCCAGATGACTCCGGAGTAGGAAGCGATGAAGAAACCGGCAAACGCCGACATCAACATGGTGCCCTCGATCCCGATATTGATGACCCCGGATCGCTCACACAGCAGGCCGCAGAGAGCACCCAGCAGAAGTGGGCCGGCCTCGACAACGGCACGGCTGACTACAGCTTCAGTCTGCTGACCATCCCACGCATACAACAGGATGGCGGCCAGCAAAGAAAGTCCGGCGAGTACCAGTGGGATCGGCTTGATGGTGCTCATGCGCCCCAGCCCCCCGTCAACTGAATCGCTTCTTCATCTCCGATTGCCTTCCAGCGCACCAACCAGCGGACCACCGAAGGAGCGGCCACGAAGAACAAGATGAGGGCTTGCAGGATGCTTACAACTTCGGGTTCGATCCGAAAGTCCTGCTGGAGCCGAGTGGTTGATGCGTTCAGCCCACCGATGAGGATCGCGGCAGGGATCACAGCGATGGGATTGGTTCTCGCCAGCAACGCGATGGTGATCCCGTCGAATCCGAGGCCGGCGTTATTCGACGCTTCGAACCTGCCGAACAGCCCCTGGCTCTGGATGGCACCACCGATGCCCGCCAGGAAGGCACTGATCGCCATGGTCAGGATAATGATTCGGTTAACGCCGATCCCGGCGTATCTGGCCGCATGTTTGTTCGCGCCGGTGGTGACGATCTCGAATCCAAACGTGGTCTTGTTCAGAAGCCACCAGATCAGGAAGGCGAACCCACAGGCGATGAAGAAACCGATCGGGATGTCGCCATAGGTGGGAATGATGGCGGAATCACGAATACGTGGAGTTCGAGCGATGGCACCACCATCGGGATCATTCCAGGGGCCATCGCGACTCACCAGATAATCGGTGAGGTTGCCGGCGACAAAATTGAACATGATCGTGGTGATCACTTCGTGGGCGCCGCGGTAGGCCTTCAGTGCGCCCACTATTGCGCCCAGCAAAGCGGCTACCAGACCGCCAACGACCATGGCCAGCGGTAGGTGAACCACCAACGGCAGATCGAAGTTGTAGCCGACCCATGCTGCGAATGCTGCGCCGAGGAGCAGCTGACCCTGGCCACCGATATTGAAGAGGCCGGCCTTGAATGCGAATGCAACCGCCAGCCCGCCCATAACCATGGGGGTGGCCTTTTCCAATGTTCGGCCGATGCCGGACCCGGACAGGAATGACTCATCCAGGATCGACCAGTACACCGACAACGGGTTTTCACCCGAGACGATGAGAAGAATACCCCCGGCCACCGCTGCCAGACCGACAGCGACAGTGGGAAGGCGTAAGCCCCGAAGGCCAGCGGCGAGGGCGCTCGATTCGGCAGAATCGTTGTCCTCGCCGCCGACCTCAGGATCGGCGAGTGCCGTGTCGGTCACTATCCGGGGTTGTAGCCGGTTTCCAAGCTGCCGCTCAGCAGATCTGCGGTGATCTCGTCGACGGTGGATTTGACATCGTCGGGTACATCGCTCTCGAAGTCGTGATAGCTGGCAAGGCCAACGTCACCGATGAAGTTCCCAGGCTCGATGGTGCCGTCGGCGGCCTGGGCGACCAGTTCGGTAACGCCCGTGTCGATCAGCTTCATGGCGCTCGTGATCAAGCAGGGTTGCGCCTCGGGCACAGTCTCCCACTGGTCTGTGTCGACCCCGATGCAGTAGGCACCGTCTTCCTTGGCCACCTCGGTGAGTGCACCGTTTCCGGTTGCTCC
>JABDIY010000158.1 GCA_013003535.1 Acidimicrobiales bacterium | reverse complement strand
ACCATCGGGGCATCGAGTTCGAAGCCCACTTCCGCGACGATCACCCCGACGCATGCAAGTTCACCTTCACCCAGGTCCCCCCTCGCTCCCGCGTTCAACTGGAGGCCGAAGTCGAGATTGGCGTGTGGTGGACCACTTCGCTGGAGGGCTACGGGACTCAGAGACTTCCCCCCTTTTTCCGCTCCAGTACAGCCGATCATGACGTGATCGAGGTGGTTGGTTTGCGTTGAGCCGTGCTCGCGAGTCGGGCGCGTCCAAAGCCCTGTTGAGGGTTCTGGGCTCTGGTGGCCCAAACGGCCGCTCACTCTGCGTATCCTTCACGGTTAGTGCGAAGTCAACTAGAGCCCACGCTGCCTGCCTTCAGTGGCGGTTGCATCACCAACCTCCTTCCCTACCTGCTTCCTCGGGGCCGCGGGATGGCTCGCCTGCCGGTCGAGCTAGGAGCAACCAAGAAGCGGGTGTTGCTTGTCCTCGATGGCGTCGGCTGGGATCAGCTGCAAGACCGGCAGTCGATTGTTCCCACGCTTCATGCGATGACCGGAGGGCCGATTACCACGGTGGCACCCTCCACCACGGCCACCGCACTCACCTCGATCACCACCAGCCTCACGCCTGCGGAACATGGCGTTGTGGGATATCGGATGGTGGTCGACGGCGAAGTTTTGAACACGCTTCGCTGGGGTTCGTTGGAAACACCAGACGCTCGGCGCCAAATCCCTCCCGATGTCATTCAACCCTATGATCCATTCCACGGGCAAGACGTACCGCTGGTGTCTCGAGCCGACTTCCGTCGGTCAGGTTTTAGCGCTGCGCACCTACGGGGCGCTCACCTGGTGGGCTATCGAACAACGGCCACGCTGGTACACGAGGTGAGCCGACTCCTGCACGAGGGCGAGGAGTTCGTCTACGCCTACTACGACGGCATCGACAAGGTCTCCCACGAATACGGGTTCGGGTCTGTCTTTGACGCCGAGTTTGCTTTTGTCGACCGACTGGTTGCCGAAATCATCGCCAGTGTCCCAAGTGGTACAGAGGTCATCGTCACCGCCGATCACGGCCAAGTCGACTGCGGCAACAATGTTGTGCACCTTCATGAAGACGTTGATGCGCTTGTGACGGGGATGTCCGGCGAAGGTCGGTTCCGCTGGCTGCACTGTGATCCCGCCGCGATCGACGAGCTCGAGTCCGAAGCCAAGCACCACCACGGTCATCAGGCATGGGTTCGCACGCGTCAGCAGATCCTCGACGAGAACTGGTTTGGACCCGTGATGCGCCACGGTGTGGAAGACCGTCTTGGAGATGTGGCATTGTGCCCATTCGAGCCGATCTCGTTTTTCGATCCGGCGGATAGCGGACCGTACGAATTGATCGGCCGCCACGGATCGCTGACGGATGCCGAGATGCTGGTGCCGTTGCTGCGAGCCGAGGCGTAGCGCTGACGGCCGGTATCCTTGCAGCAATGAGCGACCTCTCCAGACCCGAGTCCAACGACGGCGCAGACGAGGTAGCCCACGAAACCCCCGAGGTCGTGGAGCTCCCGGCAAAGGCCGCCGATCAAGATGCCCCCCGCAACTCGATCTCTGAACCCGCCAAGGTGATGAGAATCGGATCCATGATCAAGCAACTGCTCGAGGAGGTCCGCACTACCCCACTCGACGACGCGGGCCGCAATCGATTGAAAGACATCTATGAGACGTCCATTTCGGAGTTGGGCGAGGCGTTATCCCCGGACCTCAACGACGAGCTGAACTCTCTGGCGCTTCCGTTCGGTGAAGACAACGTGCCGTCGGATTCTGAACTACGAATCGCTCAGGCCCAGTTGGTTGGTTGGCTCGAAGGCCTGTTCCACGGGATTCAGGCCACCCTGTTCGCCCAGCAGATGGCAGCCCGGCAGCAACTGGAGCAGATGCATCAACAGGCGCTACCCACCAGCGCAGCATCTCGCCCTCCCCAGACTGGCACGTATCTGTAGTCCTCGAACCTCAGGCAACGTCGACGGTCCCTTCGAGTGGCCACGGTGGACAACTAGTCTGGTCCGGTGACTGCTGAGAGAGTTGTAATCGTCGGCCAGGGCTACGTTGGTCTCCCGTTGGCGGTCCGGGCTGTGGAGGTCGGTTTTGACGTAGTGGGCTATGACCTCGACTCGGCCCGCATCGGACGGTTGCGGGCTGGCGATTCCTATGTCGAGGACGTTCCGGCGGACAAATTGGCTGCCGCCCTGGAATCGGGCAGATTCACAGTGACCGACCAGCTGTCTGCCGTCGAAGGATTCGACGTTGTCGTGATTACCGTGCCTACTCCCTTGCGCGATGGGGCCCCCGATCTCAGCTACATCGAGGCGTCGGCCCGCGATCTCAGCCCTTACCTCCGGCCCGGGGTTGCGGTGATCCTGGAATCCACCACCTATCCGGGCACCACCGAGGAGTTGTTGATACCGCTTCTGGAGTCGGGTTCGAAGTTGAAGGCGGGCACCGATTTCCACGTGGGCTACAGCCCTGAACGAATAGACCCCGGCAACACGGTCTACCGCTTCGAGAACACGCCCAAGGTGGTTTCGGGAACCACCCCCCAGGGCTTAGACCGAATTGCGGCGTTTTACGAGCAACTGGTAGTGCAGGCGGTGCGGGTGCCGGGGCCGAAGGAAGCCGAACTCTCCAAACTTCTCGAGAATACGTTTCGTCACGTGAACATTGCGCTCGTAAACGAGCTTGCCGTCTTTGCTGCCGAGCTCGACATCGATATCTGGGCAGTGATCGAGGCGGCGAACACCAAGCCGTTCGGCTACATGAAGTTCACTCCGGGCCCGGGCGTGGGCGGGCACTGTCTGCCGATCGACCCCAGTTATCTCAGCTGGCGGGTGAAACGCTCACTCGGACACAGCTTCCGTTTCGTCGAGCTGGCGAATGACATCAACGAACACATGCCGGATCACGTAGTGGAGCGAATCACGCGGATTCTGAACGATCTGGAACGATCGGTCCGGGGATCGCGGATCCTGCTCGTGGGGTTGGCATACAAACCCGACAGTGGCGATTCTCGGGAGACACCGGTTCTGGCGGTAGCAGAAAAACTGCATGAACTGGGCGGACTGGTTACCTGTGCCGATTCCTGGGTGGACCCAGATCATTTCCCCGCCAGTGTGCGACGGGTGGATTTAACCCCCCACAGCGTTGCTGAAGCCGACTTGGTGGTGGTGTTGACCAACCATTCCGACACCGATTTGGCCATGGTGGCGGAGCATTCAAAGGTTGTCTTCGACACCCGCAATGCGGTGCAGGGCCCCAACGTGGTCAAGCTGTAGCAGACCCCGCAGGGGAGAGCTACACAATTTAGCGAGGACCCGCCTGCCCCCTGGGCAGCCAGTTTGAACTGGGAAAACGTGGGCCGTACGGCCCCTATATCGCTACAAGTAAGCAATTCTGCTTCATGTTCCGGAGGGGACGGCCGAAGGCAGGGCGACTACCAAGTCGCTGTCCCGAAAGGACCAGACAACACATGAGAAGCAGATCAGGCAGTACATTCCGTCGCACCGTGGGGGTGGTCCTCGCGGCTTTCTCCGTGCTTGCGGCATCATCGGGAGCTGGGGCGATCCAGATTGATCCAGGCGACGACGTCTTCGTCTTCGCAGAGGACTCCAACACGCAGTTGCTTGACGTCTTGGCCAACGACCCAGAATTCTCCTCGATCGTTGCTTACGACGCTGCGGGAACGCTGGGCGGAATAATTGGCGAAGCGAGGGAGGGTGGCGAGATTACCCTGCTCACGTACAAGCCTGCCGCTGACGCGTTCGGTGACGATCAGTTTACCTACACCACGACCACCTCACCCGGTGGCGAAGAGACGATCCGCACCGTGACGGTGACGCTGACGCCCGTAGAGGACGCCCCGGTGGCCGATGGCGATGGCATCAGCTTGGCTGAGGACAGCCCGGCCGCCGATGTGACTACAACCCTGCTCGCCAATGACAGCGACGTGGACAGCGAAGTGTTCACCATCGTCGCAGTCACCGCGGCCTCCAACGGAACGGTCGCTCTCGTGCAGGGCTCTGTTACCTACACTCCAAATGCTGACTTCTTCGGTGACGATAGCTTCACGTACACGATCGCCGATGATTCCGTTCCAGCGAACGAGAGCGAACCTGCGACCGTCTCCGTGACGGTCACGCCGGTCGACGACACCCCAGATGCGCTTCCTGACACGGCCGAGGTCGCCGAAGGCGGTGTTGTTTCGATTGATGTGCTCGCGAACGAAAACGCTGCCGACATCGACGATTCCTCCCTCAATACGATCACCGCCGTTGGTGCCGCCACCCACGGCACAACCGAGATTGTGAACGGCAAGATCGAGTACACGCACAACGGCAGCGAAACGCCACGAGAGGATTCCTTCAGCTACACGATCAACGGTGGAGATCCAGAAACAGAGAGTTCCGCAATAGTTACCGTCACCATCACCGACGTGAACGATGACCCAGTTGCCGTAGACGACGGACCTGTGTCCTTTGTCGAGAATGGCGACCCGATCTCTATCAACGTTGTGGGAAATGATACCGACGTCGATGGCCATACTCCGGTAGGCGGCGGCGCAACGGTTACTGGCGTTGACCCCTTTGCGGTTGTGAGTGTGACGGCTCCTGTCTCGGCCACAGATCCTGAGTTGGTAATTGGCTCCGTTGCTATCGACGGAGCAACCGGTGAGATCGTCTATACACATACCGGAGACATGCTCGGCGACGTTGAGTTCACCTACACCCTCGCGGGTGACCCGGGCTCAACCGCCACCGTCTCGCTCACCGTCACCAACGGAGACGATGATGCGCCGGACGTTGCTGTGCCCGAGCTCGTCGTTGTCGATGAAGATGCCCTCGTTCCTGCCTCGGTCGAGATTCTGACCGCCGGACAGACCGACTCCGACGGTTCCTTGCTTTCCATCGTCGAGGTTTCTGACGGGACGCTCGGAACCACGACCTTTGTGGGTGGCACGGTCGAGTACACACCGAACGAGAACGCCAACGGTCAGGACTCCTTCACCGTGGTCATCACGGATAACAACGACAGTCAAGCCCTGGACGACCTCACCATCACGGTGAACGTGAACATCACGGCGGTGAACGACGCACCCGTAGCGGACGACGATTCCTACACCGTTAATGAGGATTCAGTGTCGTTGCTCGACGTGCTCGTTGGTGATACCGACGTCGACGAAGACATTTTGTCGATTGCCGGCGTATCCGAACTCGATGCGGCGATCGGCACGCTCGCTATCGTTGGAACCAGCGTGGAGTTCACGCCCGTCGAGAACTACTTCGGCGACTTTACTTTCACATACGACGTGAACGATGGCACTCCCGGTGAGACCGGGACGGACTCCGCTTCGGTTTCCGTGACGGTACGAAATCTGGAAGATCCCCTCATCGCCAATCCTGACACAGCGAACGTGGAAGAGGACAATGTGGTCACGGTCGATGTGGTAGCAAACGATGTAGACGTTGACAAAACCGGGTTCGAACTGGTGGAAGTCGAACAACCCGATGGTGGTTTCGCCGCCATCACTGGCGACGGTGTTCGGGTGCAACCCGATCCAAACTTCAGCGGAACCTTGGTAATCCCTTACGGGATCAAGGCGCTCGCGCCGGTTGAGACCAATAGCTGTAGTGACTTCCCGTCGGTCCCCGGCTGTGAAATCGTCTGGGGTACGCTCACCGTCGAGGTTGGCGCCGTGAATGATCGGCCCGACGCCAACCAGGACACTGCCGAAACCGATGAGGACACTCCCGTCACCATCGACGTTCTTGCCAACGACGTGGACAGCGACGGCGATGCGCTGTCGATCGATCGGTTCGGCAACACGCAGATCGGCACCGTCGAAATCGTTGACAACAAACTGGTGTACACGCCGGATCCCGACCTCAATGGCACAGACTCCTTTATCTACTACGTGACAGATGGATCGCTTCTCTCCGTTGCGCTCGTGACCGTAGAGGTGGCTCCGATCAACGATGATCCGACAATCGTTTCAGAGGATCTGGAGACCGAGGAGGACACGCCGGTGACCTTCATTGTGGACGTCGCTGACATCGACTCTGAGACTCTCACGGTCACCGAACTCTTTGCTCCCGACTCGGGTGCGGTGTCGATTGACGGAACGTCGATCACCTATACCCCCAGTGAGAACTTCTTCGGCTCCGACACCTTTGTTCTGGAAGTGGCTGACGGAGATGGAGGATTCGCTGAAACCTTCTTCAACGTTGAGGTCGCAGCAGTGAACGATTTTCCGGTTGCGGATGATTTGGCGCTTGACGGTGTTGAAGATACTCCGGTGAGTGGGGCTGTTGTGGCGGCTGATGTTGAAGACACTGATGCTGCGGCGATGTCCTATGTGGTCACCACGGAACCGGGGCATGGTTCTGTTGTGATGACCGGTGCTGGGTTTGAGTACACCCCGGAGCAGGATTACAACGGTGCAGATTCCTTCGTTGTGACCGTGACCGATACCGATGAACTCGATCCGGGAACCG
>JABDIY010000110.1 GCA_013003535.1 Acidimicrobiales bacterium | reverse complement strand
TCCGGTCCGAAATGTCGCGGACCATGGCCATGATGGTCATCTGGCGTCCAGTGCCGAACGGCGTCAGGCTGATCTCTGCCGGGAAGACCGATCCGTCCTTGCGACGACCATGCAGCCCTTTGGGTTGTTTGCTGAACGGCCTCGGCTGTGGGTTGGCGGTGTACGATTCCATCCGCTTTTCATGGGCCTCCCGCATCACCTCGGGGATGAGTAGGTTCACGTTGGCATCAATCAGCTCGTCAGCTTCATAACCGAAGAGTTCCCCCGATGCCGAGTTAGCGAAGACGATTCGCCCGGTTGAGTCGGATATCAGGACAGCGTCGGCGGACTGGTTGACATGCTCGCCAATGGTGGAGGGATCCACTATTCGTAGCGACGCCGGCTTCGCTCCTCCAGTCGGGCTGCGAAGGCGGCGGCCTCAGTTCGCCGGCTCATGCCCAACTTGGCAAGCAGGTTCGATACATAGTTCTTGACGGTCTTCTCGGCGAGGAAGAGTTCCTCGGCGATCTGCCGATTGGACCAACCTTCACCGATGAGATCAAAGATGCGGTGCTCTTGTGGGGTGAGAGTTGCGATAGCGCCTTCTTCGCTTTCCTTCAGTCGTGACATGGCCATGCGGACCGTTGCCGAGTCCAACAGAGCTGCGCCGTTTGCCACCTTCCGTATGGATTCGATGAGATCGTTGCTACGGATTTGTTTGAGCACGTATCCCGCTGCTCCTGCGAAGGAGGCGTCCACCAGCGCGTGATCGTCGGCAAATGAGGTGAGGATGAGACATGCAACCTCAGGGTGGGCCGATCGAATGTCCCGGCACACTTCAATTCCGTTGCCGTCTTCAAGACGAACATCCAAGACTGCTACATCAGGCTTGAACCGTTCGACTGCCCGCAGTGCCTGTTGAGCCGAGCCTTCTTCGGCAACGACCTCCAGGTCGGGCTCGGCATTGACGAGGTCGGCTACACCCCTCCGCACAATCTCGTGGTCATCGAGGATGAAGACTCGGATGGTTCCAGAACCGTTCTCGTCGTTCGTCATATCACGTCTTCCTATGACTGCCCATGCCCGCAAGTTTGGGAGCAGTTGTTGGTCGCCTGCTAGGGACGAAAGTCCTTAGTAGGCCGGTTGCCCGGGTTGGTGCTGATTACTCGTTGTCGTTGTCATTGTTGCTGGTCGGTGGTGTGATGAGACCGTAGTGCCCGTCATATCTGCGGTACACAACGTTGCGGCGGTTGGTGGCGGTGTTCTCGAAGAAGACAAATCGACTTCCTGCGGTGTCGAGAAATTCGATCGCTTCGCTGAGTTTGAGTGCTGGGGGAGACTCGTCGCTGAATTCCATTCCAATGACGTCGGAGGAGACCCCGCCGTTGTTGCCCACAAGTCCGTGCAGCACCACCGGGGCGCCGTCGTCAGCCCGTTCGAGGAGGCAATCCAATCCGGTGTTGAGCTCTACGAACAAGAAGAAGTCATAGTCCAGTTGTGTCATGTCCCACGCCGCTTCTTCCACGGTCATTTCGTCCGGGGCGAAGGACTTGTGGCGCACGACTTCTCGTTCGTGCCGGGGCCGATCGAAATAGGGTGTGTTGCTAGATGGCAGATTGCCGTGGCGCCACTCCTCAGGGTTCGGAGCTCCTTTCCGATGCTTCCGGTTGTCCTTGTGATGGTCCAGCTTCGCTTTGAGCCGGCCGATCACCAGATCGATTGCCTCGGTCATGGTTCGGGCGGCGATGTGGGCGCGCACGAAGGTTCCATCCACATCGAGACTGGCTTCGGCCATCGCTGGTTTCTGCACCGCCGGGTTACCGGCCTGGGTGAGCTTCACCAAACCCAGCCCGATCGGCCGACCGAGGGATTCGGCAAGATGCTCCAGTCGGTGGTTGGCGTAGTCCACCGCCGCCCGGTCGACGTCTCCTTTCTGGAGAACCTGTAGCATCGGCGCCGCGGTCTCGTCGTGATCGAAGTCCGGGATGAGACCTAACCACTGCTCGGCAATCTGGCCACTTTCGATGATCATGAAAGTTGTGGTCAGGTCTTCGTGGTCGGGGCAGTACGCCTGAACGTACTGATCCATTCCGTGGAGTTCTACGTCGTCGGGATCGTGCCCGATCCAGGAGGATTCGTCCAGAAGCGCCCGAATGCGGGCTCGTCCTCCAATTGCGCCCTGCGGTGTATAGACGACCGCACTGGGGAGATAAAGCGAAGCGGCGGCATCGAGGTCTCGTTTGCTGACCGTCTGGATCCATGCGCGAACCACCCGGAATGGTTGGGTGGTGACATCTAATCCGAACTCTTTCTGGGCCGAGGTCTTCACCTTGGATCCCGGGCTCCGGGCTCCGGTGAGGTCGCCGAACCGGCGTTGGCGTCGGTTGGTTCGTGTTCCTGATCGAAGCGTTACGTTTTCGGCGCTTTCTACGCCGTTAGACCGTCGGAGATTGAACCGAACTCGGGCGCTCGGAACGCGTGCCGCCGCTTCGACTTCGGAGAGCGGCGCCTCGTAGCTTCGTCCTCGCCGTACGACATACACGCACTCTCGCTCGGCATCGATCCGCATCACTCTTCCATCGGGCACTTGGGCCTCCTTGGGCTTGGGGTCTGTAGTTGTCCATTCTTACCTTCAATGAGAAGTTGTCCACCGCTACGGGACGATGGTCCCGAAGACGGCTCGGTCAATGCTGGCGGTTTAAGGCCGACAGCGTCTTCATGTAGTTCGATCGCTCGAATGCCGCCGGGTCGGGGACCGATTCCTGGCTCATGCTTCCTCGGGCTTGATCGCTTGATACGTACTCCCGTTCATTGAACCAGCGGTGCACCCCTTCGAGCACGGTCGTGAGATGATGAGGTCCTCGCTGAAGCAGGGCGGAGGTCATCATCACAACATCCGCGCCGGCGAGGATCAGTTTGACTACGTCTTCGGCGTGGTGGACCCCGGTCGTGGCAGCCAAGTCGGCTTCGATTCGACCGCGCAGGATCGCCATCCACCGCAGCACGAGCCGCATCTCCACTGGCGAGCTCAACTCGAGGGCTGGTACAACCGAGAGCGTCTCAAGGTCGATATCCGGTTGGTAGAAGCGATTGAACAAGACAAGCGACTCGGCCCCTTCGGCGATGAGCCGTCGAGCCATGTTGCCCGGTGAGCTGAAGAACGGGCCGATCTTTACGGCCAGCGGTATGGCCACCGTCTTGCGGACTTGTTCAACGAGCCGGAGGTAGCGGTCCTCCACTTCCAGGCCGGTGGCGTCGAGATCCGCGGCGATGTGGTACACGTTGAGTTCGATGCCATCTGCTCCTGCGTCTTCCAGCAGCTCGGCAAAGTGGGTCCAGCCCCCGTCGGAGTAGCCGTTGAGGCTCGCGAAGACCGGGATCGAAAGTTCCCGCTTGGCGGTTGCCAGCAGATCGACGTAGTCCTGGGTGATAGAGATATGACCAGCTTGAGAGGGGAAGAACCCCTCGTGCATTTCCGTCCCGACGATGTGGTGGCCACCGAAAGCTTCTTCGAGCGTTCTGGATTCGTGCTCCACCTGCTCCTCGAAGAGCGATGGTAGAACAACGGCCGCAGCCCCTGCTTCCTCGAGCGAGAGGAGCCCAGCGATCGTTCCGGTGAGCGGCGATGCTGAGGCAACGATCGGGTTCTTCAACAAGAGCCCCAGATACTGCGTCTTGAGGTCGGTCATCGGTGGTGCTCCTCATCCTGTTCGTCGCTCAAATCGCCGTACCGGGCCGTGCGTTCAACATCAACCATCTGTTCATAGAGATGCCAGCGGTCATCAATATCCTGCTGAGCTTGTGAGAGGAGTTTGGCGGCTGCACTGGGGTTGGCTCGCTCCAGCATGGAAAACCGGCCCTCGGTCATGGCGAAATCCTTGAATGCAATCGTGGGTTTGCGGCTGTCCAGATGGAGCGCGTGGTCCTGTGTGGACTCCCGCCGAGGGTCGTAGCGATAAAGGGGCCAGTAGCCGCTATCGGCCGCCATTTTCTGATGGTCAACCATGTTGGTCATGTCGATGCCATGGGCGATACAAGGGCTGTAGGCGATGATCAGTGACGGTCCCGGGTGGGCTGCCGCCTCGGTCATCGCTTTCACGGTTTGGGTCATATTGGCCCCGAACGCTATGTGCGCCACATAAACGTCAGCGTGCGCCATTGCGAGCATGCCCAGATCCTTCTTCGCCGTGCCCTTTCCGCCGGCAGAGAACTTGGCGATGGCGGCTCGTGGCGTGGCCTTGGATGTCTGCCCGCCGGTGTTGGAGTACACCTCGGTATCGAGGACCAGGATGTTGACGTCGCGCCCACTTGCCAAGACGTGGTCGACACCGCCGAAGCCAATGTCGTAGGCCCAGCCATCTCCACCAACCAGCCATACGCTCCGGGGGACCAAATGATGGGCCAGGGTTGCCAAACGGTTGGCGAGCGGCCCGGGGTGATCATTGAGCCAAGTTCGGAGCTGCGCGAGGAGTCCCCGTTGTTCGCCAATCGCGCCTTCGTCCGTCCCATCAAAGTCAAGGATGCGCGTGGCGAGATCGCCGAGCTGTGGCGCCAACTCCGCAACCAGCTGTCGAGCAGCCTCCAGGTGATGGTCAAGAGCCAGCCGCATTCCCAATCCGAATTCGGCATTGTCCTCGAACAGGGAGTTGGCCCATGCAGGTCCCTGGCCATCGGCGTTCGTTGTCCAGGGTGTAGTGGGGAGATTCCCGCCGTAGATCGATGAGCAGCCGGTGGCGTTCGCCACGACTAAACGATCACCCATCAGCTGGGTAAGGAGCTTCAAATAAGGAGTTTCGCCGCAGCCGGCGCATGCGCCCGAGAACTCGAACAAAGGCTGCGCCAGCTGGGAACCCTTGACCGATGTGAGCCGCAGCTTGGTTCGGTCATACTCGGGTAGCCCCAGGAAGTAGTCGAAGTTGACCCGTTCTACGCTCAGGTGGTCGGCGATCGGTTCCATGTTGATCGATTTGTGCTTCACCACCTCTTTGGATGTGGCCGGACAGACGTTTACGCAAACGCCACAGCCCGTGCAGTCATCGGGTGCTACTTGAATGATGCCCCTCATGGTGTTGTCGCTCTTGTCTTTCCAGGCCTTGTGTTGGAAGGATTCCGGAGCATCGGCGAGTTCCGCAGCAGGGACAGCCTTGATTCGGATTGCAGCATGGGGGCAGACCAGTGCACATCGCGCACAGTCGATGCAGATGCTGGGATCCCAGATGGGGATCTCCGTGGCGATCGTGCGCTTCTCCCACTGCGAGGTGGAGGTGGGAAATGTGCCGTCGACGGGGAAGGCACTGACCGGCAGAAGGTCGCCGTTGCCGGCGATGATCTGGCCGGTAACCCGCTGCACGAAGTCGGGGGCAATTGTGGGTACAGCTGGGAGCCGAGCGTGGTTGCTACTGACCTCGGCGGGAATCTCCATCCGGGCGAGCGCTGCGATCGATGCGTCGACCGCTGCATAGTTGCGTTGCAGTACCAGGGGACCGCGTTTGCTATAGGTCTTCGTTATCGAATCCTTGATGGCGGTCACGGCCTGCTCGGCGGGCAACAGTTCGGAGAGAGCGAAGAAGCCGGTCTGGAGCACGGTGTTGACCCGATTGCCGAGTCCGTTTTCTCGCGCCACCTTCCCGCCATCGAGTATCCAGACCTCCAGGTTCTTGTCTATGATTTCCTGCTGCACCTCGGCCGGGAGATTGTCCCACGTGCCCTCGGAACCAAAAGGGGAGTTGATCAGGACGGTTGCGCCCGGGGCGGCGACCTTCAGCAGGTCCTGACGGTCCAGCGAGCCGAAATGATGAATCCCGACGAAGTCGGCCTCCTGAATGAGGTAGGCGGATCGGATAGGGTCCGGTCCAAATCGCAGGTGGGACACCGTTGTGGACCCCGACTTCTTGGAGTCGTAGACGAAGTAGCCCTGAGCATGGAGTGGTGTCTGATCGCCAATGATCTTCACGGTGTTCTTGTTGGCCCCTACCGTGCCATCACTGCCGAGCCCATAGAACACGGCTCGACGGACGGTGGCGGGCTCGCTCCAGGCGGAGGGGTCGTATGCCACGCTGAGATTGGTGACGTCGTCGGTGATCCCCACGGTCATCTGGCCGCTCGGTCCGGCCGCTCGGAGTGCGCCGAATACGGCCATCGCCATCGCCGGGGTGAATTCCTTGGATGAGAGTCCATAGCGGGCTCGAGAAACCACGGGCAGGGCGACGTCTGGCCACATCTGGGCGAGTGCCGCGACGGTGTCCAGATAGAGCGGCTCCCCAACCGAGCCGTGCTCCTTGGTGCGATCCAAAACCGCCAGGTGTTGAACCGTTCGAGGGAGTGCGTTCACGAACGCGACAGCATCGAAAGGCCGGTAAAGATGCACGGTGAGAACCCCAACGCGTTCACCGTTTTGGATCATGGCGTCGACCGCCTCTGCGACCGTCCCGGCGCCCGATCCCATGATCACGATCGCCCGATCCGCTTCTGGGTGCCCGTGGTAATCGAAGATCTTGTACCGCCGTCCCGAGTGCTCAGCCAACCGGTCCATCTCTTCCTGCACGATGGTAGGAACGGCGTCGTGAAATCGATTTGCCGCCTCGGTGGCCTGGAAGAACACATCCGGGTTCTGGGCGGTACCCCGGATCACCGGCGAATCCGGGTCCAGAGCACGAAGGCGGTGCTGAGCGATGAGGTCGTCGTCGATCATGTTTCGAATCGTGTGATCGTCGAGCGCGGCGATCTTCGCAACCTCGTGGCTGGTGCGGAACCCGTCGAAGAAGTGAAGGAACGGCACCCGGGCACGGAGGGTCGCCGCATGAGCGACTAACGCGAGATCATGCGCTTCCTGCACCGATCCCGAGGCCAACAGCGCCATCCCTGTTTGCCGGGCAGCCATCACATCGCCGTGGTCACCAAAAATGCTGAGGGCGTGAGTGGCAATGGATCGCGCCGCAACATGGATCACCGCAGGCAGCAACTCGCCGGCGATTTTGTACAGGTTGGGAATCATCAGAAGGAGGCCCTGTGAAGCAGTGAAGGTGGTGGTGAGTGCACCGGCCTGAAGCGCGCCGTGGACGGCACCGGCCGCGCCCCCTTCGCTTTGCATCTCAATGACTTCAGGAACGGATCCCCAAAGGTTGGCCTGGCCGGACTGGGACCATGCATCGGCCAGTTCACCCATCGGCGACGCCGGCGTGATCGGATAGATCGCGATAACTTCGCTCACTCGGTGAGCGATACGGGCGGCTGCCTCGTTGCCGTCGAGGGTTAAGAAAACTTGCTCGTCCCGATCGACCGCCCTAGGCAAGTTCTCGTCCCGTTATCTCGGTGGGTTCGATGCGCACCCAGAGCCGCCGCCAGCCATCCCGGCTCCACGGAATGAGCCCTATGTTCTCGAGTTGTTCCTTCTCGGCCCAGTCGGTCACTTCCCGCGCCACGCCCATCACCACGACGCTTGCCCCAGAACGGGGGGAAGAGTTCCACCGATCAACCTCAAAGCACACTTTCTCCTGCTTGACCGCCGCTTCGAGTTTCTGACCCGCATGGGTCCGGAAAACGATTCCCCCGTCGTGCCAGTGGTAGTTCACTGGTAGCACCAGCGGGCCATCGTCGGAAATGAAGCCGACCCGTCCGATCGGCGTGGTTTCCAGTAGATCGATACACTCCTCCCGATCTAGAACTTTTAGGCCGTTTGCCTTCATGCCGGTCATTTGCTGCTCTCTTTCGCTTGCGGTTGTAGTGCGGCGTGGGCGGCGGCGAGGCGGGCCACCGGGACCCTGAACGCCGAACAGCTCACATAGTCCAGCCCGAGTTTCTGGCACAGTGCGATCGAAGCTGGTTCACCACCGTGTTCGCCGCATATTCCGATCGCTAGGTCCTCCTGCTCGGCCCGGCCGTCGCTGACGGCCATCTTCATCAGGCGCCCGACCCCATCGCGATCGATGGAGTGAAACGGGTTGGTTTCCACGATCTCATCGGTCACATAACCGATGAGAAAACTCGCCTCGGCATCGTCACGACTGATCGCCAACGTGGTCTGGGTCAGGTCGTTTGTCCCAAAGCTGAAGAAGTCCGCATGTTTCGCGATCTGGCCAGCGGCAAGGGCCGCCCGTGGCACCTCGATCATCGTTCCAATCGGGATGGCAAGGTCATCGCCTTGTTCCTCGAAGACGGTTGCCATCTCGCCTTCGATGAGTGCCCGGGCTGCTTCCATCTCCGTTGCGAAGGTGACAAGCGGAACCATGATTTCGGGCCGGACTTCGATCCCTTCTTGTTTCACTCGGATTGCCGCCTCTGTGATCGCCCGGGTCTGCATCCGTATGAGCTCGGGGATTCGCAGACCTAACCGAACCCCCCGCAGCCCCAACATCGGGTTGGTCTCCCGCAATGCGTCGACCCGCTCCAACATGGTCCGAACGATGGTGAGCTCATCAACCAGCCGGTCGATACCTGCGATATCCCGGGCGTTGACGAGGCCAAGCTGGAGATCAAACTCTTGCCCTTTGAGCTCGTCGAAGCTGGGCAGAAACTCGTGAAGAGGTGGGTCGAGCAAACGGATGATCACTGGATGCCCGGCCATTGCTCGGAAGAGACCTACAAAGTCATCGCGCTGGTAGGGCAGTAGGGCCTCTACCGCTTCGCGGCGCTCGGCTGCGGTGACAGCGACAATCATCTTCTGAACAATCGGGAGGCGTTTGGGGTCGAAGAACATGTGCTCGGTTCGGCACAGGCCGATACCGGTGGCTCCATAGGACCGAGCCCGGGCCGCTTCCACCGGGTCGTCGGCGTTGGCCCTGATCTCCAAGGTCCGAAAATCATCCGCCCAGCCCAACAGTGTTGTGAGCCACGGGTTTTCGAGATCCGGGGCACTGGTCTCAATCTTGCCGTCATAGACCCTGCCGGTCGTACCGTCTACCGAAATCCATTCGCCCTCGTGCACTGTGTGCGAGCCAACGGTGAAGGAGCGGGCGACCATGTCGATCTCAAGCTCCGCCGCTCCAACCACAGCCGGCTTCCCAAATTGTCTGGCCACCAGGGCCGCGTGGCTGGTTCGTCCCCCGCTAGAAGTAAGGATGCCGGCAGCAGCCAGCATGCCGTGCACGTCATCAGGTTTGGTTTCCGGTCGCACGAGCACGACCGTCTTTCCCTCGTTTGCCCACCGTTCGGCCAGATCGGCATCGAATGCCGCCACGCCAACAGCCGCCCCCGGCGAAACATTCAGCCCGAATGCCAACGGTTCGGAGGCCTCGAGGTCGGCCGCACTGAACTGAGGATGCAGGAAGAAATCGATCTGATCGGGACTCACCCGAAGCACTGCCTCTTCCTTGGTGATCAGACCCTCGTTCGCCTGATCTACTGCAATCCTCACCGCAGCCTGCGCGGTTCGCTTGCCAGCCCGGGTCTGCAAGATCCAAAGCTTGCCCTGCTCCACCGTGAACTCCATGTCTTGCATGTCGCGATGGTGGATTTCGAGGTTCTTGGCAATTTCGGCAAACTGAGCTGCGACCTCCGGCATGTCGTCATTGAGCTGTTCGATCGGTTTGGTTGCCCGAATTCCCGCTACAACATCCTCGCCTTGAGCGTTCAAGAGGTAGTCACCCTCCAGGCGGGCCTCGCCGGTGGTGGCATTGCGGCTCATGGCCACCCCCGTTGCCGAGTTCGTTCCCATGTTCCCGAAGACCATCGAGACGATGTTGACCGCAGTCCCGAGATCATGCGGTATGTGGGCGGCGACCCGGTAGTCGTGGGCCCGCTTGCCTCGCCAGCTGTCGAAAACGGCCTCGGTTGCCATCCGGAGCTGGTCGAACGGATCGGTCGGGAACGGGGCGAGGCCCTGCCGCGCCACGACCGCCTTGAAGGAGCTGATCACGTCCTGCAGATCACTGGCGGAAAGATCGGCATCGGTTTCCACATGCCTCAACTGGCGTTTGGCGCGAAGAATGGTTTCGAACGCCTCGTCGGCCACTCCTAAGACAACCGCTCCAAACATTTGGATCAGGCGTCGATAGGAGTCGAGTACGAAATGTTCGTCCTTGGTGGCGGCTGTCATGCCTTTCACCACTTCGTCATTCAGACCAATGTCGAGAACCGTGTCCATCATGCCTGGCATCGAGAATCTGGCGCCGGAGCGACACGCCACGAGAAGGGGTTGGCTCGGATCGCCGAACCGCTTGCCAGTTTGGTTCTCGAGCTCACGGATGGCCAGGACCATCTGATTCCACAGGCCGGCGGGCATGACCCCATCGGCATCGCTGTAGGCGTTACATGCTGCAGTAGTGACCGTGAAGCCGGGCGGGACCGGAATTCCCTGCCGTGTCATGTCCCCGAGATTTGCGCCCTTACCCCCCAGGAGACCGAGTACCTGGCTCCAATCGCCGTCAACGGACTGCTGTACTTCGTCAATTTCGTCGAAGCGGTAAAGCCATTTGGTTGTCATGTCGCGAGAACTCCTCAATTTGGGATGCGGTCGTACGTCAATGGTCAACGAAATTGCGGTGGACTCAACAGGGTCCAAAGACCCCCCGGTGACCCGTACAGTCAGCGCAGCGAGTGTCAAGTGACCTATGACCCTAGAGTCATCAACCGGGTCAGAACACCATTGCGTTGAGGGCCGCCGTGAGTGGCGGAAGAAAGGACGATGCTATGACTGCCATCACCCCCGACCCACTGGACAGAACGAGCGACCCTTTGGACAGAGCGAGCGACGCCTCTGCCGCGGCGGGCGATCGGCGGACGATCGTGGAGTTGGATCGGCGGGAATGCGAACAACTCCTGGCCGAAGCACTGGTAGGGCGGATCGGGTTCAACTTTGCCGGTCATCCCGTGATCTTGCCGGTGACGTTTCGTTTCTTCGATGGTGAGATCATCTTCCGCACCGGGAAGGGGCAGAAGCTCCACGCTGTCGCCGCAGACAAGCCTGTGGCGTTCGAAGTGGACAAATGGGATGCATGGGAACACAAGGGTTGGAGCGTTCTGGTGTTGGGCACAGCGTCGGAGATCATCGATTACGAAGATTTCATGGAGGCTGAGGAACTCAACCTTCAGCCGTGGGCGGACTCAGCTGATCAGGACCGATGGGTTCGGATTACTCCGGGCAAGATGACCGGACGGCGCCTGGAGTAACCCGGTCGGCCGGACCACTCACCGCTTCAGACGGACCGGTTCCTTCTGTATGTGGCGACGGCGGAGTTGATCGTAGGATACGTCGTGGGGCTGTTCAACTGGGCGAAAAGTCCGCTGCGCTCCATCACGTCGAGCACCTCGCTGTTTGCCCGGGCGATGGCGATTTCCATCCCTTCGTTCGAGAGTTCTCGGCAGAGTTCGGCCAGGTGATCTGCTGCGGTCGAATCCAGTGATCCGATCCCTTCGAAGTCCAGTATCACGTGGCACTCTTCGCCGGGGTTTCGTTCCAAAGATTGGCGGAGTCGATCTCTGAAGTACTCGGCGTTGGCGAAGAACAAGGGCGCATCAAAGCGGTAGACCAACAGCCCCGGTTCGGTTGTTGCTCGCCGGTCGGCGATGTCTATCCAACCGTCCAGGCCTTCGCCCTCACCCAGAATTGCGTCGTGGGGTCTTGCGACGCGGTGGAGGGTCATGACCACCGATAGTGACAATGCGACCAGCACGCCCAGGAGCAGGTCGGTGGAGATGATCGCGAGGCAGGTTGTGGCGGCCAAGACCGTTTCTGACCAGCTCACCTTCGCCAGCCGCCGAAATCCCTCGACGTCGATGATGGCCAGCGCGGCAGCAATTACCACGGCGGCCAACCCGGCCTGCGGGATCTCAGCGAGTAGCGATCGCCCTACGAGGAGGAATATGGCGACCGACAAGAAGGACACCAGGCTGGAAAGTTGCGTTCGGCTTCCCAGCGACGCCGGAACAACCGAACGTGAGGCGCTCGAGGACATCGGAAACCCACCGCCGAAAGCAGCTGCGGTGTTGACTGCACCCAGAGCCAGGAGCTCCCGGTTGGCGTCGATGCGATATCCCTTGTTGGATGCTATGGAACGAGCAGTGAGGATGTTATCGGTATAGGCGATCAGTAACAGTCCAGCCGCCGCTGGCAACAGGTCTCTCAGGTCGGACCGCTCAAGGGTGGGAAGAGCGAACGAGGGCACGGCGGCATCGATCTCACCGACCACGGCAACTTCGAGATTCAGAACGGCGACCGCGATGATCGATCCGGCCAGACCAAGTAAGGCCCCGGGCAGCGTTGGAGCCATACGCCGGAGAACAAGGATGACCGTCAAGGTGCCGATGCCCACGGCCAATGTTGGGAGGTCGGTCTGGTCGATGCTGCCGAAGAACTCTCCGAGTCGAGGAAAGAAGTCACCGGCGGTGACGTTCACACCCGTGAACGTACGGAGCTGGCTTGACAAGAGCGTGAGAGCAACGCCAGTGATGTAGCCCACCAGTACCGGCTTTGAAAGGAGCTCAGCAACGAATCCCAAACGGAGAACAGCGCCGACGACGGCCAGCACTCCAACCATTCCCGCCAGAGCCGCCATGAGTGTCAGGTATCGGTTGATGTCGCCGCCAGCCAGGGGGCCGACGGCCAGTGCCGCCAGCACGGCAGTTCCAGGCTCGGGCCCGATGCCAAGATGCCGACTTGTACCCAGGACCGCATAGATCGGGAGTGCCAGGAGTACGGCCCGGAAGCCCGCGGCAGGTGGCAGTCCCCCCAACTCTGCATAGGCCATCGCCTGCGGGACCAACATGGGCGGCAACGGTCAAACCGGCGAGAACGTCCGGACCCAGCCACGCCGATTCGTACTCACGCGCTCGTAGCGTCTGTGCAAACGAGCGCGCCGGTTCGGTCATCCGAGAAACGCTAGAGGTCCTAGGTGGTGTTCGTTCGTTTTGCCGGCGGAACAAATCCGTCGGGTTTCACCACGAGAACCGAACAGGGCACCTTGCTGAACATGATCTCGGCGGTGTTGCCAAAATAGTCATCGTCGTTGTCCGACCGGCCGACCGAGCCCATGGTGAGCACATCGATGCGGTACATCTCGACCAGTCCGGCCATCGCCGCGACCGGTGATGCATTGACGAAGTGAACGTTTCGGCTGCGGTCATGACCGACTGCGTCGAGAAGCTCATCGAGCTGGCGACGATGCGCCGCCTCCACATCGGTTGCTGCATCGGCCAAGTCCCGGGCATCCAACTCCACATGTTCGCTCCTCATCAGAGCCTCCTCGCCCACGAATTGCCAGGCATGCACGATATGGAGTTCGGCGGCATGGCTGGTGGCAAGACTCTGGGCGATTTGTACGATCCGCCGATTGAGTTCCGGTTCGCCCGCCGGATCCACTGAGGCCAGTACGCGGTTTGTTTCGGGTCCCGGGCGCATCACCCATACCGGACACGGACAGCTTCGAAGGATTCGTCGAGCGAGCGTTCCGCCATCCTCGGTCGAGTCGGCGGCAAGGATGACAAGGTCGTGACCGTTCTCGACGACTCTTCGGACGATTTCCACTGACGGGATACCGATGTCAACCGCAACGTCGATGCCCAGCGTGGTGTCGCGCTCTTTCACCGAGAATTGCAGCGTCTGGCTGAGTTCGTGGGCCAGCAATTCGCTGACTGAACGCGGCGGGTTACCCAGCCGAACAAACTCTTGGAGCGGCGGAACCGGTGGCACCGCTCCGTAGAAAGTGATGCGGGCGTTGTTGTTCGTGGCGAGTGCCACGGCCTGATCCTCTGCGTCGGCAGCTTGGCTGCCCCGGGCGGGGACGAAAAGGATGTTCTTGAACCGGCGCATGGCGGCAGCACACCACGATTCTTTGTCACCAAATAGGGTCCTTGGTCCCATCAGAGCCGTCCAAAGCGTCGGTGGGGACTTTGGACTCTGCACCGCTGAGACCGAAAGGTGAACGCTGTGAATCGGAGCCACCAGAGGTGGCCTGCTGACGGAATCCTGAAACGAACGGGGCCACCACGTATGAACACTCCCACTTCGGTCACCATCGATCTCACCGGCCTCGGTGAGTTGGTGTCGGAACTCGTGGCTCGAGGGTATGAGGTCTACGGGCCACAAGTCCACAATGGCGTTATCACTCCCGACCTACTCAGATCGGTTGAGGATCTCCCGGTCGGGTGGACCGATGAGCAGGAGGGAGGACGGTACCGCCTGGTTCGTCGCAACGATGGCGCCCGGTTCGGGTACGCGGTCGGCCCGCAATCGTGGAAAGAGGTGCTGCATCCCGCCCGGACCAAGGTTTGGTCAATGACCCGGGACAGTGCGGGGGAGTTAAAAGTCACGATGACCGAGCCGGACCGACCGCTCCGTGCTTTCGTGGGCGTTCGTCCTTGCGAGCTGGCCGCAATCGCCAAACAGGACCGTGTCCTCATGCACGGACCCCACCCCGATCCCGTCTACACCGCCAACAGAGAAAACACGTTTGTGGTGGTGGTGAATTGTGGCGAGCCAGCCGCAACGTGTTTTTGCCCGTCAATGGGCACCGGTCCGAAGGCGGGGCCGGGTTACGACCTCGCCCTCACCGAACTGGTCGATGGTTCGGAGGTCCGTTACATCGCCGAACCGGGGTCGGACTTGGGGGCCGCAGTTCTCCGGGGCGTGCCGTCTGCTGTAACGAGCGATGCGGAGCGAGAAAGGGGCCGCCAGGTCATCGCCGACGCCGTTGACCGGATCACGCGTCAGATCGACACCACAGGAATACGAGACCTGCTTTTCGGG
The DNA here is from genome assembly GCA_013003535.1 of Acidimicrobiales bacterium. GTDB lineage: Bacteria > Actinomycetota > Acidimicrobiia > Acidimicrobiales > SZUA-35 > JABDIY01. The sequence continues at coordinate 46,977 of JABDIY010000110.1, read as the reverse complement.
AATCTCGAGAGCCCGCGCTGGGACCAAATCGCCGAGCGCTGCTTGACGTGCGGGAACTGCACCCTGGCGTGTCCCACCTGTTTTTGTACCAACATGGAGGACGTCACTGATCTCTCAGGCGACCACACCGACCGGTGGCGAACCTGGGACAGCTGTTTCAGTCTTGAGTTCTCACATATGGGCCCCGGTCCGCACCGCGCCTCGGTCAAATCCCGTTATCGGCAGTGGTTGACCCACAAGCTGGGCAGCTGGATTGACCAGTTCGATGAGTCGGGATGCGTCGGTTGTGGCCGATGTATCACATGGTGTCCTGTTGGAATCGATCTCACTCACGAACTGTCAGAGTTCCGAGCCGCCCCCGGCCCGAAACGAGAACTCGAGGGGCAGCCAACATGAATGCAGCGACAGCAACCATGGAGTCGGCCGTCATTTCGGACCTGCTCATTCCCCGTCCCTACCGGGTCATTCACAAGGTCGATGAGATCCCCGAAGTCGTAACCCTCCACGTGGTGCCCGTCGATGGGGAGCTGCCTCAGTTCGCGCCGGCCCAAGTGAGTATGCTGGGGGCCTTCGGTGTTGGCGAGGCCGCGATCTCGGTCAGTTCGCCGGTGAGCAACCGGGACTTCCACGCCTACACGATTCGGCGGGCCGGTCCGATCAGTGGAGCCTTGGTGGACACGCCGGTTGGTGGTGTCATCACGATTCGAGGACCGTTCGGCAACATGTGGCCTCTGGATTCGGTCACCACCCCCCAACTCCTTGTCATTGGCGGTGGCCTGGGTATAGCGCCTCTGCGAGCGGCTATCGAGGCGGCCGCTGAGCAGGGCGGACCGATAGAAAGACTGTCCGTCGTCTATGGAGCGAAGGATCCCTCGTCGCTGATTTTCGAGGCCGACCTAGATCGGTGGCGCAACGCCGGTGTGGAGGTGGCGCTCATCGTTGATGAAGGAAGCGAGAACTGGGACGGTGCGGTTGGTGTTGTTCCAGACCTCCTCGAGTCAGAGGACGGAGTTGAACTCGACTGGACAAATACCACCGCGTTCATCTGCGGTCCCGACATCATGATGCACTTCTGCGCCCTTCGCTTGACTGAGCTTGGGGTTCCCGAAGGCCGAATCTGGTTCACGATGGAAAGGAACATGCAGTGTGGAAACGCCTTGTGCGGCCACTGCCAACTGGGTCCATTCATCGTTTGCCGAGATGGCCCCGTGGTCAACTATCAATCCATTCGACCATTTCACCATGTCCGAGAACTGTGAGGGAACGTTGTGACTGCAACCGAAGTGACCACGGAAGTCAAACCGTCAACGAAGGTCGGCAATCCCACCCTGGCCGTCTGGAAATTCGCCTCGTGTGATGGCTGTCAGCTCAGCCTCTTGGACTGTGAGGACGACCTGCTGGCGGTAGCCGGACGACTGGACATCGCCTACTTCCCCGAAGCCTCCAGCGGGATGATGGCGGGTCCGTACGACGTTTCACTTGTAGAGGGCTCGATCACAACCCCCGGAGACCTCAAGCGCATCAAAGAGATCCGCGAACAGTCCGGACTCTTGATCACTATCGGGGCGTGCGCAACATCGGGAGGAATCCAAGCGCTACGCAATGGCGCCGACGTGTCTGAGTTCATCGGCATCGTGTATGCCCACCCGGAATTCATTTCCACGCTCGACACGTCAACTCCCATAGCCGACCACGTGACCGTCGATTTCGAACTGAGGGGCTGCCCGATAGACCGCGGCCAGCTCGTAGAGACGATCGCAGCGCATCTGGCCGGACGCCCGCCCCGAATTCCCACCACGAGTGTTTGTGTCCAGTGCAAGGCGAGGGGCACCCCGTGCATCATGGTGTCTCAGGGGACACCGTGTTTGGGGCCCGTGACCCAGGGCGGCTGCAATGCGCTCTGCCCAACCTACAACCGAGGGTGCTATGGGTGTTTCGGCCCCATGGAAAGCCCGAACACCGCGGCGTTGGCCCAGCAGTTCACCCATCTCGGCTTGACCGACTCGGAAATCGCCCGCACATTCCGGAGCTATTCGGGCTGGGCGCAAGCCTTTCGGGAAGAAGCCGACAAACATGAAATCCCACAGGGGACAAACCAATGACTCACAAGAACGTGGACTTCCACGTACCCGTTTTGGCTCGCGTGGAGGGCGAGGGAGCCATGCACGTGAAGGTTGCGGACGGGGAAGTGACCGACATCCGTTTGGAGATCTACGAACCGCCTCGTTTCTTCGAAGCGTTCCTACGAGGGCGACACTTTTCCGAGCCGGTCGATATCACCGCTCGAATCTGTGGGATCTGCCCGGTTGCCTACCAGATGAGTGCTGTCCACGCGATGGAGCGCCTCGCCGGCGTAAACGTTGGGGGGTCATTGCGTGAGCTTCGCCGGCTGCTGTATTGCGGCGAGTGGATCGAGAGTCATGTTCTCCACATCGGTTTCCTTCATGCGCCGGACTTCTTGGGTTATCACTCCGGCATCGCCATCGCCGCCGATCACCCCGAGATGGTTGAGCGGGTCCTTCAGTTGAAGAAGACCGGCAATGACGTGGTGGAACTTCTCGGTGGGCGGCCGATCCACCCGGTGAATGTCCGAAACGGTGGTTTCTACCGGGCTCCTGCTCGGACTGAGCTGGAGACGCTGCTCCGGCCCCTCGAAGAAGCTCGGGAGATCTGTGTTGATCTTATTCGTTGGACTGCCGGGTTCGACTTCCCTGATTTGTCCCAGGATTATGAGTTTGTCTCGCTCCGCCATCCCGCGGAGTATCCATTCAACGAGGGCCGGATCGTGTCAAACAAGGGTCTCGACATCGACGTCTCGGAGTTCGAGAGTCAGAGTCAGGAATTCCACGTTGCTCATTCAACTTCCTTGCACTCTCGGCTCTCGGAGAGGGGGTGGTACCACGTTGGTCCGCTGGCGCGGTATGCCAACAATTTCGACCGCCTGCCCGCAACCATTCGGGACCTTGCCGGTGAAGTGGGTCTGGGACCGGTAGTGACCAATCCGTTCAAAAGCATCGTGGTTCGTGGTTTAGAGACGCTCTACGCCATCGATGAAGCCCGGCGGATCATCGCCCACTACACACCCCCTCCAGCGCCCTTCGTTGACGTACCGGCGACGGCAGGGGTGGGGTGGGCTGCCACCGAGGCGCCCCGAGGGCTTCTCTATCACCGGTATGAAACCGACGCCGATGGCCTTGTCCTCACCGCTCAAATCGTCCCGCCAACCGCTCAGAACCAGCCAACGATCGAATCGGACCTTCGCCAGTTTGTGACCGCGAATCTCGATTTGGAGCTCGACGAGCTAGAGCTGCGCTGCGAACAGACGATCCGTAACTACGACCCTTGTATCTCGTGTTCCACCCATTTCCTGAAACTCACGGTTGATGAGAGCTGAAGGGGCGCTTGCCGATCGGCCGCTCTTGGTCATCGGGGTGGGGAATCGTGATCGCGGCGATGATGCCGTGGGGCCCGCCGTGATCGATCACGTTCGAAAGGTTGCGCCGCAGCTCCAGACCCTGGTCGCAGAGGGTGACCTTTCCGATCTGGTTCTTCGGTGGACCCCAAATCAGGACGTCGTTGTGGTTGATGCGGTGCGCAGCGCTCGGCGGCCGGGCTCAGTGACCGTCACCGACGCACTCGCTACGGAGTTGACAACTGAGGAGTCGCTGCTGTCCAGTCACGGAGTTGGGCTCGCCGAGACTGTCGAGTTGGCTCGACTTCTCGACCGCCTTCCTCGGTCCTTGGTCGTAGTGGGGGTGGAAGCTCAGTCTTTTGGGCCGTTTGATCCGCTCACCGAGGATGTCGCCGCCGCAGTTCCCCTCGCTCTGCAAGAGGTACTGCTGCTCGCAGGCTTCACCATGGATTCCGCATCCGCGGCTATCGAAACTTGGGACCTTGTGCCCTAGGGAACCGCTCGCCGAACTGTGAGTATCCTATGAGGAGACGAAAATAAAGAAGTCTCCTCAACCGGTTTCTCGGCTCGGTCAGACTCCCCGTCAAACCGAGTCGATACTCACGTCGGTGCCTCGATCCAGCGTCCGCCGCTCGCCCTGCTTAAGGGTTTCCGGAAGTAATTGCCGGACATGAAGTGGGCCTCCAAGCGATCGAGGCATCGGCGCTGTTTTCTTGCTTCATGTATCCGAATTTGGAGACGCCGGCACTGTCCAAAGCACCGTGGTGCCTGCGCCGGGCAGCGAGTCGATGCTGGCGTTCCCTCCCAGCGCCTCTGCTCGGGCGATGATATTGGCCAGGCCCTTGCCGGTGAACGGTTCACCCTCTCGTGAAGTAGTGGCGTGATCCGGGAGCACGAAACCAAGGCCATTGTCCGAGACCGACATCTTGAGGTGATCGTCGCGCAAGGTCACCGCAATGGTCACGGCATTGGCCCGGGCGTATTTCGAGGCATTGGTGAGCGCCTCCCGGAGGGCTGCGAGCATCTCGACGGCGATGCTGGGGCTCAAATCATCGATGGGACCGGTGAGGTCAACCCGAGGCTCGAACCCGAGGGCTTGGCTGTGATCGACGGCGGCAGCCAAAATCTCGCCGCGGACACCCTTACCCCAGTCCATTTGTGAGCGGAGTCCATAGATCGTGGTGCGAATCTCTCGGATGCCTTCATCGATCTCTGCCACCGCTGTGGTAAGCCGTTCCCGGATGGCCTGATCGGTCACGACCGCGGCGGTGGCTTGCACTGTCATGCCAGTGGCGAAGAGCCTGCCGATTACCTTGTCATGCATGTCACGGCCGATGCGTTCACGATCTTCCAAAAGCTCAGCTCGCTGTTCGGCCAATCTGGCTTGTTCAAGCGCCTCTTGATTCCGAGCTTTCTGGGCTTCGGCCAGAACTTCGGCGGTGATATCGATCGAATGGGCGATCGTCCGAACAAGGTCTCCCTCACGGTGGAGAATGGCCACGGTCAGCTGGACCCATACGGTGGTGCCGTCGGCCCGGATATAGCGTTTGCGGGTCGTAAACGTTGGTTCCTCGTTACTGAGTTGGGCTGCGGTTGCTTCATCGTCGGCCCGCCGGTCGTCGGGATGGCCGAAGTCCATGATGGAGCGCCCGATCAGATGTTCGATCGGGCAGCCGAGGAGGTCCGCCATCGCCTGATTGGCTTCTACTATCACCCGATCGCTATCGGGGGAGATTTCGGCGATGGTCATGGGGACCGGTCCGTCGCCGAAGGCTGATCTGAATCTGGTCGCGATTTCGCGTTCCCTTACCTGTGCCTCCACCCGCTCAGTGACGTCTCGGATTGCGGCGATTACTCCCCGCTGTCCATGGGCTTTCAGCGGCGAGAGGCTGATCTCCACCGGGAACTCAGCGCCGTCGGCGCGCAGTGCCGACAGCTCCAAACCACTGCCCATCGACCGAACGCCAGGATGGGCAGCGAAGCGGCGCCGGTGGGCGACGTGGGTGGAACGCAATTCCTCGTTCAAGAGCATTTCGACGGGTTGACCAAGAAGCTCCGTGCGGTCATAGCCAAAGAGGACCTCGGTCTGGCTGTTCACCAGCGTGATGAGTCCGTCATCATCCACCACGACCAAGGCGTCGGGGGAGGCTTCCACCATCGCCCATGCGATGGCGCCATCGGGTTCGTCATGAGCCCGGAGGTCGAGAGGTTCAGCAGGATCGTTCACCAACGGACGCCGTTCGGTGTTCCTTGCCATTGATGCTCCGGGGGGTGGGACGACACGCATCGTTCGCCCGCTTCATCACGCTGCCGATTGAGGAGCACCCGAAAGTTTACCCTTAGCGGCCAACGATGTTCAAATCTTGGCTCGATTGGCCCGCTTGGATCGGCGGTTCAGTTCTCTCCAGGGCTGGCTCGGTCTTTTCACCTTCGTAGCGGGGTCATGTCCGCGAGAACTCCTCGATCATGCCTCGGGCGTCCTCCGTGAGCTGGTGGGCGAGATCGTGCAGAGCCCGCGCCGCTGCCAGCTCCTCCCCGATTTGGGGAACGTTGGGGTCTATGGGGTTCCGACGGGATCGACCGTGCCCCGATAGAGACCGGTCACCGGCGTCCAAATGGACCACCATCTCGCAATGGTCTTCGGTTTCCTGGCTCTGGAAGGTGAGTTTCCAGGGGTGGGCAAGAAGTTCTTTCATGAGTTCATCCTCCGGTGGGGCCTCCGGTGAGGGAAGGGTCCAATGTCATCCGATCGTGAAGGGGTTGTTGGTATTGGTCAGATTCCGGTACCACTTAGGTAATAGGCCACGTCGTTGATCGCTCGTGTGAGGGTGGGGTGCTCGGTCTCGAATCGATGGAGCGCATCGAGCAGTGACCTCCGCCGTTTTTCCTGCGTCTCGCTTTCGGGTTCGTCACGGAGTACGGCGGCGGCCTCCCGCAGGCGAAGGAGTTCGGTTCCCAGTTCAGAGCTCCGACCCGGTTCGGGTCGGTCAATCACTTCAAGCAACCGGTCGACCGCAGTTTCCACGCCCGGATGTTCTGGCTCCGCCGTCGAGGCGGGAAGAACCAGGACTGGCTGATGGGCCGCCTTCAGGATCGTGGATGCCACGCTTCCCAGGAGAAGGCGGTGGGCCACGTTGTGCTTATGCCCGACGATCGCAATCAATTCAGCATTCGTTTCGATCGCAGTGGCCAGAATGGTGTCTACGACGGGCCCCGCCTTGAGGTGCACCTCCGTCTCCATGCCAGTCTCAACGAATAGTTGGGCGGTTTGGGTGAGTTGGTCGCCTAGCTCCGTCAGTTCGGCCTGATATCGGCGCCGCTCATGATCTTGGTCCGGCCCGGAATAGCCCACAAAATCTGGTTCAGGGGCGGGAGCGTGAAGGAGGTGAACTCGCCAGTTTGCCTGCCGGCCGAGCCGCAACAGTGGGTCCAGCTGCCTCTCGTCCACGGGAAGGTCGACGGCCACGAGTATGGGGACAGGACCAATTGTCATGCCTTGATCATGTGCGTTACGACGCTCTCATGTAAAGGCACAAAGTCCCAGTTGTACGCTCCATCAACAACTCGAAGCAGGTTCAAACCGACTTGGGGCGCTCAGATCCGGATCCCATCGCTGAAATCAGAAAGGTCGTCAGGGAGTCGAGGGTCCGAAGCCGGCCGTAGTCGCGCTCGGCGATCTCTATACCGGTCTCCTCCCAGATCCGCGTGATCACGTTCACGTGGTCCATGGAGTCCAACTCCAGCGCCTGAAAAACGTCTTGATCCAGGCCGATGCCGGCCAATTCATTTGCAGTATCAGGCGCTACGGCACAAATTGCCTCAACCACGATGGCGTTGGCAGCCTCGTTCGTCAGGGTCTTCACAGTTCCTCCGGGTGTTCGAGAGAGTGGGCGAGTGTCGAGAGCAATCGACTACCGGTCGCTCCGTCGGTTGCTCTATGATCTGCGGCCAACGAAATGGTGACGACGGGCCGGGGTCGAACCTGTTCCTCCGCTACCCATGGACGGGCGGCTATTCGACCGAACCCGATAAGGGCCACCTGGGGGGGAAAGATGACGCCATGAACCCGGTCTGCACCGTTTGTTCCCAGGTTCGTCACCGTCACAGTGGCCTCGTGCATCCAACTGCTGCGCATCGAACCGCTCCGCGAGCCTGCGACCATCTCTCGCAATGATGACATGACCTCCGAGATCGTACGACGGTCGGCATTCACAATCGTGGGGATCACGAGGCCCCCGGTGCGCAGCGAGATTGCCATGCCCACGTGGACACCATCGCCGGCTTGAAAACGATCGTCTACCCAGAAGCCGTTCAGGTTTGGGTGCTCAGCCATGGACCGGGCGACGGCTTTGACGAAGAGCGCTGCTGGCAGCACCCGTTCTCCGGGGGGCACGCACTCGTTTGAGCGCTCGAGCCAGTCCATTGCGGTTCCGAGATCTACGTCTCTTTCAAGGTGATAGTGCGGGATTTCGTGATTGGCCCGAGCCATTCGGGTAGCGATCGCTTCCCGCATGCGATCAATGGCCACCGGTTGGGATTTGGCGGGGGCCTCGACGGTGCCCTCCATCGAGTTAAACGGTAGGTCCCGAGCGATGATCGCCCCCTCGGGGCCCGAACCCGCAATTGTTGCCAGATCGATGTCCAGTGCAGAGGCCATCGACCGTGCGAGGGGTGATGCTCGCAGGTCGCGAGCGGGTTCACTCGTAGGTGGGAGATCATGTTCCGCCACGGGTTCGGGAATGAAAACGCGCTCCCGAACCTGGGCGGGCGCTGGCCCTGTTCCGGTAGACGACGAAGACGGCGCAACCACGGCGGGCGTTGCCGAGATCGGATCGGTACTCTCGACGGAAGTGCCGAGTTGTAGGATCGGTGTGCCCACTGGGACGTCCTCACCGATTTCCACGAGGTGGGCAATCACGCGTCCCTTTTCCCAGATCTCCACGTCGATATCCGACTTCTCCGTTTCGACCCGCGCGATCACATCGCCTCTTTGCACCAGATCACCGGGCTGAACCAGCCACTCCAGCACGGCGGCGCTCTCCATGTCAGCGCCCAACGAAGGCATTTTGAAAATCCGGGCTGTTGCCGTAGGCGGTGGCGCGGTTTCAGACATCAGCCAAGCTCCCCGTCATCACGGTCATGGCCCCCGCAACAATGTCGTGGACCTGGGGGATTGCGGCGTCCTCGAGGTGACGCGGATAGGGAATGGGCACCTCTCGGGATGCCACGCGGCACACCGGTGCATCAAGCCGATAGAAGCAATCCTCGGTGATTCCTGCGGCGATTTCTGCCGACAAGCCAACGGAGCGCCACCCCTCGTCGACCACGACCGCTCGGCTGGTGTGCTCCACCGACTTCGCCAATGTGGCACGATCGAGAGGGCGAAGTGATCGAAGGTCGATGACTTCGGCCGAAACGTTCCGGTCGCCGAGTTGTTCGGCTGCTTCCAAGGACTTCGAGACCATTCCCGCCGAGGCCACGATGGTGAGGTCCGTTCCCGGGCGTCGGATCTCCGCAGTGGTGAGGTCCACCGGCCCCGGCAGAACAGGTCCACTGGAGTTGTAGAGCCCGTTGTGCTCGAAAACGATCACGGGATCGGGATCAGCCATTGCGGCTTTGAGCATCCAGCGAGCGTCCGTTACCGTTGCTGGCGCGACGACTCGAAGGCCAGGCACATGCGCAAACCAGCACTCGAGGCTGTGTGAGTGCTGCGCGGCCAGTTGTCTACCAGCGCCTGTGGTCATTCTGATCACCACGGGGATATGGAATTGCCCGCCTGACATATGGCGCAGGGTGGCGGCAGTGTTGACGATCTGATCCAATGCGAGGAGGCTGAAGTTCACCGTCATGATCTCCACGATCGGCAGCATTCCTCCCAGGGCGGCGCCGATTCCGGCACCGACGAATCCGGCTTCCGAGAGCGGAGTATTGCGGACGCGGTCGCGGCCGAACTCTTTATACAGCCCTTTTGTGACCGCATAGGTTCCGCCGTACTCGGCCACATCCTCACCCATGATGAAGACTCGTTCGTCTTCGATCATCGCCTCCCGTATGGCTTCACGAAGCGCGTCACGGTACGTGGTCTCTGCGGCGAGTTCTGGTGCCGTCATACCAGCACCACCGATGCACCGTCGGTTGCGCCGACATGATCTTCGAGGTTCTCCACTGGCTCCCACTCCGCAGCCTCCGCGAAGTCCACCGCGTCCTGTGTCTCTTGGCTGGCCTCGACCCAAAGCCGGTCGATATGTTCCTGGGTGAGCGTTCCGGCCGATGTCAGCTGTGCCGAGAAGGTTGAGATCGGATCTCGCTCGGTCCATTTCGCTACCTCATCCGGTTTCCGGTAGAGGTCCGGATCGAACATGCTGTGGGCACGGAACCGATACGTGCGAAACTCCAGAAACACTGGACCGCCCCCGCCCCGTACCGTGTCGAGCGCCCGAGAGGCTGCGCCGGCGGTCGCTTCTGCATCCATGCCGTCCACGCTCCACGACGGCATGTTGTAGCTGCTGGCCTTCAAGGACAGGTTCGTCTCTGATTCGCTGCTCTGGAGCGACGTGCCCATCGCGTAGAGATTGTTCTCACAGCAGAAGAGGACCGGGAGATTCCAGATCGACGCAAGGTTCATCGCTTCATGGAATTCCCCCTCGGCGACTGCACCTTCGCCGAAGAAGCATGCTGTGACTCTCCCTTTTCTGTGGAGCATCTTGTCAGCCAACGCCAGACCGGTCGCCAACGGAAGGTGCCCGCCCACGATGGCATTCCCGCCGAGGAATCTCCTTTCCGCGTCGAAGAGGTGCATGGATCCGCCACGCCCCCCCGAACACCCGGCCGCCTTGCCGTACATTTCGGCCATGATCTCGGTGGCTGGGATACCTCGAATCAAGGCGTGACCGTGCTCTCGGTAGGTGGCCACGATGGAGTCATCCTTCGTGAGCTGGGAAATGACCCCGGCGGCGATTGCCTCTTCGCCGATGTAGAGATGGAGGAATCCGCGAATCTTCTGCTGGCCGTAGAGTTCCGCGCAGCGTTCCTCGAATACTCGGATGCGAATCATGTCCCGAAGAAGTTTGGTTTGCGGACCCGTCATGCTTGGCTCTCCAGGGTCGATGTGTCTCCCTCGTCGAGATTCAGTTCTCTCGCTCTCAAGAGACGCCGCATGATCTTTCCGCTGCGGGTGTGGGGGAGCGACGTTGAGAATTGAATCTCTCGCGGAGCGACGGCGGCACCGAGTCGGCTACGGGCATGGCCGATGAGATCTCGCCGCAGTTCCTCCGAGGGTGCGTAACTGTTGGCCAGGACAACGAACGCTTTCACGATGTTGCCCACTCGTTCGTCTGGTTTGCCGATCACGCCCGCCTCGACGACTGCAGGGTGCTCGGTCAGTGCACTTTCCACCTCGAAGGGACCAATCAAATGACCCGCCGACTTGATCACGTCATCGTTTCGGCCAACAAACCAGAAGTACCCGTCGGAATCCCGGCGGGCCAGGTCGCCGCTGTGATACCAGCGCCCGGCAAAACAGGCGCGGTAGCGTTCCTCGTTGTCCAGGTACCCTCGGAACATTGAAGGCCAGCCAGCCTCGAGCGCCAATTCGCCAACCTCGTCGGCGGTGGTGATCTCAACGGGATCGCCGTCGTGCCCTACTACCAATTCGCCCTGTTCATCGCACTTCAAAAGACCAGCGGTGATACCCGGAAGCGGTTTCCCCATCGATCCTGGCTTGACCGGATGATCGATCAGGTTTGAAATCATGATCCCACCCGTTTCGGTCTGCCACCAGTTGTCGAGAACCGGGACCTGAAAGACTCGTTGGGCCCAGATCACCGATTCAGGATCCAGCGGTTCGCCAACGCTGGCAACGAGACGAAGGGATGGAAACTTGTGGCCAGCGGCCAACTCATCCCCAGCGCGTTGCAGCATGCGGAGCGCAGTAGGTGCTGTGTAGAAAACACTGACCTGTTGATCCTGAAGTATGCGATACCAGCGCTCTGGGTCGAAATCGGCCTCGTCCACGATACTGGTCACCCCATTCACCAGCGGTGAGATGATGCCGTAAGATGTGCCGGTGACCCAGCCGGGGTCTGCAGTGCACCAAAAGGTATCGCTACTCCGCAGGTCCAATGCCAGTCGGCCTGTTTCGGCGTGGCCCTCGACCGCTTGATGAACGTGGAGCGCACCCTTGGGAGTACCGGTGGTGCCGCTGGTGAAATGAAGCAGTGCCCGGTCCTCGGGGTCGGTGGGGCCGATCTCATAGTGGTCGGCTGCTCGCTCCAGCAACTGGTTCAAATCGAGGACGGTGGGATCGTCGATCTCTTCGGCACCGTCACCGCTGATCAGCACGTGTTGGAGGGACGGGAGATCCGGCCGGAGTGCAGCCACTTTGCGCCGGTATTGCGCTGCTGTGGTCACCAGCACTGCGATGCGGCCGAGGTTGAGGCGCATGGCGATCGGGTCGGGCCCGAACGCTGAGAACAGCGGGGTGTAGATCCCCCGGCTCTTGAGTGTTCCGAGTGCCGCCACGTACAGGTCCGGGATTCGGCCTGCCAACGTGGCAACGCCGTGCCCAGTCTCATAGCCCAACTCGGCAAGTGCGTTGGCGAAGCGGTTGGTTCGATCTACCAGATCTTGGTAGGTGAGGGACACCGCATCACCTTCACGGGGCACCCATTGGATCGCCACCTGATCCCCCCGTCCGTGCAAGGCATGACGGTCAAGGGCTTCGTAGGCTATGTTCAGGCCCCGTCCCTCTGGGAGCCCGTCCAGCCGGTTTCGAGCCTCGTCCCACTGTGAGGACGGGCGCTGAGCGGGGAACGTCTGCACGGATTCAGTAGGCCACAGCGGGCGCAGTTCCGGAAGGGCCAAAGGTCATGCCGGGCCGGCCCTCGCGAGACACCCCTAGAGCCGCCGTGCCGCCAGTCCCGCAATCACCAACGCGGTGATCAGCACAAGCCCTGCACCAAGGAACGTTTCCGCCAGCGCGGTGGTGGTGACCTGCACGGAGGCATCGGCCAGAGCGTCCGCGAAGCCTGCTTCCCCCAGCGGTGGAAGGTCAAGTTGGTCGCGGAGCTCGTTGAACCGTCGCAGTCCCCACGCGGTGAGGCTGGCAAGACCTACGCTGAAGCCAATCAACCGGAATACGACCACCAGGCCGGCTGCAGCACCACGATCCGCTTCTTCGCCCGTCTCGACCACCGCATCGCTGGTCGGTGCCAAGACCAAACCGATTCCAATCCCCACAAGTGCCAGCTCTGCGGCCATCGCCAGTCGTGACGTGGTGGGCGACCACGTTGCACCGATCACCAGGAAACCGATGGTGGCGAGCAGGAGTCCGATCAACGTCGGGGCGGCGTTGCCGTGCCGGGCCGCGGTGACTCCTCCCAAGTAAGACGTAGCCGCCATGGAGGCGGTGAGGGCGGTGAGGAGCCAACCCGACAGCAGTGCAGCCTCGCCGATGCTCCGGCCGGCCCGGCTTTCCACCACGTTGATGAAGAGTGGCACATTCACCAGAGCGATCACGAGGCCAGCTCCGACCAGTCCGTTGACGCTGAGGGCCGCAGCTGAGCGCCGATCGTAGAGGAATCGAAGGGCGATCACTGGATCGACCTTGGCGGATCCCGAACGTCGTCGTTCCACGAGAACAAACCAGAGAATGGCAGCACCAGCGACGGCAAACAGCCACGGACCCAGGAGCGGATTGGACGGACCGCCAGTCAGCTCGTCGAGGCCGCCTACGGTTTGAATCTTTGCTCGCCCAAGTAGTGCGACGTTTAGTGAAATGAGCCCGGTGGTGAGGAGAGTGGCGCCCAGCCAATCGATTCCGCGCCCGGCTCGCTGGTTTGGTTCGAGCACCTTCCAGCCGAGCATCATCGCAGTGAACGCCAGCGGCACGTTGAGGTAGAACTGCCATTCCCAGGTCAAGAAGCGGACCAGCAATGCCCCATACAGCGGTCCCCACACCCATCCCAGCGTCTCAACCGCGTTGAGCACCCCAAGCGCTCGCCGTCGTTCTGCCCCCTTGTAGAGGTCTCCGGCTACGGCCAGCGCCACCGGAACAAGCGCACCACCTCCGATCGCGCTGAGCGCTCGGCCCAGGAGGAGAACTGAGAATGACGACGTAGTGGGTACAACCACCGAGCCAAGGGCGAAGATGGCGAGGCCGCCGAGGAACACCGCTCGGCGGCCGAAAAGGTCGCTCAGTTTTCCCGCGAGGGGAATGGCGGCGATGTAGGCGACTAGGTAGGTGTTGACAATCCATGCGGATGCGTCGAGGTCATCGGGCAGTGTCATTCCGACCTTGTTGATCATCGGGCGGAGCATCGTGGCTACAACCATCAGATCATCGGCGGCGATGAACACGCCAAGAGCGACGACGCCTAGGGTGAGCGACGCCCGGGCGGGCGAACCGCTTTGGGGATCCACCTTCTCAGCTCAGCTCAGGTCGGGTTTGGTGATCGTGATGTCACTGTCATAATTGGTCACGGTCAAACGCCAACTGGTAAGTCCGCCACCGGTTTCCACGTCGAATGAGGCCTCATCGACGAGGCCCGTCTCGGCGTCGATCCACAGGTCCAGGGTGGATGATTCGTTCACGAGTCCACCGGTGAGCGTTGAGACCCGGTTGGCTTCGACTGTGGACCGCACATGGTGGCGTTCGTCGGTGTCGCCCTCCTCGGTGACCAACACTGGTGCTTGAAGCCCGCCGGAGAGTACAGCGGCCCAACCGGTGTCCACCGCGAAGAGGACTGTCGGGTCGAACGAGAGTCCTTCCGGTGCCGCTTCCCACTTCCCGGTTAGGGGATTGGTGATCCAAATTTCTCCGTCTATGGCCACGGCACCAACCTCGGTTGAGAGGCCGAAGGCCGTAACTCCTATCAGTGCATCAGCAGACGATGGCGCCGCGAATCGAGCTGTGGCTCCGCTGAACTGGATCTGTTCGGCTTGATCGATGTAGACGGCAGCACCAGTTTGCTCGATGGCGAAGCGAGCCGTCTCCACTTTGGCCATTGCCGATGACGAGCGGGACAGGATTTCTTCGATCGTGGCGTCGCCAGCTTCGTTCGTCGCCGAGGAGCACGCTGTGACAACGAGCGGCAGGAGGAGACCGAACGCGAGAGTGAGCAGCCGGTTCGGACGCAGAGTTCTCATGGGCGGGGACCCAGGTGGGGACGAAAGAAAGTAGATGAGACCTCATCGTAGAGCAGGTTGATGGTCGCCGATCGCGGATCGCCGATCGCGGGTTCTCAGACAGATCTGGGCACTGCCCGAGTCAACGTCAAGATCGGTCGCATGCACTTGTGTGCGAAATCGGCGGTTGGCCCAAACATCAGGGGGCAACCACCATTGATGACACGGATGCCATGATCCCGCCCATATGCCGCCGCACGGTCCGAGGTGCTTCCCGGGCCGGGCCCCCTGTGCAGCCACACGTGTTCAATCCCCAGCGAAGCACACTCGCACATTGTGGGATACGCCAATTCGGGCCGGGTCCCTATGACCACCGCCTCGACGCCATCGGGGATGGACTCGAGATCCGGGTAGCACGGATCCCCCTCGATCTTGTCAGCATTCGGATTGACCGGCACCACGTCGTACCCGCGCTCCCTGAGCCGGTTGTAGACGGTGTTGCTGCCGTGCCCACCGTTGGTTCGTGAAACCCCGGTCACGGCGATGCGTCGCTTGGACAGGAAGTCGTCGGCCGCTTGACGTATCGGTTGCATTGTTGGACCTTTCGATCGGCGGAAGATTTGCCTCGATCGTCCCCGTGGACTGCTGCGGTGGCCAGAGGCGGACGTCATCAACCGACGCAAAAACGTCGAATGGGCCAGGCCGGTCCGGGCCGGTGAGGACTATGGTCCCTATTGAGCCGGCTGCGGAGCCGACGATGATGAAGTTCCAAACAGGAGGACAGAAGATGAATCGACGCGACCAAGTCCTTTACCGGGACACCGAGGACCAGAAAATACGCGGGGTGTGTGGTGGACTTGGCCACTACTTCGACATCGATACGGACTTGGTGCGGGTGGCCTTCGTGGCACTGACCCTCGTTGGAGGCGGAGGATTGATCGCCTACATCCTCCTCGCTCTGATTCTGGATCCTGCACCTCCGGGGTACTACGACGCCGAAGACCAGGCCGAGGCAGAGATCGATCTCGGAACGGCGTCTCCACTGGCTAGCCCACCGCCTCCAGCCCGTGACGTCGCCCAACCTCAGGATCTGAGTCAGAAGGCTCCTTAGTACCCGAGAGGGCCGGGCGCAGGGCCAGAGAAGGCCGGGGCCGCCTAAGCGGCCTCAATGAGTATCGCTGTAATCAGTTATCGGCCGCTTCAATCAATGGCGCGTGGAGATCGAGACGGCGCAAGGTCTAACCGAGATCGTGGAGTTCGAGGAAGACGTGGCGGGCCCGGGCCCGGTTTCGCTCGAAGTCCGCTCCCAGAAAGAGGAGAAGCACGCCCACAACGCCGAAGGGAACCCAGCGCGGCAAGTCCGACGCCAGGGTGACGAGGAAGTCTGCGCCCACGGCGGTGACGGCGGCAGCGCCGATGACTACCGGTGCCTGCATCCGCTTGTGCAAACCGAGGGCGATAACAACCATTCCGGCGATCGGAAGGAGCAGCGGGCGAAGGCCCGCGTCCCGTCCCAAAGCGACAACCAGCGACGGGCCCATCGCTATGGCGGCAGCGGGGCCCCACGTCACCCACGAACTGACGTCGTGGTTGTGCCGGTAGACGTAGAGACCGAGGACTGCGCCGGCAAGGGCAGCCGGGGCGGAATACGCTTCTACCGTGGTGACGTCGGCAGTCTGGAGCTGCACCGCTACGGCCGCCGCCGTAAGCGTTGCGGCCGCCACCACGAGCCACGAGCGGGAGGGGCGGACGGCGTGGACCACACACAATCCTGCCCCGACCAGCAAACCAGCGGTGAGTTGGCCGGACCCTCCTGCGGAAAAGATGGCCAGCAGCGCTGCTGCTACTACCAATGCACCGGTTGTGTCGAGCGTCAGTTGCAGGGGACGCACCGTGACATATCCCGAAGAGAGGGTGTGAGCGGGAACAAGCAAAGCAGTTGTGATGAGGCCCACGACTACGAGGACCGCAAGAGCGATGCCACCGGTGTCCCAATCAGCGTTCGCTGTCATTGCGAAAACGAGACCGCCGGAAGCAATCAAGGCCGCCGCCGCCAACCACAGTGAACGTACCGACGCCCAGGGGGATCGGAAGGACAGGGCCCAGAGAGCACAGCCGAGAACGGCAGCGGTGGCAATGGTCAGGCCGGCTGTGGCGAGCGAAGAAGCAACGCCCAAGGCCATGAAGGCTGCCGCGGCGATGTCTGGTTCCAGCCAATTGGATGGACCGGATAGTGCGAGGATCACGATGCCTACGGCGACCAGCAGCACTACCGCAGTCCAGACCGGCGAGCCAAGAACGGTAAGAGTCGTTGTGAGGGCCAAGAATCCGATTGCCCCGGCGGCGGCCGGTTGCCAGGCGCGGTGGCGCCGCAGCCGGTCGGCCGCTGTCGCCGTGAGTGTTCCGACAACTGCCAGTGCCACAAACCGATCCGTGACCCCTTGAAAATCAGTGTGCTCCAAGCGCTTCGTTGCGCTCCCTGACCAAGGCTCCAACATCTCGTCGGCGATCACTGCCGCCGACCAGAGCCCAAGAGCGATGGCGGGAAACGCCACGAGCACGACGGCCACCGTGCTGATAGCGATTCCACCAAATCGCCCGGGATGCGCAGACCGGTCTGCGATGGCCAACATCGCCGATCCAGCAAGGACCGCGGCGAGCATGACCCACGGACCGTCGGTGGCGCGTTCGGTGAGAACGATTGGGGATGCGATGACCAGCGCCGTCAGTTTGGCAATCCAGATATCGGCCCGAACCCGTCCGGCGGTCTCACCGATCACGAAGGCCACGATGCCGAGTGCGATGCTGGCACCCAGTGCGAGCGCAACCCCCATCTCGCCGTTCCATGACAATGCGAACAGCCCGCCCACCGCTGCGAAACTCCAGGCGGCGTGCCGGCCCACGAACGTGGTCAGCGTGCCAAATTGACCGGACCTGATGCTGAGCCAATCCTTCGTTCTCATGGCAATCGCCAGGCTCGCTCCACCACCGGCGACTGCCAGGATCTGACTTCCTCGTTCCAAGCCAAGAAGGGGGACTGGAACCATCGCCGAGAGGACCGAAAGCGCAGGTGCCACCCGGGAGCTTGTGATCTGACCGAACGCGAAGAGGAGCCCGGCAACAACAGCCATGCCGCCCGCCCAGAAGAGCAACGGGGGAGAGTCTGGCTGCAGGAGGAAACGGGCTGCCGCAACGTCGGCAACGAGCAAGGCCGCCCAAACCACAGCTACCGCTTCAGCCGTTGCCTGGAGACTGCGCCGATCCAGTGCAACTGCGGTCGCGCCCATCAGCGCTGTTGCGCTCACCACCACGGCCACTCGGCCCACCGTTGAAAGGTCATCCCACGAGACGACCGCGAACGAAACGAGTGCTACGACGAGCGAGAACACCCCGAGCGTGAGCAGAAGATCACGAACTGTCCATCGTTGGGTCCAGCGCCGGCCTGCATCTACATGATGGACTGCGATCGAAGGTGCTGGCGGGGTGGCTTGGATCTGGCTGGCCCGACGGAGCGACTGAAGTTCCTGGTCCCGTTGCGACAATAGTTGTCGGACCTGTTCGTCCAGAGACCAGAACTGTCCGGCCTCAGCGCCACCGATCAAAAGACCGCAGCGAGGGCACCGCTCCAGCTCAACAGCAGTGCCACAGTCAGGGCAGAGTCGCTGCGGTACAGCCCCGGTTGGCGGCGGCGGAGGTTGCGACACCTGGGGGAGCGGCGCACCGGGGTGGAGCGGGTGCATCATGCTCGTCATGGGCTAACGCTAAGGGTTCGGCGGGTTCTTGGGCAGGGGCCAAAGACCCTGCTCCCCCCAGCGCTCATGGTTGATGATCAATCCTGTATGACCTCTGTGGCTCTCATCAACTACATCCGGGACTCGGTGATCGGGAAAGATGAAGTGATCGACGGTCCGTTCGGGCCGCGCCCAGTGGTCTATGCGGACTACACGGCCTCAGGCCGGGCACTCACCTTCATCGAGGACTACATCCGGAACGTTGTGCTTCCGCTCTATGCCAACACGCACACCGAGTCATCCGGGACAGGACTCCAGACCACCAGGTTTCGGGAGGAGGCCAGGGAAATCATTCGCGGCAGCGTTGGTGCCACCGATGACCACGCCGTGTTGTTCTGCGGTAGCGGTGCAACTTACGCAATCGCCAAGCTCATCGGAGTGATGGGTCTCAGAATCCCCTCGAGCCTTGATGATCGCTACGGTTTTCGCAACTCCATCCCCACTTCCGAGCGGCCAGTTGTCTTCATTGGCCCCTACGAACACCACTCCAACGAGCTGCCCTGGCGTGAGTCGATAGCCGATGTGATCGTGATCGGGGAGGACACCGATGGGCACATCAGCCTTTCCCAACTCGAGGACGAGCTAGAAAAAAACAAGGATCGAGAGTTGCTCATCGGGTCGTTCTCGGCCGCGTCGAACGTCACGGGCATCATCACGGATACGGATGCCGTTTCCCGTCTTCTCCACCGATACAACGCTCTGTCCTTCTGGGACTACGCCGCCGCTGCGCCGTATGTCACGATCGACATGGGCTCATCTGCTGAAGCGAATCTGGCCTACAAAGATGCCATCTTCATGTCACCTCACAAACTCATCGGGGGGCCGGGAACACCCGGCGTTCTCGTAGCCCGTAAGGACCTCTTCTCCAATCGCGTTCCTGATGTCCCCGGTGGCGGCACGGTGAAATTTGTGAGTTCTGCGAAGCACGACTACGACGAACGGATCGAACATCGTGAGGAAGGCGGTACGCCAGCGATCATCGAATCGATTCGGGCTGGCCTGTTGTTCAAGCTGAAAGCGGCGGTCGGCGTGGACGCGATCAGTGCCCGGGAACATGATTTCGTCACCCGGGCCATCCGTTCATGGGAGGACAATCCGCATATCGATGTCCTCGGTAACCACTCAGCCGACCGTCTCTCGATCGTGTCATTCGTCGTTCGGCACGGCGATCGCCACCTGCACCACAATTTCGTTGTAGCGCTTCTCAATGACTTATTCGGTATCCAGTCTCGGGGAGGTTGTTCCTGTGCCGGCCCCTACGGACATCGCCTGCTTGGAATCGACTTGGAGCACTCCGAGGAGTTTGAACGCGAAATCAATCGCGGCTGTGAAGGAATCAAACCGGGGTGGATACGGCTCAACTTCAACTACTTCATCGATGAAGAGATGTTTGACTATCTCGTGGATGCTGTCCATTTTGTTGCCACCAACGGGGCGAGATTCCTCGGCTACTACCAGTTCGATCCAGACACCGGACTCTGGCACCACATCGGGCGTCGGTCCGAGCCGGCGATGCTCCTGAGCGACGTGTCCTTTTCTGCGGGAAGGATGAAGTATGAGAACAGGCGCCAGACTGGCAGCCGTCCGCTTCATGAGTATCTCGACGCGGCCACCGCTCTGTGTTCTGACCCTCAACGGGTTCCTACGATGTCCATGAAGGCCGCTGTTGCTCCGGAAACAAACGCTGACTTTGAGCATCTTCGCTGGTTCCCGTACGCATCTGATGTAGAGCAGGGCGCTGGGCCCAAGGACCCTGGACCGCCCACCACACCGGGACGACAGTAGCGCCAGGGAGGAGTGCGTCGTGCCGTCAACCTATGTGTCATCAACATCGTGATAGCGCTCTGGAGTGTCCTGCTTCTGGCCTGTATCTTTGGGACAGCGGTGGCCAGCCAGAAAGCGGTCACGGCGGCGCTCCGAATCACGACGTCGAGCCGACTGCCGCCAGCGGTCGTCGGTCTCACGGTCATGGCGATCGGGACCGATCTGCCCGAGATCGCCAACTCTTTGGTCAGCACCGCATCGGGACACGGTGACCTGAACGTTGGCGATTCAGCGGGTTCGGCCCTTACTCAGGCCACGCTTGTCATGGCGTTGCTTTGCATCTTCAGTCGCGGCATCACTGTGGACCGCAAGTTCGTTATTGGTGTAGGCGTGGCCGCCTTCTTCTCCTGTGGGGCCGTTTTGGTCATGGTGCAAGACGGAGAATTGGGCCATCTGGACGGTCTGTTGTTGATCGCCCTCTGGCTGGGCGGCAGCTTGCTGCTCGGCCAGCAGCAAATGGAATCAGCGGTCGTAGGTTCGGAGTTCACCGCTAACGTTGCAACTGACGTTCTTCGAACCCTGATGTGGCTAGCGTTGATTGGTGCTCTGGCGATCGGCATCGTTGAGTCGTTTGTTCGCATCGCTGACACGCTCGGAATTCCGGAATTCGTCGGTAGTTTCATCGTCCTTTCCATTGGAACATCCGTGCCGGAATTGGCGGTCGACTGGATCGCAATTCGAAGAGGCGCGTCATCCTTGGCGGTCGGTGACGTGTTCGGGTCGTCGTTTGTTGACGCTTCGCTGTCTATCGGTATTGGTCCGGCGGTGTTCGGATCGATCGTTTCGGATGAGGTCTGGATCGGTTTGGTCGGCGCGGCTATCGGTGTCTTGCTGGCGGCGCTCCTCGTTGCCAGGAGCCATCGGTACGACTGGCGGCTGGGCATTCCGTTGCTGGGTGTATATGGCACGGTGCAAATCCTTGTTGCAATCTTCGCTGGCTGACGGGAGCGGCTACCACTCTGGGCGGCGAGGAAAGCGGGCGTCTCCGCCGACTGTCTTCGTTGCGAGGATTTGCGTGACGGTGACTTCGTTGGCTTCGAATGCCAGGGCTGACCCAGCCATGTAGAGACGCCAGATCTTGGCCCTGGGCAACGACGTCAGACGCACGGCCTCGTCCCAGTTCTCCTCCAGGTTCTGCACCCATCGCCGCAGGGTGAGCGCATAGTGCTCCCGTAGCGACTCTAGATGGCGGACCTCCAACCCTGATGCGGTGGCCGCTGACACCACCCGCCCGGGTTCGAGGAGTTCACCGTCGGGAAACACATAGCGGGCCATGAAGCTGTTCGGCGTGATCCGAGCCCGTGATTGCGGAGTTGACCGGTTGATCGCGTGATTGAGTAGCCGCCCCCCCGGAACGAGCAAGCCTGCGATTGTGTTGAAGTAGCGGGCAAGCTGTTTCTGTCCCACGTGTTCGAACATCCCGATCGAGCTCACCGCATCAAACGGACCGTCCAATATCTTGCGATAGTCCTGGAGGCGAACCTGAATCTGTTCGGTGAGACCAGCCTCTGCCACCCTTTTCTCGGCGAGCTCCTGCTGTTCTTGTGAAACGGTGATCCCCACCGCATGGACACCGAATGTATGGGCGGCATGAATCAGCATTCCGCCCCACCCGCAGCCAACGTCCAATAGGCGCATTCCCGGCCGTAACCCCAACTTGCGGCCAATCAATTCATACTTCTGGAGTTGCGCCTGTTCGAGCGTGTCGGACTCGTCCTCGAAGACTGCGCATGAGTAGGTCATGGAGCGATCGAGAAACTGCTTGTAGAAGGCATTGGATACGTCGTAGTGAGCTGAAACGGCTCGGGAATCACGGTTGGGGGAGTGGAGTCTTCCCCGTAGCCGAATCTCCTCCGGCGGTGGCGGGAGCGGGCGAAGTTTCCTGAGGTCGGCCGGACTGTGGACGCCAAGGAGTTCTGCGGCATCCCCTAGCATCGTGGAATCCACAGTTATCGCGGCGATGCGATCGCGGAGCCGCATGATCCCGTAGATGTCGCCGACAACCTCCACTTCGCCCGCTACATAGGCGCGGCTGAATGCGAGTTCGCTCCCTAGTCCCAGGAGGACTCGACGAAAAAAATCTGGCGACGTGATCCGCACCGTTGTAGGGGCATGAGCGGGTCCTAGCGCCGTCCCGTCGTACAGTTCAATTCTGAGATCGCACAGGTCTGGTCCCAACAGGGAGCGCATCAATCGAGCACTTGCGCCGAGGCTGGGGTGGTGCCCGGCGGCAATCGCAACGTGGGTCGACATGAGTTCAGCCTTGTGGACTCGTGGTTCGCGTAGTAGGGACTTTCGTCCCTAGACCATCGCCTCATCAGGACCAATAGGTGATCGATGGGTTGGTGGGCGGTGAGCACTGGGAGCCCACCGCCGTGTAAAAGTCGGGTCGACTTACTAGCTTTTCCTCACGGGAATACGGGTCAGTTCCGGCTGATCGCCTTGGACTGGCACGTGGACTTCGAGGATTCCATCTTGGTAGGTGGCCGTGCCGGTCTCGTCAGTCATAAACCGCGTGGAACCACCGCTGCAACCATGTCTCCCGGTGTTGACCGAAGCCTCTAGTCCGATGACCTGACAGGGCGGAGAGTGCGAGGACAGGTTCATACTCGCGCCACTTCAACCCAAGGGGATTTGCCATGCGCTTCGGAAGAATTGTTGCTCTTATCGCCGGATGTCTACTCATATTGCCAGCGGTCGCCATTCTGGTTGGTGGAGCCCTGCTAGGACTCGGCTACATCGCTGAACGCGACGACGACGGCTTCTTCGACGTATCACTCAACCGGATGGAAACCCTGACTCCTGCCATCACTGCAGAGGACGCTGACTTCCGGGCCGACCCCGGCTCACCGGACTGGGTACTGGACGCGCTTGACGCCGACATCCGCCTACGCGCAACCGGTGCCAACACCTCGGATGAACTCTTCATTGGTATAGCTCGCGAGGTCGACCTGGATCGTTATCTCGCCGGGGTGGCGCACGACGAGCTGATTGACGTGAACAATGACCTGGAGGGGCAATTCACCCGGAGAGTTGGCAACATGACCGTTGCTGCGCCAACGGCTCAGGATTTCTGGGTCGCTTCGTCCAGTGGTGTCGGGATGCAAGAGTTGACTTGGGAAGCCACATCGGGGAGATGGGCTGCTGCGCTCATGAATGCTGATGGTGCGCCCGGCCTGGCCGCTGATGTGAACGTCGGGGCCAAGGCGGGCTTTGTCCTGCCACTCAGTCTGCTGATGATCGGAGTCGGGGCGTTGTTCACGGGGATTGCCGGCGTGCTGATCGCGGCAGGTGTGCGGAGCCCCCACGGCACCACCGACGGGGAAGTCGTCGGCCACACCCATCCGGCCTTTTCGGAGTGGACTCACCCTGAACCGGTCGCGCTGACCGCCCGGCTCGACCCGGCGCTGTCCCGCTGGCTGTGGTTGGTGAAATGGTTCCTAGCGATCCCTCATTTCATTGCGCTGGTCTTTCTTTGGGCCATCTTCGTAGTTCTCACGATCGTCGCTGCAGTTTCGATCCTCTTCACCGGGCGTTATCCGCGAGGCATTTTCGAGTTCAACGTTGGCGTGATGCGGTGGACGTGGCGAGTCTCCTACTACGCCACCACGGGAGGGATCGGTAGCGACCGGTATCCACCCTTCAGCCTGTCTCCCGAACCGGGCGATCACGCCGAACTCGAGATTGTTTACCCGGAACGCATGTCTCGGGCGCTGGTGCTCGTGAAGTGGATTCTGGCCATCCCGCAGCTGCTTGTTGTGGGGGTTCTTGCCGGTTCGGCGAGCTGGTCAACCACGGAGGGCAATGTGAACAACGGGGGTAGCCTCCTCGGACTCCTCGTTCTCGTGGCCGGGGTTGTCTTGCTCTTCACCGGTCGATACCCGCGATCGCTTTTCTCGCTGATCATCGGGCTGAATCGATGGATCTACCGGGTGATCGCCTACGTGGCATTCATGACCGACGAGTATCCACCGTTCAGACTGGATCAGGGTGGGAGCGAACCCGATCAGCCGCGGACCCCACCGGAGCCATCAGTTGGCTCGGCTGGTGCATCGCCGGAGAGTGTGGACCTCCGCAGCGCAGACGCTCCGGAACTCGTCGACTCCGACGCCCGGGCTCCGTCTCAGCCGTAGCCCGTCTCAGCCCTAGATCGCTCGTGACCGTTCACCATTGACGATTCCTTGCCTGAGCCACCCCGGGCAAGGCCATCTGGCCAAAACGTCAGTCGTCGTCGGGATTGGTCATGTAATGCTGCCGGACCAGTAGATCCTCCACGCCGGGCGTGATTTCATCGCTCGCCTTGGGGACCGACACGTCGGGGACCTCGGGATCTTCGTCATCTAAGTAATGCACAACCACGGCATCATCGTCGTCGGGAACGAACGGACCAGGGAGAGCGCCGGGGGTCATGATGTGCATCGCATCGTCCTCAGCGGCCTTGCCGGGTTCTTCTCGAAGGTCGTCGTCCGGGTAGAACTCCCACGGAGTATCGTCGCCCGATTCGGAGGTGTTGCTCATGCCTTGAGTATCGACGTGTAACCACTGACGTGGCAAGGGACTTCGGACTCTAGGGCACATGACCGGCGCTCGCGGCCTCAATCGATCGCATGTGACCTCCGGCCCTACACGCCGCTGGCTGCGGAAGCGATCCTCAATTCGACCTGGTCGGCGAAGGCCGGCTCGACGGTCGATAGGAGTTCAACATGAATCAGTTTGCGCAGGCACGGGTTCCCTGATGGGTGACGTAACCGTGAACTCCCTCCAGGGGAGAACTCGTTCCCTCTGTTCCTGGTTGATCGACGCTGACCCCGCCATCCGCTGGCAGGTAAGCGAGGGGGTTTTCCACGCGCCCCGCGAACAAATCGCCAAGGATCGGGCACTTGTGGCTACCGAGGGGTGGGGGGCTCAGTTGCTCTCTCTCCAGGACGCCGATGGCACCTGGGCTGGTGCCCTGTACAGCCCAAAATGGACGTCCACCACCTACACCCTGCTCCTGCTACATCGCCTCGGTCTCGAAGGAGGCAACGAGCAGGCCCGCAGGGGGACCGAACTCCTCTGGAATGCCGCCCGGTTCTATGACGGAGGCATCAATCTCGCCAAGACCATTCGTCAGCCCGAAACATGCATCACCGGGATGTTGGTGCTGTTGGCGTCCGCTTTCGGATCCAGGGACCAGCGCGTGGATGACACCGTGGCCTGGCTACTCGAACAACAGCTCGCCGACGGTGGATGGAACTGTGACGCCATCCGGCGAGGGGCCACCCACGGCTCGGTGCATACCACAATCACGGTGCTGGAGGCTTTGCTTGAATACCAAAACGCCGGCGGTCAGATCGAAGTTGGTCTCGCCATGGCGGCCGGCCGCGAGTTTCTTCTTATCCACCGCCTCTACAAGTCCCATCGCACCGGCGATGTTATCGATCTTGCGTTCACTCGATTCCCGTTCCCACCGCAGTGGCACTACGACATCATGCGAGGCCTCGAACATTTTCGGGCCGCTGGAGCAGACCGAGATCCCCGAATGCTCGATGCAATCGAGGTCATTCGCAACGCCCGCCGAAGCGATGGGAAATGGCCAATGTACCGCTCGTATTCCGGGCGACACTGGTTCAGGATGGAGGCACGCGGCCCCAGTCGGTGGTCAACGCTTCGAGCGTTGCGAGTCCTGGATTGGTGGGAACCACCCACCGCCGGCAACGAAGAAGATCAGGAATCCCACGATGCCAACGCCTACGAGAATGCCCTGTAGGGCAGCGAACGACAGAATTGAAAAGGTCCCGCCGTGTACTGAATTCGGATTGCCGGAACCTTCGCCTCTGACCCCCGATCAGATTGCCAAACTGGCTCGGGGATTGGCCAGCCCTGCTCGCGTAGCCATCCTCAATCAGTTCAGTGGTGGCTGTTCCCGAACAACAGGAGAGATCGTGGCCGCATCGGGATTGGCTCAGTCCACCGTTTCCGAGCATCTTCGGTTCCTACGAGATGCCGAGTTGTTGTCGGCCCGCCCGGATGGACCGCGGGTCTGGTATTGCCTGCGCCGAAGTGTCATCAGACTCTTCATGCGCGCTCTGGCGGACTGGGCCAGCGAACCGGAGAGTGCGCCGCTCGTCACATTGCCTGGTGACGAAGGTCCCTATCGGTAATCGTCGATTGGCGAAATGATCAGACCAGTTGATCGGGAATCGTCACGATCACGGAAACCGAAAGAGGAAATCGATGAGGAAACGACTGGCAATGCTGGGGTATGCACTTCTGGCGATCGGCTTGGCCTTCGCGGTGGCTGGCGGTGTTGCCTATACCCGAGTCCAGGATGGCTATGACTCGCTGGAGGCATTTAGCGAGGCCCAGGATGTCCAGCTGAGCTACAACGAGGACGACCAACTCGTTGACCGGGGCACCACAGAGGGTGCGGAAGCTATCTTGCAGACGCTCAAGGAAGACTGGAAATACCCAGTAGTCGACGGTGACCTCGATCCCAACGATCCGTTGGTCAACACCGGAACTGAGTACATGTACCAGATGGCCACCGTCAGCTATCACGTGCTGCACGGCACCCAGACGGTCGTTCTGCCGGAGGATGTTGAATACAACGGTGTGCTCTACGAAGCAGGAACTCACGAATTCAATGTTGACGGCAAATACTGGACCGACTTCGACCGGATGCACCCGATCGAAGGACCTGCTCGGGAACAAGCCTGGAGTGGCACCGTCCACGGCCTGATCGGTGAACTGGGTGTGGGGACTGTCACCCACTCAACTCTCCAGATGGGACTGGCGCTCTCGGGTCTGTTTGGTGGCTTGGGCGCAACGCTCATGCTGACCGGCGCTGGCCTGGCGTGGGCGATGAGGGGATCGAAGGAAATCGAGTTCCCCGATACCGTTCCACAGCGCCTCGTGGATAAGAAGAAGGTGGATGCCCTGACCTAGACAATGGATTAGAGCATCGATCAACTCCCCGGCACGAAGGTGCCGGGGAGTTCGTGTTTTCTCGCCCCGGCCCGGAGCCATCACGCCACTGACGATGGGGCCTTGGGCCCTGTTCAGTGGTGCTGGTCAAGCAGACACTCGATCCAGACTTGCCGATGAGCGGCAACCGAATGAGAGGAACGCAATGAGTGCACTCGTGGAACTGAGGGGCGAGGCATCGGTGTATCGCCGATCCGCCGCCTTGTTGGTAGCAGCTGTGGGAGTCGTCTTTCTGGTCAGCACGTTGGCCAACAATCTCTTCACCGTGGGGCCTGATTTCGAAGAGATGATCGATGATTTCCGACCGGCACTAACCGAGGAATCGATCGCAACTGCAAAGACGGACCTTGTGATGCTCGAAGGAGTAGGCGCAGAGTTCGAAGCGGCAATCGTGCCAGCGGTCGCTCCTCAACTCGGCATGACGGAAGCGGAGTTCATGAGCTTCATCGAAGCGAATTTTCCCGACGTCGCCAGCGGGGTTGCGGCGCTGCCGGAAATCGTGCCGACGTTCAACGGACTCGTGGACACTCTGGACTCCCAAAGGGATCTCTTCCAGTCTGCTGACGAAATCCCAACCGAGGCATTGCCGGCCACCACAGTGCCGTGGGGGTTCCTTGTGGCCGGAATCAGCCTGCTGGTCATTGGGGCCCTTCTATTCAAGCCGGGATGGCTGGCGGTGGCCCTGGCCGGAGGTTTCGGTGTCCTAGTTGTCGGAGTTGTCTTGGTGTTGAGCCTGATTCCCAAGGCTGCCGACGCCGACGAGCTCAATGACAACCTTCGGCCGATCTACACGCCAGAGCTCGTGGAACAAGCCAAGGGCGCGTTGATCACTGTCGAGGCAATGGGAACGCAGATGCAGACCGAGATGCTGCCAGCATTGGCCCAGCAGCTAGGGATGGATCAGACCCAGCTCAACGGCTTCCTTGGTGAGAACTTTCCGGCTACTGCTCAAGCGCTTGGATCAATGCCCGAAGCGCTTGGCCGATTCGGTGATCTCACGCAGACGTTCGATGACAATCTCGACAATTACGAAACCATTGAACCCGTTTCCTTCTTCCCGATCATCTGGACATTGATGGTTGGGGCCTGGATCGTGCTGGGGGCTGCCGTCTTGGCTTGGTGGGGAGGTCGTGCCGCCCAACGAACCGATGAGCAGCGCAGCAAGCTCGGCGATGCGGATCGCACCAATCGAGTCGATCTCCGCGCCGAAGGCGAGGCGCCGCCTCGGGTCCGTGTCCCGGCCGGTCTGAAGTAAGCCAGCAACGGCCTGAGTCGCGAGGTGTCCGGAAATGACCGACTCTCACCTAAGAGTCTTCCTTTTGGAACAAGAAGAGGCGGCACGGCTGCTTGTGGCCGACCGCCTCAACTCCACCAGCAACCTCGTGGTGATTGGTGCTACAGCAAGTCACCACGACACGGCTGCAGCCCTGTTGGGGAGTCGTCCCAACGTGGTGGTCTTCGACCATCTACCGTCGAATGATGATGGACATCCCTTCTTTGGGGCAGCTCGAGCCATTGGGGCGGGGCTGGTTCTGCACTGTTCGATCCCGCCCCTGCCACCGCCTCACGATCTGCGCCAGATGGGCGTCGTCGCTGTTGTCTACAAAGAGGTCGAGAAACTCGAGCAGCTCATTGCGGTGATCTCACGCTTCACTGGCGTTTGAGGTTCGCTCGCCAAACGAGTAGGGGTTCGATGTTGTGGCTCCCCGTATGCCGAGTACGGTCGCACGAAACGACGTTCGGGGAGCACAATCATGAGTCGAAATGGTTTTTACGATTCGATCGACGAGTCGCTGGATTCGATAAAGGCCGACGGGCTCTGGAAATCGGAGCGAGAGCTCACTTCGCCTCAAGGCGGGACGGTTATCACCGGTGGCCAGCACGTACTGAATTTCTGTGCCAACAACTACCTTGGCCTCGCCGATGACCCGATGATCCGGACCGCCGCAGCCGCTGCCATGGACGGCTACGGCTACGGGATGGCTTCGGTCCGTTTCATCTGCGGGACAACTGACCTGCACCGTGCGCTGGAGGTTGAGATAGCGGAGTATCTCGGAACTGACGATTCCATTAGCTTTGCGGCCTGCTTCGACGCCAATGGCGGTGTCTTCGAGCCATTGCTCGCCGAATCCGATGCGATCGTCTCCGATTCCCTCAATCATGCTTCGATCATCGACGGTATTCGGCTTTGCAAGGCTCGCCGCTACCGTTTCGCTACTCGAGACATGTCTGACCTCCGCCAGCAGGTGGAGATCGCGAGAGCCGATGGTGCCCGATCGGTTCTCATCGTCACGGACGGGGTGTTCTCCATGGATGGCTACGTTGCGGATCTCGCATCGATTTGCGCCATTGCCGACGACACTGATTCGCTCGTGATGGTGGATGATTGCCATGCCACGGGGTTGGTGGGCCCCCAGGGGAGAGGCACGCCGGCCCTCCATGGGGTAGTGGAACGGGTGGATATCGTTACCAGCACGTTGGGCAAGGCCCTGGGCGGCGGCATGGGTGGATTCGTTGCGGCCCGTCAGAACGTGGTCGATCTCCTACGTCAACGGGCTCGGCCGTACCTCTTCTCAAATGCGCTAGCTCCAGGGCTGGTTGGCGGAGGGCGGGCCGGTCTACGGCTCGCCAAGGAGGGTGATGGGCTTCGCGAGCGATTGGATTCCAACGCCCGGCAGTTCCGCGCGGAGATGACCAAGGCGGGCTTCATACTGTCCGGTGAGGGGCACCCGATCATTCCGGTGATGATCGGAGACGCTCGCCTCGCCAGCGAGATGGCGGACGGGCTGCTGGCTCGCGGCGTGTATGTCACGGCGTTCTCTTTTCCGGTTGTGCCGAAGGGAACTGCCCGGATCCGCACTCAGATGTGCGCCGCCCACACCGCCGATGACGTGAATCGTGCCGTCGCAGCGTTCGTAGCCGTCGGAGCCGAACTCGGTATTGTGGCGGGTGCAGCATGAAGGCTCTGGTCAAAACTGGGCCAGGGCACGGCTTCAGTCTTTCTGAAATCGATCGACCGGTTCCCCGATCGGACGAGGTGCTCATCAAGGTCTCCCATGCGGCGATCTGTGGAACGGATCTGCACATCTATGAATGGGACGACTGGGCTCGCGACGCTGTGCGCACCCCGGTTGTGGTAGGTCATGAGTTCGTTGGGACCGTGGTGGAAATCGGGGACCAGGTTGAGCAGATTGAGATAGGAACACGGGTCGCCGGTGAAGGTCACGTTACGTGCGGGCACTGCCGGAATTGCCGAGCGGGCAAGGGGCACCTCTGCAGGAACACGATCAGCGTCGGCATCCAACGGGACGGTGGTTTCGCCGAGTATGTAGCTATCCCAGCGGCCAACGCCTACCCGGTTCCGGCCGAGGTTCCCGATGAGCTTGCAGCAATCCTTGACCCGCTCGGCAATGCGGTCCACACCGTGCTGTCCTTCGACCTTGTTGGCGAGGATGTGTTGATTACTGGCGCCGGTCCTATCGGTCAAATGGCCGCAGCGATCTGTCGCCATGTTGGCGCTCGTCATATAGTCATCACCGATCCCGTTCCGGATCGGCTCCGCATGGCCGAACGCCTAGGGGCAACTCGCGGTGTGGAGCCAGGCGAGAACTCCTTACGCGAAGTGATGGCAACCCTGGGAATGATCGAAGGCTTCGACGTCGCATTTGAGATGTCCGGAAGCCCTGCGGCGCTGAGCGATATTCTCAGCCTCTCCAATCACGGAGCGAAGGTAGGCCTCCTCGGCCTCTTCTCCGGGTCGGCGATGGTGGACCTCAACAACATCATCTTCAAGGGACTGACCGTCAAAGGAATCTACGGTCGAGAAATGTTCGGCACCTGGTATAAAGCGGTCTCTCTCCTCAATTCTGGACTCGCGGTGCAGCCGGTGATCACGCATCGCTTTCCGCTTGAGCAATACGAGGCGGCGATGGCGTTACTCCGGGCCGGCGAAGGTGGAAAGATTCTTCTCGAGCTATAGAGCCGCAGGTCAGCTCGAGATCTAGCGGAGAACCAAGTGTGCTGCTTTAGCCGCCGCCAATATCGACGCTGTAACCCTCATACACCAGATCTGATCCCTGCTGACGGTGGTGTACAAGCGCCAAGAGAACCTCGAGTACGTGGGTTCGCACAGTCGCCGGTTCGGTGTCCCCTTCAGTCTCGGCTATCACCTGAGCGAGATCCCGCGTGAGTTGGGGATGCTCATTGCGCATGTTCTGGATCTTGTTGACAAGACGGGGGGCATCGTTGCACAGCTGGTTCAAAAGGCCGTCATCGCCTTCAACTTCGTCTACGTGAGCACTCAAAGCAAGCTGGAGGTTCTGAAGTTCGGCGAGGACGGTACGTCGCCAGCCGGGATCGGCCGTCGGGGATGATGCGGCCGCCTCGGTGCGCGAAATCGCATCTTTCATGGCGCCCCTACGACGGCGGGCAGCGTCCAGCGCAATCTGTGATGCGGCTACCTGGGTATTCATGTGGTTCCTCCGCTTTTCGAGAGATCGAGTTGTTCCAGACTCGCCGAAGTTGTGCGCGCCTGCAAGGGCCATCGGGCTCTATCACTGTCCGTGACGACGGGAATGCGCATGTCAGCGCTTCCGCTGCTGACCTTTGGCCCTTCTAGCTTCTTGCCCTGTGGTGTTCCATGAAGTGCGAGGCTCGGCCAAACGTCGATTCTTGGAGCCAGTAGTCTAAATGGAACGAGCAAAGGAGAAGGTAGATGGAACTCACACCCGAAGACCGCAATGAAATGCCGGCATTCGTCGTCACGATCCGTCGAGACGGTGAGCTCTTGCACTCCGCATGGTTCGCCACCCAGGAAGAGGCTGCAGTCTTCGTTGAGGAGTGGTCCGACCATACCCCCGATGTCCAAGCCGAAATCGAGGATCGAACCGGTGATCACACGGCGTGGGAGACATTTGAGACCGCCGCCGTGGCCGCGGAGGACCAATTCCGAGATTCCCCGGCCCCCCAAGAACGGATCCTGGACCGTTACCCCGACTGAACGGGTGGGCGGTGACTGATGCGCCCGTCGGGCATTGGGGCTACTGGTTACTTGACGGCTTGGATAACCAACTCGTGCACTTCGCGGATGAGTTGGTCTTCGACTTCTTGATTGTTGGATGCCGAGGCCTCGATGGCACGACGGCGAAGGCTGGCGATCTCGTCCGTCGGGAGTGCTTCAATTGTGGCGAGCGCATCCGCTGCTGCCAACGCTACGAGTACCGCTTGTTGCCGGTCGCCTTGGGCGGCTACGGCCTCTGCCGTTTCGAGCAAACGGAGCGGAACGGCAACTCGCGTCGACGCCAGTGGAAGATGACTCGCCGTCCAGCGACCGATCAATCGGTCCGCCGAAAGCAGCCCCAGTCCTGTGGTCAACAGCAACAGCCCGAGCCAATCAGGGGCTCGAGCGATGACAGCGATGAGCGCCCCAATAACCCACGCCACTTCCAGGCGGGTCTCCAATCCGGCAAAGGCTTGGCCGCGTTGCGTATGCGGAGCTTCAACCTGTACGACACCGTCGAAGGCCCGTCGCCCAACGCTCCCCGCAAGACCTAACGCCGCCCCGAGGGCGAGCGCGGTTGACGCATGAAACCGCAGCGCGGCCACCGACGCGACTAGTGCGACCAACAAAAGCGAAGCAGTGATCATCAGTTGGGGGTCCCACCGACGGCGCAGGCGAGGCGCCACGAACGTGCCGGCAAAACCGCCGAGTGCGGTCATGCCTACGACCGACCCGATGAGCAAACTCGGTTCGCCGGCGCTTTTCAGGGTGAAGCCAACGTGGAAAACAGTGAACCCGGTTGCCATTCGAATTCCGGCCATCCCCTTCGTTGCCGCCAAAACTCCCGGACCGTGCATTTCGGTTGCTTCAACAACTGGAGATCCAGTGATGGCATCGGGGGCCCGGTGAGGGGGTAGGCGGCTGGCGGCGATTGCACCAAGCCCGTAGCAGACCGCGCCTGCTCGCAAGACCCATCCGGCTCCTCCGAGTTCCAGGATGCCGATACCGCCAACAGCGGCAATCACTCCTGCTACTGCCCCAACACGGGCGAGATGAGAATTGACTACAACGAGGTGATCTCGGTCATCGACCAACGAGGGTACGAGGGCGTTTCGGGCTACGCCGTACACCTTGGCAAGCACCACCATGACGAAGGCCTGAGGGTAGAGCAACAGGGTTTTGAGTTGAGTGGCGAGCAAGAGGGCCATAGCGGCCCGTCCACCGATGGACAGGATCAGGATGGCGCGATGACCGCCCTTGAACTTGTCGATGACCGGCCCGATCAGGGGCGCTAAGACTGCAAACGGCGCCATCGTGATAGCTAGATAGAGAAGGATGCGAGGTCGTGCGGCGTCCACGCTCACGTTGAAGAACAGCGAGCCTACGAGCGAAACTGCAAAGAGGCCCTCGCCCATGCTGTGAAACGCTTGCACCGGAAACATGCGCGATGCCCTGGCGTCGCCGAGCAATCTGCGGCCTATGCCTCCGGAGTTGGTGGCCATCGCCAAACTCACGGTGCCCTCGCAAAACCTTCAGGGTCGATGGGTGTCGGGGTGAGTATCCAGGTTTGGTTGCCACCATCTGCGAGACTGAAGCGGTACGCCTCGATGGTGTCTTGATCGACGTAGCGTTCACCTCGGATACTGAGCTCATTCTCGCCGAGAATGGGACCCAAGCCGATCAAAGCGCTACTGGAACGAACGGGCTGCTTCTCGAGGTCGACTAGCAATGCCTCGCCTCGATCGTCCACAAAGCGGAGTTGATAGGTGTCGGCGTAGGCCGTCACGAGCTGTACCTGAACAGTGAGCGAGATTCCTTCCTGGGCGAACGCCTCTACGTAGATCACCGGGAGACGATCCGGGTCCTCCTGATCCAATGGGGATCCCTGGAGCAACGCGTCGATGACCGCCGCGTAGGCTGAGGCATCCCGGTCGGTGGTTTCGGGCTTGGGCTGGCTGGAACACGCGGTGACCAGCACCATGAACACCGTGAGGCCCCAATGGCGAGCAGTGGACCGGTCCTGGCTAGGGGTCCGAACAAGAGTGTCCACCCCGCGCACGGCCCCCAACCTGCCGCTACTGAAGCGCCGAGGCAAGGAGCGGCTCCACGAGGTCGCGCATGGAGACGATCCCAAAGCGTTCCCCATCTTCCACCAGGAGGTGCCGGACCTGGGCCATTACCATCAGCGCAGCAGCTTCACCGATGTCTGCGTCGGCATCTACGGACAGTGCGCTCGGGGTGGCTAAGTCCTTGGCCAGAAGGTGGCCTTGACCATCAGCTATCGCTCGAAGGAGGTCTCGCTCTGAGACGATCGCGGGTGGGGAACCTTCGACCATCAACGCGCCACAATCGAACAGCTTCATCCGCCGGGCGAGCAAGATGAGCGGATCGGTAGGATCGGCGGTGAGCACCACAAAGGCCGTCACTGAGCGAACTGGGTCGGACACGGTCCCAGAATCCTGGGACCTGGGAACTCTCTTCACTACCATCGTGCCTCCTCAATGACGATCCGCAGCTGCGTCTCGACCCTACGGCCTGGCTACCGACGCCGGAATGGCCTTTCGTCCCAAAAAATCGAACCGAACGGACGACGGGGAAGGTCCGGCACCTTCCTCGTCGTGACTTTAGGCCCTGCTCGGCGAAAGAGCCAGCGCAGAAGATCAGAGAAAGCTAGATTCGTATTGCAAAGGAACTCACAGCGAAGGAGTGGCCATGACTGCTGGGCATCGCCGGAGGCGGGAGCCGTGGGAGCTGGATGCCAAGACGCGAGAGTGCGGACGACGGGGCGTGGACCGGGCCCGACGGGCGTTGAATCATGAGGATCCCGTGCAACTGCAAATAAACGTCGATCCTGGACCATGGCGGAAGGAGCGCCGCTGCTTATGACTCCAGTCGTGAGCATGGTGGAACTTACTAAGTCCTATGGCAGGGTTCGGGGAATCGAGTCGGTTGATCTCCAACTCAACCCCGGCGAAGTTTTCGGCTTCATCGGTCCAAATGGTGCCGGGAAGACCACCACTATTCGGTTGCTCATGGACTTCATTCGTCCCACTTCAGGGTCGGCATCGATCTTCGGGCTTGACGTGCATCGCTCGGCGGTCGAGATCCACGCTCGAGTTGGTTATCTTCCGGCTGACATCGCGCTGTTCGATCGGATGACCGCTTCTGATCTGTTCCGATGGTTGGGGCGGTTGCGGGGAAATTTCGATCCGGCATACGTGAACGAACTGGTCGAGCGTCTCGACCTCGATCCCAGCCGTTCAATCGAGGAACTCTCCACTGGAAACCGGCAGAAGGTAGGAGTCATCCAGGCGTTCATGCACCGGCCTGAGTTGCTCATGCTCGACGAGCCAACTTCAGGTCTCGACCCGTTCGTCCGCAGGCAGTTCCGGGAGCTGGTGAAGGAGGCGAAACGAAGCGGGTCCACGGTGTTCCTGTCCTCCCACGAACTCACCGAGGTCGAAGACATTTGCGACCGAGTGGGAATCATCGTGGGTGGTCGGATGCGCAGCGTCGAAACAATGGCCGTTCTTCGCGAATCCGTGCGGCGGCACGTCCATGTTCTTCTCGCCCCCGGCGTCGATTTCAACGAGACCAAACCGATCAGTGGGGTCTCGAACCTCGCGGTTCTCACCAGCAACAATGGGCGAGGGATCGTTCTGGAGATGGACGTGGCAGGACCACTAGATCACTTGATCAAAACCCTTGCCAACTATCGCGTTGTTGACCTCGTCAGTGAGCCGCTTTCTCTGGAGGACTACTTCCTTGAAGCCTACGACAATGGGCATCCGGGCTCCTCGTCAAGAGAAGATGCCCAGAGAAACTCCAAACCGGCCGCTCCGGAGGTTTCCCATGTTGGCTGAGGTTGGTGCCCGGGAAACCGCTCCATCGTTTGAGCTTGTACAACGATTTCTTGCCGATCGTCGGAAGGGGCTTTCGGGCTGGGCCGTTGGGCTCACCGCCTACACCGTGCTCATCGTCAGTTTCTTCCCGATGATTCGGGACTCGGCCAGCATGGCCCAAGCGATCGAGGAGTACCCGGATGCAATGAAGGAGTTCCTGGGCGGTGAGGCCTCTTTCAACATGTCGTCGGGACCCGGCTTTCTCAACGCCGAACTCTACTCGGTGATGTTGCCAATCCTTCTCAGCGTGTTCGCCATCGGGTTCGGGGCGTCGATGGGAGCCGATCAACGAAGTGGTCTCATGGACTTGCTACTTTCGCATCCGATTTCCCGGGGGAGAATAGTCGCCGAGAAAGCGATCGCTATGGTCGTTGGCGTCACGGGCTTGGCTACGGTCGTTTTTGCCACCGTGATCGCCGCCGGCGCGTTTATCGACCTGGGGATTTCGGTCAGTAATCTGGTGGCGGCAACCGTCGGGGTCGTTCTGCTGGTCACGCTTCACGGCTTGATCGCCATGGCGGTTGGAGCGGCCACGGGACGGCGCTCTGCAGCAATCGGGACTGCCACCACGTTGCTGGCGGCGGGGTACATATTCAGCGGGCTGGGGGGACTGGTGGACTGGCTCGAGCCCGTCCGCTCCGTTTCCCCGTACTATCGGGCAATCGGAACCAGCCCGATGTTGAACGGATGGGCGTTTGGCAGCCTCGTCTATCTGCTCGCGCTTGGTGGAGCCCTAGTTTTCGCGACCAAGATGCTCTTTGAGCGTCGAGACATAGTGTGAGCAATCGTGCCTGCCGGAAAAGGGTCAACAATCCCCTATAGAATCTCGCCTTTGCGTCGATGCACCAAAGGTGGACAGCTTGTCGAGAAAAGCGATTGTGATGCCGAGCCCGCGGGCCATTGCTCGCCACTCCTGGCCAAAGGTCTTGGAAGGCAAGGTGATTCCCCTTGTTCTCTTCCTCGGTTTTCTAGACCTGCTTGGCACCACTGGCGCCCTGCTCGCGGCGTTGGCCTGGTCGGTGGCGATCATCTTTTACCGCCTCACCACCGGTTCCGCTGTCCCTGGTCTGGTGATCCTGAGCACGATCGGGCTTGCTGCTCGGACGGCGGTGGCACTGGCAACGGGCAGCTGGGTGGTCTATTTCCTCCAGCCCACGATCACCACGGCACTGGTCGGCGTCGCCTTCCTCGTGTCGGTTCCTCTCAAGCGTCCTCTCGCGGCGCGCCTGGCGCACGACTTCTGTCCCTTCGATGCCGAGACCGCAGACCACCCGATGCTTCGGCTCTTCTTCCTGCGTTTGTCGCTGCTGTGGGCTTTCACCAGCCTGGTCAACGCGGGGTTCACACTCTGGCTGCTCCTGACCCAGGAAGTCACCACCTTCGTGCTCATCAAGTCCTTCACCGGGCCATCATTCACGGTGGTCACCTTGGGGGTCGCAGTGCTGTGGTTTCGGAAGAAGATGCATCACTCTGGCTTCAAGCTCGAGTTTGGTTCTTCGATGACCATGGCGGCCTCATAAGCCGATTCGGCAGGGGTGTACCGCTGCGGTGCAATCAGTAATGGAGATCATCGCCCATCGGGCCGGAAACAGTATTGCCGCGCTCGTAAATGCGGAACAGGCCGGAGTTGATGCTATTGAAGTTGATGTACATCTGGCCAGTGGAGGGCGCCTCGAGGTCCGCCATGGCAAACGCCTGTGGCCTACTCGTCGGTTGTGGGAGAAGTGGTACCTGCTACCGCGGGAGACTGAAGTCCCGAATCTGGACCAACTCCTGCAGGCCGCTGCGCCTGGGACGGCGTTGTGGTTGGACTTGAAAGGACCGGACCCTCGACTGGCCACGGCCGTACGAAGCCTTATCGGCGAACGATCGCCGATGACCATCTCCACCAAGGCCTGGTGGAATCTACATCAGTTCCGAGAAATGGCAGGGATTCGCACGATCCGTTCTGCGGGGAATCGATTTGAATTGGCTCTCCTGCTCTGGATGCCGTCCCGTGCGAAGATCGACGGCGCTGTGGTTCACCGGCGGTTGCTCAATGAGGCGGTCGCTCGGCGACTGCTGCGGCGCGGATTGCTGTTCTCCTGGGCGGTTCCCGACGCCGCCACTATTGGGACCCTGGCCGAGTGGGGGATCACTGGTGTCATCCTCGACGACCTCGCTTTGATGCCGGCCGAGTAGGTGCGGCTCAAGCTGTGCAATGGGATACGTGACCCATTTAGCGAGGAGCAAGCCGGCTAATGCCACCACAATCCCAGCTACTGCATCGACGATGTAGTGGTTGGCGGTTGCCACCACGGCAATGGTCATGATGATCGGGCTGAGCACCGCAGCGAGCCGGATCGCCAGCCGGCGGGATGCGCCGTAAAGCACCACACCAACGAGAAGGTTCCAGCCAACGTGAAGGCTGGGAATCGCTGCGTACTTATTCACGAGGTCAGGAGGTTGGAGGATGCGATACGACGTGGAGAATTCGCTCACTGTGTCAACGAAACCGGGGAGCAGACGGGGTGGGGCCACCGGGAACCGCATGAAGATCAGGAGACCGATCGCGCCCGAGATGAACATGGAATTGCGCAAGATCAAGTAGTCGAGCCGGCGAGTGCGGTGCAGCCACAACAGCGTGACGGTGATAACTGGCCAGTGGAGCCAGATGTAGGCCCAGTTGTTCAGCGTTACGGCAATGTGGGACGAGAACACCGACTGGACGTCTCTCTCGTAGGCGATGTGCAGCTCTTGCTCGAAATCCAGAACCCGGCGGCCATTCTCGAGCGCTGCCGACTCTGCTCCTTCAGTTTGTCCTCGGACAGCGAAATAGAGGAGCACGGCCAGGCCTACGAGGATCGTTTGTTTGATGAGCTCTGACCAGCCGGCTCCCCACGTCATGCGCGGTTCGGCAGGCACTGCAGGGGTGGCCTCCTCGACGAGTACCGGTTGTTCGAAGTCAGACGGCGCTCGGTCAGGCGACATGGTGAGCTTGCTCCTGCCCGCATGCATCATTCTCCATGTACCCAGTATTCCATCAATCCACAGTGGGACAAATCACCCATGCGGGGCAGGGTCTTTGGTCCGTGACCGCCGGTTCTGGATTGTCAACTGGCTGCTCCGCAGGTTCTCGCTGGTTACAGCTTGACCACCAGAACAGAACACTGCGCGTGGTGCAGCACCTTGGTGGAAACACTGCCGTGGATCAAGCGTTGCCCGATTCCGTGACCTCGAGAGCCCACCACGATGAGGTCAGCCTTCACCAAATCGGCCAAGTCGAGAATCGCATCGGCGGGGTTGTCACGGATTTCGTGGTATGTGGCCGAAAGCCCGGCCGCCTTGACCATCTGTTTGGCGGCTTCGATGCGTTCGTCGGCAACGTAGTCGGCGTGGAGAAGAGGGGCGAACTCGTCCGGAAGGGCGTCCTTGAGCTCGTTGATCTCCGCCGGTGTCATCGCATGGTATGCGGTGAGGACATGCATTTCGGCTTCGGGGGCACCGGCCTTCAAGTCGCAGGCAGTCCGAACGGCCGCAGCCGCATTTTCCGAACCATCGGTGGCTACTACGATTGTGTTGAACATGCCTTTATTACCCGCCATCTCGGGTACTCTCAATAGGGGATTTGGACCCTTTCGGGAGCTTGTTCGCTACTTGAGTATTGGGATGTGTCCACCAACAAGACGGTTCATTTGAAGACTGCGGTCGTAGGTATCGACGGCTCTGAGGCGTCGCGCCATGCCCTCCTGTGGTTGTTGGCCCACCCCACACTTGTTGACCGGATAGAGGTGGTCGCCACCTACAGCATCTCCGCGCTGGCCGCCCCGTACGGCCTGCGTTCGGCGGTACCAAACCTTGGTGAGATCTATCGAGAGTCGGCCGAGGCTCGGGTTGAAATAGCGCTCAAGGGTATCGATGACTCTCGCATCGAGAGCATCCGGACATTCGAGTCCAGAGCCGGGACCGGCCTCGTAGAAGCAGCGAAGTCCGCCAATCTTCTCGTGCTGGGTTCCAGTGGGCACTCTGCTCTTGGAGGTGCGTTCTTGGGGTCGGTTAGTTCGAAATGCATTCGTAACTCCACCGTGCCAATCCTGGTGGTTCCCCCTTCGGCAGCATTGCGGGGAGAGCTGAAAAAGGTGGTGGTCGGAGTTGATGGCTCCCCCAATGGGCAGGCCGCGCTGCGCTGGGCGATCGACCATGTCGATGCCGACGGCGTCGTTGAAATGGTGGCGGCGTTCTCACCATTGGAGATTCCGGAGGGGACCTTGGCCAGGAATCGTGAAGCCACAGAAGAACTCGTGCAGGTGTCGATTGATCGATGCGAGAACCAGCGCGGCGTGCGGACCGTATCCACCATCACCGCGGGTGACCCGAGAAACGTTATTGCTGAGAGCGCTGAGGATGCTGACCTCCTCGTCATCGGTCAGCGCGGTCGTCGTTCGGTGTCGCACCTGCTGCTGGGTTCCACGGCTACGTCGCTGACGCACCACGTAACCGTTCCCACGGTTGTGGTCCCCGACATCGGAGCGTGATCGAGGATTGGCCTCAAGTGACCAGGAGTAGCAGTCTTTCCACATCTTCCGGTCGACAAAGGTTGGTGCCCTCGCTGAGAACCGTGGCGGTTCCCGCAGCAACGCCTAAACGCGCCGCCTCTACCAACGGTTCCCCACGACTGATGCCAACGGCGATTCCGGCGACCAAAGAGTCGCCTGCTCCCACCGCGCTTCGTACCTTCACGGTGGGCGCTCGGAGCCGAACCGACGGTTCATCTCGTTGAACTACGAAGGCGCCGCCGGAGCCAATGGACACTATGAGCGCCTCGCAGCGAGAACCACCGATCAACTCGGTGGCTGCGGTCACAACGTCGGCCTCGTCGTGGAGCGGGCGGTCTAGAAGCAGTTCAAGCTCGCGGACGCTGGGCTTTATGATGACTCCCGGGCAGTTGATCGCGGCTCGCAGAGCCTCGCCCGAGGTGTCCACCAGGATCGGTGGACCCGGGGGGTTCCGGTTCCGGAACGCCTCGGCCAGCTCGGAGATTATTAGCGGCGAAACCCCCGGCGGCAGACTGCCGGAGATGACAACACACCCAGGGTCCGTTTCAACCGTCACTACTGCATCGATTACCGACGCCAGTTCGGCACTGGTGAGAAGCGGGCCGGGGAGCACGAATCGATATTGCGAACCGGCGCTGCGATCCTGAACGGAGAGGCTCATTCGGGTGTCGGCGTCGACCGGAATGACCAAATTGGGCACCCCTTCCTCCGTCAGTCGCTGCTGAATTGCAAGGCCCGTTGAGCCGCCCGCAGGCAGTACCGCCACGGTCTCTGCGCCTAATCGTTTTGCGACCCGCGCCACATTGATTCCACCACCGCCAGGTTCCCTCGTAGGCGGAGCGCAGCGCAGTTTGCGCTCGGGTTGGACTCGGTCGACCGCTGAGGAGAGGTCCAACGACGGGTTCAGCGTCAACGTAACGATTGGACCAACCATCCCCACAGGCACCGGGGCAGTATCCCATGTTAGGGTTTTAATCGCCAGTGACCTAAGCCTCTGGCGACTCGGTCGCTGGTGAGAACTAATTGAGACATGGGCGACATCTTCCGGGATGCAACATCACATCCCTTGACGCCGGTCTCCTGCGAGCCTGGCTCACTCGACGACTGGCCCACCATCTGTCGTTGATCCACCTACCGGCAAAGGATTCGAAAAATGACTCAGATCGACGGCCCACCAACCACGGCCCCAACCTTCGAATACGGGCGGACCGTCACCCACGTTGCCTTGCCCGCCAAGGCGCTACACCTACACGAACGATGCGCCCCTTTCGCCAGCGAACTTGCCGCCCAGTGGGGGGTTCCGCTGCGGCTGATCCATGTGTCAGATTCCCTTTCGGGAAGTGACCCTGCACTCGATGCGGTCGTCTCCAATCTCCATCATCGGACACCGAGCTTGGCGATCGAGGCGGTGAACGTTTTCGGCTCCGATGTGGCCAGAGCTCTCGCTGACGCGATTGATCCGCATGCGTTCGTGGTCATGAGCACCGAGCACGCCGATGCCTGGAGGTTCAAAGGGTCGGTTGCGGAGTCCGTGGCAGGTCATGTGGGCGCCCCACTCCTGCTGATCGGGCCCAACGTGCAGATCCAAACGACGACTGGCGAGATCGTTGTGGCCGTAGACGGATCGCTGGCCGCCGAATCGGCCATTGACCGAGCGGTGCTCCTGTCCAAGGCGTTCAGTAGCCGTTCCCGCATATGGATGGTGAGGGTGGTGTCGCGGCCCACCGGAGGACTTTGCGATCACCACGGCGATGTAGCCCGCGCGCTTCAGAGTCGAGCCGAATCCACCTCGGCGGATGTTGATGTTCGTTGGGAAATAATCCAGTCGAACGACCCGATCGAAGCCATCACTGCCTTCGCTGCTCGACGACGCGCCAGCTTCATTGTCACGGGCATGCGGAGCCGGAACGACATGCGTCGTAAAACGATGGGCAGCATCACGATGGGTCTGGTGCATCGGGCGACCCAGCCGGTCATGCCGGTCCCCAGCGCTCGGGTGCGGGATCGGGACATCGCTTTGGAGTCTTCTCATCAAGCTGATGATGTC
The DNA here is from genome assembly GCA_013003535.1 of Acidimicrobiales bacterium. Taxonomy (GTDB): domain Bacteria; phylum Actinomycetota; class Acidimicrobiia; order Acidimicrobiales; family SZUA-35; genus JABDIY01. Next base: position 4,377 of record JABDIY010000110.1, on the reverse strand, counting down.
CAGTAGCCAACCCTCGAAGGTCCGCCGGTTATGAGCACGTTCGGAAAGGTCCTGTTTGTGCCCTTGGCGGATGTTGACAACGCCGCCGCGATGGCTGCGGCCCATTTGCTCGCAACGAAGCATGGGGCGGTTATGGACGTTCTTGCAACGATTGATGCGCCGTCTCGGATGCAGGAACTCATCCACGACCGGGACTATTTCGAAGAGGTTCAACGAGATCAAACACAGTCGCTCCAGGAAGAAATCGCTCGGTGGAGCCGTGCCGCAGGGTGTTCCGGCGCGGCCGTGTCCATTGAGGTGGGAAACCCAGCCTTGGTGGCACTGCGACGGCTGCACCTTGAGTGTTATGACTTGGTAGCGCTTCCTGCCGGCTCACCGCACGGCAACCATGCGCTGGAGCGCCGCCTTCTCCGCAAGTCACCGGCGCCGGTGTGGTTGATTCATCCAACGGGTTCCAGTACACAACGGGTCCTCGCCGCTGTGGATCCAAACCCCGCGGAGGAGGAACTCAATCGTCAGATCCTGGAGATGGCTGCCACGTTTGCCCCGGCGGGAGCGGTAGTTGACGTGGTCACGGCGTGGCAGTTGTACGGCGAACAGACGCTGCGAGAATCGGCCTTCTGGAGAGCACGCCGAGGCGAGATCGATCAAATGCTCGCCGCGGAAGAACGCGGGGTCAGGCTATTCCTTGAAGACTTGCTGGACAAGCGCCGTCCATCCGAAACAAAGTGGGCGATTCATCTTCAACGGGGCGAGGCAGCCGAGATCATCCCCTCGACCATTCGAGAGCTCGGCGCGGACACCTTGGTGATCGGCACTGTTGCCCGAAGCGGGATCAGCGGTTTGGTCATGGGCAACACGGCGGAGCGGGTGTTGGATACCGTGTCCGTCTCGGTCGTGGCAGTGAAGCCCCCCGGATTCCCGTCACCATTGAGGTTTAGCGAAGCTGATGGACTGGTAAGCGGCTGGCTTACTACACCTCTCTAAACACACCGCCCGGTTTGGACCTTGGTCCCTACCGATCCTCTAGGCGTCGGGTCACGCTCGGTGCGGAGGTCCTCATGTTTACCGAGGTGATCATCCCATTTGACGAAACGGTGGCATCCCTGCGGGCTGTCCCAGTGGGAGCCGCCGTCGCCAGTCGTCTGAATGTCGGTGCAATTGCGGTAACGGTGGCGCCGTCGCTGACGACCGCAGCGGGAATGGAGGCTTCCGCCCAGCGGTGGATCGAGGCCAACGGGCTACCCGAGGTGAAGGTCGCCTCCGTCGTCAGCGGGTCCCCAGTTTATCAAGCGCTGCAGACGAGGCTTGGTGAAGGGCATCCCCTCATCGTGGTAGCGACGGCGACCCACCCTCATTCCCGGCCGGTTGTGGGCGGCAGTGTGGCTGAGGACCTCGTCCACTATTCACCACCTGGCTATGCCCTACTCGTCGGACCGAGTGTTGCGGTTGGTTCGTTCAGCCTCGACGGGTCGCTAATGGCTTGTATCGATACCGAGGTCGACCCCGGTCCGTTTCTGGCGCCGATGACCGAACTTGTAACCGCCCTGGCACTCGACCCCATCCTCGTCACGGTCATGGACCTAGCGCAGACACCAATGTTCTCGATGGGCAGAACGGGTCAGGAACCTGTGCCGGTTGAGTCCGTTGCATTGCAGCATGCGGCCTATCGCCTCGCAAGTCTCGGGACCTCAGCACCGGAGTGCGTCACGCTCTTCGGCGGAGACCGGGTCGAGACCGTGGTCGATTATGCTCGAATTTCCGGGGTGTCGGCGTTGATGGTGGCATCCCGTGATCGTGGCGGCATCTCCAGACTGGTCTTTGGCTCGGCTGCCCTGCAGATCGTTCAGAATGCCACGGTCCCCGTCTTCGTGGTTCATCGGGAGGTCTAGCGTCAGTGAGGGACAACGAATTTCCAAATGAGATCTTTGAAACACACATCTCTACCGTGTTTTTGAGAGGTGAGCGAGCGTACAAATTCTTCAAGCCGGTCTCACTGGAGTTCCTAGATTATTCCGGTACGGAGGATCGAGTAGCCGCGGTGACCAACGAACTGGTTCTCAATCGACGGTTTGCCCCAACGGTCTACTTGGGAACCGCCGACGTTGTGGAGAACGACGTTCTGACCGACCGCATACTCGTGATGCGACGAATGCCAGCTGAGAGGCGCCTGCCACTGTTATTGGATTGCCCTGAGTGGGAAGCCGTGATTCGGGGAGTGGCTCGCACGATTGCTGCGTTCCATGCCGATGTTGGGCCTGCACCCGACGCACAAGATTGGGCTTCTCGTGACGGCGTCTGGCTCAACTGGAGGAACAACTTCGAGTCCATGAACCCGTTTGTAGGTTCGGCACTGGACCTCCGGTCGGTTGACCGCGCCCGAACGCTCGTTCATCGATATCTTTCCCAACGCGGCGAACTGTTCGACTGGCGGATTCGGAAGGGTCTCGTGAAGGACGGCCACGGCGACCTTCGGGCAGAAGACATCTTCTGTCTGCCCGAGGGTCCGCAAATCCTCGATTGCCTCGCCTTCAGCCGTGGGCTCCGCGTAGCGGACGTCCTGGCCGATACGGCCTTTCTTGCCATGGACCTCGATCGTCTCGCGGGCCCAACGGTCGCCCGCCGATTCATGGATTACTACACCGAGTTTTCGAACGAGCACCACCCCGCCTCGCTGGCACACCACTACGTCGCCTACCGAGCGCACGTTCGAACAAAGGTGGCACTTCTTCGCTATGGGCAGGGCGACTTCAGCGGTGCCGCGGAAGCCCGCACGTATCACGACCTTTGCCTCCGCCATCTCGAATACTCGGCGGTCCGGTTGGTGCTGGTAGGCGGTGGACCCGGTACCGGGAAGTCAACTCTCGCTCGGGGGCTGGGCGATTCGATGGGGTGGATCGTGTTGAACTCCGATGAACTTCGCAAAGACATCACGGGGCATGCCCACGGCGAGCACGCCCGAGCGGAATTTGAACAGGGCATTTACACACCTGAGGTCACCGCTCGCCTGTATGCCGCGCTGTTGGATCAGGCGGCCTTGCTCATGGCTCGAGGCGAGTCTGTGATCATTGATGCGAGTTGGCCGAGCGCCGAGGTTCGGCGCAACGCTCGTCTCCTGGCCTCGTCTTGGGACGCCGGACTCGTGGAGCTGGAATGTGTGGCCGAGATCGACACCACGAAACGGCGGGTTGCGCTTCGCAATCGCACAGGGGCCGACGGAGCATCCGACGCAACACCAGCGATCCTTGATCAGGCGATGGCCGCTCGGGACCCATGGCCGACCGCCCAGTCGGTTTCGAACGAGGGGTCAGTCACCGACACGCTGGAGCATGCACTTCGGTATGTTTCAGCCCCGCCGCCCTAGGCACCTGAAAAAGGCCGGTGCCCTCGGAACCGAGGTCCGAGGGCACCATGCGTTCATCCGTCGGAGCCGAGACTGGTTATCGGTGGCCTCACGCCCCGTCGCTGTTGTTGTGCGTCGCCCCGTCGATGCCGTCCAGCAAGGTACGATCGATCGGTTCGCCAGCGGTGTTGCGCCAATTGGTTGGATCGATCGGAACCGCAGCTGGATCGAAGGTGGGATCTTCGTTCACGATGATTGCCGTGACCATGCCGAACATTCCGTTGGCGCGTTCAACATGGTTGAGGATATGGCAGTGCCAGACCCATACGCCAGGATCGTCGGCTCGCATCAGAACGGTGTATCGCTCGCCGGGAGCCACGTTGAGTGTGTCAACGTAGTACGGCTGATCGAGGGGAATGCCGTCCTTGGCATACACCAGTTGCGGGAACTGGTGGAGGTGCATTGGATGGCTAGTGAGACCCTCGTTGTAATAGGTAATGCTGGCCCATTCACCTTGATTGAGCACCAGCGGCTCTGTGGCCGGGAAGCTTTTCCCATTGAGACTGAGACCGATTGTGCCGGCGTCATTGAGGATCATCGGCATATCAACTGCGAGATCGAGACTGTCAGGAATAGTTACCCCGCTGATTGTCTGGCCATAGGGGATGGGGTTTTCTCCGACCCGGAAGACCCCGAACATACCGTTGACCACCTGAATCTGGGCGTGGTTGTGAGCGTGGTACATGCCGATCGCATCGTCCACCACCGTGAACTTGTAGGTGAAGGTGCCACCGTTTGGCGCAATGAGGTCCTGGGTGTAGGGCGCCACGCCGTCCTGGTCGTTGGGGGTGTGTACACCGTGCCAATGGATGTCTGTGCCCAGCGGCAGGTTGTTCACCACGCGGACCTCGATGTCATCACCACGATCGAGAATGAACTGGGGCGCAGGGACGACTCCGTTGTAGGTCCAGGCTTCCACAAACTTGCCGGGCTCTATCTCCCAGTCCACGATCTCAGCCGTGAGATCGAAGACC